>NZ_CP014168.1:2017500-2617500 GCF_001717955.1 Sphingomonas panacis
TTAATATTCGTGGGCCTGGTGGTGTGTGACGGATCTCGTGTGTTGTTCTCCCTTATTGGATTGGGAGGGCTTCGAAGAGGTTCCAGGAAATAGCCCCACCGTATAGACCGTACCCGAAACCGACACAGGTGGTCAGGTAGAGTATACCAAGGCGCTTGAGAGAAGTGTCCTGAAGGAACTCGGCAAATTGCCTCCGTACCTTCGGAAGAAGGAGGCCCTCACATTGCGCAAGCATTATGAGGGGGCACAGGCCAGGGGGTAGCGACTGTTTAGCAAAAACACAGGGCTCTGCTAAGTCGGCTTCAAGACGACGTATAGGGCCTGACGCCTGCCCGGTGCCTGAAGGTTAAGTGGAGGAGTGCAAGCTCTGAAATGAAGCCCAGGTAAACGGCGGCCGTAACTATAACGGTCCTAAGGTAGCGAAATTCCTTGTCGGGTAAGTTCCGACCTGCACGAATGGCGTAACGACTTCCCCACTGTCTCCAGGACATGCTCAGCGAAATTGAATTCCCCGTGAAGATGCGGGGTTCCCGCGGTTAGACGGAAAGACCCCGTGCACCTTTACTGCAGCTTCAGAGTGGCATTAGGAAAGAACTGTGTAGCATAGGTGGGAGGCTTTGAAGCATCGGCGCCAGCTGATGTGGAGCCATAGGTGAAATACCACCCTGTTGTTTTCTGATGTCTAACCTCGATCCATGAAACTGGATCAGGGACCCTCTGTGGCGGGTAGTTTGACTGGGGCGGTCGCCTCCTAAAGAGTAACGGAGGCGCGCGATGGTGGGCTCAGGACGGTTGGAAACCGTCTGTTAGAGTGCAATGGCATAAGCCCGCCTGACTGCGAGACTGACAAGTCGAGCAGAGACGAAAGTCGGTCATAGTGATCCGGTGGTCCCTCGTGGAAGGGCCATCGCTCAACGGATAAAAGGTACGCCGGGGATAACAGGCTGATAACCCCCAAGAGCTCATATCGACGGGGTTGTTTGGCACCTCGATGTCGGCTCATCACATCCTGGGGCTGGAGCAGGTCCCAAGGGTTTGGCTGTTCGCCAATTAAAGTGGTACGTGAGCTGGGTTCAGAACGTCGCGAGACAGTTTGGTCCCTATCTGCCGTGGGCGTCGAAATTTGAGAGGAGTTGACCCTAGTACGAGAGGACCGGGTTGAACATACCTCTGGTGTACCTGTCGTTCCGCCAGGAGCGCAGCAGGGTAGCTATGTATGGACGGGATAACCGCTGAAAGCATCTAAGCGGGAAGCCTCCCTCGAGATAAGATTTCATAGAGCCGTGAAAGACCATCACGTTGATAGATCGGATGTAGAAGTGCGGTAACGCATGGAGCTAACCGATACTAATTGCTCTATTCGCGCTTGAGAGTCCCGCCATCAATGACAATCCTGGGCGGGTCCCATCAAAGTATCACTTTGATGGGTGCCCGGTGACCAGCATGTGTCAAAGACGCGCGGATGATCATTTGCAACGCCTGATACAAACATACCTTCACAGCACGTGCACGATTTTAAACCCGATCACAGCTTGCGCACCGGCTCCATTGCCTGGTGGCTATAGCGTCTGTGCCCCACCCGATCCCATCCCGAACTCGGCCGTGAAACCAGACTGCGCCAATGGTACTATCGCTTAAGCGATGGAAGAGTAGGTCGTCGCCAGGCATTGAAGCCTGTGCGCAAGCTCGAAATCGGATCAGAACCCATTCACATGTCTCATACCCCGCCCAACAGCGGGGACACCTTGGCGCGGGGTGGAGCAGCCCGGTAGCTCGTCAGGCTCATAACCTGAAGGTCACAGGTTCAAATCCTGTCCCCGCAACCATACACCACACATACCAAACCGTCTCAGGTCAGCCCGAGGCGGTTTTTTATTGCCTTTTTTCCACGCCTTCCGCCGAGTCGCAGGCCGCCAGATCCGCTCACCGGATCGCTCTGGATGCCACTACGTCGTATGATCCTGCATCCCGGCAGGAGTACCCCCAATGGCGCTCAAGGAACTCGAAGCATGCTACGCCACCGAACGCGCGAAGGATTACAAGCTCGCTGACGGCGAGGGGCTGTATCTGCTCGTTCGTCCCAATGGCTCGAAGCTCTGGCGGTTCAAATACCGGTTTGACGGCAAGGAAAAGCTGCTGTCGTTCGGCGCCTATCCGGATGTCATCTGACGTGACCCCCGTCTTTCATCTAGCTGCAACCAGAGACCGGCCGTCGTTGTCGCGCAGGTGCGCGGGTGAAGCAACGGCGGGTTTAAACCCGCCCGTTGCTTTTCGAGTTGAGTGGCGAAGGCCACCCGCGGACATTAACTTGCGCCCGAAAATCGGCGAGCAAGCGGGGCGGTCTGAATAGCCAATTGTGGGTCTCGGCGGGTTAACGAACCTAATGAAGAATATCCGCTATGCCATTCACTCCATCCGAAACCTGCCAGTCTGCAATCGGCCCAGAAGCGGGAAGCCCGCTTTCCGCATGAGCTGCCGGTCGACAATGCGCCCGTTCAATGATGTGCAGACCTATTCCAAAACCGGATCGGTGGCTTTCGACCTCCGCGCTGGGATCATTGATCTGGACTTGCGCGGGCGATGATCGACACAACTGCGGCTGTTGATGCGGTCGCTTCGACGCACAGTGCGGCGAGTTGCTGGGTAGCGGTTCGGCGATGTTGAAGGTCAGCGCCAACGCCAGTGAGGCGCGGTGGTGCGCCCGGACTTCCTTGTTGCTCCCGCTAGGAAAGACGTGAGCGATATATGCTTCAAGCATCCGGTTCGCATCAGTTTCGCTTGGCCGAACACTGTCTAAGGTTTCGTGGATTGTAGGATCATAGACCGCCTGCGCCAGCGATATGATGACTTCGCGGCATAGTAGGCCGATCGCCTGGAAATCTTCTTCAGCGGATGCGGTTTCAAGCTGTGCCCGCGCCTTCGACAATGCGCGGTCAACCCGCTCCCAGCCTGTGGCCTCGCGGGGTTCCGAAGGCAGCGAAGAGCGCTTTGCAATGGCTTCGATCGCGGGGCCGAATAGCTGGCGCACATAGAAACGCCGATCCTTGTATTGCGGCAGTTCCGCGCTCCAATGGCGATACCACGCCCACAAATCGGCGTGGAGTTTTCGTATGCGACGCCATCGGGGATCGATTGCCGGATGCGGACTTCTCGCGCCCGATAGTAGTCGTCGACGTCCTGAATCCGTGCGCCGCCGGTCGCAACGTCGATCATCATTGCGCGATGGATCAGCAATTCCGATAGCAATGCGGCCGCGCCGGTTGCGTTGGGACCTTCTAGCGTTTCGACGCGGATATCTTCGTGTTGCCTACTGGCTTGCTGCGCGCTCAGAATGGCTTCGGCGATCCGCTCCCGATCCTGCAGCGGCAACGATCGCAACGCGTCGGCGATCGGGTTCGGCGCCCGCACGATGATTGCTTCGTCTTCCAGGTCGGAAAACCAATCTAACGCGGTTTCGAGTTGTTCAATCGAGGCCCGGCAATGCCGCAGCAGCATCGACAGATCGAAGCGTTGAAGGCTCTCGAGAAAGTTGCACGCACTGTCTGTCGTGTTCGCCATTTGATCCTTGGCGGTCACGCCGATTCCGATCAATCTTCTAGCGACGCGAGTTCTATGCGACGTCAGCTTTCGTGGCAGTCATTTCGAAAAGCATCCATTCCGCAATCGGCCCCATTTTTAGAAGTCCCTACTGCCTTTTGCCTTCCCGAACTTGCCCTTGAGCACCTTGGCGCCGTCGCGGAGGAAGTCGAGATGGTCGGACCAGTGCTGCATCATACGACGCGCTCGTCCCAATACTCGCCGCGCGTGTAGGCGCGACGGACCGCATTGTTGTCGCAATGCGCGAGCTGACGCTCAATTGCGTCGGTGTGCCATAGCCCCATTTCGTTCAGCAGCGTGGCCGCCATCGCGCGGAAGCCATGCCCGGTCGTCTCGTCCTGTGCGTACCCCATGCGGCGCAGGGCGGCGTTGATCGTGTTCTCCGACATCGGCCGCTCGACGGAGCGTAGCGACGGGACGAGATAGGAGCTGTACTCCGCATCGTGTTCGATCGAGGCGACGATCTTGAGCACTTGGCGGGAGAGGGGGATTGTGTGCGCCCGCCGCATCTTGGTCTTGTGCGGCGGTATCGTCCAAATCGCTTTCTCAAGATCGAAGTCTGCCCATTCGACGAAGCGCAGCTCTCCTGGCCGCACGAACACGTGCGGTAGCAGCCGGAGCGCCGTCAGCGTGTTCGGGTGTCCCTCGAACGCGTCAATGGCCCGCAGCAACTCTCCTGCGGCCTTGGGCCTGGTGATGGCAGCACGATGGACCGGCTTCGGGACGATTAGCGCGCCACGCAGATCGGCCGCCACATCGCGCTCGGCGCGTGCCGTAGCGATGGCATAGCGGAATACCTGCGAGCAGGTGCTGCGAAGCCGCTTAGCGGTTTCGTAGCGGCCCTTGCCTTCCATCTTCCGCAGCATCAGCAGCAGTTCGTGCGCTGAGATCGACGCGATGGGGCGCTTGCCGATGGAGGCATTGATGGAGTCCAGCAGCCAGCGCAGCTTCTTCATCGTGACCGCCGAGCGGCCTTCCTTCTCTATCTTGAGCAGCCATTCGTCGGCAACCGCCTTGAAGCTGTTGGACGCCGCTACTGTCGCGGCGATCCGGTCGAGCTTCATCCGCTCGGCTGGGTCCTCACCGCGCGCGAGCATCTTGCGCGCTGCGTCGCATTCGGCACGAGCCTCGGCTAGGCCGGTGTCCGGCCAGACGCCGAACGCCAGCGTCTTCTGCTTGCCGAGATAGCGATAGTTCATCCGCCAGTACCGGCCGCCGGTCGGCGTCACGAGCAGATAGAGCCCGTCTCTGTCGCTAATCTTGTATGCCTTGCTGCGATTCTCAGCAGCTTTGATCGCCACCACCGATAACGCCATGATGGTATCTCCATCCGAGCGACCGGCGAGCTGCCATCAGAAATACCATAAATTTGCTGGTATGGAGTGGTATTCCGCCGATCCGACTGGGATGCTTATACCACGAAAACTCGCAGAAAACAGCCATTTACGGCATCTTCTGGCACCCTCTGGGGGGGCTTGTTGGTGACCCCTACGGATACCGTTGTGAAATTCCAGGAACCATCATTACGTCCCAGCTTCTTGATCTTATTGCTAATACTTGAAAACTGTCGAGCCAGTGCGTCCCACAGTTTTCCGCTAAATCCGGATCAAAGTGTGGGACTTGATGTGGGACTTCATTGCGGGGTTTCAGATGGCATTGACTACTCTCAAGGTCAAACATGCAGGTCCCGGCAGAGCACAGATCGAGATGCGGCTGATGCGGCACGGCTTTTACCCGCGCGGTGGCGGCCCCGATCGAGGTCGACATCATGCCCGGCAAGCTCGCGCCGATCGACTGTCTGATGCGCGGCGCGCTGCAATCGGTGTCGGCGACGGCGCTGTTCGCGGCGCTGGCGTGCGACATCGCCGACCGCGAGCTCAAGACCGCGCGGAAGTTCCTGCCCGATTGGCCGGAGGATGCGTTCGCCGTGCGCGAGCTCCCCGCCGAGCAGGGGCCGGGTAATGCGTTGTTATTGGATGCGCAGTTCGAGCATGTCACGGAGATCGTCACGGGCTTCGGCAAGCTCGGCGTGTCGGCGGAATCGCTCGCCAAGACGGCGGCGCACCGCATGGCCGGGTTCCTCGCGACCGATGCGTTCGCCGGGCCATATCTGGCGGACCAGCTGCTGTTGCCGTTCGCGCTCGCGGGCGGGGGCAGCTTCACGACGGTCAAGCTCAGCCAGCACAGCCTCACGGCGGCGGACATCATCGAGCGGTTCACCGGGCGCCGCACGACGTTCGAGGTGCGGCAGGGCGAGTCCAACCTCGTCACGGTATCCTAGTTGTCGCGGCGGCGCTTTTCGGCTAATGGCGCCGCCGCGACACCGCTCACGGAGTCGACACGGAGATATGCATTGCTGGTGATTACCGACATTCGGGGCGTTTTGCCCGCCGGTTTCCAGCCCTTCTCGTAAGCGTCCCACGGCGCTGCGGCCCGGCGGGATGATCCGCGGCCGCGTTTCGAAATAATCTGAAATTCGAAAGAGCCTGACGGGCGAGCTTCGGCGCGTCCGGTCGAGGCCGGTGGGACATCATGGACGAACATTATATCGTCCGGAGCATGCTGCTCCGGATCGGTCGCGGCGTGCCCGCGACCGCAGGACTCGCGAAGGCGATCACGGAATGGGCGCAGCCCCACGCCGACTGGCTGGTCGCGGGCGCGCCCGGCGAGGATTTTGGCTGGGACATGCTGCTGGCCGGCCTCGAACAGGCGCGGCCTGAGCGTGCTGCAAAACCGCAGGCGTTGCGCCTCGCGGCCGAACTCGCGCGCCTGCTTAGGTTCGGGCCGGTCGATGCGGCGTTGCTCACGCTGATGGTGGCGTGCGACCGGCTCCAGCGTGTCCGTTCACTCGCGGAACTCGCTTCGCGTCAAGGGCATGATCTGCCGACGCTGCTCGGCGTGTTGGCAGGGGCTGAACCCCAGGACGCCGAGCGTGCCGTGCGGCAGAGTCCCGTGCTGCGACTCGGGCTAGTCAGCTTCGTGGCCGACTGGCAGGGCGTGGTCGAGGTCGATCTGCGCTGGCCCCTCGAGCGCCTGCTCGACCGCGCGCCGGCATCGGGGGCGGAGATGATCGATGCGCTCGTCGGGGCGCGCCAGCAGGCGGCGCTGACGCTCGACGATTTCGCGCATGTCGCCGATGCGGACTTCCTCGTACGGCTTTTGCGCGGGGCGGTGCGCGAGCGCGCGCCGGGCATCAACATCCTGATTCACGGTCCGCCCGGCACCGGCAAGACCGAGTTCGCCCGCACGCTGTCCACGGCGGCGGGGGTCGAGATGCGTGGTGTCGCGGAAGCCGACGAAGACGACAACGAACCGACGCGCAAGGAGCGCGTCGGCGCGCTGAGGCTGGCGCAGCGCCTTCTCGGACCCTCCGGCGGCGCGGCGCTGCTGTTTGACGAGATGGAGGATTTCATCGGCGACAGCCAGCGCTCCGATGGCGACTGGTTCGCGAAGCGCGAGGGCAGCAAGGTCTTCGTCAACCGCATGCTGGAGACCAATGCCGTTCCGGTCATCTGGACGACCAATGCGATCGGCAACGTCGACGATTCGATCCTGCGAAGGATGAGCTTCGTGCTAAAGCTGTCGGCTCCGCCACGCCGGGCCGCGCTGCGCATCCTCGACCGGATCGCACGCGACGAAGGTGTGACGCCGGGCGACGGGTTCGCGCGCCTGATCGATGGTGCGCCGGAGACGGCATCGGTGCTGCGCGTTGCTGCGCGAGCGGCGCGGCTCGCGGATGAGGCCGATGGCGGCGTCGGCGCGGCGACCGCTCTGGTACGCGCGCTGCGTGGCGGAGAACTCCCGCTCGACGGACCGGGCGCACTCGATCTCGACCTGTTCGAGCTCGATCGCCCGCTCGCGCCGCTGTTCGATGCGATACGCGGGAGCGATACGCCCGACGTGTCGCTGCTGCTCACCGGTCCGCCCGGCACCGGCAAGACCGCGATGGCGCATCACCTCGCCCGCGCGTTGGACCGCCCGCTGATCGTCAAGCGCGCGTCGGACCTGCTGTCGAAATGGGTCGGCGAGACCGAGAAGCAGATTGCCGACGCCTTTGCCGAAGCGCGCCGTGCTGAAGGTGTACTTCTGCTCGACGAGGCGGATTCGCTGCTGTTCGATCGCTCGCGGGCGCATAACAGCTGGGAAGTGGGCCAGGTCAACGAACTGCTCACCTGGCTTGACCGGCATCCGCTGCCGGTCGTCGCGGCGTCCAATCATGCCGGTAGCCTCGACCCAGCGACCTTGCGCCGCTTCGTGTTCAAGCTCGACCTGCGTCCGCTCGGACAGGATCGAGCCGCGCAAGCGTTCGCACGCTTCTTCGGGCAGGCGGCTCCGGCGGCGCTGGGCGAATTGCGGAACCTCACGCCCGGTGATTTCGCGGTAGTGGCCAGGCAGTTGCGACATGCGCCGACGACGAGTGCGCTGGAGATCATCGAGCGGTTGCGGTGCGAGAGTCTGGTGAAGCCGGAGAACGGCGGTCGTATCGGCTTTTGAGGCGCGGGTGAGCGCGGCGATCAGCCGATGCTAACGGCTGCGCTTAGACCCTACGGCTGCTTCGCGCCCTAGTTCAAGTCGGTGTGAACGTCGCGTTCTGTGAAGAAAATCGGGCACCGGCAGGTGTACGATTTCCTCCAAAGCAGGAAGCCGCGGGCCACGGGCGGTGAGCTATGGGGAAAGCGTTTTTGGCCCGGTCGTCGGCCGAGCGCGATGGTCGACGATCGGGACGCCGGAGCTTGCGGACAGGGCGTGTTCGAGCGTCATTTCATCGGTCAGGAGCAAAGGGTGGGGTGCGGATCAGGGCCCAGCGTGGTGGCAGGCGAGGGCGGCACGAGTGGCATCGACGCCGCAAGCGGAGCAACAGCGCGGTTCGATGATGCCAGGCCATGCCGGGTCATGGCGCGATCGTCCCGGGCGGTACGGTCGGGTTTGGTGGCGCGCGCGGCTGTCGCCAGCGTTCGAAGGTCTCGATGACGACCATGTGTCCGCCGCAGCACGGGCATGGCGGGCGCGCGTCGGGCTGGTCTTCGGGTACATGTTCAGGCGGCGGCGCGACATTCAGTAACTGGCGGGCGCGGGCGAGGCTGGCCTTTCGGGCGGAGCTGGCGAGCAGGCCGTAATGGCGGATGCGGTGGAAGCCTTTTGGCAAAACATGCAGCAGAAAGCGGCGGATGAACTCGTCGGGGCTGAGCGTCATGACCTGCTGGCGATCGGCACCGTCGCGGCGGTAATCTTTGTAGCGGAACGTGACCCCGGCTTCGTCGATGCGGAGCAGGCGGCTGTTCGAGATGGCGACGCCGTGGGTGTAGCGCGACAGATAGGCGAGGTGCGCCTCGGGCCCCGAGAACGGTGGTTTGGCGTAGACGACCCAACGCTTCTTCCTGACCGGTGCGAGGTGGCGCAGAAAGGCGCGACGGTCGGCGAGGTGCGCCATGCCGGCGTAGAAGCCGAGGCGCCCGGCCGCGTGCAGCGCCACCAGCCCGGTCAGGAACAGGCGGCGGAACAGCTTGCCCAGCACCCGCACCGGCAGGAGGAACGCGGGACGCGACGATATCCATCGCGTGCCGTCTCGGGCGATGCCGCCGCCCGGCACGATCATGTGAATGTGCGGATGATGCGTCATCGCCGATCCCCAGGTGTGAAGCACGGCAGTGATGCCGATCCGCGCGCCGAGATGCTTGGGGTCGGCGGCGATCGTCATCATCGTGTCGGACGCCGCCTTGAACAGCAGACCGTAGAGCGCCGTCTTGTTCTGATAGGCGATATCGCCGATCTCGGCAGGCAGCGTGAAGACGACATGGAAATACCCGAGCGGCAGCAGGTCGGCTTCTCGTGCCTCGAGCCAGGTGCGCGCAGCGGCGCCCTGGCATCGCGGACAATGCCGGTTGCGGCAGGAGTTATAGGCGACCCGCCAGTGCCCGCAGTCGGTGCAGGCCTCGGTGTGACCGCCGAGCGCGGCGGTGCGGCAATGCTCGATCGCGGACATGACCTTGAGCTGGTGCAAGCTCAGATGTCCGGCATGCGCAGCCCGGTAGGCAGGCCCTGCGCTGCGGAAGATGTCGGCGACCTCGAAGGAGGCGCGCAACGCCGCGTCAACCGGCGGGCGTCTTCCCTTCCATGAGCGCCATAAGCCGGTCGAGCGGGCTGGTGACCGCGCGGATCGTGCGGGTGGCGACCTTGGTGTAAAGCGCGGTCGTCTCGAGCTTGCGGTGCCCGAGCAGCACCTGGATTACGCGGATATCGACATCCTGCTCGAGCAGGTGCGTGGCGAAGCTGTGCCGCAGCGTGTGCGGGCTGACGCGCTTGCGGATCCCCGCCGCTTCGGCCGCCTCGCAGACGGCCCGATGGAGTTGCCGTGTCGAGATCGGATCGGTGTAGCTGCGCCCCGGAAACAGCCAGCCGTGCGGCAGCAGGACACTGCGCCGCTTGCCTTCGCGCCACCACAGTCGCAGCAACTCGAGCAGCTGCGGCGACAGCATGGCGTCGCGGTCCTTGCGCCCTTTGCCCTCCTCGATGCGGATCAGCATCCGCTTGCTGTCGATATCGTCGGCCTTGAGATGTGCGACCTCCGACACGCGCAGCCCGGCGCCGTAGGCCACGCCAAGTGCCGCCCGGTACTTGATGCCCGGTGCCGCCTCGAGCAGCCTGGCTACCTCATCGACGCTCAGCACGTCGGGCAGCTTCCTGGGGCGATGCGCCAGCACCAGCTTGCGCGACAGGTCCGGTCGCTCGAGCGTTACGTCGAACAGGAAGCGCAGCGCCGACACGGTGGCCCCGATGGTGGACTCCCCGATACCGTGCTCGCGCTGGTGGAGCTGGAAGCGCCGCACGTCCTCGGCGCTCGCGGTGTCGGGTGAGCGCCCGAGGAACGCCGCGAAGGCGCGAACGTGGCGGATATAGTCGTGCTGGGTTCGAGCGCCCATTGAACGCATCGCCATGTCGTCGAGCATGCGCTGACGCAGCGGGGTGACGGGTCGCTCGGTCGGTACAATCGCCATGGTGAAGTTCCTCTCGTTGAAGGAACTCCATCGTCCGCTACCGCCGCAGCGTGGCCAAACCTCGGCGCCGACGCACTACATCAACGCCAACACCACTGCCGCGCAGCGGCTTCGTGCTCTGGGTCTTTCCGGCTCCGCGAAATGCTTAAACGAATGTCCGTTTCCCACCGCCGTACGCGCAAACCTGTTAGTCCGTCATCGGCCCAGGACCGGTCATTTTCCCATGCAATTTCCCGGGAAGCGGGGGACGGTCGATTGTTTGCCCCCGATCTAAAAACGGCAACTTATCGCCCAGATAGGTCCAAGGCCGCCCATTAAAGCCTACAGAAAATGTGGGACCGATTGTGGGTGCAGAATTCGCGGTACCACCAAAAAGCACCGAATCCCGTCAATTCTGGCTTGACGATGGTGACCCCTACGGGATTCGAACCCGTATTTCAGCCGTGAAAGGGCCGCGTCCTAACCCTTAGACGAAGGGGCCATGCCTGTTGCCGGGCGGGCGTTGGGCGCTGCTAGGGAAACACGCGCGCAACGTCAAGCGCCTAATCGGCCCAGGCCGCATCGTCGAGGTGCAACTCCGCTGCAGGCTTCGCGCCCCAGTCGTCGATCTTGGCGCGTCCGGCGAGCCATAGCTTGCGGTGCGGGGGCGCCCCCAGCAGCGCTTGCCCCAATAATGTGTCGGCGGCGCGGAAGGCGACGGTTTTCAAGGGGCGGCCGTCGTCGCCACTGGCGATCGCGCGGACGTGGCCGTTGCCGACCACATCGGCCTTGATGATCCGCACCGGCCCGGCGGCGATTCGCGGCGCGGGCCAGCCCATGCCGTAGGGGCCACCGGCTTCCATCGACTCGACCAGCGCGGGGTTGACCCCGCCCGGCGCGAGCAGTGCATCGACCAGCAGCGCGCGGTCGCCGATCGAGCGCGTCACCGCTGCTTCCAGTCGCTCCTCCAGGAAATCCCCGAACGCCTCAAGCCGATCTTCCGCGATCGTCAGACCCGCTGCCATCGCATGCCCGCCGCCCGCGACCAGCAGCCCGCTGTCCTTCGCCGCCAGCACGCCAGCACCGAGATCGACTCCGGTGATCGACCGGCCCGACCCCTTGCCGACGCCTGCGTCATCCAACGCGATGACGATCGCGGGCCGGCCGTATTTCTCCTTGAGCCGCCCCGCGACGATGCCGATCACGCCGGGGTGCCAGCCGCGCCCGGCGACGACCATCACCGCGCGGTTGCCCTTGTGGACCGCGATCTCCTCGGCCGCTTCCTGTACCTGCGCCTCGATCGCGCGGCGGTCCTCGTTCAGCCGGTCGAGCTCGGCCGCGATCGCCTGCGCTTCGGCGGGATCGCGCGTGGTCAGCAGCCGCACGCCGAGATCGGACTTGCCGACTCGCCCGCCGGCGTTGATTCTCGGCCCCAGCGCGAAGCCGAGATCGGAACACACCGCCGCGCGCTTCATCCGCGCCGCGTCCGCCAGCGCGCCGAGGCCGATGTTGCGGCGCTGCCCCATCACCTTGAGACCCTGCGCCACGAACGCGCGGTTAAGCCCCTTCAACTGCGCCACGTCCG
The DNA here is from genome assembly GCF_001717955.1 of Sphingomonas panacis. Lineage (NCBI taxonomy): Bacteria > Pseudomonadati > Pseudomonadota > Alphaproteobacteria > Sphingomonadales > Sphingomonadaceae > Sphingomonas > Sphingomonas panacis. Next base: position 2,029,657 of record NZ_CP014168.1, read on the forward strand.
CGACCGTGCCGAGCGCGACCAGATCGAGCAGGTCGAGCAGCCGCGGCTCAGCCCGGTCCGCAAAATGGCCGCGCGCGCGCAGCGTCCGTACCAGCGCCGCGCCAAGCAGGAACGCCACCCCCACCGCCGCGAGGTGCCCGTGCGCGGCGCCTTCGTCCTCGTCGAGCCGGTTCGGGTTCACCAAGGCGTGCGCGTGCGGCAGCGCGGTCGCGCATTTGTGATGATCGACCACGATCACGTCGACTCCGGCCACACGCGCCATCTCCAGCGCCTCGAACGCCTGCGCGCCGCAATCCACCGTCACGATCAGGCTCGCGCCTTCCTGCGCCAACCGCACCAAGGCCTCGCCCGAGGGGCCATAGCCCTCCATCAGCCGGTCGGGGATATAGGCACGCGCCTCCAGTCCGAGATCGCGCAGCAGCAGGATCATCAGCGCGGCCGAGGTCGCGCCATCGACGTCATAGTCGCCGAAGATCGTGACCTGCTCGCCAGCCTGTACCGCATCGGCGAGTCGCGCGGCGGCGCGGTCCATGTCCTGAAAGATCGACGGATCGGGCATGAACGCGCGGATGCTCGGTGCCCGGTGCGCGTCGAGCGCGTCGCGCGGGCAGCCGCGCGCGAGCAGCAGGTGCGTGACGAGATCGTCGGGCGCGAAACCGGGATCGCGCGCGTCCGCCGCCAGCATCCGCCAGCGCCACGGCTGGCCGAGGATCGATCGGGTGATGTTGAGGACGGTCGGGGTCATCGCGCGCTGGGTCGGGGGCACTGCATCGCCGCTCCCTGCACCAAATCGAAGCGGGTTAACAGGCGCCCCCACCGGTGTGGGATGAATATCACACTGGTTCGTAATCGCATCACCCTGCCCGAAGTGGGGCTGGCGCATGGCGGAATTTTGCGCGAAGGGCGCGCCGCGTCGATGAAAAGATCGCTAGGGGAGCAAGTGTTTACGGGGCATGGCCGGCTGAACGGCAGGTCGCCTTAAAAGCAAAATCGCTGTCATCAAAACTACACAATCCGATCCTAGCCGCGATGCAAGGGTCAGCCGCAAAAACCATCGGACGCCTGTTCTTGAGGAACCGGCGCGCGGTGGCGTGCGTGCGGACGAAGCGCTTCGATCGAATCGATCATTTTACCTTGGGGGTTCCCGTGTCCAACTTTACCGTCCGCTCGTTTCTCTTCGTCGGCTGCGCCACCGCCGCGCTGTCGTTCGCGACTGCCGCCTCGGCGCAGGACGCGCCAACGACAGCAGCCGCGAGCGAGGCTGCGCCCGATGGCACGCTCGGCGATATCGTCGTGACGGCCGAGCGGCGTTCGGAGAATCTCCAAAATGTGCCTATCTCGGTCGGCGTGCTCCAGGGCAGCGACCTGCGCGACTATACCGCTGGCGGCAGCGACACGTTGCTCGAACTCGCCAACCGCGTCCCCGGCCTGTATGCCGAGACGACCACCGGCAAGATCTTCCCGCGCTTCTACATCCGCGGCCTCGGCAATATCGATTTCTACCTCGGCGCGTCGCAGCCCGTGTCGATCATCCAGGACGACGTCGTGCTCGAGCATGTCGTGCTCAAGTCGAACCCGGTGTATGACGTCGCCCAGATCGAAGTGCTGCGCGGGCCGCAGGGCACGCTGTTCGGCCGCAACACCACTGCGGGCATCATCAAGTTCGACACCAACAAGCCGACCAACGAGTTCACCGGCCGTGCGACGGCGTCCTACGGCACGTACAATACCGTCACGCTCGATGCTGGCGTCGGCGGGCCGATCGTCAAAGATGTGCTGAAGTTCCGCGTGTCGGGTCTGTACCAGCGCCGCGACAACTGGATCACCAACACCTACACCGGCACCAACAGCGCCGACGGCACCACCGGCGGGAAGGACACTCTGGGCGGCTTCGAGGAGAAGGACATCCGCGTCCAGCTCGAGCTGACTCCGCCGGACACCGGCTTCACCGGCCTGCTCTCGGCACATGCGCGCGATTACAGCGGCACCTCGACGATCTTCCATCGCGGCGGCATCCTCAAGGGCAGCAACGACGTGAGCAACACGCCGCGCGCATTCGTCGGGCTCGACGAAGGTGCTGGCAACCCGCAGGCGTACAAGACCTACGGCACGTCGCTCAACATGAAGAACGATTTCGGCGGCGTCACGCTGACCTCGATCAGCGCCTATGAGACTACCTCGGGCTACAGCCGTGGCGACACCGATGGCGGCGTCGCGACCAACTTCCCGGGCAATTTGTACTTCGGCGAGAGCCAGGGCCGGGTGCGTGATCTCGACCAGCTTACCCAGGAAGTCCGCCTCGCCAACAACAGCACCGGCCGCTTCAAATGGCAGATCGGCGGCATCTATTTCTACTCGCGCGACAATACCGAGTTCGATCAGCGCGGCTTCTTCCTGCTGCCGGGGCAGGCGGCGCGCAACCCGAACAACTATGTCGTGCTGCGCAACATCAACACCTCTTATGCCGGCTTCGGTCAGGCCAGCTATGAGATCGTCCCCAAGCTGACGATCACGGGCGGCGTGCGCGTCACCAACGACGCCAAATCGACTCGCCTCGTTGTCGGGCCGCGCAACGCGGCTGGGGTCTCGACCTTCCCGGCGACGGCGCCGACCTTCGTCCGTCTGTCCGACACGCAGCCGAGCTGGGACGTTGCGCTGCGCTACCAGGCGACCGACGACGTCAGCCTGTTCGCGCGCGTTGCACACAGCTTCCGCGGGCCGACGATCCAGGGCCGCAACGCCGTGTTCAGCTCTGCGTTCGTCACTGCGGGTTCGGAAACGATCACCTCCTATGAGGCTGGCTTCAAATCGAACCTGCTCGGCAACACGCTGCGCTTCAACGCGACCGGCTTCTACTACAAGGTCAAGAACATCCAGTTGAACGGCAACGACGCCAACAACAACGGCCTGCTGTTCAACGCCGATCAGGCACAGGCCTGGGGCGGCGAGGCGGAGCTGACCTGGCGCCCGGTGCCGAACCTGACGATGGGCCTCGGCGCGAGCGTGCTTCACACCGAGATCAACGACAAGCGCGTCTATACGCCGGTGTGCTTCCTCAACGGCGCGGTAACCTGCACCGTGCTCAACCCGACGATTGCCATCCGCAACCCGGCAGGCGTGACGACGGCGACGCTCGCGCAGATCGACGGCAACCCGCTGCCCAACGCGCCGAAATATCAGCTCGATGGCAACGCGCGCTACGACTTCCCGCTCCCCAACGGCGGCAAGCTGTTCGTCGGCGGCGACGTGACGCTCCAGGGCTATACCAGCCTCGTGCCGTACAAGACGGTCGAATACACCACGGACGGCACGTTCGAGGCGGGCCTGAAGGCGGGCTACACCGCACCGGAAGGCGCGTATGAGATCGCCGTGTTCACGCGCAACGTGACCAACGAGAAGAACCTCAAGGGCGTGCTCGACAATTACAATGCGGCGGTCTTCAACGATCCGCGCATCGTCGGCGTTCAGCTCAGCGGCAAGTTCTGATCGTTCGGGGCCGTCCTTCTGGGCGGCCCCGCACCCCGCGCTGCGGCGCAAAAGCTTGTAATGTCGGGCGGGTGCCGCGAAAGGGAGCGGTATGACCGCGCCGACCGCACGCTATCCGATGAGCGAGTTCGAGTTCGTCGCGTTCATCGCCGCATTGATGGCGGTGAACGCGCTGGGCGTCGACCTCATGCTCCCCGCGCTCGCCGACATCGGGCGTGATCTCGCGATCGTCACCGCAAATGATCGGCAGTGGATCGTCACCGCCTATATCTTCGGCTTCGGCATCGGACAGATCTTCTATGGCCCGCTCGCTGACCGGTTCGGGCGCAAGCCGGTGGTGGTGGTGGCGCTGCTGTGTTTCGTGGCGGCGGCGGTGTTCGCGGCGCATTCGGCCTCGTTCGCGGCGCTGCTCGGCGCGCGGGTGTTGCAGGGGCTGACCTCGGCCTCGTCGCGCGTTCTGTCGGTCGCGATCGTGCGCGATCGCTTCTCCGGCCGCCAGATGGCGCGCACCTTGTCGGTCGCGCAGATGATCTTCTTCGTTTTCCCGATCCTCGCGCCGACGCTGGGCAGCGCGGTGCTCGCGTTCGGGCCGTGGCGGCTGATCTTCTATGCGCTCGGCGCCTATACGCTGGTGGTGTTCGTCTGGGCGCTGACGCGCTTCGCCGAAACGCTGCCGCAGGCGCGCCGAGTCCCGATTTCGCTGGCGGCCATGCGCCAGTCCTACCGCCTGACGCTGACCGACCGCTTCTCGATCGGCTATGCGGTGAGCAGCGCGCTGACCTTCGGCGGGATCGTCGCGTTCGTCTCCTCGTCGCAGCAGATTTTCGTCGATGAATTCCACGCCGGCGGCAAGTTCACCATCCTGTTCGCGGTCTGCGCTTTCTCGATGGGGTGCGCCGCCTTCGCCAACAGCCGCCTGGTCGAGCGGCTTGGTATGCGGATGATCTCGCAAAGCGCGGTGTTCGGGCTGATCGCGCTGTCGCTGGTCCACGTCGCGATCATCGCCAGCGGACACGAGACGCTCGTCACCTATATCGTGTTTCAAGCGCTGAGCATGACGTGCATCGCGTTGTGCGGATCGAATTTCGGCGCGATGGCGATGGAGCGGGTCGGCCATATCGCCGGCACCGCCTCCTCGGTGCAGGGGTTCATCTCGAGCGTGGGCGCAGTCGTGGTCGCTGCCGGAATCGGCCAATCCTATGACGGCACCACGCTGCCGCTGGCGCTCGGCTATCTCGGCATTGGCGTCGTCGCGCTGGCGCTGATCCTGTGGATCGAAGGCGGACGGCTGTTCCAGGCACGCGCCGGCGCATGACCGCGCCGCGCCTCGATGTGCGCGGCCTGGGCAAAAGCGTGCCCGGCCCGCGCCGGCTGTTCGCCGGCCTCGATCTTGCGGTGCGCGGCGGCGAACTGGTCGCGATCCTCGGCGAATCGGGGGTCGGCAAATCAACCTTGCTCAACATCCTCGCCGGACTCGACGATGCCGACGAAGGCACCGTCACGATCGAGGGCACCACGCTCGGCCCGCTCGACGAGGCGGCGCGCACGCGGTTGCGCCGCGAGCGGATCGGCTTCGTGTTCCAGGCCTTCCACATCCTGCCGTATCTCACGCTCGCGCAGAACGTCGCGCTGCCGCTCGCCTTGGTGTCGGCCGATGCGCGCGCCGCGCGGACTCGCGCCGAGGCGATGCTGGAGGCGGTCGGCCTCGGCGGGCGCGGCGGCGGCTATGCGCGCGATCTCTCGGGCGGCGAGTTGCAGCGTGTCGCGATCGCCCGCGCGCTCGTTCATGCGCCGGCGCTGATCCTCGCCGACGAACCGACCGGCAACCTCGATCCCGAGACCGCCGCGCGCGTGCTGGCGTTGTTCGGCGGCGCGGTGCGCGAGCGTGGTGCGGCGGGCGTGATCGTCACCCATTCCGACGCGACCGCCGCCATCGCCGACCGCGTGTTGACGCTGACGGCCGAGGGGCTGGTGGAGCGACGTGGCCGCTGAACCGGGGCTTTGGTCCGGGCGGCTCGCGCTCGGCTGGCTGATCGGCGGCGAGTGGCGCTTCCATCCCGGCCGCTTCCTGCTGACGGCGGTGGCGATCGCGGTCGGGGTGGCCCTGGGTTTCGCGGTGCATCTCATCAACGGCTCGGCGCTCGCCTCGTTCGACGGCGCGGTGCGCGGTGTCGGCGGAGGCGCAGAACTGTCGGTACGCGCGACCAGTCCGCTCGGCTTCGACGAGCACCTCTATCCGCGCGTCGCGCGCGCCGCCGGCGTGCGCGACGCCAGCCCGGTGGTGAAGCTCGACGCCCGCATCGGCACCGCACGGCTGACTTTGCTCGGCCTCGACCCGATCCGCGCTGCCGCGGTGACGCCGGCGCTGATCGGCATCGCGCCCGAACGCGGCAACGACACGATGTTCGCTGAAGACGCCGTCTTCCTGTCGCGCGCCGCACTCGCGCAGGCCGGTATGAAGATCGGCGCGCGCGTGGTCATCACCGCCAACGGGCGCAGCGTGCCGCTGCGCATCGTGGGCACGCTGCCGGGCGCGGGTGACACTGCGTCGCTTGCGGTGATCGACATCGCCGCCGCGCAGTGGCGCTTCGGGCGGCTCGGCAAGCTCGACCGGATCGATCTCGCCGTCTCCGACCGTGCCGCCGCCGAGTCCGCGCTCGCCAACCTGCCGGATGCGAGCCTGTCTGCCGCCGAGGCGCAGAACGCGCAAGGGGATGCGCTGTCGCGCGCCTACCGGGTCAATCTCGACATGCTCGCTCTGGTGGCACTGCTGACCGGCGGCTTCCTCGTCTATTCGGCGCAATCGCTGTCGGTGGCGCGGCGGCAGCGCGCTTTCGCGCTGCTCCGCACGCTCGGCATGCCGCGCGGCGGGGTGGTCGCGGCGGTCGCGGTCGAGGGGCTGGCGATCGGCGTGGTCGGCGCAGGCGCGGGCCTCGCGGCGGGCTATGCGATGGCGTGGGCGGCGTTGCAGTGGTTCGGCGGCGATCTCGGTGCGGGCTATTTCGGCGGTGGCATGGTGCAGCTCGCCTTCCAGCCGGGCGCGGCATTCGGTTTCTTCGCGCTCGGCCTCGCCGCCGCCGCGCTCGGCAGCGCCATACCGGCGCGGCTGGCGGCGCGCGCCGCGCCCGCCGCCGCGCTCAAGAACGCAGGCGACGTGCTTGATCCGCGCGCGCGTGTCGCATGGTGGCCGGCGGCTGTGCTGCTGCTCGTCGGCGGCGCGGTGACCTTGCTGCCGCCGGTCGGTGGACTGCCGCTGTTCGGCTTCACCGGCATGGCCTTGCTGCTCGCCGGCGGCGTGGCGGGGGTGCCGTGGTTCGCGCGCGTGCTGCTCACCCCGCTTGCGCGGCGCAGCGGCGCTTCGGTGCCGCGTCGGCTCGCGATCCGCCACCTCCACGGCGCGCCCAATGATGCCGCGACCGCCTTGTGCGGGATCGTCGCCTCGACCGCGCTGATGATCGCGATGGCGACGATGATCACCAGCTTTCGCGGCGCGGTCGACGACTGGCTCGGCCAGGTACTCGGTGCCGACCTGTACCTGCGCACCAACGCGGGCGCGGTGTTCGATCCCGCCACGCAGACGCGGTTGGCGGCTACTCCCGGCATCGCCCGCGCCGCGTTCAGCCGTCAGCTCCCGCTGACAATCGCGCCCGACCGTCCGCCGATCACGCTGATCGCCCGCCCCGAGCAGGGCACGCGCGATCCGTTGCGCGTGCTGATCGCCCCCGCCGTTCCGCTCCCGCCCGGCGCGCGTCCGGCCTGGGTGTCGGAACCGGCGCAGCGGCTCTACGGCTGGAACCCCGGCGACCGCCTGACTCTGCCGATGGGCGGCGGCGCGCGCTTCACTGTCGCGGGGGTGTGGCGCGATTACGGGCGGCAGACCGGCGCGGTGCTGGTCGATGCGCGGGACTATCAGCGCCTCACCGGCGACACCGGGCGCGATGAACTGGCGGCGATGCTGGGCCCCGGCGCTGATGCCACCGCCGTCACCGCCGCGATACAGGCGCGGCTGCCAGCGGATCTGCGCGATCAGGTCGAGATCACCCGGCCCGCCACGTTGCGCCGCTTCGCGCTGACGTTGTTCGATCGCAGTTTCGCCGTCACCTATCTGCTCGAAGCGATTGCCGTCCTCGTCGGTCTCGCCGGCGTCGCCGCGACGATTTCGGCGCAGACGATGGCGCGCGAGCGCGAGTTCGGCATGTTGCGCCATCTCGGTCTCACCCGCCGCCAGCTCACCGCGATGCTTGCCACCGAAGGCGCTTTGGTCGGACTGACCGGCGCGCTCGCCGGCATCGCGCTCGGGCTGGTGCTGGCGCAGGTGCTGATCCACGTCATTAACCCGCAGTCTTTCAACTTCACGATGAGCACGCGAATCCCGTTCGGCACGCTCGCGGCGGTGGCGGCGGCGCTGTCGGGCGCGGCGGCGGCGACCGCGATCGTCGCTGGCCGTCGCGCGACCGCGCGTGGCGCGGTGCAATCGGTACGGGAGGATTGGTGATGCTGCGCTGGATGTTCGGCCTCGCCCTCGCCGCGGCTGCACCGGCGGCCACCCCCTATCCGGTGGTCCAGCCCGGCATCGTACTTCGCTTCCCGCAGGACCACGGCGCGCATCCCGCGTTCCGCACCGAATGGTGGTACGTCACCGGTTGGCTGCGCACCGCGCGCGGCGACGATCTCGGTTTTCAGGTGACGTTCTTCCGCACCCGCCCGCAGACCGACCCCCGCAATCCAAGCCTCTTCGCGCCCGCGCAGGTGCTGTTCGCGCACGCCGCTCTGTCCGATCCGAAGACGGGCCGCCTGCTCCACGGCGAGCGCGCCGCGCGCGCCGGCTTCGGTCTGGCACAGGCGCGCGAGCGTGACGCCGATGTCGCGATCCGCGACTGGCAGATGCGGCGGCTCCCCGACGGGCGCTGGGCGACGGATGTCACCGTCGATGGCTTCGCGCTGACTTTGGCGCTCAGCCCGACCCAGCCGCCGCTGCCGCAAGGACAAAGCGGCTACAGCCGCAAGGGACCGCGCCCGGAGGAGGCGAGCTATTATTACTCGATCCCGCATCTGCGCGTCGGCGGCCGGGTGACGCGGGCAGGCACGACCGAGCCGGTGACCGGCGAGGCGTGGCTCGATCGCGAATGGTCGTCCGATTATCTGGCGCCGCAAGCGCAGGGGTGGGACTGGACCGGCCTCAACTTCGACGATGGCAGCGCACTGATGGCGTTCCGCATCCGCCGCAAGGGTGGCGGCACGCTTTGGGCGGGCGGCGCCTTCCGTCGCGCCGATGGTACGCGCACGGTGTTCGCGCCCGGCGACGTATCCTTCCGCCCGCTCGCCACCTGGCGCAGCCCCGCCACCGGCGCGACCTATCCGGTCGCGCAGCAGCTCAGCGTGCGGTTGGCCGACGGCATCCACCGCTGGCGCCTGCAACCTTTGTTCGCCGCGCAGGAACTCGACACCCGCCGCAGCGGCATGCCGGTATACTGGGAAGGCGCGGTGCGGACGGAGGGCGGGCGCGGCTATCTGGAACTGACCGGATACGACAAGCCGCTCGCGATGTAAGGGCAGGGGGCGGATCAGCCCGGCGTCAGCAGCCGATATCCCACGCCAAGTTCGTTCGCGACCACCGATCCGATCGCGTCGGCCGGCTCGATCTTCTGGCGCAGATTGCGGATGACGATTCGCAGATATTCGATCTTGCGGTCGTGATCGAGCGGCCACGCCGCCGCGAGGATGCGCTGGTGCGTCACCACGCGCCCCGGCGCGTCGGCAAGACACGCCAGCACGTCATATTCCTTGCGGGTGAGATGCACGTCCTCGCCGGCGCGGCGGACGCGGCGGTGTTCGAAATCGATCTCCACGTCGCCGGCGCGTAAGCTCTTCGGCTTGGGCCGATGCCCCGTGTGGCGCAGCGCCACCCGCAGCCGCGCCAGCAATTCCTCCGAATCGAACGGCTTGGTGACGTAATCGTCCGCGCCCAGATCGAGCGCCGCGACCTTCTGGTCGGTCTCGTCGCGCGCCGAAACGACGAGGATCGTCGCCTCGCCCATTTTGCGCAGCAACGGCACCAGCGAAAGCCCGTCGCGGTCGGGCAGGCCGAGGTCGAGCAGGATCGCGGTCGGCGTATAGCGCTCCGCCGCCTTCAGCGCCTCGGCCCCGTTCGCCGCCTCGACCACGACATAGCCGGCACGTTCGAGCGTGTTGCGCAGCAGCCGGCGGAGCGATTGCTCGTCGTCGACGACGAGGATGGTGGCATCGCTCACAAAATCAGGTCTCCGTCGCTGTCGCGGACCAGCAGGGCCTTGGGGAAGATCAGCCGGAACTCGGCGCCCGTGCCGTCCTCGCGGTTGCCGGCGCGTACCGCCATGCCCATCGCCTCGGCGAACGCCTTGACGATCGCGAGACCAAGCCCGGTGCCGCCGATCTGGCGATCCGACCCCTGCAACCGCCGGAACGTCTCGAACACCTCGGTCTCGCGCCCCGGCGGGATGCCCGGCCCCTGATCGAGCACCGACAGCGTCAGCGTGTCGTGGCGATGCACCCCGCGCACCGTCACCGGCGTGCCCGGATCGGCATAGCGGCCGGCATTGTCGAGCAGGTTGAGCAGGCAATGGTGGAGCAATTGCGGATCGACCCGCACCAGCGGCAGATTGGGCGGCACGTCGAGCACGATCGCATGCCCCTCCAGCGCGCGCCGCGCGTCCTGCGCCGCGCCCGCCACCGCGTCGGACAGATCGACCGGCTCGAGCGCAAGCGTCAGCGCGCCCGCCTCGACTCGTGCCATGTCGAGCAGATTGGCGACGAAGCGGTTGAGCCGCGCCGACTCGCTTTGCAGCGTGGCGATCAGTTCGGGCGTCGCGCCCTGCTCGAGCTGGCCGGCGGCGGCGATCATCGCGGTCAGCGGGGTGCGCAGATCGTGGCTGACCGAGGAGAGCAGCGCTGCGCGCAGCCGGTCGCGCTCGCGCAGGCGATCGACATCGCGCATGTCCGCCTCCAGCCGCAACCGTTCGAGCAACAGCGCGGCCTGATCGATCAGCCCGGTCAGCAGCGGCAGTTGGTCGGCGCGCAGCGGCTCGGCGCTGTCGTCGCGCGCCATGCCCAGCACCGCGAGCGTGCGTTCGCCCGCGCGCATCGGCCGGAACAGCCATTCCGAGGCGGCGAGCGTATCCGATCCGCGCCCGGCGGGCGTGCCGGTGTCGAGCGCCCATTGCGCGGCGGCGAGTTCCATCGTCTCCAGCCGCACCTCGGTATTGGCGGCTTGCAGGACGAGGCCGGTGCCGGTCGGCGCGGGGACGAGCAGCATCGTGCGGAAATCGAACAGCCGCCCGATCTCCTCGCAGATCGCGCGCGACAGCGCCTCGGCATCGTTGATCGCGCCGAGCTGGCGCAGGAAACCGGCGAGCGCGGCATTGGCGCGCGCGCTCGCCGCCGCCAGATCGGCTTGCGCGCGCACCCGCGACGTAAGCTGGCTGGTCGCCAGTGCGACGCCGAGCAACACCAGTACCGAGATGACGTTCTCGGGATTGTTGATCGTCAGCGTACCCGTCGGCGGCAGGAAGAAGAAGTTGTAGGCGAGCGACGACAACACCCCGGCGAACAGCCCGGTGCGCAAGCCAAACAGGCTCGCCGCCGCCATCACCGGCAGCAGATACAGCAACGCGACATTGCCGAGGTTGAGGATGTGAAACAGCCCGTTGGCGACGGCGGTGACGCCGCCAACCATCAGCGCGGTCCACCCATAGCCGGAACGGCTGCCCCAATGGCCGGGCCGCAACCGCAGCGTGCGTGGTGCCATGCCCTCGATCGGCAGGACATGCACCGCGACCCCGGGCGTTTCGCGCACCAGCCGATCGACGACCGAGCCGTAGCGCAGTTCGAACCAGCGCGATCGCACCGATTTGCCGACCACGAGCTGGGTGGCGCGGGCGTTGGCGGAGAACGCCTTCAGCCCCTCGATCACCGAAGCGGCCGGCACCGTCGCGGCCGCCGCGCCGAGCTGCGTGGCGAGGTTCAGCACCTTGGCGATCTGGCGATGCTCGTCGTCGCTGAACCCCTGCGTGCGTGGCGTCTCGACATGCAGCGCGGTCCAGGGCGCATGTAGCGAATCGGCGATCCGCTTGCCGGCGCGTACCAGTCCCTCGGCGCCCGGTGCCTCGCTCACCGCCACGACGATCCGCTCGCTGCCTGCCCAGGTGCCGCCGACGCCGAGCGCGCGGACATGGTCGAGCATCTGCGCATCGACCGCCTGCGCCGCGCGGCGCAGCGCCAGTTCGCGAAGAGCGGACAGGTTCGACTTGGAGAAGAAATGCGACAGCGCCCGCGTCGCCTCCTGTGGCAGATAGACCTTGCCGTCCTTCAGCCGCTCGATCAGCTCGTCGGGCGGAATATCGACCACCTCGATCTCGGCGTTTTCGAGGATGCTGTCGGGCACGGTCTCGCGCACCCGCACGCGCGTGAACGAGGCGACGACGTCGTTGAGGCTTTCGACATGCTGGATGTTGAGCGTGGAATAGACGTCGATTCCGGCATCGAGCAGCTCGACGACATCCTGATAGCGTTTGGGGTGGCGGCTGCCCGGCGCGTTGGTGTGGGCGAGTTCATCCACCAGCACGAGCCGGGGGCTGCGCGCGAGAATCGCGTCGAGGTCCATTTCCTGAAGCGTGCCGCCGGCATGCGCCACCGCGCGGCGCGGTATGATCTCATAGCCGCGCGTGAGTTGCTCGGTTTCGATCCGTCCGTGAGTCTCGACCACGCCGATGACGACATCCACCCCGGCCTTGATGCGGCTGCGTCCGTCGCTCAGCATCTCGAAGGTCTTGCCGACGCCGGGCGCCGCCCCGAGGAAGATCTTCAGCCGCCCCTTACCCTCCTGCGCCGCCTGGCGCAGAAGGGCATCGGGGGACGGACGGCCGGTCGTGTCGGTCAACGCGTGGACCCAACACCATCGAGCGCGCGGTTGAGCGCCAGCACGTTGACATGCGGCTCACCGACCACGCCGAGCAGCGGCCGTTCGACATGATCCATCACGAGCGCGCGCACCTTTTCAACCGGCAAGCCGCGCACCTTAGCGATACGCTGCGTCTGATACAAAGCCGCCTCGGGGCTAAGATCGGGATCAAGCCCCGAGGCAGAGGCCGTCACCAGATCGGCGGGGACTTTCATCCCTGGTGCGGAAGGCTTCGCGGCGGCGACATCGGCACGCACGCGGTCGGCAAGCGCCTGCGAGGTCGGGCCATAGTTCGAACCGGACGAGGCGAGGCCGTCATAGCCTTTACCCGCCGCCGAAGGACGTGTCTTGAAATAGCGGTCGCCGGTGAAGGCCTGACCGATCACGGTCGAGCCGATCACCTTGCCGCCTTGCGAGATCAGGCTGCCATTGGCCTGGCTCGGGAAGAGCGTCTGGCCGATGCCGGTCAGCGCGAGCGGATAGGCGATCCCGAGCAGCAGCGCGAACAGCAGGGTCATGACCAGGGCGGGACGCAGTGCGGAAGTTATATCGTTGTTCATGGTCGTTTTCTCCACCGTTCGCCCCGAGCGAAGTCGAGGGGCCTCGCGGGTGCCTCGACTTCGCTCGGCACGAACGGGTTGCTTGGTTCAGGCGAGACCGAGGCCGGTGACGGCCAGGTCGATGATCTTGATGCCGATGAACGGGGCGACGAGGCCGCCCAGGCCATAGACGGCGAGGTTGCGGGCGAGCAGCGGGCCGGCCCCCATCGGTTTGTACGCCACGCCCTTCAGCGCGAGCGGCACCAGCAGCGGGATGATCAGCGCGTTGAAGATGATCGCCGACAGGATCGCCGATTGCGGCGTCGCCAACCCCATCACGTTGAGCACCGCGAGGCCCGGATAGAGCACCACGAACATCGCCGGGATGATCGCGAAATATTTGGCGACATCGTTGGCGACCGAGAAGGTGGTGAGCGCCCCGCGCGTCATCAGCAATTGCTTGCCGAGACCCACGACCTCGATCAGCTTGGTCGGATCGCTGTCGAGATCGACCATGTTGCCGGCCTCGCGCGCGGCTTGCGTGCCGGTGTTCATCGCGACGCCGACATCTGCCTGCGCGAGCGCCGGCGCGTCGTTGGTGCCGTCACCGCACATTGCGACGAGGCGGCCGCCCTGTTGCTCCTTGCGGATCAGCGCGAGCTTGTCCTCGGGTGTCGCTTGCGCGAGGAAATCATCGACCCCCGCCTCGGCGGCGATCGCGGCGGCGGTCAGCGGGTTGTCGCCGGTAATCATGACCGTGCGGATGCCCATCTGGCGCAGCTCGCCGAAGCGCTCGCGGATCCCGGCCTTGACGACATCCTTGAGGAAGATCGCGCCGAGCAGCCGCCCGTCCTGCGCGACCGCCAGCGGCGTGCCGCCGGCGCGCGCGATCTCGTCGGTGATGCGGCGCAATTCGGTCGCTGCCGCGGTTTCGCCAGCACCCGGATTGGCGCGCAGGATCGAATCGACCGCGCCCTTCTGGATCAGCGAACCCGCGATCTGCACGCCCGAAATCCGCGTCTGCGCGGTGAACGGGATCACCTCGGCACCCGCCGGCAGGGCGGTGGTGGTGACCGCGAATTGCTCGCGCGCCAACACCACGATCGAGCGGCCTTCGGGGGTTTCGTCGGCGAGGCTGGCGAGCAAAGCCGCTTCGGCGAGATCGGTCTGGCTCGCGCCGCCGACCGCGCGGAATTCCGAAGCCTGCCGGTCACCCACCGTGATGGTGCCGGTCTTGTCGAGCAACAGCACGTCGATGTCGCCCGCCGCCTCGACCGCGCGGCCCGATTTGGCGAGCACGTTGAAGCGCACCAGCCGGTCCATGCCGGCGATTCCGATCGCCGACAGCAAGGCGGCGATCGTGGTCGGGATCAGCGTGATGAGCAGTGCCGCGAGCATCGCCACCGGAATGCCGCCGCCGGCATAGCTGGCGAAGCCGGGTATGGTGGCGACTGCGATCAGGAAGATGATCGTCAGCCCGACCAGCAGGATCGTCAGCGCGATCTCATTGGGCGTCTTCTGGCGCTCGGCGCCCTCGACGAGTGCGATCATGCGGTCGAGAAAACCCTGGCCCGGATTGACCGTCACCCGCACCTTGATCCGGTCTGAAAGGACTCGCGTGCCGGCGGTGACGGCGGAGCGGTCGCCGCCGGCCTCACGGATCACCGGCGCGCTTTCGCCGGTGATCGCCGCTTCATTGACCGAGGCGACACCCTCGACGACTTCGCCGTCGGAGGGGATCAATTCGCCGGTTTCGACCACGACGACATCCCCGATGCGCAGCGCGCTGGCGGCGACGTCCTCGACGCCTGCGCCTTTCACGCGCTTGGCGGTGAGTTCCGCCTTGGTCGCGCGCAGCGACGCGGCCTGCGCCTTGCCGCGGCCCTCGGCGATGGCTTCGGCGAAGGTGCCGAACAGCACCGTCAGCCACAGCCAGATCACGAGCTGGAGCTTGAAGCCGATGCCGAGACCGTCATGCCCGACGACGAGCAGCAAGGTCAGCAGTGTGGCGACGATCGCTGTGGTGAACATCACCGGGTTGCGGATCAGCTCACGCGGGTTGAGTTTGCGGAACGCGTCCCCGATCGCGGGTACGATCAGATCGGCGGTGAACAGAGATTTTGCAGCCGTGCGTGCCATTGTGGCGGCCCCCGATCAGAAGGTTTTGCCGGCGATCATCGCGAGATGATCGGCGATGGGACCGAGCGCGAGGCTCGGCAGGAAGGTCAGGCCGCCGAGGATCATGATGATGCCGACGAGCAGACCGACCCACAGAGCGCCCGTGGTCGGGAACGAACCGGCCGAAGCCGGCGTGTATTTCTTGGCGGCGAGGCTGCCGGCGATGGCGAGCATCGGCACGATCACGAAGAACCGCCCCAGCCACATCGCGACGCCGAGCATGGCGTTGTAATAGGGCGTGTTCGCGCTGATGCCGGCGAAGGCCGAGCCGTTGTTGCCGACCGCGCTGGTGAAGGCATACAGGATCTCGCCGAAGCCGTGCGGCCCCTTGTTGAGCGGTCCCGCCAAGCCGTCTGCGACCACCGATGAGATCGCCGTCATGCCGAGGATGACGAGCGGCAGGATCGCGATCGCCAGCACCGCCAGCTTCACTTCGCGCGCCTCGATCTTCTTGCCGACATATTCGGGCGTGCGGCCGACCATCAGCCCGGCGACGAACACCGCCAGGATGGCGAACAGCAGGAAGCCGTAGATGCCCGCGCCGACGCCGCCGACGACGACCTCGCCCAACTGGATGTTGAACAGCGGGATCATCCCGCCGAGCGCGGTGAAGCTGTCATGCATCGCATTGACCGCGCCGCATGACGCCGCCGTGGTGACGACCGCGAACAGCGAGGAGGCGACGATGCCGAAGCGCACCTCCTTGCCCTCCATATTGCCCCCGGCGACGCCGAGATGGTGCAGGATCGGGTTGCCGGCGGCTTCCTGCCAATAGGCGACGGTGGTGCCGGCGAGGAACAGGATCACCATCACCGACAGGATCGCCCAGCCCTGCTTGGTGTTGCCGACCGCCTTGCCGAACGTCCAGGTCAGCCCGAACCCGATCACGAAGATCGACAGCATCTCGACGAGGTTGGTGAGCGCGGTCGGGTTTTCGAACGGATGCGCGCTGTTGGCGTTGAAGAAGCCGCCGCCGTTGGTGCCGAGCATCTTGATCGCTTCCTGGCTCGCCACCGGGCCGAGTGCGAGCGTCTGCTTGACGCCTTCCAGCGTCGCCACATCGACCGATCCGGCGAGCGTCTGCGGCACGCCGCTGGCGATCAGGAACAGCGCGTAAACGATCGAGATCGGCAGCAGCAGGTAGAGCGTGACGCGCGTGCAATCCGCCCAGAAATTGCCGACCGTCTTCGCCTCACGCCGCGCGAACCCGCGGAACAGCGCAAAGGCGAGCGCGATGCCGGTCGCCGACGACAGGAAATTGTGGATCGTCAGCCCGAGCATCTGCGACAGGTTCGACATCGTCGATTCGCCGGCGTAGCTCTGCCAGTTGGTGTTGGTGGTGAAGCTGATCGCGGTGTTGGCGGCGAGATGCTGGCTGGTGCCAGCAAAGCCGAGCGGGTTGCCCGGCAGCACGCCCTGCAACCGCAGGATCGCGTAGGTGAACATCATCAGCACCGCGTTGAACAGCAGCATGTGGACGGCATAGCGCCGCCAGCCCTGTTCCTGCGTTGGGTCTATCCCGGCGAGCCGGTAGAAACCGCGCTCGACCGGGCCGAGAACGCTGTGGAGCGGCGTGCGCCGCCCCTCGTAGAGCGCGTGCAGCCACAGCCCCATCGGCTTGGTGAGCGCGAGGAGAATGCCGACGAACGCGGCGATGAGAATCCAACCCTGGATGGTCATGGATGCGCTCCCTTCAGAAGCGTTCGGGCCGGACGAGCACGGCCACGAGATAGAGAAGCAGACCGATAGTGGTCAGCGCGGCGAGCCAGAGGTCGAGCGTCATCGCCGCCTCACGCATTGTCGCAGAGGCGGACATAGGCGAGCGTTGCCGCCACCAGCCCGGCCATCGCCGCGATCCAGAGCAGATCCTGCATGGGATATTCCTTTCGAAATGCGAACGGGAAGACACGCCCGCGCACGCGGCGGGCGCGCGGGTTCAGGCGGGCCGGGCCGCCGGGAAGGGTCTGGCGCAAAGCGGATTAGCGGCAGCGGCGCGGGCCGGCCGTACAAAGGCACCTGTCATGATCGTCCTCGATCACGATGCGCCGCGCCCGACTTCCGGCCGCGGACCCTCGTGAGGACGCCTAATTAGGCTCGACTCGCATAGGGTTTCGAGATCGATTCCCGGAGGAGCGCATAGGTTTTACATAGTATTTGCGCGGTGTGCCGGCATCTGCAGCCGGTCCGCCCCGGACAATGGTCGACGGGCTTGAATACTGCCGCTCGTCCTGAGTAGCGGCTGAGCGAAGTCGAAGACGCGTATCGAAGGACAGGCCCTGCGCGCAACCTGTGCTTCGATACGATCTCTCGATACGGGCCGTTGGCCCTACTCGATCTTCACTCAGCACGAACGGTAGGAAGCAATCTCAACAAAACTCGGGCGGGGCGGCCCAAGCCGCCCCGCCCGAAGTCACCTCACTCCGCCGCTACGCCGGCACGCGAGAACATGTCGCCGCCCTGATCGCCGGCATCCTCGTTCGCGGCAGGGCCGGCCTTGGCCTTCTGGCGCGTGTCGAACGAATCCCACACCTCGTTCCAGTTGCCGCGAGTCGCCGCCTTCGAATATTCGGTCGCGCGCTGCTCGAAGAAATTGGCGTGCTCGACGCCGTTGAGCATGGGCGCGAGCCAGGGCAGGGGATGTTCGTCGATCATGTAGATCGGCTTCATGCCGAGTTGCCCCAGCCGCCAGTCGGCGATGTAGCGGATGTACTTCTTGATCTCCTTGGGGGTCATGCCGTTGACCGGCCCCATCTCGAACGCGAGATCGATGAAGTTATCTTCCAGATGCACTGTCGTTTGGCACATGTCGCGAATGTCCGACTTGACCGACTTGGTGAAACAGTCGCGTTCACGCACGAACGTGTGGAACAGCTTGATGATGCCCTCGCAATGCAGGCTCTCGTCGCGGATCGACCAGGTGACGATCTGCCCCATGCCCTTCATCTTGTTGAAGCGCGGGAAGTTCATCAGCATCGCGAAGCTGGCGAAGAGCTGAAGCCCCTCGGTGAAGCCGCCGAACATCGCCAGCGTCTTGGCGATATCCTCGTCGCTGTCGACGCCGAAGGTCTGCAGGTAATCGTGCTTGTCCTTCATCTCGCTATATTCGAGGAAGGCGCCATACTCACTCTCGGGCATGCCGATCGTGTCGAGCAGATGGCTGTATGCGGCGATATGCACCGTCTCCATGTTGGAGAAGGCGGCGAGCATCATCTTGATCTCGGTCGGCTTGAAGATGCGGCCGTATTTCTCGTGGTAGCAATCCTGCACCTCGACATCGGCCTGGGTGAAGAAGCGGAAGATCTGCGTGAGCAAATTGCGCTCGTGATCGCTGAGCTTCTGCGCCCAATCGCGGCAATCCTCGCCGAGCGGCACTTCCTCCGGCATCCAGTGGATCTGCTGCTGACGCTTCCAGAAATCGAACGCCCAGGGGTATTCGAACGGCTTGTACTGCTTGCGGGCTTCGAGGAGGGACATGGGGTACGCCTTTCGGTCTTAAATCAGAAAAAATTGGAAGAAATTGTCGCGGGGCCGCTCACGCCGTCACCCACGCCATCGTCGCGAAACCGGCGAGGAACAGCGCCGCCGCTGCCAGCATCGCGCCGCCGATGCGTTTGCGATAGGTCGCCGCCGCATCCCCCGCCCGGCCCGAGCGGGCGACCAGCGCGACGCCGCACACGAACGCGCCGCCCGCACACGCATCGATCGCGATCAGCGCGCGCGGCATCACCGCCGCACCGTCCGAGTCACATAGACGGTCCGCGTGCGGTGCGAGCCGACGCCGAGGAACACGATGCCGATGAAATAGCCGAAATCATACCAGCCGCCCTGATTGGGCACGGCATAGACCGCCACCCCCTGAACGAACAGCGACAGCACCCACGCCACCGGGAAGATGAAGCCGTGCCACACCCCCAGCAGGAAGCCCGGCGTGTCGGGCGTATGCTGCACCGAACTCGCGACGCGGTGCGCGCAGGCGGCCAGCGCGAGCGTCAGTGCCAGCAGCGGAATCAGGCGGTGTTTCATCTCACTCTCTCGCTTGCATCGTTTCGCGCGCGTATGCGTTCAGCCCCGGCAACCACAACGCAGGAGCATTGCACATGGCCGACACGAGCGCGATCAAAGAGCATATGGAAGTCATCGGCGCCGACGGCGTCCATGTCGGCACCGTCGATCATCTCGATGGCGACCGCATCAAGCTGACCAAGAAGGACAGCGGGGAAGGCAGCCATGAGGGGCACCACCACTACATCTCGCTCGGCCTCGTCGCCGACGTCGAAGGCGACAAGGTCCGCCTCAGCGCCAACGCCGACGTCGCCGTGACGTTCGAAGAAGAAGCGTAAGCCGATTTCTTCTTTCCCTCTCCCCATGTGGGAGAGGGAGGGAGCCGCAAAGCGGCGGAAGGGTGAGGGGGCCGAGGCGAGGTTACGCTTCATAATTCCCCCTCATCCGGCCCTTCGGGCCACCTTCTCCCACAAGGGGAGAAGGAAGGTGGTCAGCGACCACTGCAATGACGCCTTCGATATTCGTCATCACATCGTTGTTCCAGAAGCGGATCAGGCGATAGCCCTCGCCTTCGATGAAGCGCGTGCGTTTCTCATCTTTCGCCGCAGTATCGGCATGCTGGCCGCCGTCGATCTCGATGACCAGCCGCGCCCGATGCGAGCAGAAATCGGCATGATAGACGCCAAGTGGCACCTGAAACCGGAATTTCGCCTCGGGAAAGGCGTCGCGCAAAGCGCGGCGGATGTGCTTCTCCGCTTCGGTCGCATCGCGGCGGAGTTGGCGCGATCGATCCGTGGTAGACGCAGGCAGCCGTTGCCGCTTAGTCAGGCCATCGGCATCGCCCCTCACCCTCCCACGCGGTTGCGCGGCGCGGGTGTCTCCCTCTCTCACAAGGAAAGAGGGGTAATAAGGGCGACCTAGCTCCGCCACCTCACTGGCACGCCAGACATTCGTCGTAATCCGTGCTCTCGCCCAGCTCGAACTTCGGCGCGTCGATCGTGTTGTCGGCTTCCACCCCGCCCGCGAAGCCGGCGCGCTGAACCGATTTCGAACGCAGGTAATACAGCGACTTGATGCCCAACTCCCACGCGCGGAAGTGCAGCATCAGCAGATCCCACTTCTCGACATCGGCGGGGATGAACAGGTTGAGCGAGGTCGACTGGTCGATATACGGCGTGCGGTCGGCTTGAAGCTCGATCAGCCAGCGCTGGTCGATCTCGAAGCTGGTCTTGTAGCAATCCTTTTCCTCGGGGGTGAGGAAATCGAGATGTTGCACCGATCCGCCGCGCTCCAGAATCGAGTTCCACACCGCTTCGGCATTGCGCGCCTTGTCGATCAGCAATTTCTCGAGATACGGATTGCGGATCGAGAAGCTGCCCGACAGCGTCTTGTGCGTATAGACGTTGGCCGGGATTGGCTCGATGCACGCGCTGGTGCCGCCGCAGATGATCGAGATCGACGCAGTTGGCGCGATCGCCATCTTGCACGAGAAACGCTCCATCACGCCGCGGTCGGCGGCATCAGGGCAGGGGCCGCGCTCGACCGCGAGGTGCATCGAGGCTTCGTCGACCTGCGCCTTGATGTGCTTGAACATGCGCAGGTTCCACGATTTCGCCATCGCGCCTTCGAAGGCGAGCCCGCGCGCCTGCAGGAACGAGTGGAAGCCCATCACGCCCAGACCGACCGAGCGCTCGCGCATCGCCGAATAGGCGGCGTGCTCCATGCCCGGTTCGGCGCGGTCGATGAAATCCTGAAGCACATTGTCGAGGAACCGCATCACGTCCTCGATGAAGCCCTTGGCGTCCTTCCACTGGTCCCACGTCTCGAAGTTGAGCGAGGACAGGCAGCACACCGCGGTGCGATCGTTGCCGAGATGGTCCTTGCCGGTCGGCAGCGTGATCTCGCTGCACAGGTTCGAGGTCGAGACCTTGAGGCCGAGCTCGCGGTGATGCTTCGGCATGTTCTTGTTCACGTGATCGGCGAAGACGATATACGGTTCGCCGGTGGCGAGCCGAGTCTCGACGAGCTTCTGGAACAACGCGCGCGCGTTGATCGTGCTGCGCACCGATCCGTCCTTGGGGCTGATCAGATCCCAGTCGGCGCCGTCGCGCACCGCCTCCATGAAGGCGTCGGGAATCAGCACGCCGTGGTGCAGGTTGAGCGCCTTGCGGTTGAAGTCGCCCGAGGGTTTGCGGATTTCGAGGAACTCCTCGATCTCGGGATGCGAGACGTCGAGATAGCAGGCCGCCGAGCCGCGCCGCAGTGAGCCTTGGCTGATCGCCAGCGTCAGCGAATCCATCACCCGCACGAACGGGATGATGCCGCTGGTCTTGCCGTTGAGGCCGACCGGCTCGCCGATGCCGCGGACGTTGCCCCAATAGGTGCCGATGCCGCCGCCGCGCGAGGCGAGCCACACGTTCTCGTTCCAGGTATCGACGATGCCGTTGAGGCTGTCGGGCACCGAGTTGAGGAAGCACGAGATCGGCAGGCCGCGCCCGGTGCCGCCGTTCGATAGCACCGGCGTCGCCGGCATGAACCACAATTGCGAAATGTAATCGTACAGCCGCTGTGCGTGGCCGGCATCGTCGGCATAGGCCGAGGCGACTCGCACGAACAGATCCTGGAAGCGCTCGCCGGGCAGCAGATAGCGGTCGGTCAGCGTCTCCTTGCCGAAATCGGTGAGCAGGCCGTCACGCGAATGATCGACCTCGACCGGATAGAGCTGCGCGCGCACCGCCTTCGAATCGCCGCGCTCGGCCAGCTTGCGGTCGGCGCCGTTGCTATCGACTTTCATCGCTTCGATCGTGTCGGTCGCCATGTCTACGCTCACTTCCTGGGTGTCCCTGAAATCCATCGGTATCGCCCCTGTTCAAACCATCTCTAAGGCGGACCGCGTTCCCGGTCCGTTCGAATCGGGGGCATGCCCCGATGCTATCATTGCGGGCGCTTACCCGTGAGAACAAAATGAGGCCGCACCTATGCGAAACGCACCGGGCAACCGCTCTATCATATGGGGTTTGGAACCCCATTCTACCAGTTATGGGGTTCGCCCCCGAACCTTGCCCCTACAGATTGTGCCGGATCGCGCCCGACCGCAAGACGGTAAATGACAGATCCGGGACTCGGTTCGTCGCTATTTTGATTCGGTCTATGGCACGGCGGGCCACCCGCGAAGGCGCGACGCGTGGACTTCCGCCGGGTCCGTGAAACGCAAGAGAACAGACCCGGAATTCCACAGATATTTCTTTGTTCGGTGTGATGCCATACATCCTGTGGCGATGGGCGACGCCTGCGGCTATCGTGCCGCGATGCTCGCGCTGTTCGCCCATCCGCTGTCGTCTTATTGCCAGAAAGTGCTGATCGCGCTGTACGAGCGCGATGTGCCTTTCGAACACCGGCTGCTCGCGCCCGGTGAGGCGGAGAACGGCGCGACGTTCGCGGCTGCTTGGCCGATGGCAAAGATGCCGCTGCTGCTTGATGGCGAGCGTGCGGTCGCCGAATCCTCGATCATCATCGAATATTGCGATCGGCTCCCCTCCGGCGCGCCGCCGATGATCGCGAACGATCCGGAGACGGCGCTCGAAACACGCTTCATGGATCGCTGCTTCGATTGTTACGTGATGACGCCGATGCAGACGATCGTGTCCGAGCGCATCCGCCCCGGCGGCCATTCTGACTCCTATGGCGTGGATCAGGCGCGTGCGGCGCTGGAGCGCGCCTATCGCTGGCTCGACGCGACGCTGGCCGGGCGGATCTGGGCGGCTGGGGACACGTTCGGCCTCGCCGACTGCGCGGCCGCGCCGGCGCTTTGGTATGCGCGCCATATCGTGCCGTTCGACACTCACGCGACGCTCGCCGCCTACCACGCCCGGCTCGAAGCGCGCCCCTCGGTCGCCCGCACCCGTGTCGAGGCGGCGCCATACTGGGCCATGTTCCCGTTTTCGGGCGCCGGCTAGACCGCGAACCCTGGCGCTATCCGGTCTTGCGCGCCGGCTGCACCGCCGGCGAACCGAGCCGCTCCATGTTGAAGGCGCTTTCGAACTCCACGCCGGCGCGGCCGTCGGTCGCCCAGCGCAGCTTGGCGGGGAACATCTCGTCTTCGATCAGTTCGATCATCACGTCCATGCCCGCCGCCTGGCCGTCGATGTCTATGCCGTCGATCATCGCGCCGCGCGGCGACAGGTTGCGGATGCGGACCTCTCCGGTGGCGTCGCCAGCGCGGATGCGCGCGGTGCGGATCATCGCGTGGCGCGGCAGGCGGCTCTTGCGGTGGCCTGAGGCAAGCGCCTTGCCGCCTTGCGCGGCGAGTTGCGTGCGTACTTCGGCCGCGCGTACCGCCTTGCCGTACACCCAGCCTTGGATGTGGCTGCATCCAAGCTCGCGGATCAGCGCGATCTCATCGTGAGTCTCGACGCCTTCGGCGGTCGTCTCCATGTCGAGCGCCTCGGCGAGCGTGACGATCGCGCGGATGATCGCGGCGTTGCGGTTGCCGGCGATCGCCGCGCCGCGCACGAAGCCCTGGTCGATCTTGATCTTGTCGAACGGCGCCTTCCTCAAATAGCCGAGCGACGAATAGCCGGTGCCGAAATCGTCGAGCGCGAGCCGCACGCCGATTCCCTTGAGCGTCTTGAACATCTGTTCGGACGAGGCGGTCTCGTCGAGGAACACGCCCTCGGTGATCTCCAGTTCGAGCCGCCCCGCCGCGATCCCCGAGCGCGCCAGCGCCGAGGTGACGATCGTCGGCAGCGCCGGATTGGCGAACTGGATCGGCGAGACATTGACTGCGACCCGCACGTCACTCGGCCATGTCGCCGCCTCGATACAGGCGGTGCGCAAGACCCATTCGCCGATCGCCTCGATCAGACCGCAATCCTCCGCGACCGGCACGAATTCCGCGGGCGAGATCGCCCCGCGCGTCGGATGCTCCCAGCGCACCAGCGCCTCATACCCGACGATCCGCTCGCTCGCGGTGCTCACCACCGGCTGATACGCGACATGGAACTGATCGGCGGTGAGCGCCCGGCGCAGATCGTCCTCGATCTGCTTGCGGCTGCGCGCGCCGTCGAGCATCTCCGGCTCGAAGAAGCGGTGAATGCCGCGCCCGTCGCCCTTGGCGCCGTACAGCGCGAGATCGGCGTTGCGCACCATCGTCTCCGAATCGGCACCGTCCCCGGGTGCGATCGCGATGCCGATCGAGCAGCCGATTGTGATCGCGGAGCCGTCGATCGAATAGGGCTGCGACAGCGATTCGATGACGGCGCGCGCGATCGCGCCGAGCGCCTCGCGCTCGGTCATCCCCGGCAGCACGACCTGGAACTCGTCACCGCCGAGCCGCCCGACCAGCCCGCTGTCGCCGATCGCGCGCACCAGCCGCTGCGCGACCTGCTTGAGCAAGGCGTCGCCGGTCTGGTGGCCCAGCGTGTCGTTGACCGCCTTGAACCGGTCGAGATCGAGCAGGAACAGCGCCGTGCCGCGCCCGCCATGCGCGTGCGACAGCGTCTGGTCGAGCCACTGCCGCATGCGCTGGCGGTTGGAGAGCCCGGTCAGGCTGTCGAACGACGCCAGCCGCGCGATCTCCGCTTCGGCGCGGCGGCGTTCGGTCAGGTCGCTGCCATTGCCGATGAAGCCCTGGAAATTGCCGTCGGCATCGCTCACCGGCCGCCCCGACATCGACCACCAACGCTCCAGCTTGCCCGCGACCGCCGGCCGCACCGAATAGTTGGCGAAGGCGGTGCGCGAGGCGAGGTGGAAGGCGATCGTCCGCTCGGTCTCGGTGGCGTTGGTATCGACCCGGAACAGCGAGCGGATCGGCGCACCGATCGCGGGCGTGTCGGCGGTATCGAGTTCGGCGGCGACCTTGGCGGAGAGATAGGTGACGTGGCCCTCGCAGTCGGTCTGCCAGAACCAGCCGGTGCCCTGTTCCTCGAACTCCTGCACCAGCCGCGCCGCGACCCGCTCGGCCGAGGCGGTCGCTGGCGCCCCCGATCGCTGGCGGGGCCGCGCGGTGAGAAACAGCAGCGCCGCCACTCCGCCCATCAGCATCAGCGCGACGGGTGCGGCGCGCCAGTCGCGGGTCGCCACCGCGCCCGCCGTCGCGACCGCGACACACAGGCACAGCGCGGCCGTCCGGATTGGGCTGAGCGGGGGAATCATGCGGCGGACCCTAGCCGTCGATCCTTGCCAATTGCTTGCCGGAACACCGCCGAAACGATCGCTCCGACGATTATGTTCGTCAACGCGGCGTTCACCCCGATTTCAGCTTGGGGCACGGGACTTCCCCTTTCCGCGCGATGTGGTCTAGGTGCGGCCACCACCATACCCTTCGAGCGAGCAGCCATGACCACCATCATCCGCGAAGCCGACCTGATCGAAAGCGTCGCCGACGCGCTCCAGTTCATCTCTTACTATCACCCGATGGACTATATCCGCGCGCTGGGTGACGCCTATGAGGCCGAGCAGGGCCCCGCCGCGAAGGATGCGATCGCGCAGATCCTCACCAATTCGCGGATGTGCGCGGAGGGACACCGGCCGATCTGTCAGGATACCGGCATCGTCAACGTGTTCGTCAAATGGGGCATGGACTGCCGCTTCGACGACACCAGCCGCTCGCTCCAGGAGATCGTCGACGAGGGCGTGCGGCTCGCCTATCTCAACCCCGAGAACAAGCTGCGCGCCTCGGTACTCGCCGATCCCGCCTTCACCCGCCGCAACACCAAGGACAACACGCCCTGCGTGCTCCACGTCGAGATGGTGCCGGGCGCTCGCGTCTCGGTCGATGTCGCGGCCAAGGGCGGCGGCAGCGAGAACAAGTCCAAGTTCAAGATGATGAACCCGAGCGATTCGATCGTCGACTGGGTGCTCGAGATGCTGCCGCAGATGGGCGCCGGCTGGTGCCCGCCGGGCATGCTCGGCATCGGCATCGGGGGCACCGCCGAACATTGCGTGCTGCTCGCCAAGCAGGCGCTGATGGAGCCGATCGACATGGGGCCGCTCAAGGCACGCGGGGCCAAGACGGACATCGAGCGGCTTCGCATCGAGATTTTCGACAAGGTCAACGCGCTCGGCATCGGCGCGCAGGGCCTGGGCGGGCTTTCCACCATCCTCGACGTCAAGATTCTCGATGCGCCGTGCCACGCCGCCGGCAAGCCGGTCGCGATGATCCCCAATTGCGCCGCCACCCGCCACGCGCACTTCACGCTCGACGGCTCCGGCCCGGCTTTCCTCGAAGCACCCAAGCTCGACGGATGGCCCAAGGTCGACTGGAAGCCCGATGCCGCCGCGATCCGCGTCAACCTCGACACGCTCACGCCCGAGGACGTGAAGGGCTGGAAACAGGGCGACCGCCTGCTTCTCAACGGCAAGATGCTCACCGGCCGCGACGCCGCGCACAAGCGCATCAAGGATATGCTCGATGCCGGCGAGCCGCTGCCGGTCGAGTTCAAGGGCCGCGTGATCTATTATGTCGGTCCGGTCGATCCGGTCGGCGAGGAAGTCGTCGGCCCCGCCGGCCCCACCACCGCGACTCGGATGGACTCGTTCATGCGAATGATGCTCGATCAGGGCCTGCTCGCCTGTGTCGGCAAGGCCGAGCGCGGCGCCGATGCGACCAAGGCGATCGCCGAAAAGGAAAGCGCCTATCTGATGGCGGTCGGCGGCGCCGCCTACCTCGTCGCGCGCGCGATCAAGGGATCGAAAGTGGTGGGCTTCGCCGATCTCGGCATGGAAGCGATCTACGAATTCGAGGTGCAGGACTTCCCGGTCACGGTCGCGGTCGATTCGACCGGCGCGAACGTGCATCAACTCGCGCCGCTCGTGTGGAAAGAGAAGATCGCGCGGGAGAAGCTGCTGGCATAGCATCTGCGGCTACGTAGAATGTTCCCCCGCGAAGGCGGGGGCCCAGACTGGACCCCCGCCTTCGCGGGGGAACATGGGGGTGAGCGGTGGGGGCAGGGTTCGTCTACACCATGGCGAGTGGCCGTAACGGCACGATCTACATTGGCGTGACCAGCAATCTGCCAGTTCGTGCCTATCAGCATCGTAACGGTCTGGTCGAAGGCTTCACCAAGAAATATGGCTGCAAGCTGCTGGTCTGGTACGAAGCGCACGACACGATCGAAGACGCTCGCCAGCGCGAGCTTCGCATGAAAAAATGGAAGCGGTTGTGGAAGCTCAGCGAGATCGAGAGGCTCAATCCCAACTGGACCGACCTCTACGAAACGATCGCCTAGCATCGTGTTCCCCCGCGAAGGCGGGGGTCCAGTCTGCGCTTCCGCCTTCGCGTGAACACATCGGCGAAACTTCATGATAACCTCCCCCATCTGGCTCCCGGTCACGCTCGCCGCAGGCGCGATGCAGGCGTGGCGGACGGCGGTGCAGCGGCGGGTCGGCAAGTCGCTGTCGGTGAACGGCGCGGGGCTGGTGCGCTATCTGTACGGCCTGCCGTTCGCGCTCATCATGCTCGCCGCCTATCACGCGCTCGCGGCACCCGGCGCGTGGCCGGTGCTGGGCGCGCAGTTCTGGCCGTTCTGCCTTGCCGGCGCGGTCGGGCAGATCGTCGCGACCAACCTGCTGCTGATGGCGTTCGATGAGGGCAATTTCGTCGTCGGCACCGCCTATTCGAAGACCGAGGCGGTGCAGGCGGCGCTGTTCTCGGCGGTGCTGCTCCACGATCACCTGAGCGTCCTGAGCTGGGCCGGTATCGCGCTCGGCGTGATCGGGGTGATGGTGCTCGCGACCGGCGGTCGGCCGACGGCGCCGGCCGCGTTCGTGCGCGCGCTCGGCGAGCGTGCCGCGCTGTACGGCATCGCCTCGGGCACGGTGTTCGCGCTGGCGGTGATCGCGATCCGCCGCACCACCTTCGAGGTCGGCACCCCTGATCACATCCTCGCCGCGCTCGTCACGCTCGCCGCGACCGTCGGCCTCCAGACGTTTCTGCAAGGCGGCTATGTGCTGCTGCGCGAGCGCGGCCAGATGACGCGCGTGCTGGCGAGCTGGCGCGTGTCCGGCCAGGTCGGGCTGCTCTCCTCGGTCGGCTCGGCCTGCTGGTTTACTGGCTTCGCCACCGCGCCGGTCGCGCTGGTGCGGATCGTCGGCCAGGTCGAGGTCGCCTTCACGATGGCATTCGCCCATTTCTACCTCGGCGAGCGGATGGCGCGCAGCGAAGTGGCGGGGTTGTTGATCGTCGCGGTCGGCGTGGTGCTGGCTCTGTGGGGCGCACGCTGACCGACATCGCGGTGTGTCGGGCTTGCGCCGGGTCGCGCTATCCCCCAACTGCATGAAATGCGGCTTCTTCGTTTCCTCGCGGCGGCGGTCCTGTGGATCGTCGTCGCATTGTGCCTCGCGATCACGATCGTGCCACGCTTCCTCGATGCGCGATACTATCGCGGCGCCCCGAGCGCGCATTTCGATGGCAAGCGCTTCGCCAATCCCGACGGTGACGACACGTTCGCGCCGGCCACCAAGCCAGGCGGCAAGCCCGGCCCGGCCACCGGCGTCGGCATGATAGTGCGTTTCCTGACTGGCAGCGACGGCCGGCCGGCATGGCCGAGCCACGTTGCGGTCCACCGCATCGCGCCGCCGCCGCGCGTTGCCGGCGATGCGATGCTCGCCACCTGGGTCGGCCACGCGACGATGCTGGTGCAGACGCAGGGCCTCAACATCCTCACCGATCCGGTCTGGTCGGAGCGCGCCGGCCCGCTCGGGCTAGGCCCGAAGCGCGTCGCCGAACCGGGCATCGCGTTCGAGCAACTGCCGAAAATCGATCTCGTGCTCATCAGCCACGATCACTACGATCACATGGATCTCGCCACGCTGAAACGGCTGTGGGATCGCGATCACCCGCGCGTCATCACCAGCCTCGGCAACGACAGCGTGGTCGGTCAGGCCGGCGTGCCCGCCATCGCGCGCGACTGGGGCGGGCGGGTGCGGGTCAAGCCCGGCGTCGAGGTGATCGTCACGCGGAACCACCATTGGGGCAGCCGCTGGATCGCCGACCGGAACCGCGCCTTGTGGTCGAGCTTCGTGGTGCGGCTGCCCGGCGGCAATCTGTTCTTCGCGGGCGATACCGGTGCCGGCGATCTGCGCTGGGCGGATGAAGCGGCGGCCTATGGCCCGGTGCGGCTGGCGCTGATCCCGATCGGCGCGTTCCGCTTCTCGGCCGGGCAGATGGCATCCGGCAGCCATATCGGGCCGATCGACGCGGTCGAGGCGTATCGCCGGCTCGGCGCATCGACGGGCATCGGCGTGCATTGGGGCACCTTCCGCCTGTCCTACGAGGCCTATGACACGCCGCCACGTCTGCTGGCGGCGGTGGAGCGCTGTCGTGGCCTGAGCGGCTTCGGCACCGTAGCGCTTGGCCAGCCGGTACGGATCGCGCCTTACGCGCCGCCGGTGGCGAAGGCCGTTACGCCGGCAGCGGAAGCGGCGTGCCTCGCTTCGCCGGCGGTGCGGGATTTGCCGTAACACTGGGCTACCTCCGCCCTTGGCGTGACACCGAAGCGTAGCGGCTTACTCGCCTCAGCCGTGCCAGGAACTTCCCGTTCTCCCGCGAAAGCGGGAGCCCAGAGCCAAGCAAAACACCGATTACGGCTCTTGGCGCCTTGTTCTCCCGCGTGCGCGGGAGAACAAGAAAGCGTCTTCGCGCAGGTCGCTTCCGCGGGGTTGGTACGCCAGTGCAGCAACCTCAGCGCGGCGTCCAGAGGAGACGCGCCGTCACCCCAAGGCGACGGCGCGAAAAGCCTTACCGGTAGCGCCAGCCGCCGTGCCAGCGGTGACGGTGCTGCCAATAACGCCGCCCGTCCCAATAGCCCCGACCCGCATAATAGCGGTGGACCACCAGCGGACCGCGCTCGATCACCACCGGGCCGCGATCAACGATCACCGGCCTGCGATTGGGGCGGCAATCGCCCCAGCGGTTGCGATGGCCACCCGGGCCGCAACCATCGCGCGCCTCGGCGCTCGACACGGACAGCATCGCGACTCCAATCGCAAATGCGGCGGCAAGACGTTTACGCATACACACCTCCTCATTCGGAGGCGGTGGAACGCGCATCCGTTGCCGGTGTTCCGCGGGCTGACCCGATGCGGGCCCACCTGATCGAACGCGGGAGCGGTGCCTCAAGGCTTGGTCTTCGCCGCCGCCCCATTCTCATCGCCGCGGCATTCGCCAGTGCGCTTGGCGTCGATCGTCACCGTCATCTTCTGCGCGGCCGGGCCTTGCGCCGCGCCGGCGCCGGGCGCCTCGGTCGTCGATTGCATGTCGAAATGATAGCTGTCGGGCGTGTAGTTGCCCGCCATCGTCGCCTTCATCGTGCCGACCGATTCCCGGCAGACCATCGCCGCGTCGATCTTGCCGCCGGCCATCGTGAAATGGTCGTAGGTGCAGTGACTGTCCTTCGCGCCGGTGAAAAAACCGCGTTTGGCCTTGACGTCCTCGGGCGTGACGCAACTGGTGAAGGGGTGGGGCTCGCTCATGCGTGCGGTCATCTGCTGCTGCACTTCGGGGGGCAGGCCGCTCATCTGCATGTCGTGCATCGTCATCTTGCCTTCCCAGCGACCCGGCCTGACGAGATCGGTGTCGCCGGTCGCGGCGGCTACCTTTGCCTGAACCTCGGCCGGCGTGGCGTTGGTCGCCTTGACGGTGGGGGTGCTGGTGGGGCCGCAGGCGGCGAGCGGCAGACTCAGAACGGCGGCAAACACCAAACGCATGAACTCATCCCTTTGATCTGGTTTGTTTGGTGCGACCCGTTCCCGCTTTGTTGCGGCTGGGCTCGGTACAGCCCATATTGGCAAACATGGCAATCCAGATTCGCACGACCTTGGACGAGCCCGAAACCGGGCAAACCTTCGTTCCGCACCGTCCTTCCCGTCCGCCCAAGGCCGAAGGCGGCCGACCGTTCAAGCTCGTCTCCGAATATACCGCCGCCGGCGATCAGCCTGCCGCGATCGCCGAACTCGTCGCGCAGACCGAAAGTGGCGAACGTGACCAGGTGCTGCTCGGCGTGACCGGATCGGGCAAGACCTTCACGATGGCGAAGGTGATCGAGGCGGTGCAGCGCCCGGCGCTGATCCTCGCCCCCAACAAGATCCTCGCCGCGCAGCTCTATGGCGAGTTCAAGTCGTTCTTCCCGGACAATGCGGTCGAATATTTCGTCAGCTATTACGATTATTATCAGCCGGAGGCGTATGTCGCGCGCTCGGACACGTATATCGAGAAGGAAAGCTCGACCAACGAGGCGATCGACCGGATGCGCCACTCGGCCACCCGCTCGCTGCTGGAGCGGGACGACGTCATCATCGTCGCCTCGGTCTCGTGCCTGTACGGCATCGGTTCGGTCGAAACCTATTCGGCGATGATCTTCGATCTGAAGAAGGGCCAGAGCGTCGACCAGCGCGAGATCGTCCGCAAGCTGGTGGCGCTGCAATACAAGCGCAACGACGCCGCCTTCGCGCGCGGCAATTTCCGCGTAAAGGGCGATAATCTCGAGATTTTTCCCTCGCACTACGAGGACACCGCCTGGCGCATCTCCTTCTTCGGCAACGATATCGAGGAGATCACCGAGTTCGATCCGCTCACCGGCAAGAAGGTGGCTAACCTTGACTATGTTCGCATCTACGCGAACTCGCATTACGTCACGCCCGGCCCGACGCTCAAACAGGCGATGGAAGCGATCAAGCACGAACTCGCCGAGCGGCTCAAGGAACTGATCCCCGAAGGCAAATTGCTCGAAGCGCAGCGCCTCGAACAGCGCACCAACTTCGATCTCGAGATGATCGCCGCGACGGGCAGTTGCGCCGGCATCGAGAATTATTCGCGCTTCCTCACCGGCCGCATGCCCGGCGAACCGCCGCCCACGCTGTTCGAATATCTGCCCGACAACGCGCTCCTGTTCGTCGATGAGAGCCACCAGACGATCGGCCAGATCAACGGCATGTCGCGCGGCGATCACCGCCGCAAACTGACGCTCGCCGAATACGGCTTCCGCCTGCCGAGCGCGATCGACAATCGCCCGTTGCGCTTCAACGAATGGGAGGCGATGCGCCCGCAGACCACCTATGTCTCGGCGACGCCGGGCACGTGGGAAATGGAGCAGACTGGCGGCGTGTTCGTCGAACAGGTGATCCGCCCGACCGGGCTGATCGATCCGCCGGTCGAAATCAAGCCGGTCGAGGAGCAGGTGCAGGACTGCATCGTCGAATGCCGCAAGACGGCGGAAGCCGGCTATCGCACGCTCGTCACCACGCTGACCAAGCGCATGGCCGAGGACTTGACCGAGTTCATGCACGAGGCGGGATTGAAGGTCCGCTACATGCACTCGGACGTCGAGACGCTCGAGCGGATCGAACTGATCCGCGACCTGCGGCTCGGCGTCTACGACGTGCTGGTCGGCATCAACCTGTTGCGCGAGGGGCTCGACATCCCCGAATGCGGGCTGGTGTGTATTCTCGACGCCGACAAGGAAGGCTTCCTTCGCTCCGAAACCTCGCTGATCCAGACGATCGGCCGCGCCGCGCGCAACGTGGATGGCCGCGTCATCCTCTATGCCGACCGCATGACCGGCAGCATGGAACGCGCGCTCAACGAAACCGACCGCCGGCGCGAGAAGCAGCGCGAATACAATCTGCAGCACGGCATCACGCCGCTGACGATCAAGCGCAACATCGGCGACATCATCCAGGACGTGTCGCAGCGCGATCAGGTGACGGTCGAGATCGACGAGGACCGCCCGCACATGGTCGGCCACAACCTGCGCGCGTACATCGAGGAACTCGAGAAGAAGATGCGCACCGCAGCGGCGGACCTCGAGTTCGAGGAAGCCGGTCGCCTGCGCGATGAGATCCGGTCGCTGGAGGCGGAGGAACTCGGGCTACCGGGCGCGGGCGACCGCGCGGTCGCGCCGGTGATGGGCCGTAGCAACGAGGGTAAGCCGGGCACGCGCAAGACGCGCTACGGCAAGAGCCAGAAGATGCGCGGCGGGCTGCCGGGGGCGAGCCGGCGGGGGCGGTGAGAGTGGCGTCGGTTTTGAGGCGAGATACTCTCGCTCTCAAGACAGACTTCGATGTGGATGCCCTGCGCCGGCGTTGGCTTTTTCGGGCGACGGCTATCGGTCTCGCGGCTTCCACGTCACCA
Organism: Sphingomonas panacis; assembly: GCF_001717955.1. Taxonomy (NCBI): domain Bacteria; kingdom Pseudomonadati; phylum Pseudomonadota; class Alphaproteobacteria; order Sphingomonadales; family Sphingomonadaceae; genus Sphingomonas; species Sphingomonas panacis. The sequence goes on from NZ_CP014168.1 coordinate 2,062,925, forward strand.
CGCGCCACGCATACACCACCGCGATCGCGACCATGATCGCCATGCTCGCCGGGCCGAACCACGCCTCAAGCACGCGGAACCGCGCGCCGAGATACCAGCCGGCCCAGGCCAGCAGCGTATTCCAGATCGCCGCGCCCGCCGTCGTCCACAGGCAGAATCGCCAGCGCGGCATGCACGCCATGCCGGCGGGCAGCGAAACGATCGTGCGGAAGGCGGGCATGAAGCGGAACACGAACACCACCCATTCGCCGTGGCGCTGGAAGAAGGCGTGGAGCCGCTCGACATCGTGCCACTCGACCGTCATCCAGCGGCCCCAGCGCGCGACCACGGGCCTGAGCGGGGCCACGCCGAAATGCCGGCCGAGCGCATACCAGGCGTAATTGCCGGCAGTCGTCCCCAGCGTGCCGGCAACGATCAGCGGCACCATGCCCATCTTGCCATGCGCGACGGCGATGCCGCCCAGCCCCATGATGATCTCCGACGGGATCGGCGGGAAGATGTTTTCGAGCGCCATCAGCAGGAAGATGCCGAGATAGCCGCTGCGGGCGATGAGCTGGACGATGAGGTCGGTCATGACGGTTGAACGCCGTCCCTAGCCGCACGGGTGCGAAAGGGAACCGCTTTGAACAATTTGTATCGCGCGCGGTGCTCGTATACTGCGCCTCCACCCATGACCGATACGATCCTATCCGATACGCCGCGCGACTGGCGCGAGACCGTCTTCCTGCCGAAGACCGACTTCCCGATGAAGGCCGGCCTCGCCGCCAAGGAACCCGCGATTCTGGCGCGGTGGGAGAAGCTCGGCCTGTACGACCGCCTGCGCGAACAGCGTGCCGGGCGCGAGCGCTTCATCCTCCACGACGGCCCGCCCTATGCGAATGGCGACATTCACATGGGCCATGCGATGAACAAGGTGCTCAAGGACATCATCGTCCGCAGCCAGTCGCTGCTGGGCAAGGATGCACCCTATGTGCCGGGCTGGGATTGCCACGGCCTGCCGATCGAATGGAAGGTCGAGGAGGCATATCGCGCCAAGAAGCTCGACAAGGATCAGGTGCCGGTCGCGCAGTTCCGCGCCGAGTGCCGCGCCTATGCCGAGAAGTGGGTCGCGGTGCAGCGCGCGCAGTTCGAGCGGCTCGGCGTGATGGGCGACTGGGCCGATCCGTATCTGACGATGAAGTTCGAGGCGGAAGCGGCGATCGTCGGCGAATTGCTCAAATTCGCCGAGACCGGCCAGCTTTACCGTGGCGCGAAGCCGGTGATGTGGTCCCCGGTCGAAAAGACCGCGCTGGCCGAGGCTGAGGTCGAATATGAGGACGTGGTCTCGACTCAGATCGACGTCGCGTTCGAGATCACGGAGGCGCCGAACGCGCCCGAACTGGTCGGCGCGCATGCGGTGATCTGGACGACGACGCCGTGGACGATCCCCGTGAACCAGGCTTTGGCGTATGGGCCGGAGATCGAGTATTTGCTCGTTCGCTTTGACGATATGGTTGACGGGCCGCGTACCCTGCTGATCGCGCACGATCTTCTCGAAAGCTTCGGCGCACGCATCGGGCATCCGGTTATCGTCAAGCTGGGTGATACGGCAGGTACGGTGACGGCGCTGCAGTCCGTCCGCGAATCGCAGCTTGAAGGCGCCGTCGCGCGCCACCCGATGCACGCGCTCGGCGGCTTCTTCGCCAAGCCGCGACCGTTCCTTAGCGGTGATTTCGTTACGACCGACGCCGGCACCGGCCTCGTCCACATGGCGCCCGATCATGGCGAGGACGATTTCCTGCTGTGCAAGGCGAACGGCATTGATCCCGTATTCGCGGTCGATGGTGCGGGCATGTACCGCGCCGACTGGCTGTGGCTTGGCGGGCAGGGCAGTGTCATCAACAAGAAGTTTGTCAGCGTCGAGGGGCCGATCTGCACCGATCTGCGCAATGCCGGCGCGCTGCTCGCGGCGAGCGATGATTTCGCGCATTCCTATCCGCATAGCTGGCGCTCGAAGGCGAAGGTGATCTTCCGCGCGACCCCGCAATGGTTCATCCCGATGGACAAGGCCGAGGGCATTACCCCAGCCAATCTCGTCACCCCAGCGCACGCTGGGGTCTTTGGCGAGGGCGCGGGACAGGAGCCGCAGGAGACCCCAGCTTCCGCTGGGGTGACGCATGGCGTGCAAGGCAACGGCGCCACGCTTCGCGAGATCGCGCTCGACGCGATCGAGCACACCCGCTGGGTGCCCGAGCGGTCGAAGAACCGAATCAACGCGATGGTCTCGCAGCGCCCCGATTGGGTGATCTCGCGCCAGCGCGCGTGGGGCGTGCCGATCGCGCTCTACGTCAACCGTGCGACCGGCGACTATCTCCGTGACCCGGCGGTCAACGCGCGCATCCGCGACGCGTTCACTGCGGGCGGCGCCGATGCGTGGTTCTCGGCCGATCATCAGGCGCTGCTCGGCGCCGAGTACGACGCTGCCGACTATGAGGTCGTCACCGACATCCTCGACGTGTGGTTCGATTCGGGTTCGACTCACGCCTTCGTGATCGAAGCGCGCTACGGGGCGGGTGTTCGCGCCAATCTGTACCTCGAAGGCTCGGACCAGCATCGCGGCTGGTTCCAGTCGTCGCTGCTCGAGAGCTGCGGCACGCGCGGGCGTGCGCCCTATGACGCGGTGCTGACCCACGGCTTCGCGCTCGACGGCAATGGGCGAAAAATGTCCAAGAGCCTCGGCAACGTCGTCGATCCGCTGAAAGTGATCGGCGAGAGCGGCGCGGATATCCTGCGCATGTGGGTCGCCTCGGTCGATTATTTCGAAGACGTGCGGATCGGCAAGGAGGTGCTCACCACCACCTCGGACGGCTATCGCAAGCTGCGCAATACTTTCCGTTATCTGCTCGGCGCGCTCGACGGGTTCGACGATGCCGAGAAGCTTACCCCCGCCGAAATGCCCGAACTGGAGCGCTACGTACTCCATCTGCTCGGCATGCTCGACGTCGAGCTTAAGGCGGCGGCGGAAGCGTTCGAGTTCAACCGCTATCTGCGGCTGCTCACCGATTTCGCGCAGGAGGATCTGTCGGCCTTCTACTTCGATATCCGCAAGGACTCGCTCTATTGCGACGCGCCGTCGGACATCAAGCGCCGCGCGGCGCGTACCGTGTTCGACATCCTGTTCCACGCTTTGGTGCGCTATGCCGCGCCGATCCTGTGCTTCACCGCCGAGGAAGTGTGGCAGGCGCGCTTCCCGAGCGAGGATGGTTCGGTGCATTTCCTCGAATGGCCCGAACTGCCGGCGGTGCCGGGCGATGACGGCGTCTCGACGCTGTGGGCCGAAGTGCGGGCGCTGCGTACGCAAGTCACTGAGGCGATCGAGCCGCTTCGCCGCGAGAAGGTGGTGCGCTCCAGCCTTGAGGCCGAGGTGACGGTGCCGTCGCTGCCGGTCGATGCGGCGGAGCTGGCCGAGGCGTTCATCGTCGCGAAAGTGTCCAAGGGCGAGGGTGTGTCGGTGACGCGCACCGAGTATCACAAATGCGGCCGCTGCTGGCGGCTGCTGCCCGAAGTGATCCAAGACCTTGCGCTGTGCGATCGTTGCGAAAGTGTGGTGGCATGAGCCGCTTGCCCGTAGCCGGCTTTGCCGCCGCCGCTGTGTTGTTCATCGCCGATCAGGCGGCGAAATATGGCGTAACGCAGGTGCTTGGCCTCGACGAGCTGACCAATGCGCGTGAGATCACGCCGTTCTTCAACCTGCAATTCGTGGCCAATCGCGGCGTTTCGCTCGGGCTGCTGCATGCGAGCAACGACACGTCGCGCTGGTTGCTGGTGGCGATGACCGGACTGATCGCGCTTGGGGTGCTGGTGTGGATGTTGCGCGAACCCAAACGGATCGAGCAGATCGCGCTCGGTTGCGTGTTCGGTGGGGCGCTCGGCAATATCCTCGATCGGATGCGGCTCGGCTATGTCGTCGATTTCGCCGATTTTCATATCGGCGCATGGCAGCCGTTTTTGGTCTTCAATGTCGCCGACGCGGCGATTACGGTAGGAGTGCTCGTCTTGTTCGTCCGCGCGCTTCTGGTACGCGACAAGCCCCGGGCGGAACGAGCTTCTGTGGAGAATTCTGGCAATGCGTAAACTGGTTTGGGTCGCGAGCGTATCGAGCGTCGCGCTGTTGCTCGGCGGCTGTGGCCATTCGCGGCTGGGGCGCCCCGGCGGGCCGGACGAATTCGCCGTCGCGCGTCAGGCGCCGCTGGTGATCCCGCCCGATTTCTCGCTGGCGCCACCGCAGCCGGGTGCTGCGCGTGCCAACGATATCAGCCCCAATGCGCAGGCGCTCGATGCTTTGTTCGGTGGCCCTGCGGCGCGTGGTGCGGGTGAGAGCGCGACGATCGCGGCGGCGGGCGTCGATTCGGACGATCCCGGCATTCGCTCTTCGGTCGACGATCCGCAGACCAATGTGGTCGACAAAGGCGCCTCGACCCGCGACGTGGTCGCCGCTCCCGAGGGCGACGGCCAGAGCGCGCGGGCATCCGCGCCGAAGTGACCCGGCCGGCCTTCGGGCCGGTCGTATCCGGACACAAAAAAAGGGAGCGGCGCACCGCTCCCTTTTTCTTTGCGTGCGCGCGGGGTTTAGAAGGCCGCGCCCAGTGACACCACGACACCGCCCTTGGAGATGTTGCGGGTCTCGTTGTGCTGGTCGGTGATGAACGAGTCCTTGTTGGTATCGACATAGCTCACGCCGAGCGTCAGATGGTTCCAGGTGTAGGAAGCGCCCAGGCCCCAATCGGTATATTCGTTGCCGATCGACAGATAGCTCGGGCCGAACGTGTGGCCGAGATGCGCGGTCAGGCCGAATGCTGTGTTTGGAATCGATGCCGCGAGATCGCCGGCGAGATAGACGTTCGATTCCGCGCCATTGCCGACGCTCAGCGCCTTCTGCTTGGGCGCGTAATTGACCGTGACCTTGCCGTTGACCGGACCCATCTGGGTCGAGATGTCGAAATACGGCTCGGCGAAGTCGGTGTTGGCGTGGCCGCCGCCCGGATAGTAATAATAGAGCACGCCGCCATCGAGCTTGATGCCGTTGATCGTCTTCGAATAGCCCGCGATCAGATCGACTTCCTGGTCACTGCCGTTGGCGACGTAATCGTCGATCGAGGAGCCCCAGACGGTCGCATAGAGGCCGGATTCGTGCGAAACCGTGAAGGTGCCCTGCAACGCCACCTTCTTGTTGGTCTGCGAGATACCGCGGAACCGATAATCGGAGATCAACGTCGCGCCGCCCGAAACGGTGAACGCCGGAGCGGGAGCGGTCGGTGCGTCGTCCGCGAAGGCGGGCGTCGCGGAGGCGGCGAGCAGCAGCGCGCCGAGCGAGAGTGTGGAGAAGCGCATCGTTTTCCTTTCGAAATGCGTCGTCCCCGCCTGCTTCCGCGAGCATGTGCGTCTGTAAGGGCGAACCCTCCGCGCTACTGGCCGTTGGAGATTTTCATGTGCCGCTGCTCATGGTGCAGTACAACAAAATTTTGCTGTTCTGTGTCTGATTTGTTGCTGGTGTGGTGCAAGCGCAACATGGATCGCTCACGCGATCGCACGGAATCGCGCCAGCCCCGCGTCGAGGTCGGCGATGAGATCGTCGGTGTCCTCCAGCCCGATCTGGAGGCGGACGATCGGCCCGGCATCATCGCGGCGTGTTGCGGTGCGATGACGCGCGGGATCGACCGGCAGCGCGAGGCTCTCGAACCCGCCCCAGCTAAAGCCGATGCCGAAATGCTCCAGCCCGTCGATCAGCGCGGCGCGTGCCGCCTCGTCGCCGCCGTTCAGCACGAACGAGAACAGCCCCGACGATCCTTTGAAGTCGCGCGCGAAAATTGCGTGACCGGGGCAGGAGGGCAACGCGGGGTGGAGCACGCGCGATACTTCCGGGCGACCGGCCAGCCACTCGGCGATGCGCAGCGCGCTCGCCTGATGCTGGCGCAGCCGCACCGCCATCGTGCGCAAGCCGCGCGAGCCGAGCCACGCATCGTCGGGGCTGGCGACCTGGCCGAGTTGGAAGCTGGTATCGCGCAGCGTGCCGAAATGTCCCGGTGCGGCGGTCACCGATCCGAGCATCACGTCCGAATGGCCGACGATATATTTGGTACAGGCGAGGATCGACAGATCGACGCCGTGCTGGATCGCGGGGAAGAACAACGGAGTCGCCCAAGTGTTGTCGAGCAAGGTCACCACGCCGCGCGCCTTCGCCGCCGCACAGATCGCCGGCACATCCTGAACCTCGAAGGTGAGGCTGCCGGGGCTTTCCATCAGGATCGCGCGCGTCGCGGGGCCGATCAGCTCGGCGATGCCGGCACCGATCAGCGGATCGTAGAAACGCGTGGTGATGCCCATCCGCTTGAGCAGCGTGTTGGCGAAGCCGCGCGACGGATCATAGGCGCTATCGACCAGCAGCAGTTCGTCACCGGGCGACAGCACTGACAACAGTGCTGCCGCGATCGCCGCAACGCCCGAAGGGTAGAGGAAGGTGGCCTCGGCGCCCGGCTCAAGTTCGGTGAGCGCGTCGGCGAGGCTCCACTGAGTCGGCGTGCCGCGCCGCCCGTAGAACAGCCGGTGATGGGTGTCGGTCGCACCCGATGCGCGCAGATCGGCGACGCTGTCGTAGAGGATCGTCGAGGCGCGCCACACCGGCGTGTTGACGATGCCCTGAGTCCATTGGTTGCGGCGACCAGCGGTGACGACGCGGGTCGAATCGCCCTTCTCGTTCACGCTCATGCTTCGCCCGTCGCCTTGGGAGTGGCGGGATCGGCACCCCATTCGGACCAACTGCCGTCGTAGAGCGCCCCGTCCGCGCCGAGCAGATGCGCGCCGAACAACAGCCCGGAGGCGGTGATGCCCGATCCGCAGGTCGTGACGAGCGGCTTCGAGAGATCGATCCCGGCGGCGTCGAAAGCAGCCTGCAGCGCTTCGCCCGTCTTCCACGTGTTGTCGGCGTTGAACAGCTTGGCATAGTGCAGGTGTTTCGAGCCGGGAATATGCCCCGACGCGACGCCCGGGCGCGGATCGGCTTCTTCGCCGGTGAAGCGGCTCGCCGAGCGCGCGTCCAGCACCTGTTCGGCGCCGCTGTCGATGTTGGCGCGCATCGCCGCCAGATCGCGCACGTCATCGCGTATGGCGGTGATGGTGACATGGCCGGGGTGCGGGGTTGGCACCCCGCTTTCGGTGGCGCGGCCTTCGGCACGCCATTTGGTGAAGCCGCCGTCGAGGATCGCGATATCGCGCATGCCGAAATGGCGCAGCATCCACCATGCGCGCGCCGAGGAGCGCACCGGCGAGGCGTCATAGATCACGATCCGCGTGCCATCCCCCAGGCCGAGCGACTGCATCTGGTTCGCGAATGCCTCGGGCGGGGGCAACATGGTGGGGAAGGGGCTTACCGTGTCGGCGACCTTGGCGAGATCGAGAAACACCGCGCCTGGAATGTGTGCGACTGCGAACTCGGCCTGTGCATCGCGGTTATGCTCGGCAAGGTAGTAGCTCGCATCGACGATGCGCAGATCGGCCGCGCCAAGTTCGGCGGCGAGCCATTCGGTCGATACCAGGGAGTCCATCGTCACACCTCGTTGCTGTCCGGCGGACGTTCGCGACCGTTCGGCCTGAGTCTGTCGCGGGGCTGGCACCGGGCATCCGGGGCTTCGGCAGGCTCGGCACGAACGGGGGTCCGCACACCGATCGCGTCCTAGCCCCGCATCCGCGCGCCGTCGAGGCACGGTAGCGATCCGCCGCGCGCCGCACTACATAGCGGCGCATGACTCCAATGCATCTCGGCCAGACCAGCGCGCTGCCTTCCTCGCCCGAAGACGCCGTGCTCGATTATGTTCCCAACCCGCGCCGCGGGCGCCCGTATCTGGTGCGCTTCACCGCACCCGAATTCACGTCCTTGTGCCCGGTGACGGCGCAGCCCGATTTCGCGCACCTCGTCATCGACTATGCGCCGGGCGAGACGATCGTCGAGTCCAAGTCGCTCAAGCTGTTCCTCGGCGCCTTCCGCAACCATCAGGCATTCCACGAGGATTGCACGGTCGGTATCGGCGAGCGCTTGTTCGCGGAAATGCGGCCGCTATGGCTGCGGATCGGCGGCTATTGGTATCCGCGTGGCGGCATGCCGATCGACGTGTTCTGGCAATCGGGCACGCCGCCGGAAGGGCTGTGGCTGCCGTCCCAGGACGTGCCCGGCTATCGCGGGCGAGGCTAAGCCGGGGAAAATGTTGATTCAAATCAACGGGATTCGCGGTACTGCACTGCAGCAATAGTGCAACCATCTCGCGATCGAACCGTTGAGAGGCGATAGCGGGGATTAATCCCCAGTTCATGCAGGATGGCCTTCGATGACGCGATCAGCAGACGTGCTTTCTTCGGTCGACCACATTGCGCTGATCGGTAATTTCCTTCCGCGCAAGTGCGGCCTTGCCACGTATACGACAGATACCTTCACGGCGTTGAAGGGGCGTTTCCCCGACCTGAAGATCGACGTCTATGCGATGGACGATCATCCGGGCCGGTACGTCTACCCGCCCGAAGTGACGATGAGCATCCCCGAGCAGGATCGCATCGCCTATTCCGAAGCCGCGCGGGCGATCGAGCTGAGCGGCGCGCAGGCTGTGTGGGTGCAGCACGAATATGGCATCTACGGCGGGCCGGCGGGCGAGCATCTGCTTGCGCTGCTCGACCGTGTGACGATCCCCGTCATCGTCACGCTGCACACCATCCTCGAACGCCCGAGCGCCGATGAGCGCCGCGTTATGGAGGGCCTGTTGCGCCGGGCCGCCAAGATCATCGTCATGGCCGAGCGCGGCCGCGAGATCCTCGAACGTGTCTATGGCGCGAGCGCGCGCACGGTGGTGATGATCCCGCACGGCGTGCCCGATCGCGAGTTCGTCGAACCCGATACGCTGAAGGCGCAGTTCGGCTGGGAGGGCAAACAGGTGATCTTCACCTTCGGTCTGCTCGCGCCCGGCAAGGGCATCGAGACGATCATCGAGGCGATGCCGGCAATCACCGAGAAGCACCCCGATGCGCTGTATGTCGTGCTCGGCGCGACTCACCCCAATCTCGTCGCGCACGAAGGCGAAGCCTATCGCGACCGTCTCAAGGCGCTCGCCGCCGAGCAGAACGTGGCGGATCAGGTCGCCTTCATCGACGAGTTCCTCGAGCATGACGATCTGATCGAGTATCTCCAGGCTGCTGACATCTATGCGACGCCTTATGTGAACCCGGCGCAGATCACCTCGGGTACGCTCTCCTACGCGGTTGGCGTTGGCAAGGCGGTGGTATCCACGCCCTATGTCCATGCTACCGAGATCCTGTCCGACGGGCACGGCGTGCTGGTCGATTTCGGCGACAGCGAAGCCTTTGCGCGCGAGATCAATGCGCTGCTCGGCAGCGATCGCAACCGCTTGCGGCTGTCGCAGCGCGCCTATGAGCGTGGCCGGACTATGATCTGGCCGCGCCTCGCGGAGCGGGCGATGCGCGAGATCATCGGCATGGTAGCCGCCCGCCCCCGCCGGATCGCCGGGCCGAGCGTCTCGCTCGCACCGCTCGACCCGGATTTCTCCGCAGTGGAGCGAATGAGCGATTCGACCGGGATGTTCCAGCACGCGATCTTCTCGGTGCCCGATCGCCGCCACGGCTATTGCATCGACGACAATGCCCGTGCGCTGATGTTGACCTGCAAAATGGAATCGCTTGCCGACGACACGCGCGACAAGTGGATGACGATCTACGAATCGTTCCTGCAATATGCCTGGAACCCCGAGGCGCGCCGCTTCCGCAACTTCATGCGCTTCGACCGGACGTGGTGCGAGGAGGTCGGATCGGAGGATTCGAACGGTCGGACGCTCTGGGCGCTCGGCGTTACCGCGCGCGACGCGCGGCACGCCAAGCATCGCGACTGGGCGGTGGCGATGTTCGACATGACGGCGAGCCTCGCATTCGAACTTGGTAGCCCGCGCGCGCATGGCTTCGCGATGCTCGGCGCGGCGGCGATCCTTGAAGCGTTTCCTGGCCACACGTTGGCGCGCAGCATCCTGACGCGGTTTTCGGCCGAACTGCTCGCGCTTCTCGAAGAGGCGCGTCGGCCCGAGTGGGAATGGTTCGAGATCGTCCTGGCGTATGACAATGCGCGTCTGCCCGAGGCGCTGCTCCGCGCCGGCAAGTCGCTGCGCCGTGACGATCTGATCGCGTGCGGTAAGGCGACGCTCGACTGGATCATCTCGCAGCAGACCTCGCCCGAGGGCCGCTTCCGCGCGGTCGGCAGCGAGAGCTTCAACCGGCCGTATCAGCCGCCGCTCCCGTTCGACCAGCAGCCACTTGAAGCGCAGGCCACGATCGAGGCGTGCGAAGCGGCGTTCGAGGCGACCGGCGAGCAGCGTTGGATCGACGAGGCGATGCGGGCGTACCTCTGGTATCTCGGGGTCAACGATCTCGACCTGCCGCTCGCCACGGTGAAGGATGGCGGCTGTTTCGACGGGTTGATGCCGACCGGACTCAACCGCAATCAGGGTGCTGAGTCGATTTTGGCGCTGCAACTTGCCTCTTGTGCGATTTCGGGGCTTTCAAAGCGGGCCGAAAGCGTGGCAGGACCGGATCGCGCCGTCGCGTAGCCTCGCTCGCGACGCCGCGAGTGCGGACGATTGGCGAGGCTTACGCGTGATAGATTTGTTTCACCATGCATTGCGGCTGCATGCCGATCCCTCGCGGGTCGTCGTGCGTCCGTTCCACCTTGCCTGGGCGAATAACGGGCAGGGGCCGAGCCGCACCGAGCGGATCGTCGACGCGGTGCTCCAACTCGACGCCGCCGAGACGAGTGCCGAGCTGGAGGTCGTGCTCAAGGATTTCGAGGCGCGGCACTGGCAGACCCGCCGCGTGTTCATGACGCGCTATGACGAGATCGAAGGAATGCTCGGGCTCGACGGCGCGACGATCGACGATGAGAAGCGCCAGTTGATCGGCGCCTATTTCTGTCACGAATACAGCTACGCCGCCGCCGCGTTGATGAACCCGAGCGCGGTGCCGCATCACGACCAGTCGGGCATGCCGCCGGGGTCGCAGCGAATCCTGATGAGCCTGCGGGCGGTGGGCGAGGGGCACATCTCCTCGGTCGCGTTCCGCGAAGGCATCATCACCGACAACAACGAGTTGAAGCTCGCGCCCGAGCCGCCCTTCGCGACCGCGACCGACATGATCGGCGTCGATGAGGAGCATGTGCCGGAAGGGCCGGTGACGGTGTACCGCCACCGCGATTCGACTCTGTCGGGCACGGTGATTTTCCCGATCACCAACGCTCAGTCGAAGGGGCTGGAGGATTTGCGCCTCGTCCACTTCCAGCACGAAGACGGATCGTGGGAGTGGCTCGGCACCTATACCGCCTACAATGGCTCGGTGATCCAGTCCGAGTTGATGCGCACGCGCGATTTCCGCGCGTTCGATCTGGTGCCGATGAGCGGCCCGGCCGCGCGCAACAAGGGCATGGCGCTGTTCCCGCGCAAGATCGACGGGCAATATATGATGATCGGTCGGCAGGACGGCGAGAATCTGTTCCTGCTCAAGTCGGACACGCTCACGCATTGGGAAGAGGGCGAGAAATTGCTCACCCCCGAGCTGCCGTGGGAATTGGTGCAGATCGGCAATTGCGGGCCACCGATCGAGGTCGATCAGGGCTGGCTGCTGCTGACTCACGGCGTCGGCGCGATGCGCAAATATGCGATCGGCGCGGTACTGCTCGACAAGCACGATCCCTCCAAGGTGCTGGGCCGGACCAAGGAGCCGATCCTCGCCGCCGCCGATCAGGACCGAGAGGGCTATGTGCCCAACGTCGTCTACACCTGCGGCGCGATGAAGCACGGCGACAAGCTGTTCGTGCCTTACGGCGTGGCGGACAGCTCGGTCGCGTTCGCGTTCATCCCGATCGCGAGCCTGCTCGCGGCGATGTGACGCGCGGCGGGCCGGTCAGCGGAGCTGATCGACAAGCGCGCGGAATCGCCGGGCACGGATGTTGAAGCTGAACTGCTGTGCATAGAGCGCGCGGCCCTGGTCGGCGATGGACGCGCCGAGCGCTCGATCGGCCAGCACCGTGTCGATCGCGCGCAGCCAGTCGGCGGGATCGTCGGGATCGCACAGCATCGCGCTGTGGCGATCCGCGACCATCCGCGTCACCGAGGGAATGCGCGACGCCACCACGATCCGCCGTGCCGACAGGTATTCGACGATCTTGAGAGACGAGAGATCGTCCGCGCGCACGAAGGGCGATCCATCACCGCCGAAGCCGGCGCGTTCATAGGGCGCGAGACCGACTCGGAAACTGGCCAGCGCGGCGCCGACATCGCTCGGGTTCACATAGCCGGCGAGCGTGGCGTTGGGGAGCGCCGCCAGCCGCGCCGCGGTGGGCGGGTCGCGCGATGGATCGCCATACAGGACGACGCTGTAGCGGGGTGCGAGCCGTGCGATCGTCTCAATGAAGCCGACGCCCTTGCCGGGCATGAAGCTGCCGATAAAGCCAATATCGTACAGCGGCTCGACTTTGGCGTCCGCACCGAAGTCGCGCGCCGCACTGGCGATGATCGCAGGTTCGCCGCCCTTGGCGCGAAGCAACGGGTCAAGTTCATCGACAACGCCTTGCGATAGCGCCGCGATGCGCAGCCGGTTCGGCTGGACGAGATGGAGCAGGCGCCGCCACAGCGGCCAATGTTTGAAGGTGTTCGAATGCTGGTGCAGCTCCAGCACGGTTCGCCGCCCCAGCAGTGCGGTGAGGATCGCGACCTGCGGCATGCGGGTGATGACGATTGCGCGCGCGAGCTCGGCATGGCGCGCGGCGGCGGCGAAGGCCGGATACCGCCGGGCGCTATCGGGTACGTCGAGATGTCGGAACGTGACACCGGGATGCGGCTGGTAGGTTGCTGCGATTTCGGTCGCCGTGCCGCCGCCGGTGGGGGATACCACGCACACGCGTTCCCCGGTGGCGGCGAGCGCGGAGCATAGCCCGATCACCGCACCCGAATTGGCGGCCTTGTTGGGCAAGGTCTGTCCGTAGAGATAGAGGATCGTCGGGCTGGTCACGCGCCGCGACCGCGCGTGAGGATGATCGTGCGCAAGGTGCGCTCCACCAGCCACGGCGGCGCGGTGAGCAGGATCGCGCCGACGAAGCAGACATCCGCCGCCGCGATCAGCAGCTCGCCGGGCCAATAGCTCAGGCATGCGACTGGGATCGCCAGCAGGAGATGGAACGCCACCAGTAGCGAAGCGAGCGCGGCGGCGCGGACGTGGATCATGATTACGCGGCCGATGCTCGCGCGGATCAGCCGAACCGCCTGTCTCAACGACAGCAGATAGAACAACCATACCGCGACCGATGTGCTGAGCGCGATCCCGGTTGACTGCCAGCGCACCGCGATCAGCGCGCCCGAACCCAGCGCGATGAGATAGAGCAACTGCCGCACCGCCGCCGAGCGTGCACGGCCGAACCCGACCAGTACGCTTTCCGAAACCTTGTAGCCGCAGCGCGCGACCAGCGCCGAGAACAGGATTTGCACGAGCGGGATCGTCGCCAACCATTGCGTGCCGAGCAGCGCGCGCACGATCGCTTCGGCATGGAGGCAGGCGAGCGCGCCCGCGACCGCGAACACCGGAACCGCCACCGCCAGCGCGCGCTCGAACGTGTCGCGCGCGCCGCCGCCGCCATCCTGCAACCCCGCGAACATCGGCACCAGCACACGCTGCATAGGCCCGCTTGTCGCGGAGACGGCGATGTCGAGCAGTCGCCAGCTTCGCGAATAAAAACCGAGCTGGGTGAGGCTGAGGACATGCCCGGCAACGAGGTTGGTGCTGGAGAGCGCCGCCCAGTTGAGCAACTGGTTGAGCGCGAAAAACCCCTCGGTCGCGCCGAGTTCGGACAGTCCCGCACGCGATATCGTGATGCGCCACGGCAGCCGCGCCTTGCGGGCGACGATGACCGTCTCGACCAGCCCCATAGAGATCGTGCCCAACAGTAGCGACCATGCGCCACAGCCGGCAATCGCGAGTGGCACCGACACGATCAGCGATCCGAACGGCGCCGCGACCAGCGAAGCGAGCGAAATCTCCTTGTAGCGCCGTTCCCGCTGCAACACCGCGCAGGCGATCACGAACACCGCGCGCAGCAGGATGACGATCGTCGCGGCGGCGATGAGTTCGGCGAGCTGGTCGATGTGAAAGAAGCGCTCGATCAACGGCGATCCCGCGATCAGCGCCATCGTCAGCGCCACCGCGACGAGCAGGCAGTTGCCGAGCGCGACCCGCACCCGCTCGCGGTCAAGCTGCGGGCTGCGGATGATGCCGACCCCGAACGTGCCGTCGAACACCGCCACCGACAGCGAGATGACGATCATCACCGGCACCAGTTGGCCGAATTGCTGGGGCGTCAAAAAGCGCGACAAGATCGCGGTGGTGACGATCGACAAAGCGATGTTGCTGGAGCGCCCGGCGATCAACCAGGCGAGCCCGCCCGCGATGCTATGTCCGCCGGGCCGGCGTGTGCCGTCTCGCGCGGTCACTTCAAGACTGGGCATCATCACGTCCAATCGCGGTTCGCGCGGGACCTTTCAACAGTCTCATCGCGAGCGCGGCGAGCATGGGTTCGAAGGCGACGTTGCCGGCCGCACTCGGGTGTGACTCGTCCCAATATAGCGGCGTTCCCGCGGCATCGGTCACGGCGCAAAACGACCGGCATGTAACGCCGGCAGGATCGGCGACGGCATCTGGTCGTGTTGCGTTGATCGCCCGGTTCAGCGGGGCGAACGTGGCGTGATAGTCGGCCAGGCTGTAGCGCAAGGGTGCGAGGCTGTTCCGCGCCAGCGCGCGGGCGAGCGATGTCGGCGCGCCCGGCAACGAACGAACGACACCGATCCGGACCCCCATCGCGCGGTAGGCAGCGATCGTCCGGGATAACGCCCGCGCGACATTGTCGAAGCGCGAGGCGGTATCGCGACTGGTCCGCCCCTCGAAGACGGTATTTTTGGCGATGAGTTGGTTGCGCCAATTGGCAATGATGATGATGGCCACCGGCCTGATGGTGCGGACATACTCCACCATCGCCGCACTCGCGGCCGCGCAGCCACGCGATGTCTCGACCCGCTCGAGACCGATAAGCGGTGCGCAGCCCGGTTTCGAAATCAAGCGGGCGGGGATACCCAGCCCGTCGACCACACTCGAAAACGCAGGCTTCAGCGCCATAGCTTCGGAATCGCCGAGGATGACCAGGCGCGGTCGCCCGGCCGGGCCGATATCGCAAACGCCGACCTTCCTGCGTGCGCCGATCTTGTGCGCCGCGCCGCAATCATACGCCGCTTTCATCGCGGCGCCTTCCCGTCTCGATTGATCGGCCATTCGGGTCTGCAACGGTGTGAACCGGCTAGGCAGGCCGTCGCTTGCGATCAGTATCGCGGCGACGGTCACCCCGGTCGCAAGGCAGGCGCCGCCGAAGCGCCATACCAACGCCTCGCCGCCGCTCTTGCGCAGCGGGCGTTCGACGAAGCGCCATGACGCGGTGGCGATTGCGACCGAAAGCAGGATCGCGACCACGGCCAGCGTGGGCGACATCGGTATGCCGAATTTGAGACCGAGGAAGACGATGATCGGCCAGTGCCAGAGATAGAGCGAGTAGGAGATCAGGCCGAAGAACCGCACGTCGCGATTCGACAGTGCCGTCGCGCAGGAGGTTCCGCGGCTTGCCCACAGGATCGCTGCCGCGCCGGCGCACGGCGGCAGGGCGGCTAGGCCGGGGAACAGCATCGATTCCTGATAGGTGAACACGGGAACCAGGATCGCGCCGACCCCCGCCCATGCCAGCGCGGCGGCGTATCGGCTGCAATAGGCAGGGACGACTGCGATCAGACCGCCGATCAACAACTCCCAGGCGCGCGTCGGCAGCATGTAGAAGGCAGTGCTGGGAAAGCGGTGTAGAATGACCTCGCTGACAGCGAGCGATCCGACGATGCCCACCATCAGGATCGGCCGGATCGCGCGCGGAGCGTAGCGGACGATTAACCAGAGCAGCAGCGGGAAGCCGATGTAATATTGCTCCTCCACCGCCAGCGACCAGGTGTGCAGCAAGGGTTTGGTCGCGGATTCCGCGTCGAAATACCCGTCCTCGTTCCAGAACAGGATGTTCGACGCGAACAGGCAGGTGGCGAGGATCTGGCGCCCGAAGGCTGCGAACTCATCGGGAAGAAGCAGAAAAAACCCGATTGCCGAACTCGCCGCGATCATCGCGAACAGCGCCGGGAATAGCCGCCGGATACGGCGTTCGTAGAATTTCAGGATGCTGAAGGTGCCCGCGGCGAGCTCACGATGGAGAATCCCGGTAATCAGAAATCCCGATATGACGAAGAACACATCGACCCCGACGAAGCCGCCGCTGAAAGCCGGCACGCCAGCGTGAAACAGGACCACCGGTACGACCGCCAGCGCGCGCAATCCATCGATCTCGGGCCGATATCGCAGTGCTTCGCGCGAGTGGACGTGCCCCGCGTCCGGCCTGTTTCCATGCATGAACGTCTACCCCCGTCTCCGCATTCGGGAGTGTTTCCCGAACTCAGGCTGCGAGGATGCCTGTATCACTTTGCCAACGCTTTGTGCGGTGCAGCGCGGATGAGACTGCGCGGTTTTGGCGGCAATTCTTGCGCAATGGCTCGCGCGGGTCCGGGTTATGCGAACCCTTTTTCGAGGGTGGTCTGCAAGATCCTGATTGGATGCAGCTATGCCGGCTGAGCGAACATCGTCGCGGCTACCGCGCGACCGCCATCGTCCGGCGATACAGGCCGGCTGCCAGCGCGATGAAGCATAATGTCCCCGCGATCAGCGCGATGCCTGCGAAGCCCGGCCCGACCAGCGCGAGCGGCGCGTCGCTGCCGGTGAGATACACGATGAACGCGAACGCCACGCCCCACAGGCTCTCGCCGACGATCAGCCCGGTCGCGGTCAGCGTCCCCATCCGCTCCGCCACTTCGGGATTGCCGCTGCGCCGCGCCCAGCGATCGTAGAAGAACCCGACCACCGATCCGGTAACGGTCGGCAGGATCACCGACATCGGCAAATAGATGCCGAGCGCGACGCCGAGCGGCGGCAACCGCAGCAGCTTGAGCCGGCCGAGCAGCTCGTCGAGCACGATCAGCGCCACGCCCGCGAGCGCACCATAGCCAAGCATCGTCCAGTTCGCGTCGCCTGACAGCACGCCCTTGGCCAGCGCGGAGATCAGCCCCGCTTGCGGCGCCGCCAGCGCGTTCGGCCCGGCGCCGGGCGCACCGACGAAGCCGATGCCGGTGTTGAGCACGTTGAGCACCGGCGGGATGATGAGCGAGCCGAACACCACGCCGATCACCAGCGCGACCTGCTGCTTCCACGGCGTCGCGCCGACGAGCTGGCCGGTCTTGAGATCCTGAAGGTTGTCGTTCGAAATCGTTGCGACGCCGAACACGATGCCGGTGACGATCAGTGCATAGGCGATCAGCGCGCGCGTGGTGTCTTCGCCGGGATGCTGACCGAACAGCCCGACCAGCAGAAGCGCCGAACCGATCGCGGCGAGGATGCCGATCCCCGATACCGGCGAATTCGACGCGCCGATGAGGCCGGCCATATAGCCGCACACGGCCGCGATCATCAGCCCGGCGACGAGGATGAAGACGAGCGCGCCAGCGATCAGCAGCACCGCCGATCCCGATAGGGCGCCGCCTGCCAGCACGTCCCACAGCAGCCACACGATTGGCAGCAACGTCAGCAATGCCGCCGCGCCGACCCACAGGATCGGCAGGTCGCGCTCTTCCAGGGCGAGCGTCTCGCCGCCTTTGCGCGCGGCACTCGCCGCCAGCGCGGAGCGAACACCGCCGAGAACCGGCCCGGCGATGCGCAGCAGCGTCCAGATCGCCGAAATGCCGATCACGCCGGCGCCGAAGAAACGCACCTGCCCTTTGAAGATCGCCCCGACCCAATCGGCAACGTCACCCGGCATCGGGTGATATGCGGTCATCAGCGGCACCAGCACGAACCAGCCGATCACGAGGCCCAGCCCCATTGCCGCGCCGACCGAAATGCCGACGAGGTGGCCGACGCCGAGCAAAGCGAACGACAGGCTCCCCGAAATCCCGGTAGCGCCCGCGCCGACGCGGAAAGCGGTGGCGGCGGTGTCCGTGATGATCTTGGTCTGAGTGGCGATCGCGAAGCCCGCCGAGGCGAGGCTGTTGACGACCAGCACCTTGAGGCCGCGCGCGCTTTCTTCGCCACCCTCGCGCGAGCCTGCGCCGACTTCGAGCACTTCGGCGGCGGCGACGCCCTCGGGATAGGGGAGGTCGGTATCGACCACCAGCGCACGCCTGAGCGGCACCGAAAACATCACGCCAAGGATGCCGCCGGTCGCGGTGATGAGCGCGGTCTGCACATAAGGGAAGCCTTGCCACCAGCCGATCATGACGAGGCCGGGCAACACGAAGATGATCGCCGACAGCGTGCCCGCCGCGCTCGCGATCGTCTGGACGATGTTGTTCTCGAGGATCGATCCGCCCGGCAGCAGCCGCAGGATCGCCATCGAGATCACCGCCGCGGGTATCGACGTCGCGAAGGTCAGCCCGACCTTGAGGCCGAGATAGACATTGGCGGCTGTGAAGAAGAGCGTGATGATCCCGCCGAGGATAACACCGCGAAAGGTGAGTTCGGCGAGGGGCTTGGCGGTGGTCTGCATTGTGAGAGGTTGCCCGATCGCACGAAGGAAGCACAGCCCTTTTTCTCCCTCCGCCTTCGGGGAGAGGGCCGATGGAATGCGGCCTTTTGCAGATCCGCGCGTTGGCGCGGCATGAAGACCATCTGGTTCATCACCAATCCGGCCTCCGGGTCCGCGACCGCCGCCAAGGTCGAGGCGCTCGTCGCGGTGTTCGAGGAGCGCGGGCTGGCGCTGGTCGGCCGAACCGCGTTTCCCAAGGACGACCTGCCGACCGGCGAGGAACTCGACGCGGCCGGCGCCGATACCGTCGTGCTGTTCGCCGGTGACGGGACGATCAACGCCGCCGTCTGCGCGCTCGCCAAATGGAGCGGCGCGATCCTGATCCTGCCGGGGGGCACGATGAACCTGCTCGCCAAGGAGCTGCATGGCAATGCCGATCCCGCCGCGATCATCCACGCCGCGCATGAATACGGCGAGATCGTCGCGCTCCCGTTCGTCGAGGCGGGGCAGCACCGTGCGCTGGTCGGGCTGATTCTCGGCCCGGCGACGAGCTGGGTGCATGCGCGAGAACTGGTGCGGTCGGGCAAGCTGCGCGGCCTCGTGCGGGCGCTACGGCATGGGATACGGCGCACCTTTTCGCGCGGCATCCGGCTGGAGGGTGTGCCGGGGCTGGAGCATCGCGCGCAGGCGGTGTTCGTGCGGCCGGGCAGGGCGCGGCTCGATATCGCCGCGGTGGATGCGCGCGATTTCCGCTCGATCGCCGCGCTCGGGTGGGAGTGGCTGACCGGTGACTGGGTTGCCGCGCGCGCGGTGACGCAGGTATTCGCCGAGCGCTTCCGCATCGGCAGCCGCAAGCCCGTGCTCGCGCTGTTTGATGGCGAGCCGGTGATGCTCGATCCCGCCACGCAGATCTGCGGCGGCGAGACGAGGGCCATGTTCATACGCACGCTGAAGGCAGGCTAACCGGGGAAAATGCGATGATCCGACTGTTCCATGTCAGCGACGTGCATTTCGGGCGCGAGGACCGGGCGGCGATCGCGTGGTTCAATGACGTCGTCCACAAGGAGCAGCCCGATGCGGTCGTGATGACCGGCGACCTGACGATCCGGGCGCGCCGTCGCGAGTTTGCCGATGGTCTTGCCTGGTTGCAGGGGCTCGGCGTGCCGGTGACGGTCGAGGTCGGCAACCACGATCTGCCGTACTTCAATCTCCTCGAGCGATTCTTCCGCCCGTACCGGCGATATACCTCGGTCGAACAGATGATCGAACAGCCGCTCGAACTGCCCGGCGTGACGATCGTGCCGATGGTGACGACGGCGCGGTTCCAGTGGCGGCTCAACTGGTCGAAAGGCTATGTCGCGAAACGCGAACTCGCCAAGGCGGTCGCGCTGACGCGCGCGGCGCGGCCGGACACCCGCGTCTTCATCGCGTGCCACCATCCGCTGATCGAGCCGCACACGCGCATGTCCGCGCAGACGCATCGCGGCGCCGAGGCGTTGCAGGCGCTTGCCGAGGCCGGGGCGGGCGCGGTGCTCACCGGGCACGTCCACGATCCGTTCGATATCGCGCATGATGCCGCCGGCTATCCGATCCGGCTGATCGGCGCGGGAACGCTGTCGGAGCGCACGCGTGAGACGCCGCCGTCGTTCAATGAGATCCGCATTGGCGCGGAGGATTTTTCGGTCAAGGTTCGCACGCTCGCGCCGGAACCGGATGTGCGGCTGCCGGTGGAGCGCGTGGCGTAGCGGTCCATTGTGGGCGTCCCTCTCACACCGTTCGCCCTGAGCCTGTCGAAGGGCGTGCTACGCAACGCAGCGTTCTCGGCACGTGCTTCGACAGGCTCAGCACGAACGGGGAGGGCCGGATTAAATTTTGTCGAGTAACCCCCGCTCGGTCAGATAGCCGGTCACCAATCGCGCCGGCGTCACGTCGAACGCGGGGTTCGCGGCACGCGACGCTGTGACGCGGATGCTGCCGCCTTCGCCCGCGACATGAGTCACCTCTTCGCCGCTGCGCTCCTCGATCGGGATGTCCGCGCCGGTCGCGGTGTTGGCGTCGAAGGTGGTGTAGGGCAGTGCGACATAGAAGGGCACATCGTTGTCGTGCGCGGCGAGCGCCTTCAGATAGGTGCCGATCTTGTTGCAGACATCGCCGTTCGCGGTGACTCGGTCGGTGCCGACGATCACCGCATCGACTTGCCCGCGCATCATCAGGTGCCCGCCGGCATTGTCGGCAATGACGGTGTGCGGGACGCCGTGCCCGGCCAGTTCGAATGCGGTGAGCAAGGCGCCCTGGTTGCGCGGGCGAGTCTCGTCGACCCAGACATGGACCGGGATGCCAGCATCGTGTGCGAGATAGATCGGCGCGGTCGCGGTGCCGTAATCGACGGTTGCGAGCCAGCCGGCGTTGCAATGGGTGAGAATGTTGAGCGGCCGGTCGGGGTGCTTGGCGTGCAGATCGCGCAGCAGCGCGAGGCCGTGCTCGCCGATCGCCTTGTTGAGCGCGACATCCTCGTCGCAGATGGCGTCCGCGCGCGCGAAGGCGGCTTGCGCGCGCTCGGCCGGCGGGAGCGACCGAACGGCTTTGGCGACTTGTTCCAACGCCCAGCGCAGGTTGACCGCGGTCGGCCGCGCCTCGGCGAGCAGCGCGAAGGCGGCGTCGAGGCTCGCGTCCGAGCCATCCTCGGCGAGCGCCATCGCGAGGCCATAGGCGGCGGTCGCGCCGATCAGCGGCGCGCCGCGAGTCCACATCTCGCGAATCGCGACCTCGGCGTCGCGTGCGGAGCGAAGCTCGACCCAGACGATCTCCCAAGGCAACCGACGCTGGTCGAGGATGCGCGCGCCCGTGCCATCGGCGGTGCGGGTGATCGAACGCTGGTGGGTGTTTTCGAGGATCATGCGACTCTGGCTCTCACATCCATTCGTCCCGAGCGACGTGGAGGGACCGGCGGAGGGGCCTCGACGTCGCTCGGCACGAACGGTTCAGGGTTGGGTCTCGGCTACGGATATGTCGTCGAACGTCGCGATATCGCCCATGCTGCCCGCGCGGTCGATCAGCAGCGCCTGCATGCCCGCACCCCGCGCGGCGGCGATCTCTTCGGCGATGTCGGACAGGAACAGGATTTCATCCGCTGCCACGCCGATCGACTCGGCGATCTTCGCATAGGACGCCGACTCGCGCTTCGGCCCCGTGGTCGTGTCGAAATAGCCTGAGAATAGCGGGGTCAGATCGCCCGCATCGCTGTGCCCGAACAGCAGCTTCTGCGCGGCGACCGAGCCGGACGAGAACACGTACAGCGCCACCCCGGCCGCGTGCCAGCGGCGCAGCGCGCTCACCGCATCGGCATAGACATGGCCGGTGAACGCGCCGCTCGCATAGCCGTCCGCCCAGATCATGCCTTGCAGCGTCTTGAGTGGGGTCGCCTTGCGGTCCTCGTCGATCCAGCGCAGCAAGGTCGCGATCGGATCGCCCGGCTCGGCCGCTTCGACTTCGGCGAGGATCGGCGCGGTCTCGGCCGGGTGCGCCGCCACATAGGCCGGCAGATGCGCGCGCGCATAAGGAAACAGCACGTCCGCGACGAACGACAGGCTCGTCGTGGTGCCCTCGATATCGGTGAGGATCGCCTTCACGCGGTTGCCGGTTCGTGGCGCGGGAAGCGATCGGCGATGGCATCGCCGGTGAAACGCGCGATCCAGCCGTCGGGGTTGCGGAACAGTCGGATCGCGGTGAAGCTCGGCGACGGCCCCATGTCGAACCAATGCGGCATACCCGCCGGCACCGAGATCAGATCGCCCTGCGTACACAGCATGTTGAACACGCGCCCGTCGGCGTGGAGCGTGAACAGCCCTTCGCCGGCGACGAAGAAGCGCACCTCGTCCTCGCCGTGGGTGTGCTCGGACAGGAACTTCTGCCGCAGGTTCGCGCGCTCGGGGTGATCGGCGGTCATCGTGATCGTATCGACCGACAGATAGCCGCCTTCGGCCTTGAGCCTTGCGATTTCCGGCGCGTAGGCGGCGAGGATGTCGGTGGAGCCGGTCTCGCGAGTCGCCCAGCGTTCGAAGCGCACGCCGACCGGCGCGAGTTCGGTGGCGATCCGCTCGCCATCTTCGGTGTCGAGCAGCGCGGTGCCGCCATCGGCTTCGTCAAACACCTGCAAGCGGCTCATGCCCTGAAACTCCTCTCGGCGCGTTCGGTCGCGACCATGAATTCGATCGCCTCGATAACGCGCTCGGCCTCCGCCATGTCACGGCCCCAGCCGTACAGGCCGTGGCTGCGGATAAGATAGGCGGGCGGTGCGCCCGCCGCCAGCAGCGCGGGGGTGATCGCGCCGTCGATCACCGCCATGTCCTGACTGTTGTCGACGATCGGCAGGACGACGGACGCATCGTGCGTGGGATTGCCCGGCAACGCCTTGAGCATCTCGTGCCCGGTGAAGGTGAAGCCATCGCCCGCGACCGCGCGACTCAGCCCGACGCTGTCCGGGCTATGGCTGTGCAGCACCGCGCCCGCTTCCGGGAACAATCGATAGATGGCGAGGTGAAGCGCGGTTTCCGCCGAAGGCTTTTTGCCGTCGAGCGATGCGCCATCGGCGGAGACGCGCATCACGTCCTCCTCGCCCAGTCGTCCCTTGTGCCGCCCCGACACCGTGACCGCGAAACTGCCGTCGTCGAGCCGCACCGAGTAATTACCCGATGTCGCTGGCGCCCAGCCCTTGCCGTCGAGCCAGCGCCCGACCGCGACGATCTGCCGTCTCGCCTCGGGGAAGGAGATGGCGGTCATGCGTGCGCTCTACCGGAAAAGGTGGAGCGGGTAACGGGAATCGAACCCGTGTATTCAGCTTGGAAGGCTGCTGTACTACCATTGTACTATACCCGCGTTGCGCGGGGAGATACCGGCAAGCCACGGGCTGCGCAAGCACCCTCGAAGGGCTTTACGCTGCGCTAACCCTTGCCGCGCTACAGCTCGGCGTGATGTTTCACCATACCGACCTCGCGCGCGCCGCGCGCCCCGCCGATCCCCGGCCGCGTTCGGCGGTGAGCACAGGCTGCGGACTGGCTGGTCTCGTCGGGCTGCTGCTGTGGGTGGCGCTCGCGCGCAGCTATGGCATGGACGGGCCGTATTCGGCGCTGGTGAACGTCGTCGCGTGCGGGCTGCCGATGGTGCTGTGGTCGGTATTCGTCGACAAGGTCCACCGCAACGCCTCGAGCGGAATCGACTGGTCGGCTGCCAAGCCGCTGCGCGCAACCTATGAGATCAGCCTGACCAAACTCGCCGGGCTGTGGCTCACCTGGGCGGGAATCGGCGTGATCTACGGGCTGGAACGCTTCTATTGGGAGGGCAATTACAGCTTCGCGATGGGGTGCCTCGGCGTCGCCGCGCCGGTGCTGTTCGTAGCGTCGATTCCGTATGTGCTGTGGCTCGACCGCTATCTGGTCGCGCCG
Organism: Sphingomonas panacis; assembly: GCF_001717955.1. Classification (NCBI taxonomy): domain Bacteria; kingdom Pseudomonadati; phylum Pseudomonadota; class Alphaproteobacteria; order Sphingomonadales; family Sphingomonadaceae; genus Sphingomonas; species Sphingomonas panacis. The sequence continues at coordinate 2,087,078 of NZ_CP014168.1, forward strand.
AAGGATGGCGCCTGGGCGCTTGGCGCATGGCTGATGGGCCTCGACGAGTCGATCGATCGCGAGGCAATCTACGGCCATTTACGGGCGTGGGCGGTGAAGGGGTTCTTCCTCGCGTTCATGCTGGCGATCGTGCCGCCGGGCTTCGGCGACTTCATTCGCGCCGACACGGGGCTGGTCCTCCACGATCCGGTCGCGCTCGCCAATTGGCTCATCACCTTGATGTTCGTGATCGACGTCGCCTTCGCGACGGTCGGCTACATCCTGACGCTGCGCCCGCTCGATTCGCACATCCGCAGCGCCAATCCGTTCGCGGCGGCGTGGACGGCGGCGCTGATCTGCTATCCGCCCTTCGTGTTGATGGCTGACGGGGGCGTGCTCGATTACCACCCCGGCACACGCGGGCCGGACGGCTGGACGATCTGGCTGGGCGGCCACCCGATCCTGCTCGCCGCGACCGGCGCGGTGCTGGTCGCGCTGACCGCGATCTACGCCTGGGCGACCGTGGCGTTCGGCCTGCGCTTTTCCAACCTTACACATCGCGGGATCCTGACGCACGGGCCGTACCGCTTCACGCGGCACCCGGCCTATCTGTCGAAGAACCTGTTTTGGCTGATCTCGACTTTGCCGTTCCTGACGACGGGCAACTGGATCGACGCGGTGCGCGCGACCGGGCTGATGGCGGTGACGGCCGGCGTTTATTACTGGCGTGCGAAGACCGAGGAACGCCATCTCGGCATGGACCCGGCGTATCGTGCCTATTCCGAGTGGATGGCGCGCAATGGTGCGGTGCCTCGGTTGTTCGATTGGGTGGCGGGCAAGCGGCGGAGCGGATAGAATTTTCGACCGCCACCCTGCATCCGCTCGTGCTGAGTAGTGATCGAGTAGGCGCTTGCGCCGTATCGAGAGCAGGTATCGAAGCACAGGCGATCGTGCGGGGCATGTCCTTCGATACACTGCCTCGATACGCCCTTCGGGCTACTCGGCGGTTACTCAGAACGAGCGGAGTTGAGGGGAGGCATTGAACTCTAGAACTTCATATCCTCGTAAACCCGACTGACGTCGCCGTCCCAGACGCCGTGATACTTCTCCAGCAGAACTTCGGCCGGCACCTTGCCGCTCCGCACGACTTCGCGCAGCGGATCGAGGAAGCCGGTTTCGTTGCTGCCGCCCGCGTCGAACCGCGCGCGTGCGGACAGGCCGGCGTGAGCGATGTCGAGCACGTCGCCGGCGATGTCGCGCAAGCGTCGTCCGCCCGCGATCGGCGCGTCGAGGCCGAGCTTGGGCACCGACGACCGCAGCGCCTCGCGCTCCTCCATCGTCCAGTGCTTGACCACGTCCCACGCTGCATCGAGCGCGGCATCGTCGTAGAGCAGCCCGACCCACAACGCCGGCAGCGCGCAGATCCGGCTCCATGGTCCGCCATCGGCGCCGCGCATTTCGAGGAAGGTCTTGAGCCGCACTTCGGGGAAGGCGGTGGAGAGATGGTCGTTCCAGTCGTCGATCGTCGGCAGTTCGCCCGGCAGCACCGACAGCTCACCCTTGAGGAAATCGCGGAACGAAAGGCCGGCCGCGTCGATATACGTGCCTTCACGGTAGACGAAGTACATCGGCACATCGAGCGCGTACTCGGCGTAGCGCTCGTAGCCGAACCCGTCCTCGAACACGAACGGCAGCATGCCGGTGCGCGCCGGATCGGTGTCCGACCAGATATGGCTGCGGTACGACAGCATGCCATTGGGCTTGCCTTCGGTGAACGGCGAATTGGCGAACAAAGCGGTCGCGAGCGGTTGCAGCGCGAGGCCGACGCGGAACTTCTTCACCATGTCCGCCTCGCTCGCATAGTCGAGGTTGACCTGGATGGTGCAGGTGCGCAGCATCATGTCGAGCCCCATGCTGCCGACCCGTGGCATGTGGCGCAGCATGATCGCATAGCGGCCCTTGGGCATGATCGGCAGTTCAGCGCGGGTCTTGTCCGGCCACATGCCGAGCCCGAGGAAACCGATGCCGAGTTCGTCGCCGACCGTCTTGACCTGTTCGAGATGGCGTCCGGTCTCGGCGCAGGTCTGGTGGAGATTGTCGAGCGGCGCGCCCGACAGTTCGAACTGGCCGGCGGGTTCGAGACTGAGGCTGCCGTCCGCGCCGGTCATCGCGATGACGTTGGCGCCATCGGGGCCATTCTCGATCACCGGCTCCCAGCCGAAGCGCTGGAGTCCCATCAGCAGATCGCGGATGCCGCCTTTTTCGTCATAGCTCGGTGCGTGATGATCGCCGAGCGCATAGACGAATTTTTCGTGCTCGGTGCCGATCCGCCAGCGGTCCTTGGGCTTCTCGCCCTTGGCGAAGCTCGCGATCAACTGGTCGCGGTGCTCGATGACCGCGTGCTTGGCGGAAGAGGCGGTCTTGGTGCTCATCGCCGCGCCTTAGCGGGGCGTGCGGGGCTGCGCTAGAGGGTGGCGAAACGATCGGTACAGAATCGCTTTCGGTACTATCGTCACCCCAGCGCAAGCTGGGGTCTCGTGCGGCTCCTGTCCCGAGTCTCGCTAGAGACCCCAGCTTGCGCTGGGGTGACGAAAGTGGCCGGGTTCGGAGCTTCGCCCGACCCGCCGGCCGTTCGAGGTGATGCGCTTGCGCGCATCACCTCGAATCACCAATCTCCCCTTGCCGCCATCCACAGGCTCGCCGCCGCCGCCGCCGCCGTGTCGGCGCGCAGGATGCGGGGGCCGAGCGAGATGCCGATCGCCTGTGGCAATGCGCGGATTGCTGCGCGTTCGGCGTCGTCGAAGCCGCCCTCCGGGCCAATCAGGATCGCCGCCGCCGCGCCGCCGTCTCGCATCGCCGCCAGCGCGGGCACGCCGCCCGCTTCGTCGGCGAAGAACAAGGTGCGATCCGCCGGCCATTCGCGCAGCAGCGCGGTAAGCTTCACCGGCTCGGCGAGGTCGGGCACGGCGGTGCGGCCGCATTGCTCGGCCGCCTCGATCATATGCGCGCGCAACCGTTCGAGGTTGAGCCGATCGACCACGGTTCGCCGCGTCAGTGTCGGCACCAGTCGCGCGACGCCGAGTTCGCAGGCCTTTTCCACCAGCCAATCGATCCTGCCCTTCTTGAGCGGGGCCGCGCAGAGCCACAGATCGGGGACATGCTCGCGCTCGCGCAGTTGCTCGCCCACATCGAGCAGCAGGTCGCGCTTGCCGACCATGCTCGCGACCCCGAGCCACTCGCCCGACACGCCGTCGAACAGCTTGACCGGATCGCCGATCTTGGTCCGCATCACCGAGACGAGATAATGCGCCTGCGCGCCCTCAATGCGAATCTGGCCTGGTCCGAGTGGCTGTTCGACGAACAGCCGGGGCGTCGATTGCGGTGGCCATGCAGGGGTAGCGATCATCAGCGGCGTTTGCCTTGATGCCGGATGTTGGCCGGTCGCCCGCGCCGCTTGATGACGCGCGGGCCGGCGCGCTCTTCGCGTGCGGGGCGTGCGCCGCCCTCGACCATCTCGAAGCGCAGCGCGCCCGATACCGGGTTCGATTCCGCCAGCCGCAATTGCAGCCGCATGCCGCTGGCGTAGACGGTGCCGCTATCCTCGCCGACCAGCCGCTTGCCGGCATCGTCGTAGCGAAAATATTCGCGCCCCAGATCGCGCACCGGCATCAGCCCGTCGCCGCCGATCCCCTCGACCGTCGCGAAGAAGCCGAAGCTGGCGACGCCGGTGATCCGCACATCTACGATCTCGCCGATGCGGGTGGCGAGGAAGGCGGCGACATAGCGGTCGATCGTGTCGCGCTCGGCTTCCATCGCACGGCGCTCCAGCATCGAGATCGACTGGCCGATCTTCTCCATCGCCGCCGCTTCGCCCTCGGTCAGCCCGCCTGCGCCCAGCTTATACGCATCGACCAGCGAACGGTGGACGAGAAGATCGGCATAGCGCCGGATCGGCGAAGTGAAATGCGCGTAACTGCCGAGCGCGAGGCCGAAATGGCCGTGGTTTTCGGGCGCGTAATAGGCCTGGGTCTGCGTGCGCAGCACCTGCTCCATGATCTGCGGGCGGAAATCCGCCTCGCCGACTTTGACGAGGATATGATTGAACGTGCCCGGCCGCACCACCTGACCGAGCGCGAACTCGACGCCGAAGGTCTTGAGATACTCCTTGAGCGCGACGAGCTTCTCGCGGCTGGGCGGCTCGTGGACGCGGTACATCACCGGCGCCTTCTTCGCCTCCAGCGCCTTGGCGGCGGCGACGTTGGCGGCAATCATGTAATCCTCGATCAGCATGTGCGCGTCGAGACGCTCGCGCGGCGCGACCGAGAGGATTCGACCCTTTTCGTCGAGCATCACCCGCCGTTCGGGAAGATCGAGATCGAGCGGCGCGCGTGCGGCACGGGCCTTGGAGAGCGCCTTCCAGCAGCCCCAGAGGGGCGTGAGGATAGGCAGCAAATCCGCCTCCCGCGATTGGGGAAGGGAGGAGGTCGCGCGATCCATCACCGCCTGCGCGTCCTCATAGGCGATATTCGCCACCACCCGGATCACGCCGCGCGTGAAGCGCCAGGTCTTCAGCGTGCCGTTTTCGGCGATGCGCAGATGACAGACCAGCGCTGCGCGATCGACGCCCTCTTTCAGCGAACAGATGTCCGCCGACAGTTCTTCGGGCAGCATCGGTACGACGCGGTCGGGGAAATAGACACTGTTGCCGCGCCGCCGCGCGTCCTTGTCGAGCGCGCCGCCGGGGCGGACGTAGAAGCTCACGTCGGCGATCGCGACGATCGCCTGCCAGCCGCCAGGGTTGGCGGGGTCGTCGTCGGGGGCGGCCCAGACCGCATCGTCATGGTCGCGCGCGTCGGCGGGGTCGATCGCGACGATCGGCAGGTGGCGCAGATCTTCACGATCCTCGCCCATATGAAGCCCGGCGACGCGGTGGGCTTCGTCGATGGCTTCGGGGGCGAAGGCTGTTGGAATACCGAGTTTGTGGATCGCGATCATCGAGAAGCTGCGCGGCGCGAAGGGGTCGCCGAGGATCTCGGTCACGCGCGCGGTGATGCGCGGCGGGCGCCCCGCCTTCTCGGCCAGCACGAGATCGCCGGGCTGGGCGCCGCCCGCGTCGGAGACCTGGAAATCGCGGCGATCCTTCTTCTCGACGCCTTGCAGCCAGAGCTTGCCGCCCTCCTCGTGGAGCACGCCGAGAATCAGTTCCTCGCCGCGCGCGAGACTCTTCATCGGATGCGCGATCCAGCCGTTGCCGGCTTCTTCGGTGCGCGCCAGCACCCGATCCCCCACGGCGAGCGCGCCATGCTTGCGTTCGCGCACGCGGAGGCGCGGCGCAGGCGTTTCCGCCTCCCAGCGTTCAGGCACCGCCCAGACGTTGCCGCCGTCATCGACATCGGCGATGCGCAGCACCGTCACCTTGGGCAGACCGCCGAGCTTGTGGAAGGCGCGGCCGGGGGCGCTGTCGATCAGCCCTTCGTCGGCCATGTCCTTGAGCAGCGCCTTGAGCGCGATCTTGTCCTGCGCGCTCAGCCCGAAGGCGCGCGCGATCTCGCGCTTGCCCGCAGGCGTGGGGGAGGTGGAGATGAAGTCGAGGACCTGCTCGCGCGTGGGCAGGCCGGGCGGGGTACGCTTGGGCATCCGCCAGAGATAGGGTGGTTAGGCGCCCGCGTCACCTTTTCCCGACGGATCATCGGCATGGGCGAGATGGAGCGCGACCAGCCGGGCGAGCAAGGTCGCCGGGAAGAGATGCCCGAACACCGATTCGAGATTGACGAGGCTGCGCGCGATCGGGTGCATCGGCACGATATCGCCGAAGCCGGTGGTGGTGATGGTGACGAGGCTGAAATAGGTGAGCGCAGCCGTCCGCGCGCTGGCGGGATTGGCGAAGCGTAGCCCGTCCGACATGACGATCGCACCTGGCGCGCGCGTCTCGATCACGCCGTAGGCGATCGCGAACAGTTGCGCGACGTTGAGATAGACCAGCACCGCGCCCTGCAACCGATGGCTGGTGACCCGCCCGGGGCCGAACACGTGGCGCGCGATCAGCGCCGTCACCAGCCCGTTGAACACGAAGGCGGTCAGCGCGATCGATTCGTGCATCGTGACCGCAGTGAGACCGCGCGACGCGACCGCCTGTTCGCCGATGATCGGCCCGATCGCCAGCCCGGCCAGCGCCGCGAGCAGCAGCGCGCGCATCATCCGGTTGTGCGCGAGCACCGCGACCGAGACGGCGGCGAACGCGAGATGCCCGGCATCGAGCACGACGTGCCAGCCGGGATGCTGCGCCGACAACGGAATCGCCACGAACAGCGACACCGCCTGTACGATCAGCAGGGCGCTGAGCGCACGGTCGGCATGCGGGGGTGGGGTGGAGACGGAGGGCGCGGTCATGATCCGCCGTTTCTACCACGCTGCACGAACCAGCGGTGAACAACACCGTCGCCCCGGCGCAGGGCATCCCATCAAAGTAATACTCTGATGGGGCCCGAAGGCCGGGACCGTTACGCACTTTGGCGAACCGATTGCTCCGCAACCAGCGGCCCCGGCCTGCGCCGGGGCGACGATTTACGCGGTCGCGTCGGCGGTTTTGGAGCGTTTGGCGAAGCTCTTGCGCAGCTTCGCCAGCTTGGGCGGGATCACCGCGAGGCAATAGGGATTGCGCTGGCCTTCGCCTTCCCAATATTCCTGATGATAGTCCTCGGCCGGATACCAGTGGGACGCCGGCTCGATCGTCGTCACGATCGGCTTGGGCCAATCCGCGCTGGCGCGTTCGATCGCGGCCTGCGCTTCCTCGCGCTGGTCGGGCGAGGCGGGGAACAATGCCGAGCGATATTGCGTCCCGACATCGTTACCCTGGCGGTTGAGCTGCGTCGGATCGTGCGTGGCGAAGAAGATGTCGAGCAGATCGGCATAGCGGACCTGATCCGAATCGAACGTAACGCGGATCGCCTCGGCATGGCCGGTATCGCCGCCGCACACCTGCTTGTAAGTCGGGTTCGCGACCGTACCGCCGATATAGCCGCTCTCGACCTTCTCCACGCCGATCACGTCGGCGAAGACTGCCTCGGTACACCAGAAACATCCGCCCGCGAATGTCGCGACTTCGCTCGCCATTATCTGCTCCTTCTTGATAGCCATGAAGATAGGGAGCGATTGGCGCGGCGCAATCTCCGGTGGTAGGCGCGGATACGGGTGCGATGCAGCATAGGGGTGATTCGATGATCGACGGCGCGGTTCTGGTAACGGGCGGAGCGGGCTATATCGGCAGCCATGCGGTGCTGGCGCTGCTCGACGCGGGCTACCGCGTGGTAGTGGTCGACAATCTCGTGACCGGGTTTTCCTGGGCGGTCGATCCGCGCGCGATGCTGGTCGAGGCGAACATCGAGGATGACCATGCGGTGCGCGCCGCGATCCGCGACCACGGGGTGCGTGCAATCCTGCATTTCGCCGGATCGGTGGTGGTGCCCGAGTCGGTCAGCAACCCGCTCAAATATTACCGCAACAACACCGTCGCGACGCGCGCGCTTCTGGAAAGCGCGGTGGCGTGCGGCGTGCCGCACTTCATCTTCTCCTCCACGGCCGCGACCTATGGCACGCCGGCCAAGATCCCGGTCGTCGAGACCGATCCGACCGTGCCGATCAACCCCTATGGCATGTCCAAGCTGATGACCGAGACGATGCTGCGCGATGTCGCGGCCGCGCACCCGATCAACTATTGCGCGCTTCGCTATTTCAACGTGGCGGGCGCCGATCCGCAGGGCCGCTCGGGCCAGTCGACCGCCGGCGCGACTCATCTCATCAAGGTCGCGGTCGAGGCGGCGACGGGCAAGCGCGCGTCGGTCGGCGTGTTCGGCACCGATTTCGACACGCCCGACGGGACCGGGGTGCGCGATTACATCCATGTCAGCGATCTGGCGGCGGCACATGTCGCCGCGCTCGACCTGCTCACCGCCGATCCGGCCAAGAGCCACACGCTCAACTGCGGTTACGGGCGCGGCTTCTCGGTGCTGGAGGTGCTCGACGCGGTCGATCGCGTGACCAACGTCAAGATCGAGCGCAAGATCGAGGGCCGCCGCGCGGGCGATCCCGCCGCGCTGGTGGCGGACAACAGCGCGATCCTCAAGGCGCTGGAGTGGCGCCCGCAGCGCGACGATCTCGACCTGATCGTCCGCGACGCGCTCGCGTGGGAGCGCGTGCTCGCCGAACGCGACGCGTAGGCGGTCGGCCTTCTCCGGCACCGGCGAGCCTTCGTAAGTCTTGTTCTCCCGCGCACGCGGGAGTCCAGGGCCGGGAACGTTGCAAGTTGGGTTTTGCTTGGCTCTGGGTTCCCGCTTTCGTTGGAACACGAGAAGGTTTTGCGGGGTCGCAGGAACTTCCGCAGAAGTTTCGCTTGCGGGGTTTCGCTCGACTTTCCCGCACCCAAGACGCTAGCCTTTGACTTTCTACGAAAAAGGGGCGGGGCGGATGCGAAGGATGGCGATGGCGCTCGGGCTGGGCGCGGTGATGCTTCCAGCGGCCGTTTCCGCGCAGGCCCGGCCCGACCAGCAGCCGTTCTTCACGCTCTACAAGGAGCTGGTCGAGACCAACACCACGCTCCCGACCGGAAGCTGCACCGACGCCGCCGCCAAGATCGCGGCGCGGCTTGAGGATGCCGGCTATCCGGCGCGCGACATCACGCTGTTTTCCGCACCCGACCACCCCAAAGAGGGCGGCATGGTCGCGATCCTGGCGGGCAGCGATCCGTCGGTGAAGCCGATCCTGCTGCTCGCGCATCTCGACGTGGTCGAGGCCAAGCGCGAGGACTGGAAGCGCGATCCGTTCAAACTGATCGAGGACGGCGGCTATTATTACGCGCGCGGTGCCGCCGACGACAAATCGATGGCAGCGATCTGGGCGGACAGCCTGATCCGCTTCCGCCGGTCGGGCTATCGCCCCAGGCGCACCATAAAACTCGCGCTGACCTGCGGCGAGGAGACGACCTACGCCTTCAACGGCGCGGCGTGGCTGGCGAAGACCAAGCCCGATCTGATCGCCGCCGAGTTCGCGCTCAACGAGGGCGGCGGCGGGCGCTACGGCGCGAACGGCAAGCCCGAGGTGCTCGCGATCCAGGTCGGCGAGAAGGCCGCGCAGAATTACACCTTCGCCACCACCAACCCCGGCGGGCACAGTTCGCAGCCGACCGCGGACAATGCGATCTACCAGCTCGCCGATGCGTTGAAGGCGGTGCAGGGCTACACCTTCCCGGTGCGCTTCAGCGACACCACGCGTGCCTTTTTCACCGCGATGGCGGCGACCACGCCAGCGCCCGTCGCCGACGCGATCCGGCGGTTGCTCGCCAACCCCGACGAGGCCGAGGCGGCGGCGTTGCTGGCCCGCGACAAGACCTTCAATTCGACGCTGCGCACCACCTGCGTCGCGACTTTGGTGTCGGCGGGCCATGCCGAGAACGCCTTGCCGCAACGCGCCACCGCCAACATCAACTGCCGCATCTTTCCCGGCGAGACGGTCGAGGGCACGCTCGCCAAGCTGAAGGAGCTGGCCGGGCCGAACGTGACCGTCACCATCAATGCGCCGATCCGCCCGACCGCGATCCCCCCCGCGCTCGACCCGAAAATCCTCGGCCCGGCCAAGGCGGTCGCCGAGCGGCATTTCCCCGGCGTGCCGATGCTGCCGCTGATGTCGACCGGCGCGACCGACGGCATCTTCTTCGAAGCGATCGGCATTCCCGTGTACGGCGTGCCGGGGCTGTTCTTCGATGCCGATGGCAATGGCATTCACGGGCTCAACGAGCGGATCGGCGTGAAGTCGCTCTACGAGGGGCGCGACTATCTCTACGATCTCGTCAAGGCTTATGCCGGCTAGGCGTTTGGCAGCGGTTCAGCCGAGGGGGTGTAAATCGGCCGCCTGTCACCGATATCGGTGACATGGAGACCCTGGTGATGAAAACCGTGCTTGCAGGATTGAGCGTCGCTGGCATTGCGACGTTCGCACTCTCGGGTGGCGCGGCCAGCGCCGAGCGCGCGGTGCCGATCCCGGCGGCGCTGCATGATGTCGCCAAGACCGGCGGTAGCCAGGTGGCGGTGCTGGCAGGCGGCTGCTTCTGGGGCATGGAAGCGGTGTTCGAGCATGTGAAGGGCGTGAAATCGGTGACGGCGGGCTATGCCGGCGGAACCGCGCGCACCGCCACCTACGAGCAGGTGAGCAGCGAGACCACCGGCCATGCCGAGGCGATCCGCATCGTCTACGATCCCGCGCAGGTGAGCTACGCGACGTTGCTGCGCGTCTATTTCTCGGTCGCGCACGATCCGACCACGCTCAACCGGCAGATGCCCGATAGCGGCACCAGCTACCGTTCGGCGATCTTCCCGCAGACCCCGGCGCAGCGCGCGGTCGCCGCGGAGTATATCGCGCAGCTTGGCCAGACGCATGTGTTCAAGGCGCCGATCGTGACCAAGATCGAGAGCGGCGGCTTCTTCCCGGCCGAAGACTATCACCAGCATTTCTACGACCGGAACCCGAGCCACCCGTACATCGTGCGGTGGGACAAGCCCAAGGTCGCGGCGTTCAAGGCAGGCTTCCCGGCGTTGGCGACCAAGGCGGCCTAGTAGCGCGTGCCTTCCTGACTCGGCGATTGGAAGTGGTTGGTCTGGACGGTCCGTGAGGTGTCCTTGTCGTTCTGCTCGCCGATTTGAGTCCATTCGGCGCGGGTATGACAGACCTGATGCGTGAAGATCGAGCCGGTCTGTTCGATCCCACGGCAAATCCGCTTGTTGGGATCGGCAGCCTTCTTGTCGCCGGCGGTTGCTGCGCTCGATACGGCGACGGCAAGAACTGCGAACGAAACGGTGCGAAGTGCGTGGTGCATGCAAATGTCTCCCGGGCGCTAACCGACGGTCGCGATGGGTCGTATCGCTAACCTTTCCCGTTTTACGCTGCAAGCGCGAAGTCTTCGCGTTTATAATCATAAGTTTGGCCTGTTAAGTCAGCGCGATGCGCCGTAATCCAAACTATCGGCGCAGCATCATCCACGCCGCGAGCCGCCGGAGAACTCGTCGGGGCCGCGAAGACGAGGAACACGCATGGATGGCAGAGCCATCGCGGCCGGAGTGGCGTAGATAAAACGCTATTTTACCGTGAGTTAATGAACTATCGCCGATATGGATGTTAAATAAGGTGTACACGTGTCGTATAAGATGACCCTCGGTGCAGGGTTCCTCGTCCTGGTTGCGGTCGCAACCCCTCATCTCGGCGTGTTGGCCGCACCGGGCGTGGGGGTGCGGCCGGTATTTTTTCGGGTGGTGGCCTCGACCGCGCGCTTGCCGGCGTTCGTTCCTCCGTCGGTGATCGTGGTGCCGGCGCCGGTCGCGGCGGTTGCGGATCTTCCCGTATCCGGCGCGGTCTATGGTGACGCCAAGATCGCCGATTTCGATCCCGAGCACCCGCCCGCGCGGATGGGCGAACCGGGCTGACGTTTGCGCGTTGACAGGCGCATCACCGATCCGGCAGCACGCGCCGAGATGAGCGACCACATCACCCTCCATCCCGAGTGGCGCACCGCGCTGCAAGCCGAGTTCGACAGCCCCTATATGGCCGAACTCAGGGACTTCCTTGTCGCCGAGAAGGCGGCGGGCGCGCGCGTGTTCCCCAAGGGCAGCGCGTGGTTCCGCGCGCTCGACCTGACCGCACCCTCATCGGTGCGCGTCGTCATTCTCGGGCAAGACCCCTACCATGGCGAGGGGCAGGCGCATGGGCTGTGTTTCTCGGTGAAGCCGGGGGTGCGTACCCCGCCGAGCCTCGTCAACATCTACAAGGAAATGCAGGCCGATCTCGGCATCGCGCCGGCGCGGCACGGGTTCCTGGAGCATTGGGCGAATCAGGGCGTGCTATTGCTCAATTCGGTGCTGACGGTGCGGATGGGCGCCGCCGCCTCGCACCAGGGGCGTGGCTGGGAGCGGTTCACCGATGCGGTGATCCGCACCGTCGCGGCGTCGCCCGAGCCGATCGTGTTCCTGCTGTGGGGTGCTTATGCGCAGAAGAAGGCGGCGTTCATCGAGGATGTGACTCGCGGCGGGCGGCATCTGGTGCTGAAGTCCGCGCATCCCTCGCCGCTGTCGGCGCATAACGGGTTCTTCGGGAGCCGGCCGTTCTCGAAGGCCAATGCTTTCCTGCGTGAACAGGGCCGCGAGCCGATCGACTGGGCATTGCCGGAAGCGGTGTAGCGACATCCTCAACCGTTCGTGTCGAGCGAAGTCGAGACACCGGCCACAGCGTTCGTGGCACATCCCTCGACTTCGCTCGGGACGAACGGAGTGGATGCGGGAAGGGCGCGGCAGGTTCGCCGCGCCCTTCTGCATTTCAGGGGATCAGCCCTTCACGAACGCCAGCAGATCGGCGTTGATGACGTCGGCGTGGGTGGTCGGCATGCCATGCGGATAGCCGGGGTAGGAGATCAGTTTGGCGCCGGGCACCAGCGTCGCCGAGACCTTGCCGGTGGTCGGGAACGGCACGACCTGATCGTCCTCGCCGTGGAGTACCAAGGTCGGCACCGTGATCGCCTTCAGGTCGGCGGTGAAGTCGGTCTCGGAGAACGCCTTCACCCCGAGCGTGTGGGCGAGAACGCTGCCCATCATGCCTTGCCGCCACCAATTCTGCCGCACCGCCTCCTTCACCTCGGCGCCGTCACGGTTGTAGCCGAAGAAGGGCAAGGTGAAGTCATAGTAGAATTGCGCGCGGTTGGTGGCGGTCTGGTCGCGGACCATGTCGAACACTGACATCGGCACGCCGTCCGGGTTGCTCCCGGTCGCCACCATGATCGGCGCGACCGCGCTGACCAGCACCGCCTTGGTGACGCGGCCCGGCTTGGCTTGCGCGACGTAGCGGGCGACTTCGCCGCCGCCGGTCGAATGGCCGATGTGGATCGCGTGCTTGAGATCGAGATGATCGGTCAGCGCGACCACGTCGGCGACATAGGTGTCCATGTCATGCCCGCTCGCCGATTGCGACGAGCGGCCATGCCCGCGCCGGTCATGCACGATCACGCGGTAGCCTTCGTTCAAGAAGAACATCATCTGCGCGTCCCAATCGTCGCCGCTGAGCGGCCAGCCGTGGTGGAACATGATCGGCTGCGCGTCTTTCGAGCCCCAGTCCTTGTAGAAGATTTCGGTGCCGTCGGCGGTGGTGATGGTGGCCATGATGATGTTCCCCTTTGGTCGTGCGGTGGTTGTGGTTCAGGCGGCGTCGACGAGGACGATCTCGGCTTCGTCGTTGGCGGTGATGCGAAGCAGCGTCTCGCCGGTGATGGCGGCGCCGTCGCGTGCGTCGAGGTGTACGCCGTTGATCTCGACCGAGCCTTTGGCGAGCACCAGATAGGCGTGGCGGCTGGCGTCGATCGGATATTCGGTGGTTTCACCGGCCTTCAGCGTCGCGCCGGAAATGCGCGCGTCGGTGCGGATCGGCAGCGCATCGGTATCCTCCGAAAAGCCGCTGGCGAGCGTGACGAAATGGCCCGAGCGTTCGCCCTTGGGGAAGGGCTTGGCGCCCCATGACGGCGTTTCACCGCGGGTCTTCGGCTCGATCCAGATCTGGAAGATCCGCGTGGTGCCGCTTTCCTTGTTGTATTCGGAGTGGCGCACGCCCGAACCGGCGCTCATCACCTGCACGTCGCCCGCTTCGGTGCGGCCGGTGTTGCCGAGGCTGTCCTGATGCGTGATCGCGCCTTCGCGGACATAGGTGATGATCTCCATGTCGGCATGCGGATGCGGCGGGAAGCCGGTGCCCGGCGCGATCGTGTCGTCGTTCCAGACGCGGATGTCGCCCCAGCCCATCTTGGCGGGATCGTAATAGCCGGCGAACGAGAAGTGATGCTTGGCATCGAGCCAGCCGTGGTTGGCGCCGCCGAGCTGGTTGAAGGGTCTACGGTCGATCATCGGAAATCTCCTTGGCGGAGCGGCCTTCGCTCCTGACCCGCACAAGATGCGTTCGATCGTGACTTGACGAAAGAGAAACAATTGCATTGTATCATTGCCGACAATGACACGTAGACTCCCCGACCTCGAAGCCTGGGCGATCTTTGCCAAGGTCGCCGAATGCGGCTCGTTCGCGGGGGCGGCGCAGGCGCTGGGGCTCTCCAACCCGACCGTTTCGAAAGCGATCACGCGGCTGGAGGCGCGGCTCGGCGTCGCGCTGATCGCGCGCACCTCGCGGCGGCTGTCGCTGACCGAGGGCGGCCGTGCCGCGCTGCCGCGCGCGATACGGCTGCTCGCCGAGGGCGAAGCGGCGGAGGATGAAGCGGCCGAGCAATCGGCAACGCCGCGTGGGGTGGTGCGGATGAGCGCGCCCTTGTCGTTCGGGATCGGCTATCTCGGCGATGCGCTGCCGCCGTTCCTCGACCTGTATCCCGAGATCACGCTCGATCTCGCGCTCAGCGACCGCCGGGTGGATCTGGTCGCGGACGGGTTCGACCTCGCCATGCGGATCGCGCGGCTGGAGGATTCGTCGATGCTGGCGCGACGGCTGTGCGCGGTGCGAATCCTGCTGGTCGCATCGCCCGGCTATCTCGACGCGCGCGGGCGGCCGACTCACCCGGCGCAGCTCGCCGAACACAGTGCGCTCGCTTATACCGGCGGGGGTCCGCGCGGCGTATGGCGCTTCACCCATCCGCAGTTCGGCGAGGAAATCGTCGAGCCGCCGGTGCGGATCTGGACCGACAATGCCGACATGCTCGGCCCGGCGCTGGCGGCGGGGCAGGGGCTGGCGCTTCAGCCCGAGTTCCTCGTGTGGCGCGCGCTGCAGGCGGGGACGCTGGAGGTGGCGATGCCCGAATGGTCGGTGCCGCCGCTCGCGCTGCACCTGCTGATGCCGCCCTCGCCACTGCGCCCGCTGCGCGTGCAGGCGCTGATCGATTATCTCGCCAAGGCGCTGGCGACGCCGCCCTGGGCGTAACTCTGGGGCATCGTCCGGCGTGGCGGCGCGACTAGCGCGATGTCCCCGTCGCCGCAGCATCGCGCAGCCGGGTCGCGGCCTCGGTCAGCCGCACAGTGTAGGCGGGGATCCGCGTGAGGACGCGGCCGATGTGATCGGCGGTGCCGAAGCGGATCGCGTATTTGCGCCCATCGACATGCTTGAGGACCAGCATCTGGCCGACCAGCGTGTTGCGGACATCGGCCTGTTCGATGTCGGAGAAAGCGAGGTGCTGGTGGCGCAGCACGCGCAGATCGATCCCGCCCGGGCCGATCGCGAACAAAGGGTTGATGCTGTTGTGCGATCCGCCGACGATCAGGCGGCTCTGTGTGGAGATGCCGCGCACCGGGAAGCTGGTCATGCCGTCGGCACCCGTCGTCGGCGGCACCGCGAGGCGGCGGCGCTGCCCCCGGAAGAACCAGAACAACACCACGGCCGACGCCAGCACGCCGAACGCGGTGCTCGCCCCGACCATCATCCAAAGCTCCGAATCGTCCATCATGCCCTCCGCGCCGAAGCGTATCGTGACACAACCATCGTCCGGCTGGAAAAGACCCGCCCGGGGTGCCGGGCGGGCGGGTAAACAGTGCCTATTGTACCGCCATCGCGAACGGGCCGGCGGGCAGCGCGGCATCATCGACGAGATTGACCACCGGGAAGTCGGCCCATGCATAGCGCACGCGCGCGACCGGTTGGCCGTCGCCCGCCAGCATCACGCGATTACCGTCCACCGTCGCGGCGGCGTAGCGGCATGAGCCGGCCGCCGCCGCGCACAGTTCGAAGCCGGTCGCCTGCGCGGCGCTGCGGGTGTGCAGCGCGCCGACCACGCCCTTGAACGTCACGCTCGCACCGCCATTCGCGGCGCGCGTAACGCTCGCAACCTGCGGGCCGGAGGGCGGTGGGGTCGCGCCATAGGCGAGGCTGCTCATCGCGCGCGCGAGCCGCCGACCGACCTCGTGCTTCTCGCCCGGATGGATATCGAGCGGATCGCCGAGGTCGATCGCCAGCGCGAGCGCGGTATGGCCATCGGTTTCGGCGACGCGGCGCTGGTCGTCGCGCACGCGCGCCCAGCCGCTTTCGCCGGGTGCGACCGCCGGTTTGCCGAACCCTGCGAGCGAGACGATCGCGAACGGCAGCGCGGGCGCGCCGAACTGCCCGCGCCAGTCGGCGATCAGCGCCTTCATGCGGTCGGCATAGCCGGGAATGTCGGTGTCCGATTCGCCCTGATACCAGGCGACGCCAGCCAGTCCGATGCCGCCGAGCGGGGCGATCATCGCATTGTAGATCGTCCCCGCGCCGGTGATGTCGTCCCACGGCACGCGTGGCGAAGTGCCGCCCGCCTTCTTGGCCACCGCATAGCGCCAGCCTTCGCCGATCGGCACGGTGCCGCCATCGGCGAAGCTCAGCTTCATCGCCTCGGCCGGGCCGGGCAGCCCGCCGGTCGCGTAAGCGTTCTCGATGTTGATGGTGATGACGTTGCGCCCCGCGACGAGCGTGCCCGCCGGTACGGTATAGACGCGCGCATCCCAGCCGCCGCGCCCGCCGACCGGCTTGCCGTTGATCCACACCCGGTCGGCATCATCCGCCGGGCCGATCGCGATCATCGCGACCTGTTTGGCTTGCTCCGCCGTCAGATCGACGGTTTTTTGATACCACAACATGCCGAGATAGGTCTGGAGCGCGGGCACGCCCCAATTCTCGTAGAAATCGACGCGCGGCACCGGCTGCCAGTCGAGCGCGGCATCGGGCTGCCACGGCTCATGACCGGGCATGTCGCCGCTCTGTTCGCGCCACCATGCTTCCCATGTCGCATTGGCGCTGCGCATCGCGGCGGCGGGGTCGCGCGCGTAGAGCTTGAGCAGATCGGCTTGCGCGCCGCGCCCGGCGGCGCGTTGCGCAGCGTCGCCCATCCACGCCGAGATCGACGAGCCGCCCCAGCTGGAATGGATCGCGCCGATCGGCACCTTGGCGGTCTTGCGCAGCTCCTGCGCCATGTAGAAACATGCCGCCGAGAAGCCGCCGGTGGTGAGCGGACCCGCCGACGCCCATGCCGGCTGCTGCGCGAGATGATCCTGCGCGACCGGCGCGGTCGCCTTGGCGATGGTGACGAGGCGAAGCTGGTCGTCGACCGGCGCGTGGATCGCGCTGCCGGCATCCTGCGCGCGCTCGACCGGCAATTCCATGTTGCTCTGGCCCGAGCACAGGAAGACGTCACCGACGAGCAGATCGTGGACTTGCGTGGTGCCACTCGGCGCGATCACCGACAGGTCATAAGGTCCGCCGGCGGGGAGCGCGGGCAGGGTGGCGCTGAACACACCGTCGCGGCCCGCGCGGGCCTGCGCGCTGTGGCCGGCCAGAACCAATGTCACCGGCTCGCCCGGCGTGGCGGTGCCGGTCACCACGACCGGCTTGCCACGCTGGACGACGGCATGATCGCCGATCAGCCCGTCGAGTTTCGGCGCGGCGAGCGCCGGCGTGGCGAGCGCGAGCAGGCTGGCGCCGGCCGCGATGGTGCGGAGCATCGTCTCTCCCTTACAGCGGCAGCGGCGCGGACTGCGCTGCCTTGAAGCTCGCCGAGCGCACCGGCACGTCCGTTCCCGGCTGGCCCGAACCGACGCTGACCCGGTATTGGCCTGCCATCACCTGCCGCGTGCCATCGGCGGTGACCGCGCTGAGATCACGCGGGCTGAGATCGAACGTCACCTGACGCTTCTCGCCGGGCGCGAGCGTCACGCGCTGATAGCCGCGCAGCGCGATCTTCGGCGCACCGGGCACGTCGGGGAAGGTCAGATAGAGCTGAGCGACCTCGTCACCGGCGCGCTTGCCGGTGTTGCTCACCTCGGTCGTCACGCGCAGGCCCTGTTCGGCACCGCCCGCCGCCGGTGTCACGTCGAGCGGGGCGTAGGCGAAGCTGGTGTAGCTGAGGCCATAGCCGAACGGATACACCGGCGTGCCGGTGAAGTAGCGATAGGTCCGCCCCTTCATCGCATAATCGCCGAACGGCGGCAGATCGGCGATGCTCTTGTAGAAGGTCAGCGGCAGACGGCCGGCCGGATTGACCTTGCCCGACAGCACGTTGCCGACCGCGAGACCGCCGGCTTCACCCGGATACCATGCCTCCAGAATCGCGGCGGCATTGTCCTTTGCCCAGGCGAGGTTGATCGGGCTGCCGTTCATCGCGACGACGACGATCGGCTTGCCGGTCGCCTTGGCGGCTTCGAGCAGCGCCTGCTGATCGGCCGGCAGATCGAGCGTGGTCTTGTCGCCCCCTTCGAAGCCCGGCACCTTGACCGGGGTTTCCTCGGCTTCGAGATCCGAGGTGAGGCCGACCGCGGCGACCAGAACGTCGGCATTGGCGGCGGCGGCGCGCAGATCCGCGTCGGGGTTGGTCGAGATACGCTTCCACACCAGATCGACCCCGCCGCCGACATGCGCGTCGGTGGTGACGGTGACCGGATAGCGGTGGCCCGCCTCCAGCGTCACGTCCTTGAACGTACCCAGGCTGCCATAGGCGCCCGCGACATCGACGAATGGCTTGCCGTCGAACATGAGGCTCCCCGAGCCGTTCATGCCGAGCCGGTAGGTGCCGCTCGCTGGCGGCACCAGGAATCCGGTCCAGACGGTCCGGTGGTGATCCGAAACCTTGGCGAGATCGAGATTGGCGCCCGAGACGCCGGCCTCGACGCGCGTGACGACCGGCTTGGTCGAGAAGCGCATCGCCTTGGTCACGTCCTTGAACGTATCCGGCGCGAAATATTTCGGCGGCGTCTCGACCGGGTTGTAATAGCGCGCGAGCAGGCCGGGTTTGCCGTCTGGCGCGCGGAGAGCCGTGGTCGGCACGCGGTCGCCATCGGTGAACGACCGGCCGAACGGAACCAAGGTCACGGTCGCGCCGGGCAGCGCCTGCTTCAGTCCGTCCACGATCGAGATCGGCGGCGCCGACAGTTCCGACGAGTAATTGCCGCGCAGCACGCGGGTGGCATCGCCGAGCGGCCCGATCACGGCGATCCGCAAGCCGGGCTTGAGCGGCAAAATGCCGGTGTTCTTGAGCAGCACGAGGCTCTTTTCGGACGCGGTCAGCGCGAGCGCGCGATGCTCGGGCGTGTCGATCTGCGAGACCGGCACGACGCTCGGGGTGCGCGCGCTGAGGCCGGACAGATCGCCATTGCGGTAGCGCGCCGAGAACAGCCGGACGAGCGTGCGATCGACATCGCCTTCCGAGATCAGCCCGCGCCGCAACGCTTCATGGTAGCGATCGCCGAGACCGGCGGTGTCGTTGAGTGTGCGCGTGTGGCATTCGTTGTCGACGCCGACCTTGATCGCCGCCGCCACCGCCGATGCACCGTCGGGCGCGTATTTGTGGTTGTCGCTGATGTCCTTCACCGCGTCGCAATCCGACACGACATAGCCCTTGAAGCCCCACGCGCCGCGCAGATGGTCCTTGAGCAGCAGGTCGTTGGCGCAGGCTGGCTGGCCGTCGATGCGGTTGTACGCGCACATGATCGAGCCGGCCTGACCCTCGACGATCGCCGCGCGGAAGGCGGGGAGGTAGGTATCCTCGAGATCGTGCGGCGAGACGAAGACGTTGGCCGCGTGGCGAGTCGATTCGGGGCCGCTGTGGACCGCGAAGTGCTTGGGCGTGGCGATCACGGCGGGCAGATCGGGGTTCGGCCCCTGCATGCCGGTGACGAAGGCGACGCCCATATGCGCGGTGAGATACGGGTCTTCGCCGTAGGTTTCCTGGCCACGCCCCCAGCGCGGATCGCGGAAGATGTTGATGTTGGGCGACCAGGTATCGAGCCCCGTGCCGATCCGCCCGAGCCGCCCGGTCTGGCGGCCAAGCGTGTGGAGCGCGCGGACTTCGGTGCTGATCGTGCCGGCGACCTCATGCACCAGCGGCGTGTCGAACGTGGCGGCGAGGCCGATCGGTTCGGGGAAGTTGGTGGTCGGCAAGGTGCCGATCGCGCCGTGCAGCGATTCGGTCCACCAATTGTAGGCCGGCACCCCGAGACGCGGGATCGCAGGGGCGACGTTGAGAAGCTGACCGACCTTCTCGTCGAGCGTCATGCGCGCGACCATCGCCGCCGCCATCCGGTCGGCCTCGGCACGGACATCGCCGGAGGAGGCGGGGCCGGCGGCAGGTGCCGTCTGCGCCTGCGCGGTGACGGCGGCGAGGCTGGCGCCGAGCAGCAGGACCGCCTTGGCGAACGGGAAGGACGATGCCATGAAATACCTCACTTGGGGGGGATAGGGGAATCAGATCGCAGGAAGCCCGTGGTCGATGATCTTGCGGATTAGGTCGCGGTGGCGCGGCAGGCCCGCGCGCAGCCGCTGGGTTTGCACCGCCGCCTCGCGCCGGGTCTGCTCGGCGATCCGCGCCTCGGCGGAGAGCGCCTCGCGCGACACTTCGGTGCCGAACTGCATGCCGTAGAGCACGTACTGATAGCTCGCCGCCGGGAACACTTCATCGACCCGGTCGAACTCGTCGTGGAACCAGGGCGGCTGGTATTTCCACAGCGTCAGCAGGTCGCGGAGCCGATCGGGGATCGTGTCGGCGCGGACATTGTCGCGCCAGAAGTCGCTGTCGGTGCGCTTGGTCAGCACGTAATGCAGCTTGAGGAAATCGATGATCCGCCCCCAGCGATAATGCGTGGTGGCGTTGAAACGCGCGGCGATGATGTCCATCACCTCGCGGCACACCGGCATCTGCTCGGCGATCAGCTTGGCCGACATTTCGATCAGCACGATCGCCGAGGCCTCGAGCGGTTCGAGGAACCCGGCCGCCAGCCCGACCGCGACGACATTGTTCTTCCAGAACGTCTCGCGGTGGCCCGAACGGATCTTGATCTTGCGCACGTCGGCGGTCGCGCCGACGGGGCCGAGATAGGCGCGGAGCTCGCGCTCGGCATCTTCGTCGGAGATGTGGCTGCTCGAATAGACGTGGCCCGTGCCGCGCCGGCTGGGCAGGCCGATGTCCCAAATCCACCCGGCCGATTGCGCGGTCGAGATGGTGTGCGAGGCGATCGGACTGTCCTCGCTTTCATACGGCACCTGTATGGCGAGCGCGGTGTCGCAGAACAGCACGTCGGCGCAGCTCTTGAAGGGCACGCCGAGGGCCTTGCCGATCAGCAGCGCAGCGAAGCCGGTGCAATCGACGAACAGATCGCCAGCGATTTCGCCCGCTTGCTCGGTGACGACGCTGGTGATGTCGCCATTCTCGGCCTGGTTGACGCTGGTGACGTCGGCGAGGACGTGGCGCACGCCGAGCTTGGCGGTGCAGTGGCGCTGGAGGAAGCCGGCGAATTTGCCGGCATCGAGGTGATAGGCGTAATTGGCGACCGCGTCGAATTCCGGGGTGGCGATCGTCTTCGGCGCGAGGCCGTCGTCGCACAACAAACCCTGCGGGGTGACGGCGTCGCAAAAACTCTGGTCATGGCCGTCGGCGAGCCAGTGGGCGGCCATGTTCACGCGCTGGAAGCCCTGCGGCAGCATCAACGGGTGGTAATAGCCTTCGTCCACCTCGCCGGTGGTCCAGCGGGCGAAGCGTGCGCCCTGCTTGAACGACGCGTGGCATTCGCGGAAGAAATCGGTTTCGGACACGCCCATCTTGGACAATGTCGTGCGCAGCGTCGGCCAGGTGCCTTCGCCCACGCCGATGATCGGGGTGGTGGGGGATTCGACCAAAGTGACGGTGAAGTCCGCCGGCATCCGCCCCTGATGTTTCGCGGCGATCACGCCCGCGGCAAGCCAGCCGGCCGTGCCGCCGCCGACGATCACGATGTTTCTGATAGGCTGCATGATCTTCCGATACCAAAAAAACGGGGGCGCCGGGAAGGCGCCCCCGAGGTTGAGGAAGATCAGAAGCGGAAGTGGGCGCCGAAGGTGAAGCGGCGACCATAATCCCACACGTCGAGCATCTGGTTCTTGAACCGCCCGTGCGTGCTCTGCTGCGCGTTGTTGACGTTGGTGATCTCACCGAACACGCTGAAGTGTGGCGTGATGTCGTAGCTGCTGCTGAGATCGATCTGCGTCTGGGCATTGACGAAGGTTGGTTCGGCGCCGAACGACCCGGTATTCTGGTTCTGCCCGAACTGGAGCAGATATTCATCGCGCCAGTTGACCGCAGCACGGAACTGGAAGCCGTTCTTGTCATAGAAACCGACGAAGTTCGCCGAGTTGGCCAAGCCCGTCACCGCGAAGCCGGTCTGCGAGATGTCGGCCTGGTCATACGGCTTGTTGGTGCCGACGAAGGTGGCGTTGGCGTTGAAGCCGAAGCCGCTGTCGCCGAACACCTGCTGCCATGCCACTTCGACGCCGCGCACCGTCGCGTCCGGGCCGTTGACTCGTGCCGTCACCGCGAAGCTCGCGGGTTGGCCGGTCGTAGGATCGATCACGCCGTTGATCGTCTGCCGAGTCACGCCACCGACGATGAAGTTGCTGACGTTTTTAAGGAAGAAATCGACCGAGAAGTACGAGTTGCGCTGGTAATACCATTCCAACGCGGCATCGAAGTTGTCCGACAGATACGGTTTCAGATTGGGGTTGCCGCCGCTCGCCGTCAGTGCCCCGACGCGCTGGCCGCTGCCGACGCTCAACACCGGCGTGAGAAGGCTAAGGCCCGGACGGGTGAGCGTTCGCGAAGCATCGACACGCAGGATCAGCTTATCGGTTAGTTCGAGCTTGGCGTCCATGCTCGGCAGCAAATACGAGTAGTTGCTGCGTGTAGTGATGTTCTGCACTGCAGTGTAGCCCGTAGGGTCCGGGATCGACAACAGCGTTTTGTCGGTAGTGCTGGTGTTCAGCACCAGCGGCAGGCGACCCTGGCCTGTCGAGGTCAGATGCGTATTCTCGTTACGCACACCAGCGTTGAGGTGGAACGGCATGCCCGCCACTTCAGTCTGGAACGACGCGCTGAAGAACAGAGACCAGGTCTGTTCGTTGATGCGTTGGATGCTGCCCGGATCGACCTTCTGATCAAAGGTGCCGGTAAAGCCGGGGACCTGCGAATAGTTGAAGCCCGGGATATTTTTTGCTTGTGGATTGCCGAGGCCGGTCAGGAAGTTTTGGTAAGCGACCGGGCTGTACATGAAGATCGAGGGAGGCAGTGACCCCTTAAAGCCGGGGATGAAGCCGTTGGTGCTGATCGATCCCTGATACAGGTTGGCTGGCAGCGGGCTGATGCCACCGCCCTGGCCCGAAGGGCCGCCGTAGCCGGAATAGGCTTGCCAGAAGTTGTTGGTGAAGGTGCTCGCGTTCTGGAACTCGAATGTATCGTCGATGAACTGACCGCCCACCTTGAGGGTCAGGTCGTCCTGCTTCCAGGTCGCGGTCAGACGGCCCTGCTTGAGGCGGTCGGTGTTCTTCTGCGTCTGGTTGACGGTGACGTGCGAGCCGATCAGCCCGGTGTTGGCATAGTCCGCCTGATTGCCGTTCGGGCCGTAGCTGGTCAGCGATGGGAAGGCGTTGTTGCTGTTGCCGGTGATCGACAGCCCGGTCAGCGTGCCGAGATTGCCGCCGTAGCCGATATCGCCGTTCTGCGAACCGATGTTGCCATCCGGATTGAGCCAGCTCTGGCCGTAGCTGACGTCGGCGTCGATGTTGAGATGCTCGGTCGCATCCCATTTCAGATTACCGCCGATCTGGTTGGTCTGAAGCACCTGCTTGTTGATTGCCGAGGTGAAATCGGTCGGCGTGCCGGCCTGAACGAAATTGGTCGCCTGGCCGTTCTTGTCGAGCGTGACGTTGCGCAGGGCGCCCTGGTTGAACCACATGCCGACGCCATAGGCGTCCGTCGTGATCGTTTGACGCGAGAAATTGTCATCGACCGTCAGCATCACGTTTTCGGATGGGTGCCACTGCAGCGCGATGCGCGCATCGACACGCTCGTCCTTGGTGTAGCTCTGCTCATAGCCATATTGCTGCGGGAAGAAGCCGACGACGCTCTTGATGTCCGACGGGCCGGCCCCTGCCGTGCCGGGATCGGAGGGATTGCAGGTCGCAGCGGTGCTGCCAGCGAGCTGGCACGGCGCGTAAAAACCGCCCGGCCAACCTGATACGAAAACCCGGTTCGTGGTAGTATCGTGGCGCGTGTAGATCGCGTCGGCGAGGACGCCGAGCGTATCGTTGGCGAACGTATCGCTGATCAGCAGGCCACCGGTCGGGACGACCTTGCCGGCACGATCCTGGATCGAACCCGAGGCGCTACCCGCGATGCGGAAACCGGGGTGATCGAACGGCTTGGGGAATGCGATATCGACGGTCGCGCCGATCGAGTTCGACGACACCGCGACATCAGGCGTCTTGTAGACGCTCAGCCCGCCGATGAAGTCCGAACCGACGGTCGAGAAGTCGATCTGGCGTCCGCCGGTACCGGTCGAGATGCGACGGCCGTCATACAGCGTGGTGTTGAAGTCGCCGCCGAAGCCGCGCACGGTGATGCCGGTCGGCTCACCGCGCGCGCCGTTGCGCTGGATCGACACGCCGGGGAGGCGCTGAAGCGAGGCCGCGACGTTCGAATCCGGGAATTTGCCGATATCTTCTGCCGAGATCGCGTCGACGACGCCCGACGACGTGCGCTTGATGTCGAGGTTGCGCTGGAGCGAGCCGCGCAGACCGGTGACGATGATGTCCTGGGTCTCATCGACAGGCCGGCTCGAGCTGGGGCCGTTTGTCGGATCGGTCGCCGGTGCGGCCTGGGTGGCGGCGTCCGTCGTGGTGGTCGCGGTCTGCGCAGCGGCCGGGTTGGCGATCGTTAGCGCGATCAGGCTCGACGCACCGATAAAGCCGAACTTGCGGCCACGTGCGGACATGAATGTGATTGATGGTTTCACAGCACTCCCCTCCTTGAAAAAGTTTTTCGTCGGCATTGCCGCTGTCGCATCGTTGGCGAAAGCGGGGTTCACCCCATTCGAAGCCGCATCCTGGCCGGATCATCCGCCCGGCTGTGGAATCAACTCCGTCTGTGTCGTGGTGGTAACGCTACCAGAATCGTTCTGCAAGCGCTTTTTGTAGGAGCACATAAAGCGCGACCGATGGCTTGGCCGGGGGCGGCACGCCGTTTATGCAGCGATACCACGCAGACCGAGGGATGCCGCCGAGCGGGCGAATCGCGAGCGGGGCGATAGCGATATAATGATATAGGGAGACGGGTGACGTGCCCACGTGGGAAGTTCTCAACAGCCAGGTCCATGCCACGCTGAGCATCGCCGCACCGTCAGTCGACACACGGCTGTTCGTTCAGGTCGTCGCCGCCGAATTCGAAGCGGCGGCCGCGCGGTTCCCGATCCTGTTCACCAAGAATGCCGAGACCGGCGCCTTCTTCGCGGGCGCGATGCTCGGCTTCAAACCCGGCCAGCCGTTGTTCGCCGACTCGCGCGACCGCATCGACGCGGAGCGGCTGTTCGATGTCGAGCGCGAGGGCTTCTACGTGTCCGACGACTCGATCGTCATCGACCGCGATCATCCGCGTTTCGGCGGGGCGGACGGTAAGCCGGTATTCGATTGGGAGGGCAAGCCCGACGAGCCGCTGCGCCGCGTGCAGCGCGCGCTCGCGCAACTGAGCGTCGGGCTGGACGCGACCGACCAGTTCATCCGCGCCTGCCTCGACCTCAAGCTGATCGAGCCGATCGACATGACGTTCCGCTTCGATGACGGCGAGCAGCTCGCGCTTGAGGGTCTGTACACGATCAGTCGCGATGCGCTCGGTGCGCTCGACGATGCCGCCGCGCTCGATCTGTTCCGGCGCGGCTGGTTGCAACCCGCGTATGCCGTGATCGGCTCGCTCCAGCATGTGCCGCGGCTGGCGCGGCTCCACAACGATCGGCTGGCCGAGGCCGCGTGATCGAACGAGACGGCCCGCTCGACCGCGCGACGTTCCTCGCCGGGATCGCGCCGGCGTGCGAGCCGGTCGTCCTGCGCGGGCTGTGCGGCGAGTGGCCGGCGACGCGGGCCGCCGCCGAGTCGCGCCAGGCGCTGTTCGCGTGCCTGGGGGATTTCGATTCGGGGCAGGTCGCTGAGGCGTTCGTCGGCGATGCCGGCATCGCCGGACGCTATGATTATGCGGCCGATCTCGACGGCTTCAACTTCGTTCGCGAGGCGATGCCGCTCGGCGCGGCGCTCGCGCGGATCGGCGCGGCGGCGGATACGCCCGGTGACGCGTCGATCTATGTCGGTTCGCTGCCGGTCGAGGCCTTTCTACCCGGTTTCGAGCGTGAGCATCGGCTCGCCGCGCTGCCCGATGCGGCGGTGCGGCAGCATGTCTGGATCGGCACCGCCTCGAGCGTCGCCTGCCATTACGACACGTTCGATAATTTCGCCTGTGTCGTGGCCGGGCGGCGGCGCTTCACGCTGTATCCGCCCGACGCGATCGGCGATCTTTATGTCGGGCCGATCGACTTCACGATGGCGGGCCAGCCGACCAGCCTCGCCGCCGGCGCGGCGCCTGACGATCCGCGCTACCCGCGCTTCGCGACCGCGCGGGGGCGGGCCATCACCGTCGATCTCGAACCCGGCGACGTTCTCTACCTCCCAAAGCTGTGGTGGCATTCGGTCGAGGCGACCGCGCCGTTCAACATGCTGGTCAATTTCTGGTGGGATGAATTCGCAAGCGGCTCCGACGCGCCCTATACGAGCCTGCTGCTCGCGATGATCGCGATCTCCGAGCGGCCCGAGCGCGAGCGCGCGGCGTGGCGTGCCTATTTCGACCATTATGTGTTCCGCGGCCGAGGCCATCCGCTCGCGCATCTGCCCGAGGCGAAGCACGGCGCGCTCGGCCCGCTTGCGCAAGGCAATTACGGCCGCATCCGCGCGCAGGTGATGCGGTGGCTGCGCGGCGGCTGACGGCGCGCGCCGGCCGCCTGCGATAGCGTTATCGCAGCGCCAGCACCGCGACCGATTTGGGCGGCAGCACGATGCGCAGCCCCTTGGCGGTCTGTGTCGCGGTGATCGGGGCGGGGGCCACTGTGTCGGGCGCGGCGAAGCTGTTGACGCTATCGACCCGTGGCGCGGTCAGAACCTGCCCGCTGCCCTGCGAGACGCTGGCGCCGGCCACGTCGAGGACGATCTCCGCCGGGCGGTTCGGATCGACGTTGGTCGCCGACACCCAGAGCTGACCGCCGGTATCGCGCGCCGCGACGGCATCGACCTGCGGCATGCTGATGGTGCCATGCGTATAGGTGGCCGAACTGTAGGCGAGCGGCACGTAGGTGGCGTCCTGGAACGGCAGGTACATCCGGTAGACGTGGTAGGTCGGCGTCAGCACCATCTTCGGCCCGTCGGTCAGGATCATCGCCTGCAACACGTTGATCATCTGCGCGATATTGGCGACGCGCACGCGATCGGCATGGCGCATGAAGATGTTGAGGTTGATCGCGGCGAGGATCGCGTCACGAAGCGAATTCTGCTGTTGCAGGAAGCCGGGGTTGCTGCCCGGCGTCGGCGCCAGCCACGCGCCCCATTCGTCAACTACCAGCGCGATCTTCTTGCCCGGATCGTAGCGGTCCATGATCGCCGATTGCTTGACGATCAGATCGTCCATGCCGCGCGTCTCCTTGAGCAGCCGCGCGTAATCGTCCTCGCCGAAGCCCGTGCTCGCCATGCGCGGCGGCCACCCGCCGACGCTGTAGCTGTGCAGCGACACGCCCTCGATGTCCCAGCTCCACGCCTTGCTGGCCCACGCCTTCATCACCGCTTCGGTATAATCGCCCTTGTCGGCATCCCAACCGACCGCGATCCGCTTCATCTGGTCGGTGGTCTTTTGCGCCGGATTGCCGTTGCGCGAGAAATGGCTGAACAGCTTCATTTGTTCGACATAATGATCGGGCGACATCGCGCCGCCGCAACCCCAATTCTCGTTGCCGAGGCCGAGGTACTTGACCTTATAGGGTGCCGGATGGCCGTTGGCGGCGCGCTCCTTGGCGAGCGTGGTCGGCTGGTCGGTGGTCATATATTCGAGCCACCTGCTCGACTCTTCGACGGTGCCCGAGCCGACGTTGACCGAGACATAGGCCTCGGCGCCGATCTGGCCGAGGAAATCCATATATTCCTCGGTGCCGAAGCTGTTCGGCTCGGGCACGCCGCCCCAGTTCGCATTGACCGTGACGGTGCGCTTCGTCTGCGGGCCGATGCCGTCGCGCCAGTGATATTCGTCGGCGAAGCAGCCGCCCGGCCAGCGCACGTTGGGCACCTTCAGCGCGCGCAAAGCGCGCACGACATCGCTGCGGATGCCGCGCACGTTGGGGATCGCCGAGGCCTTGCCGACCCAGATGCCGCCATAGATGCCGGTGCCGAGATGCTCGGCGAACTGGCCGAACACGTCGCGGTCGATTCTGGGGCCAGGCTTGGTTGCTTCTACGCGGACGATCAGCGGCGCGTCGGCGGCAAGCGCGGGCGTCGCAGTCGACAGCAGCAGCGCGGCGACGGTGCAGGCAAGGCGTTTCATCGGGAGACCTCGTCGTCAGGGCAGGATACGGAAGCGCGCCAGATCGGCGTTGTCGGCGGTTGGCCCCGGGCTGTCGGCGCGAAGCGCGCCGGTGGCGGGATCGACATGGAGATAGCGGCTGGTGGCGAGCGACATCAGCACCGCGCCGCCGCTGAGGCTTTCCATCCACTGGAAGCTCTGTCCCGGTGAATCGGCGCGCACCGGTTGCAGCGACACCGCGCCGTCCGCCGCTACCGTCAGCGCTTTGCGGCCGCTGAGCAACGCCACCCGACCGAGCTTCCGGTCGGCAACCAGCAACGGCGCCTGCAACAGCGCGGCGGTGCGATCCGAACCGAGCGGGCGCAGCGTGATGCTCTTGCCAAAGGGGATCGTCGGGCGGCTTTCGGGCCGGCCTTCGGTAACGCCGACGCTGGCGAAATCGGCGAAACCACCCGCCGCGCTGTGCTGGTTATAGGCGAACAGCCCGGAGCGGACGCCCTGGAAGGTTAGCAACTGATAGACCGTCGTGAAATCGGGGCCGAGATCGGTGAAATGGGTGCCATCGGTCGAATAGCTGAAGCGCGCCTGCTCGGTATCGAAATCGCACGCCGCGCGCAGCCACAGGTGTGACGCGCGAACCGGTGCGCTCGCGATGCGGCCGCCGTTTTCGTCGAAACGCACGATGCTCAGACCGTTCGCGCCACGTTCGACGCCAAGCCATGCATAAGGGCGGTTGAGCAACGCCAGTCCAGCAACGTCACCTACTGCGAGCCCGCTCGCATCGAGTTCGGCGGTGATGGTCGATTGCGGGCCGATCGCGCGCTGGGTCAGCGTGTTGCGCGCCGACAGGAAATCGCTGGCGGGGGCGGTGTGAAGCCGCAGCGAGCCGGGCCGCTCGGTCAGCGACCAGCGTGCCGGATCGGGGACGTGGTTCCATTCCCAGACATTGGCGAGCGCGCCGTCGAAGCTGTCGCTGCGCTGATAGGGTGCGCGCGGCGCCGCCGCCGAAGCGATCGGCTTTACCCAGGTGCGCGGGCTTCGGCCGAGATTGCCGGGCAGGCCGAAATAGGGCCAGCCGTCCTTCCACGTCACCGGCGACAGCGCGGTCAGCCGGCCGACCGAATTGCCCTCGAACATCGACCAGCCCCACCAGTCACCCTTCGGGGTCTGGATGATGCCGCCCTGATGCATCGACATCGCATCGCGCAGTTTCGGGTCGGGCGGCAGGATCGTCGCCAGATCCTTGTTGCCGCGCAGGTGATAGCCCTTGGCGAGGCCGAAATCCTCATGCTCGCTGATCGACGGGTTGATTTCCCACGGCCCGAGCGGCGATGTGGCGCGCGCGGCGGGCATGCGGAAGCTGCCGGAATATTCGGCGGTGGTGATGTAATAGGTCTTGCCGAACTTGTAGAAGTGCGAGCCTTCGCCAAGCCCGGTGCCCTTCTGCGTGATGATCCGCTCGCTGCCCGGCACGATGTCCGTCAGGCTGGCGTCGAGCTGCGCGAGGTGGAGTTCCTGATAGCCCCAGACGACGTACGCCTTGCCGTCGTCATCGAACAGCACCGACAGATCGTGGAAGGTCCGCTTCATCGGCGTGCGCGTCCACGGCCCCTTGGGGGATTTGGCGGTGAACATCTGCGTCATCGCGTGGTTGACGTTGCTGAAGATGTAGAAGGTGCCGTCGTGATAACGGAAGCTCGGCGCCCAGATGCCCTGGCCGTAGATATTCTTGCCGTCCTCCAGCCGGTATGCCGGGCCGAGATCGAGCGTGTCGAGCGCGTAGCCGACGAAATCCCAGTTCACCATGTCCTTCGAATGGAGGATCGGCAGGCCGGGCATGGCGTGCATGGTCGTGCCGGTCAGGTAGAAATCGTCGCCGACGCGGATCATGTCGGGGTCGGAGAACTCGTCGTAGAACAACGGGTTGGTGTAGGTGCCGTTGCCGTTGTCGGCGGTCCAGGTCGGGCGCTCCGACGCGATGGCGGGGGTGGCGACGAGCGCCAGCGCGATCAGGCTTGCGAACGATTTCATGCGTGTCTCCCGGAAGCTCTTAGAGCGTCGTGACATCAAACAGCTCCGTTCGTGCTGAGGAGAGATCGAGTAGGGCCAACGGCCTGTATCGAGAGCTCGTATCGAAGCACAGGTCGCGCGCGAAACCTGTACTCCGATACGCTACCTCGATACGCCCTTCGGGCTACTCGGCAGCTACTCAGCACGAATGGGGAGGTGAAAACATCGCGTGTTAACGCCGCAGCCCCTGCGCGAACGGGCCGATCATCGTGCCGACGAACCCGCCAGCGGTCGCGGTGCTGAGGTTGGTGGCATCGACCCCGGCGGCGACCGTCGTCCACGCCTTGCCCTGCGATACCGCGAAATCGTAGCGGCCGCCGTGGGCGGCGATGCGCAATTGCACCGGGCCTGCCGCGATCGGACGCTCCGCCACGGTGACGCCGTCGCGCGGCTCCTGCTTGCCGGCGCGGCGCGCGACGCGGACGAAGGTCTTGCCGTCGTGGCGGGTCAGCGCGATCGTCAGGAAATACTCGTCGTTCTGGAGCGCGGCGAGACCTGCCATCTCGCCCTCGCGCGGCGCGAAGCTGAGCGCGGTGGTGACGGTCGCGTCGGCATGCTGCTGGCGGCGCGCGACAAAGGCGGGGCGGCCGAAATCGCCGAGTCCGTCGTGACCCGGCGTCAGCGACAGCGCGCCGCCGGCAGGCTGCACCGGCGCGGTGCGCATCGCCATCCATTCGCGGCCGAGGCTAGGCGCGGTGAAATCGTCGCGCACGGTGAAGCTGCCGGTCAGCGGCGTCGTGCCGGCGGGGGCGGCGGGGAGCGGCGCCTTGACCAAGGTCGGCACCGGCTTGCCGCGATCGAGGATCACCGGCCAGCCGTCACGCCACGTCACCGGCAGCAGGAAGGTCTCGCGCCCGGCGTTGTAATAATCCTTGGCGTAAGGCCGCGTGCCGAGGAACACCGACCACCAGCGCCCGTCGGGCAATTGCACCAGATCGGCATGGCCGGTCGCGCTGATCGGCGCGGCGCGACCGGCGGGCAGATCGCGCTGGGTCAGGATCGGGTTGATCGAGGGCGGGGCGGGACGATACGGCCCATCGACCTTGTCGGCTCGGAGGATCACCTCGCTGTGGTTGACGCTGGTGCCGCCCTCCGCCGCCATCAGATAATATGTGCCGTTGACCTTGTAGACGTGCGGCCCCTCGATCCAGACCGGCTTGGCGGCGGGATCGATGCCGCCATCGACGATCATCTTGGCGTTGCCGAGCATCTTGAGGGCGACCGGATCGAACTGCTCGATCCAGATCGCGCGGTGGCCCGAGTAGCGCGGCTCGCCTTCGGGCGCGCGGTTGTTGACGATCCACGCGCGGCCATCGTCGTCGAAGAACATCGAGGGATCGATCCCCTCGACGGTCTTGAGCCAGACCGGATCGGACCACGGACCAGCGGGGTTGGTCGCGGTGATGACGAAATTGCCGCCGCAATCGACGCAGGTGTTGACGATGTAGAACCGGCCGTTGTGGTGGTTGATCGCAGGCGCGAACACGCCGCGGGACATCGCGAGCGTGCCGAAATCGAGCTGGCCGGGGCGGTCGATCGCGTTGCCGATCTGCTTCCAGTGGATCAGATCGCGGCTGTGGAACACCGGGATGCCGGGGAACCACGAGAAGGTCGAGGTGACGAGATAATAATCGCTGCCGACGCGCAGGATGCTGGGATCGGAATAGAAGCCGGCGAGGATCGGGTTGCGATACTGGCCCGCCGGGGCGGCGGGGCCATCGGTGCCGCGATATTCGACCCAGTCGAAGCGCGCCTTTTCAGGTGCCGGCGCGGCCGACACCAACGTCGCTGTCGCAAGCGCGCCGACCATCGCCAGGATAGTGCTCTTCATCGTCCGACCTCTCCCGTACCGCGCCGTCCCACGGCGTCGAGGCCAGATGTTAACGCTATCAAAGAGCGCTGTCGAGGCGTTCGCTCAGCGCTCGTCGTCGGCGCTGCGCCCGGTCAGCGGAAAGCCGTCGCCGGTGGCGGCGTCGCTGTCGAAATCCTCGCCTTCGTTGCCGCCGCCCGCGCCCGAGCCGCTGCCGTGGACCGCGCCGGTCGCGGAATCGTAGGAGGCGCGCTTGCCATTGTCGGGCGGGATCGCGGCGTCGGCACGCGTATTGGCCTCCAGCGCCTTTTCGCTCGCATGCGCCTGACTGTCATATTCCTGGCCCGAATAGCCGGGGCCGGCGCCGAGCTCGCCGGTCTGGACGTCGATGTCTTTGTCGATGCTGCCGCCCGCTCTGGG
Source organism: Sphingomonas panacis (assembly GCF_001717955.1). Lineage (NCBI taxonomy): Bacteria > Pseudomonadati > Pseudomonadota > Alphaproteobacteria > Sphingomonadales > Sphingomonadaceae > Sphingomonas > Sphingomonas panacis. The sequence goes on from NZ_CP014168.1 coordinate 2,119,732, forward strand.
CGATTCGGGTAGATCCTTGGGTGCCGACATGATCGTTCTCCTTGCGGGCACAACGCATCACATCGTAGCGGGTGCCAGGCACGGGTCCGAAGCTGACTCCCGTGCGTTGTTGCAGTGCAGCAATTCGAGGAATCCGCAATGCCGTCCGTTACCGACAATGCCATGACATTATGGAACTGGCCGCTGGCCGCGGCGCAGTGGAACAAGGACGTCATCGATATGATGTTCGGTGCGCAGCGCGTCGTCGCCGCGCGCATGCCGACGATCGCCGCGGCGATGCAGAACCCGCTGGCTGCCGATCATGTCGAACTAAGCCGGATGGTTTCGGAGAAGGTTGGCGCGTTCACCACCTCGGGCAAGTCGATCAGTGCGGCGGGCGACGCCGTGCAGCGCGCGGGCAGCGCCAATGCGCGGGCGCTGAGCAAGATGGCGTCGGGCAGCGTGCTGTGGCCGAGCGACTGGATGCGCCTCGCCGAAAGCAATCTCGCGGCGGCGGCGGCGATGGCCGCGCTCCCCACCGCCACGCTGGCGCCGCTTCAGGACGGCGTGAAGGCGAACGACACCCGGTTCCGGAAGTAGAACGCACGAACGGTCAGGGCCGGGGCTTCACGCCCCGGCCCGTCCGGTCAGCCGCCGAGCGACACGGTCTCGAAGGTGCGCGCCTCGGGCGTGGGCAACTTCTTCTTGTACTGCGCGGTCAGCTCTTCCTTGCGGGCGAACATCTGCTCGCCGAGCGCGGCGAGATCGAGGTCGGTGCGCCGCGCCTGCGCGAACAGGCCCTTGAGGAACGCTTCCTCCTCGTGGACGTGGTGCTTGATCTGCTCGGCCAGCACGGTCACCTTGGCGTCGTAGAAATCGTCGCTCGGCTTGCCGTTCTCGATCTCGGTGATCAGCACCTTGGCGCCGTCATGTTCGACATAGCTCTCGTCGAGCAAATCGTCTTCGACTTCGCCCTTGCACGCCGGATAGAAGATCTCTTCCTCGATCTGGGTGTGGACGGTGAGTTCGAGGCAAATCTGCTCGGCAATCTTGCGCTTGGCGACGGCACCCTTGGCGCTCTCATAGTCGGAAAACAGATCTTCCACCTTGCGGTGATCGGCCTTGAGCAAGGCGATCGCGTCGTGTGCCATGTCGTGTTCTCCTGTTGGATAGTGCGCCCTCAACGTCCGGTCGGCGCGGGGCGTTCCTCGGGGCTGCAAAGCGGACGCAAGGACCGTCCGGGCGCTTCATGGGTTACAGCCGGGTCCAGTTCTTCCCGGAGCATCCCTCATGGCCCAGACCGTCGCGCAGGTTATCATCGAAACGCTCGAACAGGCGGGCGTGCGTCGCTGTTATGGCGTTCCCGGCGATACGCTCAACCACATCACCGATGCGATCCGCACCTCGGGAATCCGTTGGGTTCATGTCCGCCACGAGGAAGCCGGCGGCTTCGCGGCGGGCGCGGATGCGCTGCTGACCGGTGAGCTGGCGGCGTGCGCTGGGTCGTGCGGGCCGGGCAGCCTGCATTTCATCAACGGGCTGTTCGAAAGCCACCGCAACCGCGCGCCGGTGGTGCTGATCGCCAGCCAGATCGTCCGCGACGAACTCGGTTTCGAGTTTCCGCAGGAAGTCGATTTCAAGCAGGTCTATTCGGCGTGCAGCGTGTTCTGCGACGAGATCCGCACCCCCGCCCAGGCGCGCCGCATGACGGCGATGGCGGCGCAGGCGGCGCTCGCGAAGAAGGGTGTGGCGGTGCTGATCGTGCCAGCCGATGTGTCGTCCTCGGCCGCGCCCGACGAACCCGCGTTCGCGGTGCATCGCGCGCAGCCGCGCATCTTGCCGTCGGAGGATGAACTGGCGCGGATCGCCGGGTTGCTCAACGCGGGCGAGAAGGTGGCGATTTACGGTGGTTCGGGTTGTCACGATGCGCATGACGAGGTGGTCGCACTCGCCGAGCGGCTCAAGGCGCCGGTCGCGCATACATCGCGCGCCAAGGACTTCCTCGAACATGACAATCCGTATGTGGTCGGCATGACCGGCGTGTTCGGATCGGAGAGCGGCTATCACGCGCTGATGGACTGCGACACGCTGCTGCTGCTCGGCTGCGATTTCGCGTGGCGGCAATTCTACCCGTCCAAGGCGAAGATCATCCAGATCGATATCGATGGATCGCATCTCGGCCGCCGCCATCCGGTCGATCTCGGCGCGGTCGGCGGGATTCGCGAAACGCTTGGCGCACTGCTCCCGCTGATCGAGACGCGCGAGGAACGCGGCTTTCTCGACACCTGCCTCACGCATCGCCAAAAATCGCTGGAGAGCGAAAGCAAACATGCCGTCGCCGAGACGGGCAAGGCGATCCATCCGCAATATCTCACCGAGACGATCGGCCGCCACGCCTCGCCCGACGCGGTGTTCACCGCCGACGGCGGCTCGCCGATGGTCTGGCTGCTGCGCCACGTGCCCGCGACTGGACGCAACCGCACCGTCATTTCGCTCACCCACGGCACGATGGCGAACGCGATGCCGCAGGCGCTCGGCGCCAAGGCGGCGTTCCCCGAACGGCAGGTGATTTCGCTGTCGGGCGACGGCGGCATCGCGATGCTGATCGGCGACCTGATGACCGCGATTCAGGAAGATCTGCCGATCAAGGTGTGCATCTACAACAACAGCTCGCTCGGGTTCGTCGAGCTGGAACAGAAGGTCGAGGGGCTGCTCGACACCTATACCGATCTCAAGAACCCCGATTTCGCGCAGGTCGGCGCGGCGATGGGCTTCTGGAGCCGGCGCGTCGAGGACAGCGCCGATCTGGACGCGGCGGTGCGGCAATGGCTCGCCGAGCCGGGGCCAGCTTTGCTCGATGTCGTTACCGATCGCTACGAACTGGTGATGCCGCCCAAGGTCGAGGCCAACCAGGTGTTCGGCACCGCGCTCTATTCCGCCAAGGCGGTGCTCGCCGGTCGCGCGGGCGAGGCGTTCCAGCTTATGAAGGGCGCGATCAGCTAAACGAGGGAGGATCGCCGATGGCCGGGAAGACACGGTGCGCGTGGAGCGGGGATGACGCGCTGATGGTGCGCTATCATGACGAGGAATGGGGCGTGCCCCTCCACGATTCGCGCGAGCTGTGGGAGACGCTTGTCCTCGACGGTTTCCAGGCCGGGCTGTCGTGGCGGACGATCCTGCACAAGCGCGAAGCCTTCCGCGCCGCGTTCAAGGGTTTCGATCCGGCGATCGTGGCGCGCTTCGACGATGCCGATATCGAACGGCTGATAGCCGACCCCGGCATCGTCCGCAGCGCCGCCAAGATCCGCGCGACGATCACCGCCGCGCAGATCTATCTCGATATGATGGCGCGCGGCGAGGATTTCGCCGGCTTCGTGTGGGGCATCGCCGGCGGTGCCCCGGTGGAAGGCGACGGGCATATCGTCGCCAGCACGCCCGCTTCCGAAGCGATGTCGAAGGCGCTCAAGGCGCGCGGCTTCAAGTTCGTCGGGCCGGTGATCGTCCATGCCTGGATGCAGGCGGTCGGCATGGTCAACGATCACGCGCGCGAATGCTTCCGCCATGCCGAGGTGCGCGCTTTGACATGACGTTTTTCGAAAGCCTCATCGCATTGCTCGCCGCCGCGATCCTGCTGTTGCAGGTGACGCGGCGGGTGCGGCTGCCCTATCCGGGTATGCTCGCCGCCGCCGGCGTGGCGGTGGGGATGGTGCCCGGCGCGCCGGTCATCCCGATCGACCCGAACACCGCGCTCGCCTTGTTCATCGCGCCGATCCTGATCGATTCGGCCTATGACTTTCCGATCGGTGCGGCGTGGCGGCTGTTGGTGCCGCTGATCGTCTTCGCGGTCGGCGCGGTGCTGCTGACCACCGCCGTGGTGGTGGCGATCGGCTCGGGCGGGTTCGGCTTGCCGGTCGTGGTCGCGGTGACGCTCGGCGCGATCGTGTCGCCGCCCGACGCGGCGGCGGTGACGGCGGTGCTGACCAATCTGCCGGTCGCGCGTCGGGTCGATGCCTTGCTCAAGGGCGAGAGCCTGTTCAACGACGCGACGACCTTGCTGCTGTTCGGTGCCGCGCTCGCGGTGCAGGCGCATGGCGGGATCGACGGCGGCACTGCGCTCAGGCTGACGCTCGCCGTGCCCGGCGGCATCCTGTTCGGGATCGTCTACGGGATGCTCGTGTCGCGGCTGACGCCGCTTGCCGACAACACCGTCGCCGGCACCTTGCTCCAGTTCGTCCATGCCTTCGCGACATGGCTGATCGCCGAACGGCTGCACCTTTCGCCCGTGCTGGCCACCGTCGCCAGCGCGATGACGATCGCGTACCACGCGCGCGTCACCGATTCCCCGCGTATGCGAGTCCATTCCTATGCGGTGTGGACGACGGTGGTGTTCCTGCTCAACGTGCTCGCCTTCCTGCTGATGGGGTTGCAGGCGCGGCGGATCGTCGGCGGCATGTCGACCGCCGATCTGCACCGCGCGGTCGGCCTTACCAGCGCGGTGGTGGCCGGGGTGATCGTTACCCGGCTGCTGCTCGCCTTCCTCTACCGCGAGTTCGCGAAATACCGGCACAATCGCGCGGGCGGCGCCGAGCCGGCGTCGCGCGGCGAGGCAGTGCTGATCGGCTGGGCCGGGATGCGCGGGCTGGTGACGCTCGCCACCGCTTTCGCGCTGCCGGAGACCTTCCCGGAGCGCGATCTCGTGGTGCTGACCGCCTTCGCGGTCGTGCTGGCGACTTTGGTGCTGCAGGGAGCGACGCTCGCGCCGCTGATCCATGTTCTCAAGCTCGAACGCAGCAAGGATGCCGAGCAGGAACGCGATGCCGCCCGCCTGTCGCTCGTCGAGGCGGCGCTGGCGCGGCTGGAGGGCGAGCCGGGCGACTCCGCTGAAGCGATCCGCCAGGCCTATCGCGAACATCGCGACCGGCTGACCGATCGCAAGCACGAGGCACCGCTCGCGCGCCGGCGCGGCCTGTCGCTCGCCGCGGTGCTGGCGCAGCGCAAGCGCCTCGACGACCTGCGCGATACCGATGAGATCGGCCCCGACGCATATCTCGAATTGCAGGAAGATCTCGACTGGAAACAACTTGCCGTCGTTTCGGACGAAGACCGGCGTATCGACGAGAGCTGACCTCGCGCCCGCGCTCGAAAGAGTCACCGGGCTTCACGTACATAAACATATGGATAGATGGTGGACGTCCGGGGTCGGCGGTAGTCGCATCGTGCGTGCCGCCAGTCTTGCTGCACGGCGGTCAAGACCGGCACGACATGATGCCGACGCCGTCAAATATTACAAACCCGTGCATTTCATAACCGCTGGATGACGGACTTGTCACTGTTACGCCGCATTGCAGCGCGGTAATGCCGCGCCGGACCCATTCTTGCGCCTGCCCGCCAAAACACACAGGAATTCGATGCACACTCACGACGAGCCAAAGGCGCTGCCGCCGTCGACGCGCCTGCCTGCCCGCACGCAGCTTCGCTGGCTCGCTTTGGGTGTCGCCGCGCTTGTCGTGATCGTGCTGCTGGTGATGCTGATCGCCCAGCTTACCCGCAGCACCCCGCCGGCACCGCCGGCAACGCCGCCGGGCACCCTGCGCCTCTCGCGCGATCAGTTCGCCGGGTTGCAGACGATGCGCGTCGCGATCGGCGATTCGGATGCGCGCACGCTCGCCACCGGCGCGATCACCGTCGATGCCGATCACAGCACGCCGGTGCTGATGCCCTATTCGGGGCAGGTCGCGCAGGTGCTCGTCGATGCCGGGCAATATGTGAAGCAGGGCCAGGCGCTCCTGACGGTGAAGACCGGCGATTTCGTCGACGCGCGCAACGGCCTGTTCTCGGCGCGTGCCGCGTACCAGACCGCGCAGGCGCAACTCCAGGCCGCGCAACGCACCACCGAACGCCAGCAACAGATCTATTCGACTGCCGGCGGTGCGCTGAAAGACTATCAGCAGGCGCAGGCCGATCTTGCCGCCGCGCAGGCGACCGCGCGAACCGCCGCCGCCGCACTCGGCGCGGCGCGCGACAAGCTCGCCATCCTCGGCAAGAGCCCGGCCGAGATCAACAGACTCGAAGGCGCCGGCGAAGTCTCAGGCATCCACGACATGACGACGCTGCATGCGCCGATCTCCGGGCTTGTCGCCACGCGCGACGTGTCGGTCGGGCAATATCTGTCGCAGGGCGGCGACAAGCCGGTGATGACGATCACCGATCCGTCGCGCGTCTGGCTGGTCGCGCAGATCGCCGAGAGCGACGCGAGCGCGGTGCATGTCGGCGATGCCGTGACGGTGACAACGCCGGCGCTGCCCGGCCGTATCTTCCATGCGACGATCAACCTGGTCGGCGCGGCACTCGACCCCGATACGCACCGACTGCCGGTACGCGCGGCGATCCCCAACCCGGACGGCGCGCTCAAACCGCAGATGTTCGCCAGCTTCGCGATCCACCAGACCGGCGCCGCGCAGGCGATCCGTGTCCCCGCCGCCGCCGTCATCCACGAAGGCGATTCGGCGCGGGTGTGGGTGGTGCGGCCGGACGGGCTGCTCGCGGCGCGATCGGTGACGGCGGGCGAGGAGCAGGACGGATCGGTCGAGATCACCGCCGGCCTCAAGCCCGGTGAGCGTATCGTCACCGCCGGCGCTTTGTTCGTCAACGAGGCGGGTCTCGGCGAATGAACGGTCTCGTTGCGATCGCGCTGCGGCAGCGGATGCTGATCGTCGGCATCTTCTGCGCCATGCTGCTGGCCGGGGTGATCGGCTTCCTCAATCTCAACATCGAGGCCTATCCCGATCCCGTCCCGCCGATGGTCGAGGTCATCACGCAGACTCACGGTTTGTCCGCAGAGGAGATGGAGCGCAACGTCACCATCCCGATCGAGGTCGGCATGGCGGGCATTCCGCACCTCACCGCGATCCGTGCGATCTCGCTGTTCGGCCTGTCCGACATCAAGCTGCAATTCAGCTATGATCTGACCAACGAGGCCGCCAAGCAGCAAGTCATCAACCGGCTGTCGCAGCTTCCGCCGCTCGCCGGCGGCGCGCAACCGACGTTGTCGCCGACCAGCCCGGTCGGCGAAATCTACCGCTACAAGATCACCGCGCCCAAGGGCTATTCGGTGATGGATTTGAAGACCTTGCAGGATTGGGTGCTGCAACGCCGCTTCAAGCGAATCCCCGGCGTGATCGACGTGACCGGCTGGGGCGGCAAGCTGCGCACCTATGACGTGGTGATCGACAGCGCGCGGCTCGCCGCGCACAACGCCACCATCTCGCAGGTGCTTTCGGCGCTCGCCAAGAGCGACGGCAACGTCGGTGGCCAGACGATCAACTTCGGCGCGCAGGCGGCTATCGTGCGTGGCGTCGGGCTGATCCAGTCGGCCTCGGCGATCGAGAACGTGCTGGTCGGCACGTCGGGCGGTCAGCCGATTCTCGTCAAGGATGTCGCGAACGTCCAGATCGGCAACGCGCCACGGCTCGGCATCGCCGGCTATAACGATCAGGACGATATCGTTCAGGGCATCGTGCTGATGCAGCGCGGCGCGCAATCGATGCCGACGATCATGGCGGTGCAAAAGGAAGTCGCCGACATCAACAGTTCGGGCATCCTGCCGCCCGGCGTCCAGCTCGAGCGCATCTACGATCGCTCCGACCTGATCCACCTGACGATCCATACCGTGCTCGAGAACATGCTGGTCGGCATCGTGCTGATCTTCGTGTTGCAGGTGCTGTTCCTCGGCAATTTGCGCAGCGCGATCATCGTCGCGGCGACGATTCCCTTCGCGCTCGCCTTCGCGATCCTGATCCTGGTGTTGCAGGGCGAGAGCGCCAATCTGCTCTCGGTCGGCGCGCTCGATTTCGGGCTGGTCGTCGACGCCAGCGTCATCATGGTCGAGAACATCTTCCGCCACATGGTCGATCGTACCGCGCGCGTCGAAAGCGGGCAGGGCCATTACACCACGGCGACGCGCTTCTCGGCGATCCTTGGCGCGAGCTCCGAGGTCAGTCGCGGCATCTTCTTCGCGGCGGCGATCATCATCGTCAGCTTCCTGCCGCTGTTCACGCTGACCGGCGTGGAAGGCCACATCTTCGGGCCGATGGCGAAGACCTATGCCTATGCCATCAGCGGCGGCCTGATCGCGACCTTCACCGTCGCGCCGGTGCTGTCGGCGATGCTGCTGCCCGACAAGCTCTCCGAAGTGGAGACGTGGATCGTCGCGCGGCTGCGGCGCCTGTACGAACCCGCCGCCGCCTTCGCGCTCGGCAACCGAATCCTCGCGATCGGCGGGGCGGTGCTGCTGCTCGTCGTCGCGCTGATCGGCGGGCGCTCGCTGGGTATCGAGTTCTTGCCCCATCTCGAGGAGGGCAACATGTACATCCGCGCCAGCCTGCCGCCCTCGATCAGCCTCGAAGCTGGCGAGCCGGTGGTGCAGGGCGTGCGCCGGATCATCATGAAATACCCTGAGGTCAACGCGGTGCTTTCCGCGCACGGACGACCTGACGACGGCACCGATGCGACGGGCTTCTTCAACGCCGAATTCTTCGTGCCGCTGAAGCCGTTCGACACCTGGCCGCGCGGAGTCACCAAGGACACGCTGATCGCCGAACTGTCGAAGAAGCTTTCGGACAAATACCCCGGCGTGGAATTCTCCTTCTCACAGATCATCGAGGACAACGTCGAGGAAGCCGCCTCGGGCGTGAAGGGCGCCAATTCGATCAAGCTGTTCGGCCCCGATCTCGCCACGCTCGAAAAATACGCCGACCAGATCAAGAGCGAGATGGCCAAGGTGCAGGGCATCGCCGATCTCGGCGTGTTCCAGTCGCTCGGCCAGCCGACCGTGCAGGTCGATGTCGATCGCGGCGCAGCGGCGCGCTATGGCCTGACGCCCGACGACGTCAACCAGACCGTCGCTGCCGCGATCGGCGGTTCGTCGACCGCCGATCTGTACGAGAAAGGCACCGACCGCCACTTCCCGATCATGGTGCGTTTGAAGCCCGAGCAACGCGACACCGTCGAAGCGATCCGCCGAATCACGATCGGCGCGGCGGCGCCGAGCGGCACCGGCATGATCCAGGTGCCCCTGTCCGAAATCGCCAACGTTCGGCTCACCTCGGGCGCCTCGTTCATCTACCGCGAGCATCAGGAACGCTACATCCCGATCAAATATTCGGTGCGCGGGCGTGATCTCGGCAGCGCCGTCGCGGAAGCGCAGGCGCGGATCGCGCGCAACGTCCATCTGCCGTCTGGCTATCACCTCGAATGGGCGGGCGAACTCGACAATCTCAACAACGCCGTCGCGCGGCTGGAGATCGTCGTGCCGATCAGCCTGTTGCTGATCCTGCTGCTGCTCTACGCCAATTTCGGCTCGATCCGCGACAGCCTGCTCGCCTTCTCGGCGATCCCGATGGCGGTGATCGGCGGCATCCTCGCGCTGGCGCTGTCGGGAACGCCGTTCAGCATCTCGGCGGCGATCGGCTTCGTCGCCTTGTTCGGCATCGCGGTGATGGACGGGATTCTCGTCGTGACGACCTACAACAATGCGATCGACGAAGGCGTCGATCGCGAGGGATCGCTGGCGACGACGGTGTCGCACAGCCTGCGCCCGGTGGTGATGACCTGCCTCGTCGCTGCGATCGGCCTGTTGCCGGCGGCGATGTCGAGCGGGATCGGCAGTCAGGTGCAGAAGCCGCTCGCGCTCGTCGTGGTCGGCGGGATGACGCTGGCGCCGGTGCTGATCCTGCTGGTGCTGCCGGCGCTGATCGCGCGCTTCTCGCGCCGGGTATCGCCGCATGATCGCGGCGCGCATGGCCGCGATGTCGGGCATCACACACCGCCTGCGGGCGACGCGGAGATGCCGGCATGACGCGTTCGCTCCTGATCGCCGCGCTGCTCGCCACCAGCGGTTGCGCGCTCGGCCCGAAGAACCTCGATCCGCATGCCGCGTTGCCGCCCTCGCCCGTGCCCGAGACGATTCACCCGGTCAGCGGCCCGGCGCAGACCGTCGGCGCCGATGTGCCTGCCGGCGACTGGTGGCGCGAGTTCGGCAGCGATCAGCTCGACGCGCTGGTCGGCACCGCGCTCGCGCACAACAATGACATCCAGGTCGCCGAAGCGTCGCTGCGTCAGGCGCAGGAGACGGGCAGGGCGGCGGCTGGCGCGGCGTTGCCGCAGGTCGATCTCAACTATCAGGCGCAGCGGGACCGCGTTTCGCGCGCGCTGTCGCCGGCAGTCACGAATTCGAACCAGTATCTCTACAGCCTCCACACCGCTCAGGTGACGGTGAGCTACGGACTCGACCTGTTCGGGGCGACCCGCTCGCGCATCCGCTCGGCGCGTGCCGCCGCCGAGGTGCAGGCGCACAGGCGCGATGCCGCACGCGCAACCGTGGTGGCGAACCTCGTCGCCGCTGTCATCCAGCGCGCCGCGCTCGCCGATCAGATCGCCGCGACGGAGACCAGCATCGCGGTCAACCGCGACATCCTCGGCGCTTTGCAGCGGCGCCAGCACCTCGGTGAGGTCGGCGCCGCCGATGTCGCGACTCAGCAGACCGCGCTCGCCGCCGCTGAAGGCGCGTTGCCGCCGCTGATCCGCGCGGAACTCCACCAGCGCGTCGTGATCGGCAGCCTGATCGGTGTGCCCGCCGGCGCGGCCTTGCCCGATCTGCCATCGCTGGCGTCGCTGGCGCTGCCGACGCGTCTGCCGCTCGCCCTGCCGTCCGATCTGGTCACGCGGCGCCCCGACGTCGGTGCCGCGCGTGCGCAGCTGGAGGGCGCGGGGGCCGATGTCGGCACCGCGATCGCGGCGCGCTTGCCGAGCATCCAGCTCAGCGCGAGTGCCGGCGGCACCGCGCAGGCGTTCGGCGATATGTTCAAGGATGGCAACCCGTTCTGGGCGATCCTCGGCGGTGTGACGCAACCGCTGTTTCATGCCGGCGCGCTACGCCACCAGCAACGCGCGGCAGAGGCCGCGCTCGACGGCGCGAAGGCGCAGTATCGCGCGACGGTGCTCCAGGCGTTCGGCGAGGTTTCCGATGCGCTGAGTGGCTTGCGCACCGATGCCGACGCGCTCGACGCCGCGACGCGCGCGAGCGATGCCTCGGGCCGCGCGCTCGGCTTCGCGCGGCGGCAGCTCCAGCTTGGCAGCATCGGCACGCTCGCGTTGCTCAACGCCACCGCTGCCGATGCGCAGGCGCGCGCGCAACTCGTGCAGGCGCGCGCGGCACGGTTGAGCGACACGGTCGCGCTGTTTCAGGCGGTCGGCAGCCGGATCGGAGCACAATAGCGGTTCCCCAGCGAAGGCGGGGGAACGCCGTCACGCAATCTCTGGTGCGCTGGCGGAAACCCGCTTAGCAAGGCATCGCCAGGCGGACCGCGCCGGCACGAGGGGATGCCGGCCATGATCGCACTACGCACCATTTTGGGGTTCGCTCTGACAGCCTGCACCGTTCAGGTCGCCCGCGCCGAACCGCTCGATTGCCCGCTCGCCCACGCGCCGTATTCGGTGCGGACACCGGTGATCGACCTGCTGCTCGATCCGCGCGCCAAGGCGGTACTCGATCGGGAGTTCGGGCCGGCGCTTGCCAAGCTGCCGCCAGGTTTCGCCTCGACCACGCCGCCCACCTTCGCGGCGATCATCTCGGTCAAGGAAGTGATGGGCATGATCGGAGCGCCCAACGTCGCGGCGACTCTCGCCCGGCTCGATCCCGAATTGCGCGCGATCCCGATCACTCCGGCGGCAAGTCGCGCACGCTGCGCGCGCTACGATCATGTCCCGCCCAAACTGCCCGCCACGCTCAAACACCCGGCGCTGCTGGTGTTCGACAAGATCACCGGTTTTCGCGACACCCCCTCGGTCGATGCCGCCACCGCCGCGTTGAAGGCGATGGCGCAGCGGCGCGGCTGGACTTTGGTCTTCACCGACAAGGGCGCGGTGTTCAACCAGCGTGACCTCGCGCGATTCGATGCGGTGATCTGGAACAACGTCAGCGGCGACGCGCTGACGGTGCCGCAGCAAAAGGCGTTTCAGGCGTATCTTGCCAAAGGCGGCGGGTTCGCCGGCTTCCACGGCGCGTCGGGCGACCCGTTTTACGTGTGGGACTGGTATCCCGATACGCTGATCGGCGCGCGCTTCATCGGCCATCCCGGCAAGCCGCAATTCCAGCAGGCGCGCGTCGTCGTCGACGATACGAAAAGTGCGATCACGCGCGGCCTCGGTGACGGCTGGACGATGACCGAGGAATGGTATTCGTTCGCCAAGAGCCCGCGCGGCCCCGGCACGCATGTCCTCGCGACGCTCGACGAGAAAAGCTATGCGCCGATCGGCTATCACGGCGAGACATTGGCGATGGGCGATCACCCGATCGCCTGGACGCGTTGCATCGGCGCCGGGCGGTCTTTCTATTCGGCGATCGGACACCGGCCGGAAAACTACACCGAGCCCAACAGCGTGCGCTTGCTCGAACAGGGAATCGCCTGGTCGGCCGGGCTCGGCGAAACGACCTGCCGGGACGGGCGCGAAACGGCCCGTTGAGCCGGCGGGATGCCGCCGGTCCGCCCAATCTCGCAAGTGTCCCGGCTCGGGGTGACATCAGGATCGGCCACGCGCCGGGCAAAAAAAGGGCCGCCCCGAAGGGCGGCCTTGAAAGTTTTAGGAGAGGATGCCTGAAAGGCACCCCCTCTTTGCGGCGGAACTGACAATGCTGCAAGTGCGAACAAAGCACCCTTGATTGCGTCAGGCGCATTTGTCCGATCCGGCCTGAATTCTTTAATTAACGGCACGTTAACGAACTCTGGATACCCATTTTGGGGTTGGCGCTCGGCATGGTGCGATCGGCCAGCACGAATGGCATCTACATCGGGGGAGAGCGCGGCCATGTTCGATCGTTGCAATGACAAAGCCTTGACCGTCGTGTCGATGTGCGACGACGTACCGCCGGCGCCCGAGCGCCGCAGCGACGCCCGCAACCTGTCGATTCTCAAGGCCGCGATCTTGCGCACCGCGCTCGGCGAGGAGCTTTGTCTCGTCCGCAACATCTCGCGCGGCGGGCTGATGGCGCATATCTTCTCCGAGCTGGAGGTCGGCGATCCGGTCAAGATCGAGTTCCGCTCCTCGAAGATCGTGCGAGGCCGCGTCGTCTGGCGCCGCCCGGAACTGATGGGCGTGCGTTTCAGCCAGTTCATTGACATCGGCGAAATCCTGACCGACCCGAAGCCGCAACCCAGCCATGCCGCCCGTGCGCCACGCGTCACGGTCAACGTGCCGGCACGGCTGCGCTCGGGGGGGCGCTATCAGGCCGCTGCCCTAGGCAACATCTCGCAGGGCGGCGCGCGGATCTATTTGAGCGAACCCGACCGGCTCGGCGACGATGTGGTGCTCTCGGTTGCCGGACTGCCCGTGCTCACCGGCTCGGTGCGGTGGCGCGACGATACAGCTGCGGGTATCGCCTTCAGCGAGTTGCTCGCGTTCGAGGATGTCGGCCGCTGGGTTTCCAGCCACAATATCGGCGTTCCGCCGCAACTTGTGGAATAGCCGGCGTTACGCCGCGGCGCGCTGCGGTGCGCCGCGCCCACCGGTCACGAACAACCCCGATGCGATCAGCCCGAACACGCCGGCGATCACGAATGCAGGCAGGTACGTGCCGGTCGCCTCGCGGATCGCGCCCGCACCGAACGCTGCGGTCGCCGCGCCGAGCTGGTGGCCGACCATGATCCAGCCGAACATCACCGGCGCGTCGCGCTCGCCGAACGCCTGATTGGAGAGCTTTACGGTGGGCGGCACGGTCGCGATCCAGTCGAGTCCGTAGAACACCGCGAACACGGTGAGGCTGAGCGCCGAGAAATCGATGAACGGCAGCGCGATCAGCGACGCTCCGCGCAGGCCATAATACACCATCAGCAGCTTCTTCGGATCGTAGCGATCGGTCAGCCAGCCCGAGGCGGTGGTGCCGATCAGGTCGAACACCCCCATCATCGACAGCAATCCCGCCGCCGCCACCGGCGCGATGCCGTGGTCGCCGCAGAACGCGATCATGTGCGTGCCGATCAGCCCGTTGGTGGTCAGCCCGCACACGAAGAAGGTGCTGAACAGCAGCCAGAACACCGGATTGCGGCTGGCGCGGAACAGCGCCTCGAACGCGAGCATCGGCGTCGCCGCCTGTTTCAGCGCGGGCGGGGTGGTCGGCTCGCCCTCGCCGAAGCGGCCGGTGCCGACATCGCCGGGATGTTCTGGGATCAGCAGCCACACCAAAGGCACCAATGCGAGCGCGGCGATGCTCACCGCCATCGCCACCGGCTTCCAGTCGCCCGCGCTCGACAGCCAGGCGAGCACCGGCAGGAACACCAGCGCGCCGGTCGCGGTGCTTGCGCTCAGCATGCCCATGACGAGGCCCTGGCGCGTCGCGAACCAGCGGTTGACCACCGCCGCGCCCAGCACCGACGCGACCGCGCCGCTGCCGATCCCGGACACCACGCCCCAGCTCAGCACATAGTGCCACGCCTCGGTCATCCGGAGGCTGGCGATCGTCGCAGCCGCCATCAGCGCGAGCCCGCCGAGCATCGTGCGGCGGATGCCGATGCTCTGCATCAGCGCCGCCGCGAACGGGCCGACCAGCCCGTAGAAGAAAATACCGATCGCCGCCGAGGCCGAGATCGTCGCACGATCCCAGCCGAAGTGCATTTCCAGCGGCACCATCATTACGCCGGGCGCGGAGCGCAAGCCCGCCGAGACGAGCAACGCGAGGAACGTCACCGCGACGACGACATAGGCATAGAAGCGGGGCGGGACGCGCAGGATCATGCATCGGCCCTTTGCGCGAGCGTGGGCAAACGGCCGAGCGTGGTTTCGAGCGCCGGCCATTGCTCTGCGCCGAACGCGCCGATCGATTGTGCTGGCATCCTAGCCATGTGGTCAGTCTGGCAGACGGTATGGCGCCCCTAATCCCGTTCGCGCTGAGCGAAGCCGAAACACCTGCAACAGGCATGGGCGCTTGTTACAGGCATTTCAGCTTCGCTCAATGCGAAAGGTCTTGGTTCTACACGCAGCCCCTCAGAAGTTGACGCTGATCGTACCGAACACCTGCCGCGGGGCGACCGGGAATTCGTTGAACGTGCCCGATGCCGCGCCGATGCTGAGCGTCGAAGCGCCCTTCTGGTCGGTGATGTTGGTGACGTTCAGGCTGAGGTTGAGCGTCTTGGCGAACATCGCGCCGTTCAGCGGTACGGCTACGCCGATCCGCCCGGCGAGCGTGAAATAGCCGGGCACCGACAGGTCGTTGGTGTAGGTCGCGAAACGGCGGCCGAGATAGTCGCCGGTGAACTGGACGTCGAACATGCCGTAATTGGCCGACACGACGGTCTTGTTGAGCCATTTCGGCGAACCGGGCACCTGCTTGCCGGCGGTCGGCACCACCACGGCGGGAACCCCGACCGAATAGTTCTGCTGGTACTTCGAGTCGTTGTAGGACACCGCATTGTAGATCGAAACATGCGATCCGAAGTGCAGCGTCGCCGCGAAATCGACGCCGTTGGTCTTCACGTCGCCGACGTTCTGGACGATCGCCGCACCGCTGATGATCGAGGTGATCACCGTGGTCGGGCTGAGCGCGAGCAGGCGGTTGCTGAAATCGACGTGATAATAGCTGATCTGCCCCTCGAAGGCGGTGATCGGCCCCAGCGAGAGCGCATGCTGCGCGCGCGCGCCGATTTCATAGGTCCAGCTCGTTTCGGGCTTCACGTTCGCCTTGAAGTCCTCGAACACCGGCTGGCTGCCGAGCGCGAACGGCGACAGGCCAGTCGCGGCGCTGGTCGGGAACTGGCGGATGTTCTGCTGCGCGTTGACGAAGAACTGGTCGTGCTCGGTGACGGCCCAGGTCGCGCCGATTTCGGGCAGGAACGCCTTGTCGGTGTTGATTCGGCCGACCGGCAGCGCGGTCGAGTTCGAGAAGGAGCCGGGGATCGGCTGGACGGGAACCTCCTGGCGCGCCTTCTGGAAGGTGCTCTTGAACCCAGCCAGCACGGTCACGCTCGGCAGGATGTGCCACGTGTCCTGAATATGCGTCTGGATCTCGTCGACGGTGATCCGGCTGCCATATTGCGTGATGAGCGGCGCGGCCTGATCGTAGGGGCGGGTATAGGGCGACGACGGGTTGTTGACGTCGAGCGCGTACCAGCGCCGGAACGCCGACGAGCTTTGCCGTTCGTACCAGCCGCCCAGTTCGATCTCGTGGTTGCCGAGGTGCGCGCTCAGCGTGGAGAGGATGCCGCCGCGATCGATCTGATATTCGGTGGTGCGCGTCGCGAGGCCCGACCCGCCGAAGATGGTCGAGAGCCGCGCGAGGTTCGCCGCCGAGGTCGGGCTGCTGCCCGCGACGCCCGGATAATAAAAGGAGAACAGCCCCGGCAGTCCGGCGACGTCGATCGGCCCGGCGACCACGCCGACGCCGTCGTCGTGATGCGCATAAGCCTGGTTGCTCCAGGTGATCCGGTCGCTGACGTGCCAGTCGTACTTGGCGTAGGCGAGATAATCGGTGCGCTGCGCGTCCGAATAGTAATTGCGGTAGTTGGAGCCGGCCGCCTTGTACGCGCCAGAGGTGAGATAGGTCTGCATGCCGGCGAAATCGGGATAGAAGAACGGGCGCGCATACGGTGCGGTGGCGCGATTGGCTGGAGTGATGACGGTGGCGTCCTCGTTCGGCTCGGTCTTGTCCGAATAGGCGGCGTAGATCGTCAGCTTGCCGGTGGCATCGTCATGAACGAACTTGCCGTTGGCTTGATAGCCGCCCTGATGCCCGTTGAAATCCCACGCGCGCGAATCCTGCCGCACGCCCGAGAGGTAGAAGGCGCTGCCGGCGCCGAGATCGCCGCTGTCGATGCGGACGAAGGTGCGGTAGGTGTTGTAGCTGCCGAAGGTCTGCGCGATCGTGCCGCCCATCTCGTGCTTGGGGTCGCTCGAGAAGGTGTCGATCGTGCCGCCGAGATTGCTGGTCGATGCGGTGCCAAGATCGCCCGCGCCGCTCGCCAGCGTCACCCGCCCGACGTTCTCCGAGATGATCGCGCGCTGCGGCGACAGGCCATTGTAATTGCCATAGGTCTGGTCGCCGAGCGGAATGCCGTCGAGCGTGTAGCCGAGCTGCTGCGCGTTGAAGCCGTGGATGAACAGCGAGATGTTCTGCTCGTTATTGCCCCACGGATCGGCGGTGAGGAAGGTGACGCCGGGCAGCGTCTGGATCGCCTTCAGCGGATTGATGCCGGGCAATTGCTTCTGGATCTGGATGCCGTCCATCTCGACCACCGAGCGCGTGCGGCGGCCGGTGACGACGATCGACTCGCCATCGCCTTCAGGCGCGGCGGCATCGGCGGGCGCTGCCGCCGGGGCTGGCGCGGCATCGGCGGCATGCGCGGCGACGGGGGCGGCGCTGGCGATCCCCGTGGCCAGCGCGATCAGCGAAATCAGACCCGTCTTCATTATCTTTTCCCTTTGCGGCACTGCAACAAAGGGGGCGCGTAGAGACGATGGAAGACGGTACGGCGTCAGGGATGTTTCAGTTTTATGTTATCGACGAATGCGAAAATCTGTCACGTTTTTGCATCAGCGGCATCGGTCGCCATTGCACCCATCGTCACATAATCGGTCTTGCCCGTGCCGAGCACCGGCAGCGCCTCAACCACGCGGATATCGCGGGGGATCGTCAGTTCGGCGATGCCGTTGGCGCGGCCCCAGGCTTGTAGATCCGCCGCCTTGGCATCCTTCTGCGTGGTGAACAGCACGAGTTGCTCGCCCTTTTTGGGATCGGGCCGGGCCACCACGCCATGCTGCGCCTCGGGCCAGAGCTGCGCCGCATAGCCTTCGACCGCCGGCAGCGAGACCATCTCGCCGCCGATCTTCGCGAAGCGTTTGGCGCGGCCCTTGATGCTGACGAAGCCAGCCTCGTCGATCTCGACGATGTCGCCGGTGTCATGCCAGCCGCCTTCGGGCGGTTGCAGCACGCCGGGCTGGTCGGCCTTGAGATAGCCCGCCATCACGTTCGGCCCGCGGATCGAGAGCTTGCCGCCGCCGTCGATGCCCGGCACCGCGTCGATCTGCCCCTCGATGCCGGGCAACAGCCGCCCGACGCTGCCGGTCTTGAAGTGCATCGGCGTGTTGACCGCGATCACCGGCCCGGCCTCGGTCGCGCCATAGCCTTCGAGAATGCGCAGGCCGAACTTCTCGATCCACGCCTTGCGCGTCTCGTCCTTCACGCGTTCGGCACCGGCGACGACGTAGCGGACCGCGTAGAAATCATAATTATGCGCCATCCGCGCATAGCCAGCGAGGAACGTGTCGGTGCCGAACAGGATCGTTGCGTTTGAATCATAGGCGAGCGCGGGCACGATCCGGTAGTGGAGCGGGTTGGGGTACAGCAATGTCTTCACCCCCGACAGGACCGGCAGCAGCACGCCGCCGGTCAGCCCAAAGCTGTGGAACACCGGCAGCGCGTTGAGCACCATGTCAGACCCGTTGAAATCGATCCGCGCGGCGATCTGCGCGCAATTGGCGAGCAGGTTGCGATGCGTGAGCACGACGCCCTTGGGCAGCCCTTCGGAGCCACTGGTGAACAGGATCACCGCCGGCGCGGTCGGCGCGATCTTGCGGCGGGCATGGAGGTGCGCTGCGAAGCGCGTCGCGACCAGCGCGCGCAGCTTGGCGCCCATGCCGATTCCGGCGGAGACATCCTCCAGATAGCGCACGGTGATGCCCTCGGCGGTCAGCCCTTCGACCACCGCCGTCAGCTTGGCCTGTTCGATGAAGGCACGCGCCGTCACGATTGTCCGCACTTCGGCGGCGACGCATGCCGCCTTCAGATTGGCGAGCCCGGCGGTGTAGTTGAGCATCGCCGGCACGCGCCCGGTCGCCTGCAGGCCGAAGAACGTCACCACCACCGCCGACACGTTGGGCAGCAACACGCCGATCGCCTCGCCGGGCTTCGTGCCGGGTTCGAGCGCACGGCCGAGCGCGAGACTGCCGGTGACGAGCCGCGCGTAGGTGAGGGGTGTGCGCTTCACATCCTCGATCACCGGCTTGTTCGCGCCGCCGAGATGGCTGGCATCGACCAGCGCTTCGAACAGGGTGCGGTCGATATGCGAGGTCGCGAAGATCATCGCGCTCATCTCGTCGTAAAGCTGCCGCCCGGTCGCGGCGCGACGTGCACGGGCGGTCATCGCGCCTTCGACATGGAAGCGGCGCGGCGGCAGCACGGTGAGCGTGATCTTGGGGAACAGCCGCATCCGCACCTTGCCGCGCAGATACGAGAAGGGCGTGAACTGCGCGCCCGCGATCCGCACCGGCACGATCGGGGCATCAGCCTTGTCGGCGACCATGCCGGGGCCATCGAACACCTTCATCAGCGCGCCGGTCACGGTGATGCGGCCTTCGGGGAAGATGACGAGCGTGTTGCCCTCCTTCACCGCGCGGACCATCGCCTTGGCCGACATCGGGTTGGTCGGATCGACCGGGAAAGCGCGGAACAGCTTCAGCGCAGGTGCCATCCACCAGCGTTTGGTGACGGCGGTATGCACCGCGAACACCGGCTTGCCGGGCAGGAACACCGCGAGCAGCAGCCCGTCGAGCCATGACACATGGTTGACCACCACCACCGCGCGTTCGCCCGGCTGCGGCATGTTGCTCGATCCATCGACCTCGACGCGGTAGAGCAAGGTCAGCAACCCGCGCATCACCGCCTTGATGACCGTTTCCGGGAGCAACCAGCACGAGATCAGCGCCACCGCCAAGGTCGCGAAGCCGAGCGCGCCGATCACGCCCGATACGGTCGTGCCGCTCGCCTGCAACCCGGCGACCGCGGCGACCACCGTCACCGTGACGGCGGCGTTGAGGATGTTGTTGGCGGCGATGATCCGCGAGCGTTCCTCGGGCGGGCTCGCGGTCTGGAGGATCGCGTAGAGCGGGACGATGAACATGCCCCCCGCGAACGAGATGCCGGCGAGATCGAGCAGCACCCGCCACGCGCCTTCGCTCCGCACGAAGGTCAGCATGCCGGGGTTGGGCGCATGGACGACATAGGCCGAGGTCGACAGCCACAGATCGATCATGAAGCCCGCCATCATCAGCGCCGCCACCGGCACATAGCGCGCCGAGACTTCACCGGCGAGCAGCCGGTTGACGAACAGCGAGCCGAGCGCGACCGCGATCGAGAAGGTCAGCAGGAACAACGTCACCACCGGCGACGCGCCGCCGAGCCGCCCGGTCACCAGCGCGGGGAATTGCGAGACGAGGATCGCACCGACCGCGAAGAACCAGCTTATGCCGAGGATGCACAGCCACACGCCTTCGCCGTCATGCGCGGTCTTGAGGACATGCCAGGTGCTTTTGAACGGGTTGCGCTCGATCCGCACGTCCTTGCGCACGGGCGGCGCCGGCGCGATGCCGAGACTGGCGAGCAGCCCGCACACCGCCAGCGCGGTCGCGATCATGCCCGCTTCCCACGGCGGCACGACGCCCGCGAGCAACTGCCCGCCGAGGATCGCGAGGAAGGTGCCCGCCTCGATCACGCCGGTCGCGCCCATGATCTCGTGGGGGCCGAGCTGTTGCGGCATGATCGAATATTTGACCGGGCCGAACAGCGTCGAATGGCAGCCCATCATGAACAAGGCGATGAGCAGCAGCGGCACCGACTGGAACCAGAACCCGGCGAGGCCTATGCCCATGAACGCGATCTCGGCGGTTTTCACCAGCCGGATCAGCTTGGCCTTGTCCCATGCGTCGGCGATCTGGCCGCCCAGCGCCGAGAACAGGAAATAGGGGAGGATGAAGATGCCGGTCGCGATCGTCGCGAGCATCTCCGCTTTTTCGGGATGGCCCCTGTAGAGCGTGAAGTTGGCGAGGAACAGCATCGCGAACTTGAGGACGTTGTCGTTGAACGCCCCGAGGAACTGGACGACGAACAGCGGCCCGAAGCGGCGCTTGGCGAGGAGCGAGAAATCGGGTGCCGACATTGTCATCTCCGAACGGAACGGACGCGTATTGGTTGCCTGCGGTGGCTGGCGCGTATTGGGTGACACAGAAATGAACGGTGTTCAATATTTAAATTGGACAGTGCTCAGTTTTCGATTTATCGCGCTGGCATGGGCCGCCGATCCGATCATAGCCGTGCAGAGCTTGAGGAACTGATACTCGCCAAGGCGCACGCGCTGATGGCCGAAGTCGGCTTTGCGCGTTTCTCGGCGCGCGAGGTGGCGAAGCGGATCGGCTATTCGATCGGGACGATCTACAATGTGTTCGGCAGTCTCGACCGGCTGGTTCTGGCGGTCAACAGCCGCACCTTCGTCGCCTGGGCGGCGCTGGTGCGTGCGCGGCTCGATGCGGCAGGGGCAGACCGGGTCGCGGCGCTGGTCGAGGCGTATTTCGACTTCGCCGAGGCCAATCCCAATCTGTGGATGGCGATCTACGATCACCGCCTGCCGCCCGACGCGCCGTTCCCGGAGGATTATTTCCGCCAGCGCGCCGAACTGACCGGACTGGTCGAAGCCGAGATCGCCGCGATCTTGCCGCCGGCGCGGGCGGGCACGGCGGCGGCGCTGGCGCGCTCGCTGGTGGCGATGGTCCACGGCCATTGCCTGTTCGCGCTCAACGGCACGTTCGCGTTGTTGGGAGAGACCGATGCGCGGGGTGCGGCGCTGGCGCGGGCGCGCGAGATCTTGGGCGCGCAACACTAATGTTCTCCCGCGAAGGCGGGAGCCCAGTCTGACTCCCGCCTTCGCGGGAGAACATCGAAAGGGGCGCAGCAGCCTTAGCCGCCACGCCCCATCTTTTTACTTCTTCAGCTTCACCGCAACGAACAGCGCTGGCATCCGCCCGCGCTGCACGTACAGCGCGACCTGATCGCGGCCGTCGCGCTTGGCCTGTGCGACCACCGCTGCCAGCGCCGCCGGGGTCGGCGTCGTCGTGCCGTTGGCGGAGATGATGACATCACCGCGCTTGAGCTTCTGGCCAGCGTCGCTCGCCGGATCGGTGGTCGCGATCACGACGCCCTGCACCGACGAATCGACGTTGAGGCTGCGTGCGATCGCGGGGGTGAGCGTCTGGACGGTCAGGCCGAGCGGGTTGGCCGAGGCCGAGGGGCCGCCCTGCTGCTGGCCGTCATCGCCGCCCAGCGCATCGTCGTCATCGCCGGTCGCGACCTTGGCGGCGAGCGCGTCCTCCGACGGACGCGTGCCGATCACCGCGTTGATCGTCATCGGCTTGCCCTGGCGGATGATGCCGATCGGCACGCGCGTGCCCGGCGTCACGTTCGCGACCAGATAGCTCAGCGACTGATCGGGCGTGACGTCCTTGCCATCGACCGAGGTGACGACGTCGCCGACCTTGAGACCGGCTTTGGCCGCAGCCTCATTCGGCTCGATCGACCGCAGCAGCTCGCCGTGGTTCTTCTGCAGGCCGAGCGCCGCCGCGATATCGTCATCGACCGGCTGCGGGCCGACGCCGAGATAGCCGCGTGCGATCTTGGTGCCCTTCATCAGCTTGTCGATGACGGGGCGCGCGTCTTCCGCCGGAATCGCGAAGCCGATGCCGATGTTGCCGCCCGACTGGCCGGCGTAGATCTGCGAGTTGATGCCGATCACCGCGCCGGTCATGTCGAACATTGGGCCGCCCGAATTGCCCTGGTTGATCGCCGCATCGGTCTGGATGAAGCGATCGTAGGCGCCGCCGCCGGTGACGCGGTGCAGCGCCGAGACGATGCCGGCGGTCACGGTCGAGCCGATCCCGAACGGATTGCCGATCGCGATGATCCAGTCGCCCACACGCGCCCGGCTCGAATCGCCGAACTTCACATAGGGCAGGTTGGTCGCGTCGATCTTGAGGAGTGCGAGGTCCGAGGTCGGATCGCGGCCGATCAGCTTGGCCTTGTATTCCTTGCGGTCGATCATGATCGCGGTGATCGAATCGACCGTCGCACCCTTCGCGCCGGGCGCGACAACGTGGTTGTTGGTGACGATATAGCCGTCGGGCGAGATGATGAAGCCTGACCCGAGCGAGGTCGCCTCGCGCGTGATCGGCGCGCCGCCGTTGCCGCCGCCCTGGCCCATCTGACCGAACATCTCGGCGAACGGCGTGCCCGCGAACGGATTGGCGGGCTGCTCGACCTTGATGTGCTGGCTGGTCGAGATGTTGACGACGGCCGGCTGCAATTTCGCGACCATGTCGGCGAAGCTCATCGGCGCGCCGGAGCGCGGTACCGCGGCGGCGATCGCGCCGGGCTCGTTCTGCGCGGTCTGCGCGGGCGGTTCCAGCGCGACTGCGGCAGCGGTGCCGCTGAGAAGGATGGCTGCAGTAATGGCGTAAGCGTATCGCACTTGGGTTGATTCCTTCCGTGTGCCGTATCGGGGCAACGCACCGACCTTAGCCAAGGTTGCTGAACGGCTATTGAATATGAACACGCCGAAAGACTCGATCAGCGCCGGCCCTGGAACTCCTTCAGGTAGGCGTTGTCGGGCGACAATACCATCGAGGTCTGGCCTTTCGCGCTATCGCCGAAGGTATAACGGTACGATTGCATGGCCCGGTAGAAGTCATAGAAGTCCGGGTCTTTGTTGAAGCTTTCCGCATAGATCTGCGCGGCCTTGGCGTCGGCTTCGGCGCTGATAATCTGCGCGGTCTGCTGGCCCTTGGCCTGGATCGTCAGCGCTTCCTGTTCGCGCGCGGTCTTCATCCGGTCGAGCGCACTTTGCAGCGGCGCGCCGTCGGGCAGGTCGGCATGCTTGATTCGCACGTCGACGATCTGCACGCCGTATTGCGCGGCGAGCCGCTGCAACCCGGCCTGGATATTGTCCATCACCTGGCCACGCTCGGGGCTGAGCAGCGCCGCGAACGGGCGCTTGCCGAGTTCGTTGCGAAGCGCCGAACTGAACAGCGGCTGGAGCTGATCGATCACGCGCTGCTCGGTGACCGAGGTGCTGCCGGTTGACACCACCGCCTTCAGCGGATCGACGATGCGGAAACGCGCATAGGCATCGACTTCGAGCCGCAACTGGTCGGTCGAGAGCACCGGCTGGTTCTCGAGCTCGACATCGAGCACGCGCTTGTCGACCCACACGATGCGGTCGATGAACGGGATACGCGCGATCAGACCGGCACCCGAACGGCCGAACACCTCGTTGGGCTTCCAACGGTTGATCGCGCCGCCGACGGGCTGTTCGAAGCGCAGGATCACCGCCTGCTTGGTCTCGGGCACGATCGCGAAGGTGCTGGCGATCAGGATCAGCGCGAGCATCGCGACGATGCCGATCGCGACCGGGTTGCGGAAGCTGAGGTTCACTGGGCGTCTCCCTGAACCTGCGGGATGGTGGCCGGGGCCGCCTGTGCCGCCGGAGCCTGCGCCTCGGGCGCGCGGCGCGCGCCGCCCGGCAGCGGCAGATAGGGAACGACGCCGGGCGCCTCGACGATCGTCTTGTCGCTGCGCGCCATCACCTGTTCCATCGTCTCATAATACATGCGCTTGCGCGTTACTTCGGGGGCGAGCTTGTACTGGGCGTAGATCACGTCGAACGAGGCTGCTTCGCCCTGTGCGCGCGCAAGGATCTGCTGCGCATAGCCACGCGCCTTGTTGATGTTGCCCTGCGCCTCCTGCTGCGCGGCGGAGACCTTCTTGAACGAATCGATCACCTGCTCGGGCGGCTGCGCGCCCTTGATCGCGACGCCCTGGATGCGGATGCCGGCGTTGTAGCTGTCGAGGATCGCCTGCATGTTCTGCTGGACCTTGACCTCCATCGCGCCGCGGCCCGATCCGATCGCGTCGTCGAGCGTCGCGGTGGCCAGCACCGCGCGCATCGCGCTTTCGGCGGTGGCGCGCAGAGTCGATTTGGGATCGGCGATCTGGAAGACGTAATCTTGCGGGTTGCTGATGTCCCAGCGCACCGAATAATTGACGTCGACGACGTTCTGGTCGCCGGTCAGCATCAGATTCTCGCCGCCATTCTCGGGGAAGGTGTCGGTCTTGATCTCGCGCACGTCGACCTTCATCACCGAGTTGAACGGTGCCGGCAGCGTCAGCCGGATGCCGGGTTCGAGCGTGCCGGCGTAGCGGCCGAAGAAGGTCACCACCGCGCGCTGCTGCGGCCCGATCGCATGGATCGAGGTGAACGCGATCCACAACACGACGATGATGCCGAGGCCGATCAGCCAGAGCGCGCCTGCGCTTGGCGTGCCCGGAATATGAGGCCGGCCGCCGCCGCCATTGCCGCCGCCGGCACCCCGCGCGCGCTTGATGAACTCGTCGAGCGCACTCGGCCCGGGAATGCGCGGGCGGTTGCCATTGCCGTTACCGGGCTTGGGCGCCCAGGGGTTGCGCGGGCCTTCGCCACCACCGCCGGCGCCATCGCCGTCGGAGCCGCTGCCCCACGGGCTTTTGTCGTCGCTATTGAGGAGAGGGGGACGCTGAAACCAGCCCGTTAGGATCGTCATGCTTTCTCTATAGGTACGGGTTTCAATGAAAAATAGTGGCAAGCGGCCGCAACGACCCTATCTGCGCAACGATGACCGATCCAAATCCGCTTGATACCGCACTCGCTCCCGTCGCCGGCACCCGCGCGACCGCGCGGATCGAGGGAAGCCGCGCCAGCATCATTCTCGACGTGAGCGGGCTCGATCCGAGCGAGCATGACGCGCTCGAAGCGCGCGTCCGCGCGGCGGCGAGTTCCGTTCCCGGCATCGAGACGGTGCGCGTCGCGCTGACCAGCCAGCGCACCCGCCGCGTGGCGATCGCGGTGGCGAGCGGCAAGGGCGGGGTGGGCAAATCGACCGTCTCGGCCAATCTCGCCATCGCGCTCGCCGCGCGCGGGCGGCGCGTCGGGCTGGTCGATGCCGACATCTACGGCCCGTCGCAGCCCAAGCTGATGGCGGTCGAAGGCAGCAAGCCGACCGCGCGCGACAAGGTGCTGCAACCCGTGGCCACCCCTTATGGCGTGCCGTTGCTGTCGATGGGGCAGCTCGTCGCGCCCGATCAGGCGATCGCCTGGCGCGGGCCGATGGCGGCGGGGGCGCTCGGGCAGCTCATGGATGCCAATTGGGGCGCGACCGATACGCTCGTGATCGACCTGCCACCGGGCACCGGCGACGTCCAGCTCACCATGATCCAGAAGCACCGCCCGGCGGGCGCGGTGATCGTCTCGACCCCGCAGGATCTCGCGCTGATCGACGCGCGCCGCGCGATCGATCTGTTCAACAAGGCCGGCGTGCCGATCATCGGTCTGGTCGAGAACATGTCGGGTTACGCCTGCCCGCATTGCGGGGAAATCTCGAATCCGTTCGGGCAAGGCGGTGCGGAAGCGGCGGCGGGCGAACTCGGCATCGCCTTCCTCGGTCGCATCCCGCTCGACATCGCGATCCGTACCGCGTCGGACGCAGGCACGCCGCCCGCCGCCGGGAACGGTCCCGAAGCCGCGGCGTTCGCCACGATTGCCGACGCTGTCGCGCGGTGGATACAGACGGAGGGACGCTGATGCCGATCACCGATGATGCCGGAATCAAGGCTTTGCTCGAGGAAGCCCGCACGATCGCGCTGGTCGGCGCGTCCGATCGGCCCGACCGCCCATCCTATGGCGTGATGAAGCGGTTGCAGGATCACGGCTACCGCGTGATCCCGGTCAACCCGCAGATCACTGGCGAGCATATCCACGGCGAGTTCGTGTTCCGCGATCTCGACCAGCTCGGTGATCCGATCGATCTCGTCGATATCTTCCGCAACTCGGCCGCTGCCGGCGAGGCGGTGGACGATGCGATCCGCATCGGTGCGAAGGCGGTGTGGATGCAGCTCGGTGTCGTCAACGAAGCCGCCGCCGCGCGCGCCGAGGCGGCCGGGCTGAAAGTGGTGATGGATCGCTGCCCCGCGATCGACATCCCCCGGCTCGGTGTCGCGCCGGTCGCATAGCGGAAACTTAACCATCGCACGGCTATGCTGCCCGCGATGCAAGACGCCGAGACCAGACCGGAAACCCGCGCCGCCGCCCGCAGCGCGGTGGCGATCCGTGCGCAGGTGCGGATGATGGGCACCGACAAGCTCGACATTGACGTGACCGACCTGTCGCGCACCGGCTTCCAGATCGAAACGATCCACCGCATCCAGCCGGGCGCGACGATCTGGCTCAGGATTCCCGGCCTCGCCGGTCTCGAAGCGACGGTGAAATGGGGCCGCCGCCATTTCTACGGCTGCGCCTTCGTGAGGCCGCTTCACGAAGCGGTGTTCGACCATGTCGTCGCGCTCGCCACGCCATCGCGTGATTGACGCGACTGCGCGCGCGGATCATCCTCACGCGATCCAAGGCTTCCGGGCGACTCCGCGATGGTGTTTCCGCTGTTCCTGCTGATCGCCGCACCCGATGATGCGGCGATCACCGCCTACCAGGCGCTGACCAGCGCGAGGCCGGCCTGCTCGCGCCCCACTGGCGATGATGTCGTGGTCTGCGGTCGCCGCGCCGCCGATCGCTACCGCGCGCCGCTGATCGTTCAAGACCCCGGCGACCCGGCGCACGAAGGCGCGCTTGCCGAGCGCGAACGGCTGTTCGCGCGTACCGACAATTGCGAGGAGAAATCGATCTTCCTTGTCGGTTGCGGCTCTTTCGGGGTGAAAGCGACCGTGAACGGCAATGGCGCGCACGTCGCGGGCGAGCGGGCGCTGGCGCCGTAGCGCCCGCTCGCGCGGCCGTCAGCGCGCCTGCGTCAGCAGCACTTCGGCGATCTGCACTGCGTTGAGCGCGGCGCCCTTGCGCAGATTGTCGCCGGTGACGAACAGCGACAGGCCGTTCGCGACGGTCGGATCGGGGCGCACGCGGCCGACGAACACCGCATCCTTACCCGTCGCGGCGAGCGGATTGGGCACCGCCACCAGCTCCACGCCGGGCGCGCGGCGCAGCAGGCCATTGGCCTCGCTCACCGAGACCGGGCGCTCGAACGCTGCGTTGATCGACAGCGAATGGCCGGTGAATACCGGCACGCGCACGCAGGTCGCCGAGACGGCGAGATCGGGCAGGCCGAGGATCTTGCGGCTTTCGTCGCGCAGCTTGAGTTCCTCCTCGGTATAGCCGTCCTCGACCAGCACGTAGTTGAGCGGCACGACGTTGAACGCGATCGGTGCGGCCCACTTGCGCGGCACGCCCAGCTTCACCGCGCCACCGTCCTGCGCGAGCGTGGCGCAGGCCGACGCGCCGGCGACGATCTGCTCCTCAAGCTCGCGCACGCCCTCCATGCCGCCGCCGGACACCGCCTGATACGTGCTCGCCACCAGCCGCGTCAGGCCGGCGGCGTCGTGGAGCGGCTTGAGCACCGGCATAGCCGCCATCGTCGTGCAATTGGGGTTCGCGACGATGCCCTTGGGCAGATCGCGGAGCGCGTCGGGATTGACCTCCGCCACCACCAGCGGAACCAGTGGATCGCTGCGCCAGGCCGAGCTGTTGTCGATCACCACCGCGCCCGCCGCCGCGACCTTCTCCGCCAGCGCCTTGGAGGTGCCGCCGCCGGCCGAAAAGAACACGATGTCGAGGCCCGTGAAGTCCGCCGTCGCCGCATCCTCGATGGTGACGTCCGCGCCCTTGAACGGCACCGTGCTCCCGGCCGAGCGGGCCGAGGCGAACAGCCGCAGTGCGGTGAGCGGGAATTTGCGCTCGGCGAGCATGGTCAGCATCATGCTGCCGACGAGGCCGGTTGCGCCGACGATGCCGACGGCGAGACGATCGGGCGAGGGGCGGAACGAAGTCATGGGTAGGCGTCTCCTGATATGCGGAGGCGCGGGAGGTATTTCGGTCCTGTCGTACAAGGCCGCCCCGCGCTTACCGCGGGGCTGTGTCCGGTTGGCTTAGGGTTGAACCGTCAGCACGACCAGACCGCCCCGCGCATGCGGGTCGGCTTGGTGCTAATGGTTTTGGCCCTCGAGGACATGGCGAGCGCCGATAACGAGGGACGAGCGCGGTGTAAACGGGGTTCGCGCTTTTTGCTCGCCGCCTTCTGCTCCCCTCCCTGAAAGGGAGGGGCTGGGGGTGGGTCGGCCAGTTGGTGGCGGAACCTTCCCTCGCGGACCGACCCACCCCCGACCCCTCCCTGCCAGGGAGGGGAGAAGCGTGAAGACACCCTTACTCCAGAATATGCATCCACAAAGGCTGGCCGGTCAGGCTCTGCGAGCCGCGCAGCCGCTCCAGCGCCTGCGCGACCGCGCGTTCGGGCGCTTCGTGCGTCACGATCGCGACGAGCACGCTGCCGTCGCCGCTCGCGCCGCGCTGGATCAGGCTTTCGATCGACACGCCCGCATCGCGCATCGCCGCCGCGATCTCGGCGAGCACGCCGACCTTGTCCGCCACCGCGAAGCGCACGTAATTGCGACCGCGCCGCTCACCCGAATCGGCTGCACCCTGCGCCAGCAGCGCGGACGAGGGCATCGCGAAGGCGGGGCCGAACTCACCGCGCGCGATGTCGATCAGGTCGGCGACCACCGCGCTCGCCGTCGGGCCGTCGCCGGCGCCCGCGCCCTGGAACAGCAGCCGCCCGACGTAATTGCCCTCGGCGACGACCGCATTGGTCGCGCCCGTCACGTGCGCGAGCGGGTGGCTGATCGGCACGAGATGCGGATGCACCCGCTGGAACAGCCCGCCCGCGCCGTGATCGGCCACGCCGAGCAGCCGCACGCGGTAGCCGAGCGCTGCCGCCTCGGCGATGTCGGCGGCAAGCACATGGCGGATGCCGCTCGCCGCGACATCCGCGAACGCAGGCTGGGTGCCGAACGCGATGCTGGCGAGGATCGACAGTTTGTGCGCAGCGTCGATGCCGTCGATGTCGAAGGTCGGATCGGCCTCGGCATAGCCGAGCGCCTGCGCCTCGGCGAGCACCTCGGCGAAGTCGCGGCCTTCCGCTTCCATCTTCGACAGGATGAAATTGCAGGTGCCGTTGAGGATGCCGTAGACGCGGCTGATCTCGTTGGCGGCGGCGCCCTCGCGCAGCCCCTTGATGACCGGGATGCCACCCGCGACCGCCGCCTCGAACTTGAGCGCCGCGCCGGCTTTCTCGGCGGCTTCGGCGAGTTCCAACCCGTGATGCGCGATCATCGCCTTGTTGGCGGTGACGAAGCCCTTGCCCGCGGCGAGCGCGCTGCGCGCCAGCGTGAGGGCAGGGCCGTCCGATCCGCCGACCAGTTCGACCACGACATCGACATCGCGTGAGGCCAGCGCCGTCGTGTCATCGACCCATGCGAAGCGGCTGATATCGACGCCGCGATCCTTGTTCCGGTCGCGCGCGGATACCGCGACGATTTCGATCGGCCGCCCCGCGCGCCGCGCGATCAGCGCGCCATTCTCGTCGAGCAACCGGATCACGCCGCCCCCGACGGTGCCGAGGCCAGCGAGCGCGATACGAAGCGGTTGGGTCATGATGGGCTTTCCAAAGTCTCGCCCCAACGCCGTTCGCCCTGAGCCTGTCGAAGGGCGTGCCACAAGCGCCATCGTTCGCGGCACGTGCTTCGACAGGCTCAGCACGAACGGTTGAGGTGCGGCGCCTTTAGACGGTGCCTTGGCGTTGGAACAAGCCCGACGTGGTTACTTCTTCACCAGCCCGATTTCGACCAGCCGCTCATGCAGGTAGTCGTGCGAGGTGATCGGCGTCTCATATCGGTTCGGCCGCGCCGCGCTGATGCAGCCTGGCAAGGTCTCGATCAGGAAATCGGGATTGGGGTGCAGGAAGAATGGCATCGAATAGCGCGAGACGCCGCGCCGCTCGGGGGCTGGGTTGACGACGCGGTGGCTGGTCGAGGGCAAAACATGGTTGGTCAGCCGTTGCAGCATGTCGCCGACGTTGACGACGAGCGCGCCCTCGGGCGGCTTGACCGGCAGCCATCGCCCATCACGATCGAGCAGTTCGAGACCGGCCTCCTCGGCGCCGAGCAGCAGGGTGATGAGGTTGATATCCTCATGCGCGCCGGCGCGGACGCCCTCGGCATCGGCCGGAATCGGCGGATAGTGCAGCAGCCGCAGGATCGAATTGCCGTTCTCGACTGCGGGGTCGAACCAGTCGGGCGCGAGCCGCAGGTGCCGCGCGATCGCGGAGAGGATGCGGTCGCCGGCGCGGTCGAACGCTGCATAAAGCTGGAGGAACGTGTCGCGGAAACGCTCGGGTCGTTCCGGCCAGATGTTGGGCGGCATGCGGTCGGCGAGCGGATGGCCGGCCGGCAGGTCGCGCCCGACGTGCCAGAATTCCTTGAGATCGACCACCGACGCACCTTTGGCGATCTCGGTCCTGAACGGCGTATAGCCCCGCTGGCCACCGCCTTCGGGGGTAAAATAGCGGCGCTTCTCGTCCTCGGGCAGTGCGAAGAAGGCGGCGGTATCGGCCCAGCCACGCGCGATCAGATCGTCGGGGATGCCGTGATCGGCGATGACCGCGAACCCGAACCGTTCGAACGAACCGCCCAGCGCGGCGGCGAAGCCGGCGGGGTCGCCCGCCTCGTCGGCGAGCGAGAGCGTCGGGATTTCGGAAAGCGGGGTATCGGACATGGACGCGACCGTTGGTTGGGGACTGGGCCGGCCAACATAGGCGGTCAGGGCGCGGGGGAATACCCCGCTACCCATTGTTCTCCCGCGAAAGCGGGAGTCCAGGGCCACAAGCGCTGCGCTGTTTGGCTCTGGACCCCCGCTTTCGCGGGGGAACGGGTGTGTTCAGCCGATCAGGATTGTGCCACGTGCCTTGTCTCCACCCACCGGCGAAAGATCGAGCCGGAACGGCTTGCCCTCCTCGGTCGTACCCGCGAGGCCAGACCCATTGGGCGAGACCTTGAAGCCAGCGCCGCCCAGCTTGCCCGCGAACCAGTCGCGCACCGTCGCCGGAGTTGCCGGGCTTTCGAAGCTGACCTTGACCTGGCCGTCATCGTCCCGTCCCGGCCGGTCATGCCCGTCGATGTTCATGCCGCTGATCGTCGAGCCGGGGTAGAGATGCACGCCGTTCATATCGAAATCGCCGGCGTCGAGCTTGATCGCGGGCAGTTTGATGCTGCCCGAAATGCCCGGCGCGTTGAGCGCCATCTGGCCGTTCGAATCGATGCTCGCGACGACATTGCCGTCAGCGCCGTCGGCGTTGAGGGTGATGGCAGTGCCGTCCTTGCCGTCGCCGCACGCGGCGAGCAGGGCGAGCGGGATAGCGAGGAGCAGGGGGCGGATCATGACGCTCTCCGTGTGTCAGTGTGGCAATACACTAAGCTGAAGTCGCACGCCACGTCAACGCGGCTTGCGCGTGACCGGCGTGGCGATGTCGGGCATGAGGCGGGCAATGTCGATCGAATCGCCTCCCGCCACGCTCAACACCGCGCCGATTCCGTTCCTCGAATTCGTCGCGCTGGTCGCCGCGCTGATGTCGCTGGGTGCGCTGGGTATCGATTCGATGCTGCCCGCGCTGCCCGAAATCGGGCGGCGGCTCGGCGTTCCCGATGTCGGTGGGCGCGCGCTCGTCGTCACCGTGTTCGTGGTCGGCTTCGGCCTCGGGCAGTTGATGCAGGGGCCGCTGACCGACCGCTACGGGCGGCGGCCGGTGCTGATCGGCGGGCTGATCGGCTATATCGTCTGCTGCCTGCTCGCCGGGCTGGCGGGGAGTTTCACCTTGCTGCTGGCGGCGCGTTTTGCCGGCGGTGTGGCGATCGCGGCGAGCCGCGTCGTCACCATCGCCCTGGTGCGCGATTGCTTCACCGGCCGGGCGATGGCGAAAGTGTCGAGCCTCGCCTTCATGGTGTTCATGGCCGCGCCGATCCTGGCGCCGAGCGTCGGACAGCTCATCCTGCTGGTGGGATCGTGGCGGCTGATCTTCGAGGTGATCGCGGGGCTGGCGGCGCTGGTGCTGGTGTGGTTCGCGTGGCGCATGCCCGAGACGCTCGCGCCCGAGAACCGCGTGCCGCTGTCGGTTCGGCAGTTGCTGCGCGGCTGGCGCGCGACGCTCGCTGACCGCGCCTCGCTCGGCTACATGATCGCGGGCATGATCGTGCAGGGTGCGCTGTTCGGCTATATCGGGCTGATCGAGCCGATCATGGAGCGAGTCTTCCACGCCCAGCATCTGCTCGGCCCGGTGTTCGCCGCGTCGGCCGGGACGATGGCGGCGGCGAACCTGCTCAACTCGCGGATCGTGATGCGGCTCGGCATGCGCCGCATCTCGCAGGCCGCGCTGGTGGTGATGACGCTGGCTGCGGCTGGCGGTCTCATCGCGGTGGGGATGGGGCGCGAAGGGCTGGTGCCGTTCGTCCTGCTCCAGGCGCTGGCGATGGCGGGCTATGGCCTCGCCGGATCGAACATGTCGGCGATGGCGATGGAGAATATGGGCGCGATCGCCGGCACCGCCGCGAGCCTGCAAGGGGCGCTCGTCGTCACCGGCGGCGCGGTGCTCGGGTCGATCATCGCCAGCTTCTTCGACGGCACCACGATCGCGCTGCACGCCGGCTTCTTCGTGGCGGGGCTGCTCGGCCTCGGCATCGCCGCGATCGTCGAACGCGGCCGGTTGTTCCGCCCG
The DNA here is from genome assembly GCF_001717955.1 of Sphingomonas panacis. Classification (NCBI taxonomy): domain Bacteria; kingdom Pseudomonadati; phylum Pseudomonadota; class Alphaproteobacteria; order Sphingomonadales; family Sphingomonadaceae; genus Sphingomonas; species Sphingomonas panacis. Next base: position 2,153,212 of record NZ_CP014168.1, read on the forward strand.
AGCTGAGCGATTCTCGGGAACCGAGTTGCGTGTGTGATGTTGGCGTCGTGCCCCCATTTTTCCCGGGACAGGAGAGCGAAGATGGCGATCAGCGGTGGATATCAGGTGCCCGGCGAAGGCCCGGGCGACGACGGCTACGACGAGGAAGGCTATGACGAGAGCCAGCGCGCCGAAATCCTCGAAGCGACCAGCGGCGGCCCGAGCGACGGCGCGATCCTGACCGACCTCGAACCCGATATCGTGGGCGAAGAGGACGAGGACGACGAAGACGATCTCAAGATGGAGAGCGACGAAGTCGGCGAAGAAGACGATGACGCCGACCAGGACGAGGACGATCAAGACGAGGATTCGCTCCAGGAGGATTTCGAGGACGATGACCTCGCCGACGACGACGACCTCGACGACAAGGACGACGCCGCACTGAAGCCCTGACGCGCCGGGTGCGGCCGGCATAGCCGGCCGCACAGATGTCCGCCCTCCCGCAAACGTTCCATCACCGATACGAGTTGACCGGAACGGAGCCGGTGACGCATCGTTGAGAGAACCCGATGTCGTCGAAAGTGTTTGCCCGTGCGCGTTGTTGCCGCTTTGCCCCTGCTGCTGATCGTCGCGTGCGCGCCGCAGACCGATACAAATATCAACAACGACGTCGATATCGATGCGGCAGCTGAGCGCGCGCAGAGCAGCATCAACGCCTACCGCCCCGATACGCCGCTGCCCGCGAACGATCCGGTCGGGCCGCCACCGTCCACTGATCCGATGCCGTCGCCCACGCCAACCCCTAACGGGAGCGTTCCGGATGGTCTCGAAGAGCCGCTTGCGCCACCCCCGCCCGGCGCACCCGGCGGACTGCCCGACGATCGCACGCCGATCTCCGAGGCGCCCGCCGCGCCCGACAGCGCGCAGGGCGCCGCGAAAGTGGTCGAGCGCTATTACGCGCTGATCGGCGAGCGCAAATTCAAGCCGGCGTGGCAGATGTGGCGCGGCGGCGGCGCCGGCTCGCGGCTCACGCCCGCGGATTTCGCCGACAGCTTTTCGGAGTTTAGCGAATACCACGCCAATATTGGCGCGCCCGGGCGGGTCGATGCCGGCGCGGGGCAGCGCTTCGTCACCGTGCCGGTGCAGATCTATGCGCGGTTAAAGCGGACCCGCAAACCCTATTATCAGATCGGCTCGGTCACGCTCCAGCGCTCCGACGTGGACGGCGGGACGGCTGCGCAGAAGACATGGCATATCCAGCAGGTCGCACTTAAACCGGTCCAGAAACGGTGACGCCAACGGCGCGGACCAGGTTGAAGCGGCGTACCGGACGCGCATGTCATGCGCCAACCGCGAGCAGGCGTAGCGGAGGGTCTATCCTCCGGTGGTGTCGCTGTCGCGGCGATTGTCCGATGGCATCGCGCCGGTGGGCTGATCCTGTGCCTCGCGGGCTGCAGCGTCGATTGAATGCGCGGTTTGCCGTGCCGCATCAGGCGTGAGCGAGAGAGCGAGGCCGTCCGGGCCGTCGATCATCACCTCGCCGTGTTCGGCAGTCGCCTCGGCGGGTATTTTTTCAGGCTGCTTGGTCATGGACGATACCTCTTGTCGGGAATAACGTGCATGGCTGGGTGGCGTTCCGGTGATTTGGGGATGGGGGTGTTCAAGCGATGATGACGCGGTTGTTCTTGCAGGCGCATAGAACGCCCACCCTGACCCCGGAGGAGGTCGCCGCGCTGGAACAGGCGATCGCGCGCACCACCGAGTTCGCCGCGCGCCGCACGATCGTGCGGCCGAACGAACCGCTCAGCCAATGCACGTTGCTGCTCGACGGTTTCATCCAGCGCTACAAGGACACACCAGACGGCCGACGCCAGATCCTCGCGATCCATGTGCCGGGTGATTTCGTCGATCTGCACAGCTATCCGCTCCGCCAGCTCGAACATCATGTCGCGGCGATCACCCCTGTGCAGGTGGCGCTGTTCCCGCATAGCGCGATCCGCGTGCTGACGATGGAATCCGCGACGCTCACCGAATTGCTGTGGCGCTCGACGATGATCGACGCGGCGATCAACCGCGAGTGGATCGTCTCGATCGGCGCGCGCCCGGCGGCGGTGCGGCTCGCGCATCTGTTCTGCGAAATGTACCTGCGGCTGGAGCGGGTCGGCATGGTCGAGGGTATGCGCTATGCGCTGCCGCTGACACAGATCGATCTCGCCGACGCGACCGGGCTGACGGCGGTCCATGCCAACCGCATGCTGCGCCAGTTGCGGGAACAGGGTTTGGTGGAGTTCCGCCAGGGGAGCGTCGAGATTTTCGACTGGCCCGGGCTAAAGCGGTTCGCGGAGTTCGACCCGAGCTACCTGTATCTGGATTAGTGTTCGGCGCGGCGGCCTATAACGGCGCTTAGGCAGTAGGCTCGATCATGGCGCAACGCCGCTACGTCAGCGTCCACCGCTCATGCCGTCGGTCCGAGATACTGCTCCCGCCCGGCATCAGCCGCGCTGATCGCCAGGATCGAGCGCGCCTCGCTCGGCGCGCGTGTCTTCCCCTGGCGGTCGGCGGCGGCATGCACCACCCGGTCGAGCAGTTCGCGCCCCTCGCTCCACCAGCCGATGCCGCTGGCTGCGTTGAGATGCCCCTGCGCGCCGGCATCGACGAAATGGCTGCCCCAATCGACCGCAAGGCTGTGCGCGCGGTCGATGTCGATCCACGGATCGTCGGTGCTCGCCACCACGATCGACGGGAAGGGGAGCGCCGTGCGCGGCGCGGGCGCGAGCGCTTTCAGTTCCTGCTGCGCATCGGTGCGATCGACATCGGCGGGGGCGACCAGCAAGGCGCCGGCGACCGGCCAGCCATAAGGCTGACGAGTCAGTTCCGCCCACCACGCCACCGCGAGACAACCAAGGCTGTGCGCCGCCAGCACCACAGGCGCCTGCGCGGAGCGGATCGCCTGATCGAGCTTGGTTACCCAAGCGTTGCGATGCGGCGTGTTCCACATGCCGAGTTCGACGCGGACGGTATCGGGCCGTGCCGCTTCCCAGAGGCTCTGCCAATGCGATGGCCCCGAGCCGCCGAGGCCCGGCACTGTCAGGACCGTCGGCTGAGCCGGATCGAAGTGCGAAAAGCTGCCCATTGTGCCTCTCCAGACGTTCGAGGAAACGTGGCCGTCCGTCGCTCTAGGGTACGCCGGATAACCACGCTTCCCAGCTCCGAAGATATTCCTACTCATCCGATAGGCAATAGCGCCTGCGCCGGAGCGAAGGCGGGTTGCGGCAGCCCGAAATCGTCGCCGCCTTTGCGTCGGCGAAACGGCGCTGTTAGGAGGCGAAATGCCGAAGATGCGCGCCGACCAACTCCTCGTCGATCGGGGGCTCGCCGAGAGTCGCACACGCGCGCAGGCGCTCATCATGGCGGGGCTGGTGTTTGCCGGTACGCGCAAGATTGACAAGCCGGGGCAGGCGGTCGCGGACGACGTGATGCTCGACGTGCGCGGGCGCGATCATCCGTGGGTTTCGCGCGGCGGCATCAAGCTCGCGCACGCGATCGGGCACTTCGGCCTCGATGTTACGGGTGCGGTCGCGATCGATGTCGGTTCCTCGACCGGCGGCTTCACCGACGTGTTGCTGACGGGTGGCGCGGCGCGGGTCTATGCGGTCGATAGCGGCACCAACCAGCTCGCATGGAAGCTGCGCGAGGACGAGCGTGTCATCGTCCACGAAAAGACCAGCGCGCGCATCCTGACGCCCACTCACATTCCCGAAGCAGTCGATCTGATCGTCTGCGATGCCAGTTTCATCGGTCTCGCCAAGGTGCTCGACGTGCCGCTCGGCTTCGCGCGGCCCGGCGCGCGGCTGGTCGCGCTCATCAAGCCGCAGTTCGAGGCGGGGCGGGGCGAGGTCGGCAAGGGCGGGGTCGTGCGCGATGCCGCTGTCCATGCGCGCGTCTGCACCGAGGTGTCCGAGTGGCTGACGGGCAGGGGCTGGCAGGTCGACGGGCTGGTCGAAAGCCCGATCACCGGGCCTGAGGGCAATGTCGAGTTTCTCATAACGGGGCATTTGCCCGAAGCCGGAGCCGACTGACGCGGAACTCCAGCACGCTGCGGCAATTGTCTTTCACACCTGCGATGATACACGATCCACGTACCCCGCAGGGCGTAAAGGACCAACGGTTGAGCGAAATCGCGTCTAGGCAACAGTTGAGGCTGGCGTTCCTGCGCTGGGCGATCGTGACGGTGCCGCTGATCCTGCTGCTCGGCTTCACCTCGGCGCGGATCGCGCCGGCGGGATCGCAGAACCGCTGGTACACGATGCTCGCCAAGCCCGCCGCCAACCCGCCCGACTGGGTGTTCCCCGTCGCCTGGACGACGCTGTACGTGCTGATGGGGCTGGCGCTGGCGATGGTGATCCACGCGCGCGGATCGCGGCTGCGCGGGCCGGCGATCGCGCTGTTCGCGGTACAATTGCTCGTCAACCTGATCTGGTCGCCGGTGTTCTTCGGCATGCATCTGGTCGGCTGGGCGCTGGTCATCATGGCCCTGATGTTCGTGCTGGCGCTGGCGACGACGCTGATATTCGGGCGAATCCGCACGCTGGCGGCGTGGCTGATGGTGCCGTATCTGGCTTGGGTGGCGTTCGCGGGTGCGCTGCTGTTTCAGATCGATCGGCTCAATCCGAACGCCGAAACCATTGCGCCGGCGTCGGCGAGTACCCAAGTCATCTCTCTGTAAGCCATCCAAGGAAGTGTTTTCATCATGCAGGCCGACAACAAAATCTTCGACGATCTCGTAAAGCTGATGAACAGCGCGGCGGGTACGATCGCCGGCGTCGGCCGCGAAGCCGAAGCGGGCGCCAAGGCGCGCGCCAAGGAGTGGATCGGCGGGCTCGACTTCGTCAGCCGCGACGAGTTCGAAGCCGTCAAGGCGATGGCCGCCGCCGCGCGCGACGATGCCGATGCTCTGCGCGCGCGCATCGCCGCGCTCGAAGCCAAGGCCGGCGCCGGGGTCTCGACCGAAGCTTGATCCGGTTATCCACAGCTTTGTCGACAGGTCCGTCCACACGGGCTTGTCGGCATTTCGGGCCTTCGCCACGCTTGAGCCTGTACCGTCTAAAGCGTAAGGGCTGACGATATGCTCGACGAAGCCGATTACGAACGCGACGACGCCGCTCCCATCGATATGCTCGAAAGTTACTTCTCGGCGCATGGCTGGGATTACGAGCGCCAGGATGACGAGGTCATCGCCAAGGTCAAGGGAAGCTGGACTCAGTACGAGCTGCGCGCCTTGTGGCGCGACGAGGACAGCGTCATTCAGTTCCTCGCCTTTCCCGACATCCGCGTCACCGACGAGCGCCGTAGCGCGCTTTACGAGACGGTCGGGCTCATCAACGAACAGCTCTGGGTCGGCCATTTCGAGATCTGGTCGGCGAGCAACATCCTGCTCTATCGCCACGCCGCGATGATCGACGGAGACGGCGGCACGCTGTCGCTCGCCGCCGCCGAATTGCTGGTCGAATCGGCGATCGACGAATGCGAGCGCTTCTACCCGGTGTTCCAGTTCGTGCTGTGGGGCGGCAAGAGCCCCAAGGAAGCGCTCGCCGCCGCGATGACCGAGACGCAGGGCGAGGCCTGACATGAGCCTGTCCGCCGCCGGGTTGCCCGGACGCATCCTGCTGGTCGGTGCCGGCAATATGGGCGGCGCGATGCTGCACCGCTGGATCGATGCGGGCGTGGTGCCCGAGAACATCACCGTGCTCGATCCGGGAACGCCGAAGCTTCCCGCCGGCGTGCGGCACCTCGACGCGCTGCCGGCGGAGTACACGCCCGATACGCTGGTCCTCGCGATCAAACCGCAACAGCTCGATTCGTTCGTCGCCACCGCGCCGGGGCTCGCGCCGCGTCTGCTGGTGTCGATCCTCGCCGGTGTCGAGGAAGCCTCGCTGGCGGCGCGTTTCCCCGGTGCCGGGGCGATCGTGCGCGCGATGCCCAACCTGCCGGTGCTGATCGGCAAGGGCGTGGTTGCGCTGCACGGTGCCGGCGACGACGGCGAGGCGCAGGTCGCCGCCGAGGCGCTGATGCGCCCGCTCGGGCTGGTCGAATGGATCGCCGAGGAGTCGCTGTTCGATGCGGTGACGGCGCTGTCGGGCTGCGGCCCCGGCTTCGTGTTCCGCTTCGCCGAGGCGCTGGCCGAGGCCGGCGCCGCGCTCGGCCTGCCCGCCGATCAGGCCGACCGGCTCGCGCGCGCGACGCTGGAGGGTTCGGGCATCATGGCCGCGTCGGCTGTCGAGTCGCCCGCGACGCTGGCCGATCGTGTCGCCAGCCCCGGTGGCTCGACACGCGAGGGACTCAACGTGCTCGACGCGGACGATGCGCTCAAGGCGCTGCTGCGCGAGACGCTCGCCGCGTCCGCGCGCCGCAATGCCGATATGGCCGCCGCCGCGCGATAACGTTGCTGATCGTCTGCGCCTCCTGACGCGCGACGACCTCCAATATCTCCGTTCGTCCTGAGTGCCTGCCGAGTTGCCGGAAGCGCGTATCGAGTGTCGCAGGACAGGCCCAGAACGCGACCTGCTCATCTCCACAGGGCGCAAGCGCCTACTCGATCGCTACCCAGCGCGAACGGGTGGAGATAATGTCATCACGACATAAACGAAAAGGGCGGCCCGTTGCCGGACCGCCCCTTTGCGCGTTCGAGACCGAGACGCTTAGCGCTTCGAGAACTGGAAGCTACGACGTGCCTTGGCACGGCCGTACTTCTTGCGCTCGACGGTGCGGCTGTCGCGGGTCAGGAAGCCGGCGGCCTTGACGGGCGCGCGCAGGATCGGCTCGTACTTGGTGATCGCCTGGCTGATGCCATGCTTCACGGCGCCGGCCTGGCCCGAAAGCCCGCCGCCCTTGACGGTGCAGATCACGTCATACTGGCCGGTGCGCTCGGTGATGCCGAACACCTGGTTGATGACGAGGCGCAGCGTCGGGCGTGCGAAATACACTTCCTGATCGCGGCCGTTGATGGTGATCTTGCCGGTGCCGGGCTTGAGCCACACGCGGGCGACGGCGTCCTTGCGGCGGCCGGTCGCATAGGCGCGGCCGTACTTGTCGAGATCCTGCTCACGCAGCGGCGCGCGCTGAACCGGCTCGTCGATCTGGCCCGACAGATACGCGTCGGCCTTCACTTCGGCATTGGCCTCGGCGACTTCGCCCTGCTGGTTGAGCACGGCACCGAGATCGGAAAGGGACTGGCGATTGTCGGTCATTACGCGCCCACCTTGTTCTTGCGGTTCATCGCCGCGATATCGAGGACTTCGGGGTTCTGCGCTTCGTGCGGATGCTCGGTGCCGGCAAAGATGCGAAGGTTGCGCATCTGGGCACGGCCGAGCGGGCCGCGCGGGATCATGCGCTCGATGGCTTTTTCCAACACGCGCTCGGGGAAGCGACCTTCGAGCACCTTGCCCGCGGTGATTCCCTTGATGCCGCCGGCATAGCCGGTGTGCTTGTAATAAACCTTGTCCTTGAGCTTGTTGCCCGTGAACCGAACCTTGTCCGCGTTGATGATGATGACATTGTCACCGCAATCGACGTGGGGCGTGAAGCTCGGCTTGTGCTTGCCGCGCAGGATGTTGGCGATGATCGACGCCATGCGGCCGACGACCAGGCCGTCCGCGTCGACGATATGCCATTTCTTCTCCACCTCGTGCGGCTTTACCGCCTTGGTGGTCTTCATGAGCGCCTTCATGGGGCTGTGACCTCTTGTTCGAAACGAAAGGCGCCGCCCACGGATGGACGGCGCTTGGTGGCGGGCTAATGTTGCAGAACCGCGCGCAAGTCAAGCAAAGTGCCGGTTTGCTGACGGGTATTGTGATACCTGTCAGTTTTCAGCGGCGCTGCCGGCCGATCGCGTGCACGCCCCAGGTGGTGGCGATCACCAGCAGCGCGCCCCCCAATTGGTGCAAGGCGGCCAGGGTGATATCGACACCGCTCATCACGGTGGCGATGCCGAGCAGGATCTGCACGCCGAACGCGCTGTGGATCGCGACCGAAGCCATGCGGTTCCGCGCGCGCTTCGCCGCCCGCGCGAGCACGATCAGCGCCGCGACCAGGACCCACGCCCACCAGCGATGGATGAAATGGACCAGCGACGGATCATCGAGCAGCAACGCGCCGAGCGGGCGCGTGCCGAGCACCTCGTGCGGGAAGAACCGCCCGTTCATCAGCGGCCATTCGTTGGTGACCAGCCCGGCGCGCAGCCCCGCCATCAGCGCGCCATAGAGCAATTGCACCGCCAGCACGGCACCGACGAGCGCGCCGAACCCGGTCAGCCGCGCCGGTCGCGCGTAGGAATTGGCGGCGAGCGCGCGCAGATCGAGCGCGGTCCACACCAGCCCGGCGAGCGTGAACAGGGCGGTGAGCAGATGCGCCGCCAGCCACAACGGCGCGACCTCGGTCCGAACCGACAGGCCCGAGCGCACCATCAGCCAGCCGAACGCACCTTGCAGCCCGCCGAGCGCGAGCAGCGCGACCAGCCGCCAGCCATAGCCGCGCGGGATCTGCCGTCGCACCGCAAACCACAGCAGCGGCACCGCAAACACCGTGCCGATCAGCCGGCCGAGCAGCCGGTGGAGATATTCCCAGAAGAAGATGTGCTTGAACCCGGCCAGCGTCATGCCGTGGTGGATCGCCTCATATTGCGGAATGCGGCGGTAATTGGCGAACTCGGCCTGCCACTGGCTCTCCGTCAGCGGCGGGACCACGCCGGTGATCGGCTTCCACTGGGTGATCGACAGCCCCGATTCGGTAAGGCGCGTGACGCCGCCGACCACGACGATCAGCACGATCATCGCGGCGACGACATAGAGCCAGCGGATCATCGCGAGTGGAACGGCCGGCCGGCCTGAGAGCGGCCGGCCCGAGAGCAGCTTTAGCATCACATATGCGTAGCGACCTCGCGGCGCGCCGTCGATTGGACAAATTGGCGAGGGCGTGGGGGGCGAGTCAGGCTGGATTCGGGAGGGATGGGCGGTAGTTGACGCGTCTCACGTCCCCAGCCCTACCGAACACGATGATATTTCGGGGAATCCTCTTGCGGGCTCTTGGCAAGTTCGGCCGCTCGCCAAGCCTCCCAACGGCGATGCAGATCGCGCTTCGGCTCCGGGATCGGCTGATTCAGAGCTTCGGCGGCCACCATCCGATCGGTGCGGAAGTGGCGAAATCCGTGTCGCACCTCACACCATGCGATCAGGATGCGATGGGTATCCGAATAGCCCAGGATGATCGGCCAGACCGTCCGCTCGGTTCGTTCGCCGTTAGCGGCACGATAGAGGAGGCGTAGCTTCGACCGCGAGCGGATCGCATCCCGCAACGTTGCCGGGTCCACGGCTTCCTCGATCGGGTCAAGGCGCGGTGGGACGCCCGTACTCGGCATCGTGATGAATGGCCGGAGATGCGCGGGAACAGCCGTGGCGACCTTGGCCAGAACGTCGTTCGCGGCAGGGGAGAGATGCGGATCGCCGCGCCCGGCGACCCACTGTGCGCCCAGGACAATGGCTTCCAACTCCACCTGGGTCAGCATCAGCGGCGGCATGTCGTATTCGGCCGCCAGCAGATATCCGAGGCCAGCCTCGCCGATGATCGGCACCCGCTGCCCCATGAGATCGGCGATATCGCGGTACACGGTGCGCGTTGAAACCTCCAACTCAGCAGCCACGGCGGCGGCGGTTACCGGCCGCGTCGATCGGCGAAGAACCTGGATGATCTGAAAAAGGCGTTCGGCGCGACGCAACGGCTGATGACTCCTGCTGACACAACGGTGTCAGCAGTGCTGCGCTAAGACGCCACCGCACACAAGAACCAACCGGGAATGCAGCCATGAAGTTCACATCCGTCCGCCTGATCGCCGCCGACATCAAGGCGATGGTGACCTTCTATGAGCTGGTGACGGGTCAAACCGCCGATTGGCTCGCGCCGCAATTCGCCGAGATCGTCACGCCGGCCGCGACTCTCGCCATCGGCAGCGTGGAGACGGTGGCGGCTTTTGCCGAAGGGAGCGCGGAGCCGAGCGCTAACCGCACCGCCATTCTGGAGTTCATGGTCGCGGATATCGATGCCGTCTTCGATCGTCTGAAAGGCAAGGCCGAGCTGGTGCATGAGCCCAAACTGCTGCCGTGGGGAAATCGCACGTTCCAAGTCCGTGATCCTGAAGGCTCGCCCGTCAGCATCTTCATGCCTTTCACCGATGCCGCAAAGGCTCGCTTCGGATCACGATAGGCTCCCGTACCGCGTGGCGCGGGCCTTTCCTGAAAACGAACCGCCCAACGGCATAGTCCGGCGGCATCTACGGACACGTCGATCCGGCGTATGCCGCAAAATCTCGCGATGATATGTTGTAACTTCGAACCCGCCATGCCACATGCGGCTGGCCATGACTGCTCACGTCCATCATCCCGCGATCCACTGGATCGAGTCGCGCTTCGACGGTCTTGCGATCGGCCTTTCCGGGCTGTGCGTGATCCACTGCGTCGCCAGTTCGGTGTTGGTCGCGCTGGCGGCGTCGGCGGGCGGCTTGTTGCTCAATCCGATCTTTCACGAAGTCGGCCTGTCGATCGCGATCCTGCTCGGCGTGATCGCGCTTGGGCGCGGCGCGGTGTCGCACGGCTATATGCTGCCGGCTGCGGTCGGTTCGCTCGGCCTCGGCATGATGGCCGGTGCGATGTCGCTGCCCCATGATAGCGGCGGTGGCGAGACGATCTGGACGCTGGTCGGCGTCGCAATCCTCGCGCTCGGGCATGATCTCAACCGTCGCGCGGCGAATTAGGCTCAGCCGCGCCTGGGGTGCCCGCCCGGTTCGCAAGATGAACAAATCTTCACGGAACAGCATGGGCTCGTCACCGGTACTGGCGAGACCAAGCATCTTGTTCGAATGGAGCCGCCATGCGTTTCGTATCCCTTTTCGCCCTGCCGCTGCTGATGGTGTCGGCGTCGCCGGCGCTGGCCAAGGGCTGCATTCGCGGCGCGGCGGCGGGCGGCGTCGCCGGGCATTATGTCGGCAAGGGCCATGCGGTAATGGGCGCGATGGCGGGATGTGTCGCCGCGCACCATTATTACGCCAAGCAGGCACGCGCGCAGAAGGCCGCGCGCACGCACGGATAAGTCCAGCGCCTCTGGTTCGGGAACGGGATGCGGCGTATCGTCGCCGGCTATGCTGTACCTCGCCCTCAAAGCCGCAATTTCGGGTGTGTTGATCGCGGCCGCTTCGACGCTGGCCAAACGCTATCCCGGTTTCGGGGCATTGGTGGCGTCGCTGCCGTTGGTGTCGGTGCTCGGCATGATCTGGCTGTGGAGCGAGAAGCCCGACGTCGAGACGATGGCGGCGCATACCGGGGCGACCTTCTGGTACGTGCTGCCGTCCTTGCCGATGTTCCTGCTGATTCCCGTCCTGCTGCGGCAAGGCCTGGGCTTCTGGGCATCGCTGGCGGCGGGGTGTTGTCTGACGATCCTGTTGTACGCCGCCATGACCTGGGCCGGGCCGCGCTTCGGACTGCGCCTCTGAATCTCCGTTGGCCGGTTACGCCCGGCGTTGCAGCATCGGCGCTTCGTCGCGGCGAAGCGTGAGGATTTCCACGCCGTCGGGCGTCACGGCGACCGTGTGTTCGAACTGGGCAGAGAGCTTGCGATCGTTGGTGACGACGGTCCAGCCGTCGTCCTCGGTCGAGACCTTGCGCGTGCCCTGGTTGAGCATCGGCTCGATCGTGAAGACCATTCCCTCGCGCAATTTGAGCCCCGTGCCCGGCTTCCCGAACGCCATGACCTGCGGTTCCTCGTGCATCTCGCGGCCGATGCCGTGCCCGCAATAATCGCGGACGATCGCATAGCCATGCTTCCTGGCGTGGCGTTCGATCGCGAAGCCGATGTCGCCGAGATGTGCGCCGGGCCGCACCGCGCGGATGCCGTGCCACATCGCCTCCTGCGCGACTTTCACAAGTCGGCGCGCGGCGGGCGGGGCGTTGCCGACGAGGTAGGTCTTGCTCGAATCGGCGATGAACCCGTTCTTTTCGAGCGTGATGTCGAGATTGATGATGTCGCCGTCGCGGATGATCTCGTCGGCGTTCGGAACGCCATGGCAGACGACATGGTTGATCGAGCAGTTCAGGACATATTTGAAGCCATATTGCCCCTTGCTCGCCGGGCGCGCGGCAAGATCGACGGTGATGAAGCGGTCGACCATGTCGTTGACCTGCATCGTCGACAGGCCGGCGAGATCCTGGCCGTCGAGCATCTCGAACACCGAGGCGAGCAATTTGCCCGAGATGCGCATCAGCGCGAGCTCGTCGGCGGTCTTGACCATGTCAGGCGGTCGGCGCGTCGGCGAGATGGAGGTTGGCGGCGGCGATCTGCGCCTGGACGATGTCGTTGAACGAGAGCGTCGGATTCGTTTCGGCGAGCATGCCGATCTTCATCCAGAACTCCGCCTGGGCGTTGATCGACCGGCACATCACGCTGCTGGCGCGGCGCGCTTCCTCATGCAGATCGTCGGCGATTTTCACGATGCCCATATGCCTACCTTTCACTATACGAACCGTATATGGTTCGTATAGTGAAAGGTCAACACGCGCGTGCCGCTAGTGGCCGAGCGCCTTCAGCACCGTACGGATATTGCCGGGCGCGAGAATGAGCAGGATCGCCGCGCAGGCAAGCGCGCCGCTGCCCAGCCGTACCGCCAGCGCCGGCAGGTGGAACGGCGTGACCGGCAGGGCTTCGCTCGCCGCCAGCGCATAGCCCGCCACCAGCGCGCAGGCGAGCGCGAGCCGGCGAAGGTCGTGGCCGGTACGCTCGACGCGGCGGGTCGCGGCGATGCAGCCGATCAGGATCGTCGCAGAGACGATCGCCGCGATCCACGCCGCCGCGATCGCGCCATAGTGTGGGATCAATATAATATTCGCGACGACGCCGAGCAGTGAAGGGGGGGTCGTCATCCAGCTCGCGAGGCCGGGGCGCTTGTGGAACATCAGTTCCTTGGTGAATTGCAACTGGATGCCATCGAGCATCACCGCCAGCACCAGCGCGGGTGTCATGTGCGCGGCGCCGGCATAGCGCGGCGGCCCGAGGAAGCGGATCAGTTCGGGGGTGACCGCCATCACCGCGACCGAGAGCATCGCCAGCACGGCGACGATCGCCATGTCCATCGCCGCGATCAGCGGCAGCGCGGCTTCGCCCTGGCGGCGCTTTTCGTAGAAGAACGGCAGATAGGCGGCGTTGAACGCGCCCATCAGCACCGACAGCGGGGCCATGCCGCTCGCGCTGAGCTGATAGAGGCCGAGGTCGGTCATCGATACCGAGCGGCCGATGATGACCCGGTCCGCCATCCGCCGCAGCCATGTCGACATCGCGACCGGCAGCGTCCTGATGCCATACGCGAGGTTCTCGCGCATCTGCCCCCACGGCAGCGGACCCGGCGTGTGGTTGCGGCGCAGGAAGCGCGCCCCAGCGGCGAGCGCGACGATCCCCGCGCCGATCGCATAGCCGTAGAACGCCCCCGCCGCGCCCCAGCCGGCCAGCACCAGCGCGAGGCTGGCGACTGCCTGCAACAGCGCCTGGCTGAGCTGGATCTGGATGAACGCCCTGGCGCGGCGCTCGGCGCGGGCGTTGGCGAGGTTGAACGCCACCACCGCCTGAAGCGACGATCCCACGAGCAGCAGCGGCACGAACGGCAGCGGTGGGATCGCGCCGCCGCTGATCCACGGCCAGATCATCACCAAGGGCGCGAACAGCAGCAGCGCCGTGCCGACCGCCACCGCGATCCGCAGCACGAAGCCGACGACGAGGAAGCGGCGGATCTCATGCGGGTCGTGGTGGTCGTAATAGAGCCGCGTCGTGGCGGCATCGAGCCCGAGGCCGGAGACGATCAGCAGCACGTTGAGCACGGTCATGCAGAAGCCCCACGCGCCGAACTCGCCGGTGCTCCACACGCGCGTGTAGAGCGGCACGAGCAACAGCGGGAACAGCCGGTTGATCACCGTGCCGAGCAGATAGGCGCCGGTGTTCGTCACCATCCGGCTTGCGCCGAGCCGGCGAATCAGACTGCCTGCCACTGAACCCCCGCTGCCCGCCACGCCGATCGGCCGTCGCACGGCGATAGCCGAGCGGCGCGGCGAGGTCACGCGGGCACATAGTGCGAACCGATTGCTCCGTTACGGTGCGGACGCCTTGTTCCACGATGCCGCTCCCGCGCATGGCGGGTGATGTCGGAAGCGGGGGCAGCGGGAGCGCGTGAGCAGGGTCGTCAGCCATCGCCACCGCGCGCCGCTCCGGCGTGATCGCGACAGGCGCGCGCGGCCGCGCGCTGCGGATGGCGGGCGCTTTGCCAGGCGGGCCGTGTTCGCGGCGATGGTCCTGCTCGTGCTGTCATTGTGCTACAAGATCGCCGCGCTCGGCGTGATCGTTATGCTGGCGCTGGGCGTCGCGATCTGGACGTGCCGCGCGAGCTTCCGCCGCTTCGACAGCGTGTTCGTGCTCGCGCTCGCCTATATCGCCGATGCGACGGTGACGAGTTTCATGGTGTCCTATCCCGCCGGCGTGGCGCGGACGGTGCAGTTCTGCATCATCGTGATCGCGCTGATCGGCCTGTACGCTTATGCGCAATCGGCGAAGCGCGCCGACGCGGAGGTCCTGCTCAAAGGCATGGGTGTGCTGTGCGCGCTCGTCACCGCGCATCTGGTGGGGTGGCATGTGCTGCACCACCATCTCGTCACGTGGAAATATCTGTCCGACACCAAGCTGATCCTGTCGCTGGCGCTGATGCCGCTGTTCGGGCTGGAGGACTGGATCACGCGCAAGGGGCGCTATCTCTTTCCGGGGCTGGTGCTGCTCGCCTTCGCGATCGTGCTGCTGAGCGGCGAGCGCAAGGCGCTGATCCTGTTCTGTGCCTTGTTCGCGCTGTGCCGCTTTCCGCTGGGTGCGAAGCTCGGCCTCGCCGGAATGATCGGCGCGGTCGCGGCAAGCGCGCTGCTGCTCGACGATGGCTATATCCACCGCGAACTGGCCAGCGCCGGGCGCGATTATTCGCACACGCCGACGCGCTATTTCTTCACCGTGCAGAGCATCTACGACCAGAGCGACATGGTCCGCGAGTTCGTCAATCGCAACGCCTGGACTTTGTTCACGCATCATCCCGCGTTCGGGGTGGGCGCCACCGGTTATTGGGCGTGGGCGGCGGCGACCTATGGCCCGACCGGCTTCGCGATGAACGTCCATGGTGAAGTCCACCGCATCCCGGCCGAGGGCGGCGTGTTCGGCATCGCGATCGTCGCGGGCTTCTTCGGCCTCGCGCTGTGGCGGGCGCTGCGCCATCTGGCGAACACCGGCGGGTTCGCGGCGGCATCGCTCGACCGGATGCCGCTCTACGGCATCATCCTGCTGCTGAGCTATTGCTATGCCGAGGCGGTCGATACGGCGATGCTGCTGCTGATCGGCGGGGTAGGGGTGATCGTCGGCACGCTGCCGAAGACGGGGCGCAGCTTGCGCGCGCGGCGCGCGCGGTTCGCCCGATCCGGTTCCGCGGTGCCGGCGCCCGTCCTGTCCGGCAGCCTGCGCAGCCGCGCCTGACGCCTTTACCGCGCAGCGAAGATCCACGCCCCGACCGGGCTTCGCATCATCCACCGCGCGATAAGGAAGGAGAGCAGGAGTGTCGCGGCGTAGGTGATCGCGAGCAGCGGCGCCGTCGCCATCAGCACATGCCCGGCGAGGCGTACCAGCGCATAGCCGATGATGCCGTGGATTAGATAGATCTGGAGCGAGTGGCGGCCCAACGCATCGAGCCAGCGCACGCGCAGGTGTGCGCCGCCGCGCAGGAATATGATCGATGCCGAGACCATGAGAATGTCGGTAACGATCAGGCCGGCGGGATGCGTGGCATCGTACAGCTTGAAGTCCGACAGGTTGATCGAGAGCTTGTCGATGACGCACACCGCAGTCATCGCGGCGAACACGGTGCCAGCCGCCCAAAGCGGAATCGCGGTGCTCCACCCCGTCTTCGCCAAAGCGGCGGCGAGCAGGCAGGGGAACAGCATATAGGCGACAATCGGCACGCCCCACGGCAGCATCGCCGCGATACGCGCGTCGAGATAGCCGATGGTCGCGTGCGCCGCAGCGGCGGCGAATAGCGCCACGGCGAACCACCCCGCGTTGGCGCGATCGAGCAGCGGCCGGATCGTCGCGAGGATGATGAACACCGGCAGGAACCAGAACATCTCGAACCCGGTCGCGCGCTCGATCGCGGCGCTGTTGGCCAAGGTAAGCGCGGACCCGTACCGCGCGAAGGCATCGCCGATCGAGCGCGGCGCGTCGGCGACCCCCGACACCGCGAACAGCACGGCATAGGCCGTGACGAAGACGCAGAACGGGCGGTAATACGTCTTGAGCGGGTACAGCCAATCCACCCGGCGGTCACGGTCGGCCCGGCGCAGGAACGGGATGATCAGAAACGCCTCGACGTGGAAATTGTAGAGGAGCCGATAGGCCCCGTAGGCATGCGATTCGAACAGGCGATTGTGGCCGAGCACGATCAGCGCGATCAGAACGCCACGCCAGGCGTGCGCGCTCGCGACGGTCTTTGCGGGTTCCGCAGGGACGGGCGGCGACGCGTCGCCCGGCCCGATCGCAGTCACGGACGCGGGAGCATGCCCGATCTGCCGGTATGACAACATGGCCTCCCATCGTTGTGGACGTCATGGCGCGGATGGATTCGGCGCCGAAGCGTGCGGGACCAGTGCGGCCCGGCGGAGCCTTCCAGGGCCCGGAGAACGGTGTTGGATATGATATCGGGCATTTCGTGGAAATGACATTCCGAAAATCAAAGATGATCTGCGTTTCCTCCATTATGGATGCTTCCTTTGCGGAAGTACAAATGGTCCAGTCTGGACATAATGAAGACTAAATACGGTCGATACGGTTTGATGGGTCGGCGGTCCGCAAGTATAGATGGCGCGCTTGATAGTGCTGATTGCAGGGGATGCAATCTGAGCGCTGGTCATTCGCTTGGCTTTCGGGCCTGTTTCTGAGGAGAGATTTAATGGGGATAGGTTTTGGGAGAAAAATCGCTGTTCTGGCAGGGGCTTCGGCCATTTTCCTCGCCAGCCCGGCGATGGCGAACACCATCGCACTGGGAACGCTGGTGCCCAATATCGGCACCGGCACCGGCGGCTTTATCGGCAGCGCCGTCAATCCCGGCGATCATATCACCTTCTCGCTCGGCCTGAAGTCGGACGTTGGCGGCAGCGGCAACGTCAGCCCGCCGATCACGCTCGGGACGATCACCTTCGCGCTGACCAGCCTGAGCGCAAAGTTCTACGCGGTCGGCGCGCCGAATGTGTTCCTCGGTGAATTGACCGACGGCCAGACCAAGACCTTCGCGAACCTTTTGACGGGCGATTACTTCATCGACGTCACGGGTACGTCGGCGAACGGATTGGGCGGAACCTACAGCCTGAGCCTGCTCTCGCACGCGGCGTCCGCACCGGGGCCGGCGGGCTTCCTGTTCGTCGGCGGCGCGGCTGCGATGATGGCATCGCGCCGTCGTCGCCAGAAAGCCAAGCTCGCGCTTGCCTGAAGCCGCGGATCGGTGCGGCCGCTGACGTGGCCGCACCGATTTCATCAGGCGGGGGTGTGCCGGCCGCGCCAGCGCGGTGGGTGGCGACGGGATTATTTGCGGGGTGTTGATGTTCGAGGATGGCATAGTGTGCCGGGTTTCCCGGCGCGTTCGCGTTCTGATGGAAGGCGCTGCGGTGCTGGGCGTTGCCGCGAGCCTCGCTGGCTGTGGCGCATCCAAAGCGCCTGAGCAACTCATCGTCAAGGGCGACAAGTTCGAGGTCACCCTGCAGGAATATGATCAGCTCCTGCGGCAAATGCCGCCGGTGACGAAGGAGGCGGTCGCGCCGATGCGGCGGATGCTGCTCCAGCAACTCATCGACGAGAAGCTGCTCGCCGAAGCCGCCGTCTCGGCGGGGATGGACGACGATCCCGACAACAGCCAGGCGATCGCGGCGGCGAAGCGATCGATCCTCGCGCAAGCCTATCTCCGCAATCTGACCGGCAAGCTGCCCAAGGCTGATCCGCGCGATGTCGAGGCCTATTACAAGGCGCATCCCGCGTTGTTCTCCAACCGGCGTCGCTTCATCGTCGAGGAATATGTCCTCAAGAGCGATATCCCCAATCTCCGCAGCTATACCGACGCGCTCGATCACGGCGACTTCAACACGCTCGCGGCGGTGATCTCGAACACGATACCCTTTCTGCAGCCGGCGGTCGTGGCGCGGTTCACCGACGAACTTCCCGAGAATCGCGACGTGCTCGACAAGCTGACGGTCGGATCGACGATCGTCTATCAGTCGCCGGGCCAGCTTCACCTCGGCCGCATTCAATCGATCACGGTCGAGCCGCTCCCGCTGGAGGCAGCCACGGGCAAGATCGAGCAAAGTCTCGCGGCCGAGCGGGTGGCGGACATCGCGCAGGCTACGGTGAAGACGCTGCGCAAATCCCGTAACGTCGAGATTCTCAACGCCAATCTGAAGCAAGCGGTCGCCGACACCGCGCCCAAGGCGCCACAGTCATGAGCCGGGCCGCCTGCGCGCTCGCGCTCTTCGTTTCGGTGGCCTCGCCCGTGGCGCAGGCGCAGACCGCCACGCCCGGCGCGATCCCCGCCGTGAGCCGCAGCGAAGACGTCGCCTATCTGGTCGGCGCGGGCGATGTGCTGGCGGTGACGGTATACCGCGCGCCGGACTACAACAGCGTGGTCGAGGTCGCCGAGGATGGCACGGTCGTATTGAACGCGGTCGGCCGGGTACAGGCATCGGGGATGACACCGGCGCAGGTCGGCAACGAGATCATGCGGCGGCTGCAATCGGGCGGGATCTTCCGTGATCCGCTCGTCAACGTGATGGTGCAGACCTATCGCAGCCGCACCGTCTCCGTGCTGGGTGCGGTAGGGAAGCCGGGCGAGTATCCGCTCGATCGCGGCGGGCTGACCATCACCGAGATGCTCGCGCGCGCGGGAGCGACGCTCGGCGTGGGCGGCGGCACGGTGCGGGTGGTCCGGCGCGACGGCACGCAGCAGGATCTGCCTGCCGACCAGTTGCTCGCGGGCGCCGCCAACCAGATGCTGCAACCGCACGACACGCTGATCGTCACCGAAAGCGCGACCTTCTACATTTCGGGCGAGGTGCAGCGTCCAGGCAACTTCCCGCTCGAACCGGGGCTGACGATGGAGCGTGCGATCGCGCTGGCCGGCGGCATCACTCAGCGCGGTGCGCGCAGCCGGCTCAAGGTGACTCGCCACGAAGGCGCCGCCGACGCGATCATCCGCGCCAAGCTGCAAGACCCGGTCAAGCCGCGCGACCTGATCCTGGTCGGCGCGCGGCTGTTCTAGGCGAGGGGCGAGAGTGTGACTCCCAGGCATATCGGCAAGGTATTGTTCGAAAAGTGGCGGATCATCGTGGCTTGCGTAATCGTGTCGCTCGCGCTTGCGGTGCTGAGCCTGGTGATGACGCGGCCGATTTACAAATCGACCGCGACGGTGGTGGCGGGGGTGCGCGCGCCGGAGACGATCGGGCCGCAATCGGTCGCCGAGCAGCTTTCGGCCGATTATCTGCTGACGCAGGAGGACATCCTCAAGAGCGACCGCGTCGCGCGGCAGGTCGTCACCGATACCGGGCTGGCGAGCGTGCCGGACGCGGCGCGCCAGTTCGGTTGGAAGCCAAAGGACGGCGCGCTGCCCGATTTCCTCGCCCGCCAGCTTCGTGCCTCGCTGGTGATCGATTCGAGCGCGGTCAATTCGCGGGTGATGGAAATCAGCTTCCTCAGCGGCGATCCACGCTTCGCGGCGACAATGGCCAATGCGTTCGCGGCGGCGTTCATCGACGTCAACATCCAGCTCCAGGCCGATCCGGCGCGGCGCACGGTGGCATCCTATACCAAACAGCTCAACGAGATGAGCCGAACCCTGCATGAGATGCAGGCGCAGCTCATCGCCAAGGAACGCGCGCTCAATCTCGTCGCCGGCAAGGGCGAGGCTGACCCCGATAGCGCCCGGCTCAACGCGCTGTCGACGCAACTCGCTGCGGCGCAGACGCAGAGCGTCGCGGCGTCGTCGCATGTCGGCGGCGCCGCGCTGCCCGATACGATGGCGAGCGGGGTGGTGATGGGCCTGCAGACCGAGATCGCGCGGCTGGAAGCGCAACGCAGCCAGCTCAGCACGACCGCCGGCCCCAACAATCCCGATTATCGCCAGCTCGTCGCGCAGATCACCGCGATGCGCGGCCAGCTTGCCGGGCAGGAGGCGCTGATCCGTCGGTCGGCGGCGGCGAGCGCGGCGCAGGCGCGGACGGTTCAAGCCGGACTGAGCGGCGCGGTCGCCGCGCAGCGCGATCGCGTCACCAAGGTTCGCGCCGCGCAGAGCGAAGTGTCGATCCTGCAGCAGGACATCGCCAATCAACAGGCGTCCTACGACCAGATCGCGCAGCGCCGCGCGCAATTGCAGGTGCTCGACACGACCGCGCAGACCAACATCTCGATCCTCTCGCCAGCGACGCCAAGCGAGAAGCCGGTGTTGCCACGGCGCTTCGTGACGATGGTGTTCGGCCTCGTGTTCGGCGTGGCGGCGGGCGTGGTGCTCGTGATCGGCATCGCCTTTTTCGACCGGCGCATCCGCTTCAGCGGTGAAATGGAAAGCTGGCTCGGCATCCCCGATCTCGGCAGCATTCGCATCAGCCCGCCGCAGCCGCTGCGCCTGCCGCGAATGGTGGCTGGCCTGCTGCCGAACATGAGGGTCGAGGCATGAAGTACAACAGCCGCGAGTGGGACGAGCTGTCAGTGCGGATCGCCGATCTGCTCGTCGCCGAGGCACGAGTCGACGACGATCGGCCAGAAGAGGCGGCGAGATTGTCGCAGGACCGTACCGTCTTGTTCCGCCGCGCCGCCGCGATGCTCGGTGACGCTTCGGTCGCGCACGGGCAGAGCGCGTGGCCGTCGGCGACCGCAACCGGCAGCGTAAGCGTTGGCGACGATCTGTTCGCGCTGAAGAGTCCGCATTCGCCGCGTGTCGCCGATCTGCGGCGGGTCGCGCAGACGCTGGCGATGCGCTGGTTCCTGGCCGAGCCCAAGCACAAGGCGCTGTCGATCATCAGCGCCGACCGGCGCGAAGGCCGAACCGTCGTCGCAAGCAATCTCGCCTGCATCTTCGCGCAATCGGGCGTCCGCACGCTGCTGATCGACGCGGATCTGCGCAACCCCGCGATCCACACCAAGTTCAGCTTGGCTGACCCGATATGCGGGGCGATTCACCGGCCTGTACGCGGTGTTGAAAACCTGTCGGTGATTCCGGCGGCGACGTTGAGCGAATTGCGGTACGACCGCTTCATGCAGTCCGCGCTGCAATCGCTGATCGAAGCGATGGACGACGCGTTCGAGGTGATCTTCGTCGATACGCCCGCAGCCGCGACCTCGAACGATTACCAGATCGCCGCGCTCGCGACGACGGGTGCGTTGTGCGTGACTCGCGCCGGCGTTACCCGCGCGCGTCGCTCGTCGCGAATGCTCGATTTGTGCGAAGACGCCGGCATCGCGATCGTCGGTGGCGTCATGGTGCGGCCATGATGCCGCGCGCCACCGCCACGCTGGACTCGGGCTACATGCGGCAGGAGGCCGTGCCGCCCGCCGCGCACGGACGCAGCAGTGTCGCGCTCGGATTGATCCTGTTCGGGTTGCTTGCGCTCTACGTGCCGGTGCTGACCGAATATGGCGCGGTGCTGCTGTGGAGCGAGGACGACAATCATAGCGGGTTGCTGCTCGCGCTGGTGTTGTTCGGCTACTGGCGCGACCGGCACGCTTTCGCCTGGTCGTCGACCAAGCGCGAGCAGGTCGCCGGGGCGGCGGCGATCTCCGCCGCCCTGATCCTGTACTTCGTCGGTCGGGTAACCGATTCGGTGCAACTCCAGGGCGTGTCGCTGCCGATCATGATGACGAGCCTCGCGCTCGCGACCGGCGGGACGGCACTGGCTAGGCGCTGGCTGCTGCTCGCCGCGCTGCTGATCTTCATCGTGCCGTGGTTCGGGCCGATCGCCGACGCGCTGCTCGTGCCGCTGCGGCTGGGGCTGACACATTCGGCGGCACGGCTCGCCGCGCTGCTGGGCTTTCCGGTGACGACATCGGGCGTGTTCATCTACGTCGGCTTCGTCCAGCTCAACGTCGCGGGCGCCTGCGTCGGATTGCGGGCGATGGTGTCGATGACGGCGATCGGCTTCCTCTTCCTGCATGTCTTTCCGGCGCGCTCGCTCTCTGCCGGGCTGTTGTTCGTGGCGCTGATGCCGGTGATCGCACTGGCGGCGAATTTCTTGCGGGTGTTCGCGCTGATCCTCACCGCGGCGCTGTTCGGCGTGTCGGGGGAGGCGATCGTCCATGATGTCGCCGCCTATGTCGAGGTGGGGGTGGTGCTGACCGCGTTCATGCTGCTCGGCCGCGCGCTCGGGCCGGTGGAGGCGCAGGCATGATCCGCCGCCGTGATCTGCTCGGCGCAGGGGCGTTTGCCGGCCTTGCGGGCGCCGCGTCCGCAGGGGCGATCGGCTTTCGGCGCGCGCAGCGCACGGTGCCGCCGGGGGGCGATGGCGTGCTCACGCAGTTGCCACCGCGCGTCGGCGCGTGGCAGTTGCAGCCGTCAAGCGCGGATATGGTCGATCCGATCGAGATCGACGTCGCTTTCGCGGCCGCGCTCGACATGTACGACCGCGTCGTCGAGCGCGATTATGTCGCGCCGGCACTGCCGCGCATCATGCTCAACATCGTCTACAAGCGCGAGCTTCGGCAGGAGGATCGCTTCCACTGGCCCGAATTCTGCTACGCCACCCAGGGCTTCAAGGTGCGCCGGCTGGCGCCACTCGCGCTGGCTAACGGGCCGATCGTGACGCGCTTCATCGGTGATCGCGCCGGGCGCAACGAACTGGTCGGGTATTTCATGCGGATCGGTGACGCGCTGCCGGCCGGGTCGTTGGCGGTGCGCGCCGCCTTGTTCCGCCAGAGCCTGGCGCTGCGCCTGCCGGACGGGGTGATGGTGCGCGCCTCGTTCCTGACCGACGAGCTGGACAGCGACGATCCGGCCGCTGCGGACAAGCTTCTCGCCGCGTTCTTCCGGGCGCTGCTTGCCGGCGCAGGGCGGCCGCTGTGGGAGATGCTGGTCGGCGGTGCGCTACACCAGTCCGCGACCGGCTTTCAGCGTTGACGGGCGGTATCCGTGATCGCGCGCGGGCATAGGCACGGAACCGACGCTGTCGCATTGGCGCCCCGCCATCATCGGCTTTATCTTTGAGTATAGGCGGAAGTCGATGCGTCCAAAATGGCTAAGTCATACGTGTAAGTACAACGCAGATCATTGACGCGAAAACGCGGAAACCGTAAAAATAGGTTCAAGATCGCGTCGTTAGTGATCGTGATACTTACGAAAATTCAGTGGCAGAACCGAAATGCGATCCGCTTCATAGCGATTGCAAGCGATGGTGCGCGAAATTGGGGAAATCGTCATGATGCAGCGAGCGCGGGAGAATGTCGCAAGGTCGGTTCGCTTCGAGCAGCCGCTGGTCATCGCGCATGTTCAGACACGGATGAATCGATCGGGCGGCGCGGAGGAGAACACCTGGGCATCGTGCGTCCATCAGGCGCAATCCGGGCATGTCGTGCATCTGTTTTGCGGGCGGTCCTCGGATGTGGAGGAATATGCGGGGCGCGGCACGCCGGTTCGGGTGCATCTCGTCGACGAGATGGTTCGCGAGGTGTCCGCGCAGAGCGATATCGCCGCGTATCGCCGGTTGTCGGTCCTGTTCGGGGAAATCCAGGCCGATGTCGTGCATACCCATACCAGCAAGGCGGGGATCGTCGGCCGGCTCGCGGCAAGCAACGCCAGGGTGCCGGCGATCGTTCACGGCGTCCACATCCTGCCGTTCAGCAATGTCGGGCTGGCGGAAAAAGCGGTCTACCTCGCGGCGGAACATATCGCTGCGCCGATGACCGACCATTTCATCCACGTCAGCCACGGCACGCGCGACGCCTATGCGCTCGCGCGGCTCGGCGGCAATCGGCTGCATTCGGTGGTGCGCTCGGGAATGGATATCGACCGATACCAGAACGCCGCGTGGCCCGAAGACTGGCGGGGCCTGATCGGGGTCGGACCTGACGCCGCCAAGCCACGCACGATCCTGATGATGGCGGTGCTCGAGGTGCGCAAGCGGCAGGCCGAGTTCATCACCGGTTTCGCCAAGGTGACGCAGCGCGGGGAGGACATCCGGCTGCTGATCGCGGGCGACGGACCCGAGCGCGACCGGCTCGCCGCGTTGGTGGCGGCGCTCGATGTCGGTGACCGGGTGAAGTTGCTCGGGCATCGCTCGGACCCCGAACGGCTCGTCGCGCTCGCCGATGTCTGCTCGCTCGCGTCGCTTCGCGAAGGCCTGCCGCGCACGATCGTGCAGAGCCTGGCGGGCGGCAAGCCAGCGGTGGTCAGTCCGTTGCGCGGTATCGAGGAGATCATCGAGAGTGGCGTCAACGGCATCGTCGTGCGGCGTACCGACGCCGAATCGGTCGCGCGTGAGGCAGCCAATCTGGTGCGAGACGACATGCGGCTCGCGCGGATGACTCATGCGGCCTCGCGCGCGCCGGTCGACGGCTGGACGTTCGCGTCGATGTTCGCGCAACTCGACCAGGCCTATCGCGAGACGTTGGCGTTGCCGCGTGTGTCGGCGCGGCTGGCCGCGCGCCATGCGACGCGTGGCGAGCAAGAGGTCTACCGCTGGGCCTGAGGCCGCATGGCGACGCCGAGGTTCGGGAGAGGATGCCGATTGGCAAAGGCCACGGTGACAGGGGTTCGAGTGATGAAGGCATTGGACATTCGCGGGCCGATCGGCCGTGCCAGATCGTCGCTGGTCGCGCTGCTGCTCGCGCCGGTTCTCGGTCTGTGGCCGGGCGCCGCGTCCGCCGACAACGGCTGGAGCGAGGTGCTGCGCGGCAGCGGGCTCGTGTTCGGCAGAGCGAAGCTGATCTTCGAAGATCAGTTCAGTACCGCGCGCGCGCTGAACGGGCCGATCCTGTGGGCGAAGCAACATGCCGACGTCGGGCTGGAGAAATTCGATCCGCCGGGTGGCGCCGCGTATGCGAGCAATGGCGGAATCCTGACGCTGCGTGCCTACCAGAGTTCGGACGGAATCCACAGCGGCACCGTCCAGTCGACCAATGCCAATCAAGCCTATCAGGGTGCGCAGATCGTGCCGGGCACCAACGGCTTCACCTGCGTCGGCTGCTATTTCGAGGTGCGCGCGCGGTTTCCGAATGCGCGCGGCACCTGGGCGAGTTTCTGGCTGCTCACGCCCGACGATCCCCGCCAGCGCGGCCATCTCGAGGTCGATGCGATCGAATATTTCGGCGCGGGCGACAAGCGCGGTCATCATCACTCGATCCACCGCTGGGGACCACAGGAGCCGGACGGCCATATCAAGCGATCCGATTACACCGGCATGGATGCGATCGCCGATTTCGGCTGGCACATCTACGGCGTCGATCTGCGCGGGATCGCGACGCTCGACGGGAAGCCGGCGTTGGTCGTGTACATGGACCGCAAGGAAGTCGCGCGGATTGCGGCGGACGCCGACTATTTCACGCGACCGTTTTACGTCAACATGACCCTATCCATCAATCCTCAGGATAGTGTCAGGACGCTGCCGCAGTCGGTCTCCTTCGATGATCTGCGAGTCTACAAATAACTGGTCCTGAGTTCGTCTGAGGGGGCGGCGATGCGCAAGATTCACGACAACAGCGAAGGCGATGGCGCGCGTCCGGCCCGGCACGCGATCGGCTGCTACGATGGCTGATCGATCCCTGGTCCTCGCGGTGGCGACCTATTTCCCCGACAGTTATGGTGGCGCGGAGCGGCAGGCGCGCATTCTCGCCGAGGCGCTGGGGCGCAGGGGTGTGACGGTGACGTTGGTCGCGCCGACGCTGTCGCGCGACGTGCCGCTGGAGGAGTGGACCGGCTTCGGGCGGATCGTCCGCAAACGCGTGGCGGCCTGGCCCAACCTCGGTGGCCGCAACATCCTGTCCTTTCTGGCGTGGAGCCTTTGGGTGCCGTGGCGGTTGCGCGGCCCGGAATGGCGCGGCGTGCCGGTCTATGTGTTCCACGCGCGGCTGCATGCGCTGGGGCCGGCGCTGGCGGCGTGGCGCAACGCATCGCCGCTGCTGGTGAAGCTCGGCGGCGGCGGCGAGGCGTCCGAGTTCGCGGCGTTGCGCGGTAAGAAGTTCCTGTACGGACGGCTGGTCGAACGGTTGCTGCGGTGGCGTGTCGATGTCTTCGTCGCCAACAGCAAGCAGATCGCGACCGAATTGCGCACGCTGGGGGTCGCGCCGGCACGGATCGCGGAATTCCCCAACGGCGTCGCCTTGCCGCCGCTCGACGACCTGCACCGGGCGATGGCCAAGCGCGATGGGCTGGGCTTCATCTACGCCGCGCGGCTTCACCCCGACAAGAACGTCGATGTGCTGTATCAGGCGGCGACGGCGCTGGCGGCGGCGGGCGTAACGCTGCGCTTGCGACTGGTCGGTGACGGCCCGGAGAAAGACCGGCTTGCGCCGCGCGAACCCGCTGGATCGCCGGTGACGTTCGCGGGCTTCGTCGCCGATGTCTATCCCGAGTTGCAGGCGAGCGACTTCTTCGTGTGCGCGTCGCAGCGCGAGGGGCAGTCGAATGCGCTGCTGGAAGCGATGTCGGCTGGTGTCATCCCGATCGTGTTCCGGGCGAGCGGCGTCGCGGAGGTCGTGGCGCACGGGGGGAATGGCTTCATCGTCGATGCGGCGACACCGGATGCGTTCGCGGAGGCGATGCGCCGGGCGCTCGCGCTCAGCCCGGCGAGGCGGCGTGAGATGTCGCTCGCCGCGCGCGGCTTCGCGCAGGACAATATCGGGATCGACGCGATCGCCGAACGCACGCTGGCGGCGATCGCCAGCGTGCCACCTGATCCGCAGGCGAGGGCATCGCTGCCCGTGCGGAGTAGGTTGATCGAGGAGCGGGGCGCATGAGGTTCCATGCGCTCGATGCCTGGCGCGGGGTGGCGGCGCTGCTCGTGCTGTTCTTCCATTTGTCGGCCAATGGCGCGTTCCATGCCTTCCCGCCGGTGCGGCATGGCGGGCTGTCGGTGCCGTTCTTCTTCGTGCTGTCGGGGTTCGTCATCACGCATGCGTACGGTGCGCGGCTGGCTGGCGGCGGAGAGGTTCGCCGGTTCGTCGTGCGGCGGATCGGGCGGCTGTATCCGCTGCATATCGTGACGCTCGGCGTGCTGGTGGCGCTCGAACTGGTCAAATGGGCACTGGTGCGGGTCGGCCTGCCAAGCGGCGAGCCGCCGTTCCACGGCGCGAACGGCATTGGTTCGTTGATCGCCAACGTCTTTTTGCTGCAGGCGATCATCCCGTTGCCCGACTATAGCTGGAACGGGCCGAGCTGGTCGATCAGCGTCGAATTCTACACCTGTCTGTTGTTCGGTGCGGTTGCCGTGACGTTTCGCGGCCGGACGCTCGTGCCGGCGATGCTGCTGGTGGCGATGGCGGGCGCCGCGCTGGTCGCGCTCGAGCTGTACCACCCGGACTGGCACGAAACGCAGTTCAAGGGGCTGGCGAGCTGTATCTGCGGTTTCTTCGCGGGGCACGTCGTGTACCGCATCTTCCAGCGCCTGCGCGGCGGGCGGCTCCCGTATGCAACCGCGATCGAGGTGGCGGCGGTCGTCCTGATCGCGGGGCTGTACTGGTTCGCGCCGCTCGAAGGCGTCGCGTCGATCCTCGTGTTCGCGCTGGTGGTGCTGGTGTTCGCGTTCGACGGCGGGGCGGTGTCGCGTGTGCTGGCCGGGCAACCCTGGGCGCTGCTCGGGAAAATCTCCTATTCGATGTATCTGCTGCATTTCGTGCTGCTGTCGGTGCTCGGTGGGGTCGTGCGGGCGGCGCAGGGCGTGCTGCATGTGCCGCTGTACCGGAATGTCGGCGGCGGTATGCTGATGGACTTCGGGCCGCCGGGGACGATGGATCTGCTGGCTTTTGCCTATGCCGGGGCGGTGATCGGGCTGGCGATGCTGAGCTACCGCTGGATCGAGCTGCCGGGGCAGCGGCTGTTCGAGCGGTTCGCCCGACCCACCCCGATCACGGCGACGCGGCCGGTCGAAGCGCCGGTCGCCTGAGCGATGACCATGACCCAGCCAGACGCCCGGCCGATGCCGGAGCCTGCCGCGCCGCCCGGCGTCGCGGTGATCATGACCTGTTATAATGAAGGGCCGTATATTGGCGCGGCGGTGCGCAGCGTACTCGACCAAAGCCGGGCCGAGTGGATCACCGCGATCGTGATCGCCGATGACGGATCGGACGCCGAAACGCTGGCGGTGCTGCGCGAGATCGAAGGCTGGGATGCGCGAATTCGCGTGCTGTACGGCCCGGGCGGCGTGGGCCTGCCGGGGCAGCGGCGCAACGCGATCGCCGAGACCGATGAGCCGGTGCTGGCGATCCTCGACGGCGACGATCTGTGGACGCCCGACAAGCTCGAACGGCAACTGCCGGTGCTGGCCGGCGATGCCGCAATCGGGCTGGTCTATGCCGATTTCTGCGTGTTCCCCAATCAGAACCTCGCCGCCGCGCGCCGCGCCGGCGTGCTCGACATCACCGGCGCCGCGCGACTATCACACGCCTATTTCCTGAACGATCCGCCGATCATCCCGTCCACCACCATGCTGCGCCGCACCGCCTATGACGCGGCGGGCGGGTTCGACGCGGCGGTGCGCGTGTTCGAGGATACCGATTTCTACCTCCGGCTCGCGCGCGTCACCCGGTTCGCGCTGGTCGATGCGCCTTTGCTCTACAAGCGGCAGCGCGGCAGCAGCATCACCGGCGGGCGCAATGATCTGATGGCGCATCACGCGTTCGTCGCCTTGAAGGCGGCGGCGGACGAACCGGCTTTGCTGCCGCTCGTCCCGCGCCGGCTGGCCGAGCGGGCGCGCAAGCTCGGCAACCAGCGCTTCCTGTTGGGCGACCGCGCCGGGGCGGTGCGGCTGTTGCGGCTGGCGGTGCGGCTCGATCCGAGCAACCGCCGCGCGTGGCAATCTTTGCTCGCCGCGACGCTGTTTCCCGCGCTGGCGTTGCGGTTGCTCGGTAGCGGCGGTCGCGCGCGGCAAGCCGCGCTGGGGGCGGCGTGATGTTGCAGCGCTCCGGGCGAACCGTCGCCATCATCACCTGCGAATATGCACCGTTCTCGGGCGGGATCGGCACCTATTCGGTCGAACTCGCACGCGCGCTCGCCGCTGCCGGATGCCGCGTCGTCGTGATCGCACCGGCATATGAGGGCGCCGCGACGGCGCTGCCTGAGGATGTCGAACATCATTGCATCCTGCGCCACCATGCCATCCCGCCGCGCGCGGTGCCGGCGCTGCTCGCGATCCTGCGGCGCCTGCCGGCCGGGGCGATCGTGCTCGCCGCCGATATCCGCAGCCTGTTGCTGGTGCGGCTGCTGCAACCGCTGCACCGTCGCCGCTACCGCGTGATGGTTCACGGCAGCGAGGCGAGCAAGTTCCGCAGCGGTGGCGTGAAGCTCGCAAGCGTGCGCAACGCCTATCTCGGCGCCGAACTGGTCGCCTATAATTCGCGCGCGACGCGCGACATTTTCCGCGCGCAGCTCGGCCGGCCGCGACGCGAGGCGATCGCCTATCTCGGCGTTGGGCGCGACTGGTTCGATCCGCCAGCGCGTGGCGCGTTCGACGACGCGGCGCTGGCCGCTCTGCCGCAGCACGCGCCGCTGTTTTGCAGCGTCGGCCGGCTCGAACCGCGCAAGGGGCATGTCGAGACGCTCGCCGCGCTCGCGCTGGCGCGCGACCGGCACGGCATGGCCGACCCGGTCTATGTCGTGATCGGCCGCGCCGAGGACGAGGGCTATGCGCGCGCGATCGGCGACGCGGCGCGCGATGTCGGCGTGCGGATCGTGATGCCTGGGCGGCTGTCGATCGACGACATCAAGCGCGTCTATCGCCGTTCGGCCGCGCATCTGCTGTTCGCGCGCGCGCTGCCGGGCAAGATCGAGGGGTTCGGACTCGTTTTGCTCGAAGCGGCGGCGCAGGGCTGCCCCTCGATCGCCGCTGCGACCGGCGGCATTCCCGAAGTGCTGGGCGATACCGGATCGCTCGTCGCGGATGGCGACATCGAGAGCTTCGCCGCGAGAATCGCGATCTACGCGGGCGACGCGACGTTGCGGGCGGATCGCGGTGCGGCGGCGCGCGGCCGGGCGAGCGGCTTCACCTGGGCGAAGTGCGCGCGGGACAGTTTCCCGGAACTGCTCGGCGGGGTTTCCGCATGAAGGGGAGAGAGGGAATGCCGACGCCGGCGAATGGCGTGATGCCGTGTGCCGGGAGCGCGCTGCTCGCCGGCCTCGCGCTGGCGGCGCTGCCATCGGCAGCACGGGCGCAAAGCCACGATCTCGCCGCGACCGTGTCGATCCGATATGACGACAACCTGTATCGCGTCCCCTCGGGCTTGCGAAAAACCCTGCCCAACAGCGGCGAGGAAGTCGTCACCTATCTCGTCGTGCGCGGCGGGGTGGCGACGCGGATCGGCGTGGTCGCGGTCAACCTCAAGGGCACCGCCGGGCAGCGCATCCACGCCTACAACCCGCGCTTCAACGCGCTGAATTACGCCGGCAGCGCGTCGGCGACGTACAAGACCGGGCAGGGCCAGGTCGATGCGACAGCATCCTATCTGCACGAGCCCGTGGTGTTCGACGATGCGTTCATCACCCACAAGACGCTGCGCTCGACCGCCGATGTGAATATCGTCGCCTCGCGCAATCTGCTCGGCAATTTCCGTGCGGTCGGGCGCGGTGGCTATCAGCGCTCGACGATCGGCAGCCGCGAGCTTGAGGCGAACGGCACCCGCATCGTCCGCTTTTCGGGCGGGTTCGGCTATTTCTCGCCGACCGGCAACAGCGTCACGCTCGAATATGCGGAACAACGCGCGCACGGGCTCGCCACCACGCAGATCCAGACCGGCACCGGGCTGGCGCCCTATCGCAGCGATTTCCGGGAACGGTCGGTGGTCTCGTACATCGACTATCAGCTCACCGGCATCACCAGTCTGCGCGGCAGCTTCGGCTATACCTGGCATGACGATCGCTCGGTGCTCGACAAGGACGGTCGTGGCATCCAGGCCGATATCGCCCTGGTCTGGTCGCCGCTGCCGGGCCTCGTCATCACGCCGAGCTTCCGCCGTGGTTTTTCGACCGAGAGCCGGGTGTTCTCCAACGGCGTGCAGGTGACGAGCTACGGCATCAGCGCGAGCGAGACTTTGTTCGGCCGGGTCAATTTCAACCTCGCCCTGAGCCGGGGGAGCCGGCGCTTCCGCTACGACGTGCAGGCGCCGGCGCCGCTCGCGCTCGATCGCAACGAAGTGACGACGCGGGCCAGCGCGGGGCTTTCCTATGTCACCGGCTCCAAATTCACGCTGAGCCTCACCTACGACCATGCCCAGCGCGATTCCACCAAGGTCGCCTTTCCCTATGTCGCGGATGCGGTGACGTTCTCCGTCACCCGTGCGTTCGGCTCGTGATGCGACCGACACCGCGCCAAATCCGTAACCTTTTCTGCATATCGCACACGCAACCGGGGGTTATTCCATGAAGGTCACGATGATCGGTTCAGGCTATGTCGGCCTGGTATCGGGAGCCTGTTTCGCCGATTTCGGGCATGACGTGGTGTGCGTCGACAAGGACGCGGCGAAGATCGCTGCGCTCGAAGCGGGGCGAATCCCGATCTTCGAGCCGGGGCTCGACCAGCTCGTCGCCAGCAACGTCGCGGCCGGGCGGCTGTCGTTCACCACCGATATCGCGGCGGGCGTGAGCGGCGCCGACGCGGTGTTCATCG
This sequence comes from Sphingomonas panacis, assembly GCF_001717955.1. Taxonomy (NCBI): domain Bacteria; kingdom Pseudomonadati; phylum Pseudomonadota; class Alphaproteobacteria; order Sphingomonadales; family Sphingomonadaceae; genus Sphingomonas; species Sphingomonas panacis. Next base: position 2,185,131 of record NZ_CP014168.1, read on the forward strand.
CGGTCGGCACGCCGTCGCGGCGTGGCGATGGCCATGCCGATCTGTCCTATGTCTATGCCGCCGCCGTCGAGATCGCGCAGGCGATCACCGGCTTCACCGTCATCGTCGACAAATCGACCGTGCCGGTCGGCACGGGCGACGAAGTCGAGCGGATCGTGCGCGAAGCCAATCCCGACGCCGATTTCGCGGTCGTCTCCAACCCCGAGTTCCTGCGCGAAGGCGCCGCGATCGACGATTTCAAGCGGCCCGACCGGATCGTGATCGGCGGTGACGATCCGCGCGCGCTGGAGGTGATGCGGCAGGTGTATCGCCCGCTGTATCTCAACCGCTCGCCGATCGTGGAGATGAGCCGGCGTGGCGCCGAGCTGACCAAATATGCCGCGAATGCCTTCCTCGCAGTGAAGATCACCTTCATCAACGAGATCGCCGATCTGTGCGAGAAGGCCGGCGCCGACGTGCAGGAGGTCGCGCGCGGCATCGGTCTCGACAACCGGATCGGCGCGAAGTTCCTCCATGCCGGGCCGGGCTATGGCGGTTCGTGCTTCCCGAAGGATACTTTGGCCTTGCTCAAGACCAGCCAGGATTACGACGCGCCGCAGCGGATCGTCGAGGCGGTGGTTGCCGTCAACGACAACCGCAAGCGCGCGATGGGGCGCAAGGTGATCGCGGCGATGGGGGGCGACGTGCGCGGCAAGACGGTCGCGGTGCTCGGCCTCACCTTCAAGCCCAATACCGACGACATGCGCGATTCGCCCGCCATCTCGGTTATCCAGACCTTGCAGGATGCCGGCGCGACGGTACGCGCCTATGATCCCGAGGGGATGGAACAGGCGAAACGGGTGCTGAGCGAAGTGGACTATTGCGGCAATGCCTATGAGACGATGGAGGGGGCCGATGCGCTCGTCATCGTCACCGAATGGGATGCGTTCCGCGCGCTCGATCTGGAGCGGGTGAAGGGGCTGTTGTCGCAGCCGATCCTGGTCGATCTGCGCAACATCTATCCGCGCGACATGGTCGAGGCAGCAGGCTTCGCCTACACGGGGGTGGGCCGGTGAGCCGTACCGATCCAGTGCTCGTCACCGGCGCCGCCGGCTTCATCGGTCACGCCACCGCACATGCCTTGCTCGCCCGCGGCGAGCGCGTGATCGGCGTCGATATCGTCAACGATTATTATGATCCGGCGTTGAAAGCGGCGCGGCTGGCGACGTTCGAGGGGGTGGAAACCTTCAGCTTCCACAAGCTCGACATCGCCGATGCCGCCGCGATCGCCGCGCTGGTGCGCGACAACGCGGTGAAGCGGATCGTCCACCTCGCCGCGCAGGCGGGGGTTCGCTACAGCATCGAGAACCCGTTCGCCTACGAACGCTCGAACCTCGCCGGGCATCTGTCGCTGCTCGAGGCGAGCCGGCACGCGCCCGATTTCGAGCATCTCGTCTATGCCTCATCCTCGTCGGTCTATGGCGACAAGCCGATGGGCGGGGCGGGCTTCACCGAGGACGAGCCGGCGATCGATCCGGTCTCGCTCTACGCCGCCACCAAGCGCGCGTGCGAATTGATGAGCCAGAGCTATGCCAGGCTCTACGGCTTTCCGCAGACGGGGTTGCGCTTCTTCACCGTCTATGGCCCGTGGGGCCGGCCCGACATGGCCTATTTCGGCTTCACGCAGAAGATCCTCAAGGGCGATGCCATCGAGGTGTATGGCGAGGGCAAGATGGCGCGAGACTTCACCTATATCGACGACGTCGTCGACGGCATCATCGGCGCGCTCGATCATCCGCCGGCCACGGACGGGCACCGCATCTTGAACATCGGTGACAGCCGCCCGGTCGGGCTGATGGAGATGATCGAAGCGCTTGAGGCCGCGCTCGGCCAGACCGCGCGGAAGATCATGCGGCCGATGCAGCCCGGCGACGTGACCGCGACCTATGCCGACGTGTCCAAGCTGCATGCGTTGACCGGCTATCATCCGCAGGTGATGCTGGAGGATGGGCTGAAGCGCTTCGCCGACTGGTATCGCGCGTTCTATGCGGTGCCGGAATAACGTCGGAAAGGTGTCGATCTCCTCCGATCCGTGGCATATGGGCGCTCCGGCGTAACGGGCGTTTTCAGGGATCGGTGGTATCGGATGGCGAAGTCGCGCAAAGGCTCCATGTCTCAGGCCGGGTCGCCGGTCGTCCGGCTGCCGGGTCTCGGCCAGTCTGCCGATACGCGGGCCGCGTCGAAGCGGCCGCAGGCATTGCGGCGCAAGCCTGGCGGTCTGTGGGATTCAATTCGCGGGAAATGGCTCTACCCGGCGATCCTCGCGAGCGTGTCGATCGCGGTGCGCCTCGTCAGCCGCAAGAAGGACGAGTTGCGCTGATCCGTTGACGGGCGATGGCTTGGCCGGCCAGTGCGCGCCTCCGCCATCACGCGCATAATCGGCGCGGCGATACCAGACGAGTGCAACCGTAGCCGCCGGCATAGTGTCCGCCGTGTCACTCCGCTGCGGGTGCCGAGACCGAGGCGCGGCGGATCAGGGTCGAGCGGAACAGCGACGGTTCGCTCACCGCCGCATCGGCTTCGTGCGCGGTCACGCCCGCGATCAGCTTGAGCGCCGCCGAGCGCGCCATCGTCGCAATCGGCCAGCGCACCGTCGTCAGCGGTGGCCACATATGCGCGGCGATCGGCGTATCGTCGAACCCGATCACCGAAAGGTCGCGCGGCACGGTGAGGCCGCGCTGGCAGGCGGCGTGGATGACGCCCGCCGCCATCTCGTCGTTGCACGAGAAGATCGCGGTCGGGCGCGGCACGACATCGAGCAGCCGGTCGGCGGCGACCAGCCCGGATTCGAAACGATAGTCGCCGTCCGCGATCATGCTGCGCGGGAGCGCGATACCGGCGTCGCGCAGCGCATCCTCGAAGCCGAGCCGGCGTTCACGCGCCGAGCGAAAGCCGTGCGGGCCGGACACCAGCCCGATGCGCCGGTGCCCCAGATCGATCAGATAGCGAGTCGCGTCACGCACCGCTTCGCGATCGTTCGAGGCGACCATATGCTCGTTGCTGTCGAGTTCGGCCGACCCCATCCGCACATAGCGGCAGCCGATATCGGCACATAATTTGGCGATCGCGTCATTCTCGCTGATCGGCGGCATCAGCAACACGCCGAACAGCCGCTGGCGTTCGAGGAAATGGCGCAGATCCTCGAGCATGGTCAGCGAGCCACGGTCGAGCGGGCGCACGATCATCTCGAACTCGGTATCGTACAAGGCTTCGAGCATACCCTGCTGCACGTTCATCACGGTCTGCGCGTTGGGGTTGTCGTGGAGGAGGCCGATCAGGAAATTGCGTCCCAGCGCCAGCGCGCGCGCCTGCGGGTTGGGGATGTAGCCGAGGTCGCCGATCACCTCCTCGACGCGCTTGCGGGTATCCTCGTTGAGCAGGGGGGAGCGGTTGATGACGCGGCTGACGGTCTTTTTCGACACGCCGGCGATCCGCGCGACATCGTTGATGGTGGGCTGGCCGGTCTTCTCCATCCCGCCTGCATAGTCGCTGGTGGCAGCGTGAACCAGTGTCCGCGCAATGCTTGTCATTGACACCGGTTTCCAATACATATCGCCGTCCTGTACGATCGAGAAAGGGATGCGGTGACGCCGGAGAACAATGCAGAGCGGATCGCGCGATCGTTCACGGATGCGCGCCGCGCCGGCGTGGCCCTGCCGGAGTTCCCCGGCCGCTTTCCGGACTCGCTGGCGCAGGCTTATGCGGTGCAGGACCGCGCGATCGCGCTGTCGGATGCGCGGATCGCGGGATGGAAGGTCGGCAAGATCAGCCCGCCGTTCGACGGAGTCGATCGGCTCGCCGGCCCGATCTTCGCCGACCATGTCGTGCCGGCGAGCGACAACCTCGCCATGCCGATCTTCGCGCAAGGGTTCGGCGCCGCCGAAGCCGAGTTCCTGCTCCGCATCGGCACCGCGCCCGACCCGGGCAAGACACGCTACACGACCGAGGAGGCGACCGCGCTGATCGACGCGGTGCATGTCGGCATCGAAATCGCGAGTTCGCCGTTTCCGGGCATCAACGATCACGGCCCGACCGTCACCGTGTCCGATTTCGGCAACAACAACGGGCTTATCGTGGGCGCGGCGATCGAGGATTGGCGCGACGTGGATCTCGACGCATTGCCGGTGGAGCTGTGGATCAACGACGCGCTGATCGGCAGCGCGACGACCGCGACGATGCTCGACGGCCCGTTCGGCGCGGCGCGGTTCCTGTTCGAGCTGCTCGCGGCGCGCGGTATCCCGGTTGAGGCGGGGCAATGGATTTCGACCGGCGCGGTTACCGGTGTCCATCCCGTCGCCGTGGGGGACCGGGTGCGCGCCCGGTTCGGCGGACGGCTGGCTGTCGAGAGCATGATCGTCGCGCGGTAGCGCGGTCTGGACACGTCCGAAGTCAATCCAGATCAATCAGGTTTTGCGGAACGCGGCCGGTCGCAAAGTGTTGAGGACACAGGCTTTCGAGCGAGCCGGCGGAACCGCCGACACCGCATCGCGGCCTTTGTCCACTGACATGACGAGGCCTTCCATGACCGACGAGACCACCCGCCGCGCGATGCTAAAAGGGGCGGCTGCAGCCGGCGCCGGACTTGCCGCCGCGCCCGCACTCGCGCAAGCCGGCCGCACCGCGCCCGACCCCAAGACCAAGTTCCGCAGCGAGCCGTTCCCCGAGCAGAAGCAGGCGTGGCCGGCGCTCCAGCGCGACATGAAGCCGGTGCCCGATTGCGGCGAGGCGAGCTATCGCGGCAGCGGGCGGCTCGCCGGGCGCAAGGCGCTGGTGACGGGCGGGGATTCCGGCATCGGCCGCGCGGCGGTGATCGCCTTTGCGCGCGAAGGCGCCGATGTCGCGATCAATTATTATCCGACCGAGGAGCCGGATGCGCAGGATGTCGCCAAGCTGCTGCGCGGCGAAGGCCGCAAGGTGGTGCTGATCCCCGGCGACCTCACCGACGCGGCGTTCTGCGACGGACTGCCGGGCAAGGCGGCGAAGGCGCTGGGCGGGCTCGACATCGTCGTCAACAACGCCGCCTATCAGCAATCCAAGGCGTCGATCGCCGAGATCACGCCCGAGCAGTTCGACCGCACGATGAAGACTAACGTCTATGCGATGTTCCACATCACCAAGGCGGCGGTGCCGCTGATGAAGCCGGGCGCGTGCTTCATCAACACCGCCTCGGTCAATTCGGTCGATCCGGGCGAGGAACTGCTCGATTATGCGACCACCAAGGGCGCGATCATGGTCTTTACCAAGGGGCTGGCCAAGCAACTCGGCCCCAAGGGCATCCGCGTCAACGCGGTCGCGCCGGGGCCAGTGTGGACGCCGCTTCAGGTCGCCGGTGGGCAGTTGCCGGGCAAGATGGGCGAGTTCGGGCAAGACACGCCGCTCGGCCGCGCCGGCCAGCCCGCCGAACTCGCGTCGCTCTACGTCACGCTGGCGGAGAGCGGCACCAGCTTCACCTCGGGCAGCGTGTTCGGCGCGAACGGCGGCACCGGGGTGATCTGAGGCTCAGTCGGTTTCACCACGCGCGAAAGCTGCGGCGGCCTCGACCTGATCCGGCGCGGGCGTGACGCCGGTGTAGAGCACGAACTGTTCGAGTGCCTGAAGCTTGGCGACGTCGGTGCCGGTGATGCGCTGCTTGCCCGCCGCCGCTGCGGCCTTGAGGAAGGGCGTCTCCGCCGGCAGCGCGACCACGTCGAACGCGGCGGTGCAGGCCGAGATCATCGCCGGTGGAAAGGCGAGGGCGTCGGCATCGGCGCCCGCCATCCCGAGCGGGGTGACGTTGACGAGCAGCGGCGCGCCCTCGTCGCCGATCTCGGCGCGCCACGCGAAGCCATAGGTCTCGGCGAGCGCGCGCCCGGCGGCTGTATTGCGCGCGACGATCGTGCCGGTGGTGAAACCGGCATCGCGCAAGGCGGCGGCGACCGCCTTCGCCATCCCGCCCGATCCGCGCAGCAGGAACCGCGTGTCGGCTTCCAGACCACTTTCCTCCAGCAGAGTCCGCACGGCACTATAATCGGTGTTGTAGCCGGTCAGCCGGCCGTCATCGTTGACGATCGTGTTGACGCTGTCGATCGCCGCGGCGGAGGCTTCGAGGCCGTCGAGCAGCGGGATCACCGCTTCCTTGAACGGCATCGAGATCGCCGAGCCGCGTATCCCGAGTGCACGGATGCCGCCGACGGCAGCGGGCAGATCGGTGGTGGTGAACGCCTTGTAGACGAAATCCAGCCCGAGCATTTCGTAGAGGCGGTTCTGGAAGCGCGATCCGAACGTGCCCGGCCGCGCCGCCAGCGACATGCACACTTTGGTGTCGCGCCCAACCATCGGCTTGGTCATTCCGGTTTTCCTATGTGGTGAAGCGTGCGGTATCGACCCCACGATAGCGGCACGGCGACGTCGCTAAAAGTGGTGCGACACCGAGACGGTGATGGCGCGTGGGCGCGCCGGGGTGAATTGCGGCGTGGTCCGCACCGAGAACGGATTGCCGAACGCGAAGGTGTCAGCGCGCGCGTCGAACATATTGTCGATGTCGAGCCGCACCGTCAGCGCGTCCGAGACGGCGGCGACCCCGGTGCGGACAAGGCCATAGCCCGGCATGTGACGGTCGAGCCCGGCATCGAAGCTCAGCCGCGATGCGCCGGTGTAGTTCGCCGCCGCATACGGCGAGATTCGCCACGCGCCGGCGGTGAAGTCGCGCCGTATCTCGAGCCGCGCCGACAGATCTGGCACCACCGGCAGCCGCGCGTCCTTGATGAGATGCTTGCCGTTCATCGCGCGATCGAGACGGGGGCGTTGCCAGGTCGCACCGCCTTTGATGTGCCACGCGGACATGGCCCGCCATTCCACCGCGAGTTCCGCCCCCGGAATCACCGCGTCGCCGACATTGTGCGTGGCGGTGAGCCCGTTCGCCTCGAGATAATCCGACTGGAGGTGAGTCCACACCGAACGGAACAGATCGGCCTCGACCGAGAGCCGGTCACCGACGCGCAGCCGCCCGCCGAGTTCGAGGGTGCGAACCTTGTCGGCGGCGTAGCGCCCCGTGACGGTGTTGGTCGAATCGAGCCCGCCCGACCGGAACGCCGAACCGAAGCGCAGGAACACGAGCTGGTTGCGTGCGAAACTATAGGCCAGCGATGCGCTGGGGGTGAGGCCGAACGTCGCTTTGGCGTCAGCCTGAAGCTTGCGCCGCTCGCGCCGGCTGTCCTCGGTGGTGGCGCGGAAGGCGCGCGCGCCCAGCGACGCGCGCAGCCGATCGAACAGCGGAAAGGAGGTGTCGGCGAACAACGCAATCTCGGTCGCCTGGCGCGACAGCGCGAAGATCGGGCGTAGCGGCCGCCCCGGCTGCGACAGTTCGCCATCGGCGGCGGTGGTCGCCGAAAGATAGGACGCGCCGACCACCCAGTTGAAAATCTGTCCCGGCGGTGCGGAGAGCCGCACCTCCTGATCGAACACGCTGTAGGCGCGGGTGTCCTGATAGTTAGCCAGAGATCCGCGCGGCAGGCCCAACGCCACCGCCGATGCCGAGGCGTCATAGGTCTCGCCTTGGTCCTGCCGCGTATAGCCGGTGACGAGCACGAGTTGCGCCGCGCCGATCTGTCCGGCGATCTTGCCCTCCACCACGCGCACGCGCCCGTCGCGCGGCTCAAGGAAGGCGACGTGGCGGGTGAGGTCCTTGTCGTTCAGATCGACATAGGCGCTGTCGCGCGCGCCCGTCGCCTGCTGGGTCGCGACGACGTCGATCATCCAGCCGGACACGGGCACGATGCGCAGCGACACGCGGCCGCCATAGGTTTCGCTGCGGTTGGTGCCGCGCGCCGCCCCCGCCACATTCACCCAGCCGGGCATGACCGAGGCATAGCCGACCAGCCGGATCGCGGCACGGTCATCGATCACCGGCAGGTTGAAGGTCGCTTCGGAAGACGCGCCGACGCCGCCGTGCTGGATCGCGGTGAAGGCCGCCCCCGCCGACCCCGCCACCGAGCCGAGCACCGGCGGATTGGTGACGATGCGGTATACCCCACCGAGCGACCCGGTGCCGTAGAGCGGCCCCTGCGGCCCCTTCAACACCTCGACGCGGGCGATGTCGATCAGGCTCAGCCCCGGTTCGGCGGCGTCGTAGGTGATGCGCGCGTCGTTGAGCTGGACGCTGACGGTCGCCTGGCTGAAGCCGTTGAACGGGCTGTCGGCGATGCCGCGCATGAAGGCGCGGTCGTGGCCGGTGCCGGCATGCGTGACGACCATGCCCTCGACGCTTGCCGCGACGCCGTGCGTATCTTTGCTCGACTCGGCCGGGTCCGCGCCCGGCACCCAGGTCGCGACCGGCGCGGCGACGGTCGACAAGGCCTCGGGCTGTTTGCGCGCGGTGACGATCACGTCGGGCATCGTCTCGGGGATGTCGGTGCGCGGCGCACCGCCGGGGCCGGTCCGGACGAGCCGGAACGTGGTCGGTCCGGCGCGAACCGCGTGGAGGCCGGTACCGCGCAACAGCCGGTCGAGCGCGGCGCGCGCGGTCATCTGTCCGGCGACAGCGGCGGCGGACGTGCGCGGCAACGCGCCGTCCCAGCCGAACGACATGCCGGTCTGTGCGCCCAGCGTTTCCAGCCCGGCGGCGAGATCGCCGCGTGCCACGGTGACCCGGTAGCGTGCCTCGCGCGCGGCTGCGCCGTGCGCGCAGACCATGCCGCTAACCGCCAGTGCGGTCGCCAAGACGGATCGCGTCGCCTTCGGTCGTGCCATCGAGACCCGTCAATTGCTCCAGATTACGGACCATGACCGCCCGCGACCCCGGCGCGATGATCCCGGAGAATCGCCGCCGCGCCAGGACGCCGTCGATCAGCACCGGAGCGCCCGCATAGCGGGATATGTCGGCCGCCACCAACCCCAAAGGTTCGTTGTCATAGCTGAAGTGTCCACCCCGCCACGCGGCCATCGGCGCGGGCGAGGTGGTGCGCACTTCGGCGAGCTGATCGGCGGCGAACGCGGTAAGCGTCTTGCCGGCCCCGACCACGACCTCGCCGTTCGCGGTACGGGAGGTTACCCCCACGGTCCCTTCCGCGACCGCGACGCGCAGCATGCCCGCGTCCGACACCACTTCGAAGCGGGTGCCGATGTCGCGGATTTGGTACGCCCCGGCCGTCACCGTGAACGGGTGCGCAGGATCGTGCCGGATCTCGAAATAGCCTTTGCCCTCCAGCGCGACCTGCGCGCCATTCGAGACGCGCAGCGTCGCGCCGGGGGCGAGCGTCGCGCGCGAGCCGCTGGCGAGCGCGACCGCGCGGGTCTGCCCGGCCGGAGCGCGGTACAGCGCGATCTCCGCGGTGCCGGGTTGCGTAGTCTGCCATGTACTGAAACCGATCGCGCCGACCAACAGCGCAGCCGCAGCCGCGCTCCAGCCGACAACGCGGAGGTGCCGGCGTGGGCCGACGGGCTGCGCCTCGGGCAGCAGGTCGCGCAGCGCCGGGATCGCGCGATCGATCCGATCGTCGAGGAGAGCGACGGCGTCATAGGCGTCCCGGTGCGCCGGACTTTCTTCCAGCCATTCCGTGAAGCCGTCCCAATCCATCGTGTCGTCATCTTGCGCGGCGTGCCAGCGCGCGGCGGCCTCCGTGATCGCGTCGGTCATGCGGTGCCCCCGTCGAGCGCCCTGCGCAGATGCGTCATGGCGGTTGCGATATGTTTTTCCACGCCGCTCCGGCTGATGCCGAGCCGCGCCGCGATTTCGGCGTGCGGCAGTCCGTCGATCTTGTGCAGGCGGAACACCTGCCCGGCCTTCTCGGGCAGCTTCGCCATCGCGGCGGCGAGCGCTGCGGCATCCTCGCGCGCGGCGATCAGCGCCTCGATGTCGGCGCGCGGATCGGCCGGTTCGGCATGGTCGTCGCCGTGGCCCGACCATGCCGTTTCGCGGACTAACCGGCGTTGGCGCGCCCGCGCCCGGTCAAGCACCAGATTCTGCGCGGCCCGGTAGAGATATGACCGGCCATTGGCGATCGGCCCGGCGTCCGCGCTCTGGATACGCAGCCAAAGGTCGTGAAGCAGATCTTCCGCCTCGGCGCGGTCGCCGACACGTGCCGTCAGGAAACGCAGCAGCTCGCCACGCGACTCCTGGTAGATCTGCATGAGTCCGGACGGGTGCGTGGTAACGGGCCGGTATCCCTCGACAAACAAGGTGGCGGTGTTTGGCCCGCTTTGCGGGGCCGGGCAAGACCAGAGACGGGCATCGTGCGTGCCCGCGCCGTCAAAGGTCATGGCGTGCCCGGCCTGCACCGCGTCAGGCCGCGAGCTGCTGGGGTTGCCAGACCGGCGTCGGCGTCTCGCGCAGGCGTTCGCTGGTCAGCCGGCGGCGGGCGAGGCGGGGGCCGAGGAAGCCGGTGAAGAACCAGTCTCCCACGCTGTCGGACAACAGATGATAAGCGATGCGCTCGAGCAGCGTCCAGCGTGTCGAGGGGCGCTTGCGCTCGCGCGGGGAGGGCGCGCACCACAAAGTCTCCGCATACGCGACGCGGCCCTGTTTGAGCATCTGGTGGATGATCTCGTGATCCTCCAGCACCAGATTCCAGCGCGCGGGATCGAAGCCGCCGGCGAGGCGGAGCGCGGCGGTGTCAAACACCTGACCGGCGCCGCCGGTGTGGCACTGGCCGGGCAGCAGGCGGGAGGCGAGCAGGATCTTCCGCGCGGCGCGCTCGGCCTTTTCGACCGGCTGATCGGTGCGGACGTAATAGGCGCCCGCCGCGACGCAGCCATCGCGCGCGAGCAACGCGCCGGCGGCTTCGAGATAGTGCGGCGGATACCAGGTATCGGCGTCGCAGGTGGCGACCCACCGCGTCCCGACCGCGGCAAGCCCCATCGCCAGCGCCGAGACCTTGCCCGGCCGCCGCTGCACCAGCAACCGCCAGTCGAGACCGAACCGGCGCGCGGCGGCGCTCGCGATCTCCGCGCTGCCGTCGGTGCTGCCGTTATCGACCAGAATCAGCTCGAACGGCGCGCTCTGGCTGGCCAGACCGGCAATCGTATCGGCGAGATGCTCCGCCTCGTTGAAGAAAGGTAGCACGACGCTCCACGCGCAATTGCGCCCCCGCGCAGTGCCGATCCGAACCATCGACGCCTTTTCGTCGCTTCCGAAACTTTGATACATTGGTCCCACTCGCTCCCGTCGGTGGATCAGCCCACCCATGCCCCGAACGAGAGACGCCGCACCCGAAACAAACCACAGGTCGGCGTGATGAATAATTTGTCATGATCTCAAGCTGTGGACATGATAATCGGTGGCGTCTTGGCAACAAGCACAAGACAAGGATCAGGGGCACGACGATGCGAGCGACGATGGCGAACACACCCGGATGAGCGTTGCATTGTCGATCGCCGCGTTGATGCTGACGCCGGGGTCTCCCGGCGCGGACACGCCGGCCCCAGGCGCGATGGCCCCGCTGGCATTGCAAGCCGCCGTACCATCGCAAGAGCCGGTTCCCGAGCCCGCCGCCAAACACCCCGTCACCAAAGACCCCGCCGTCAAACCGGTGCCACACGAGGCCGAACCCGAAGACATCGTCGTCAACGCCCGCCGCAACGTGCCCGGCGATCCGTTCGTCGCGCTCAACGCCAAGAGCTTCGAACTGACCCAGAAGTTCGATGCGGCGGTGGTCGAGCCGGTGTCGATGGGGTTCGATTCGGTGGTGCCGGTGCCGATGCGCGACGGCTTGGGCAATTTCATCAAGAACCTGCGCGAGCCGGCGGTCTTCATCAACTTCGTGTTGCAGCACAAGATCGGCAAGGCGACCGAGACGGTCGGACGCTTCGTCATCAATTCGACGGTCGGCGTCGCCGGGCTGTTCGACATCGCCAAGCGAAAACCATTCCATCTGCGCCGCCGCCCCAACGGCTTCGCCGATACGTTCGGCTTCTACGGGATCGGAACGGGGCCGTTCTTCTTCCTGCCGCTGGCCGGGCCGACGACGCTGCGCGATCTGATCGGCGGCACGCTCGACCGGCTGATCCTGCCGACGCTGATCGGCTCGCCGTTCACCAGCCCGTATTACAACATCGCCACCGGCACCGGCGTCACGCTCGATCGTCGCGTCAAGTTCGACGACCAGCTCAAGGCGTTCCGCGCGACCAACGACCCGTATAGCGCACGCCGCGATTTCTACCTCAACGGGCGTAAGGCCGAGATCGACCATCTGCGCGGCAAGGACACGCCGACCGTGGGGGGTGTCATTCCGTATTGAGCCACGGCGGTGCCTGCGGGCGCAACGATCTCCTCCCCTCCCTGGAAGCAGGGCTATCGCATTTGGCGGAGGAGGGTTGCGAGGTAGTGGTCATCCCATCCGGCGCGTTTGATTTTGGCGCGGATGGAAAGCTTTCTTGGATCGTGCTGGAGAAGGTTGAGGGCGAGCCTTCGCAGGAGGGCGAGGTTTTCGGCGCAGTGATCGGATCGGGTGTGGATGCGATCTTCGCCGAAGGCGACATCGAGCAGCCAGTGTTGCTGATTCTCGATCGTCCAGTGTGCCCTGATCACCCGAAGCGCCTCGCGCGGCGGCAGGAAGCGGGAGAGGATGGCATAGCGGGTGTCGGTTTGCTCCTCGCCTTTGACGCGGCGCAGACTGTCGATCCGCACGATGGCGCCCAGACCCTCGAAGCCATATCGATCGGCCCAGTCGGCGGGCGCGGGGACGACCCATGCCCGCCGCTCTTCGTATCTGCCATGCGCGGTCTCGCTGGTGCTGGCAGCCTGTGCGGCGTCGGGATCGGCGAGCAGATCCCGGATCGCGGCGTGCAGCGGTCCGCGATTGCCTTTGATGATCAGAGCATAGTCGCCACCGCGCGCCCGTATCGCCGAGACCGTCCGGCGGCTGGCATGCAGCGCATCGGCGGTAACCGTACAGCCGGTCAGGTCGAGCAGGGCGATGATCTCGCGGGCCGCGGTGACTTCGCTGCGATTATGCGCGCGGCACTGGCTCAGCACCAGCCGATGATCGGCCGCCCAGGCGCTCACCAGATGCAAAGGCATGGTGCGGCGCGCGCTATCGACGGCCCCCCGCAACGACTTGCCGTCGATGGCAATGATTGGCCCGGCGATCCCCTGGCGCTCCAGCGTTGCGGCAAAAGCACTGACGAAGCGCTGAAACGCCCGCTCGAACGACGGCGGATCGAGCGTGCGAAAGACCCGGCTGAACGTGTCGTGGCTCGGCGTTCCATGATCCAGCTTCAGGAACTGGCCAAGACAGTCCCGCTTCGCCTCGCCGAACTCGGCGATATCGACGCATGTCTCGGCCCCACACAGCAGCGCGGCGAACGCGATCAGCAAGATATCCGGCAAAGCATGGCTGCTGTTCGAACGTCGTGGGTCCGGCACGACATCGAACACCTCACGGAACCCGCGCATACCAATCTCCCCGGCAACCCAGGAGAGACTACAGAATCCAATCTATCAAACTTGGATAGCCCTCTCATCGCCAAATGCGATTCCCCTGCTTTCCGGGAGGGGAGCGCGTTCTGCCTAGGCCGAACCACCCGGCAGACTCAGCACGACCGTAAGCCCCGCCGCCGCGCTCGAGCCAAGCTCAAGCGTGCCACCGTGCAATTCTGCCAGTTCGCGGCTGATCGCGAGGCCGAAGCCGTGGCCTTCGCCGCGTTCGTCGAGGCGACGGCCACGGGTGATCTCGGCGATTTGCGCGGGCGTCATGCCGGGGCCGTCGTCGGCGATTTCGATCCGCATGACACGCTCGGCGGCGTGCGCGCTGACGCGGACTTGCGTGCGAGCGTGTCGCCAGGCGTTGTCGAGCAGGTTGCCGAGCATCTCGTCGAGATCCTGCGAGTCGCATCGCACCTCCAGATCCGGCGCGAGATCGACCAGCGGCACGATGGCGCGATCGGCGTGGATGCGCGCCATCGCCGCGATCAGGTCGTTCAGATGCGGCGGTAATGGCACCCGCGCGGCCGCCGCGCCGGGTTCGGCGGCGCGGGCGCGGCCAAGGTGGTGGCGAATCTGGCGCTCCATCCGCTCGACCTGCCCGCGCAAACGCGCGTCTCCCCCGGCGAGATCGAGCTTGAGCGTTGCAAGCGGCGTCTTCAGTCCGTGTGCTAGGTTGGCGACGTGGCCGCGCGCGCGCGCGACCGCCGCTTCGTTGGCGTCGATCAGCGCGTTGAGTTCGGCGACCAGCGGCAGCAATTCGGTCGGCTCCTCAACCGTGATGTGGCGGACGCGGCCGGCGCGGACCTCGGCGACCCGCTCGCGCACTTTGGCGAGCGGGCGCAGGCCGATCCGCAACTGCACGACCAGCGCCACCGCGAGGAACCCGCCGAGCAGCAGCACCGACAGCAATAGTGGCAGCATCGCCGCGCGGATCGGCCGATCGACGATCGCGCGCGGCCCCGCTGCCACCACCAGCGCATCGCCGCGCAGCGTCGGCAATCGCATGATCCGGTAGTGGATTCGCAGGCCCGAGGCGTCGGTGCCTTCGAGCGGATGCGGCCGTTCGCGCACGCGCTCGCGGGGCCACGGTGGACCATCGTCGCGCGGCAGCGGCAGGTCCGCGCCTCGCAGCGAGGCCGAGCGCAGCGTCCGGGCCGGGCCGATCACCTCCCACGCCCAGCCGGAACCGGGCTGATCGAACGGCGGCAGGTCGATCGCTTTGGCGGCATCGAGCGTCCCATCCGGCCCGACCGCGCGCGCGACGACCGCGATCTGCGCGTCGAGCCGGTCGTCGAGACCGCTCATCACGAAGCGTTCAAGGACATGGCCGATCGCGGCGGCGGCGAGCGCCAGCGCGATTGCGATCGTCACCGCGGCGGTTGCGAGCAGCCGGCCCGACAGCGAGCGCGGGAGCAGCCTCATGCCGGCCCAGCCGTCAGCCGGTAGCCGAGGCCGCGCACCGTCTCGATCAGCGACGCGCCGATCTTGCGGCGCAACCGGCCGATGATGACTTCGAGCGAATTGGAATCGACATCGGCGTCGCCCTCATAGACGCGTTCGAGCAGGTCGAGCCGCTCGACCACCGCTTCCTTGCGCAGCATCAGGCACGACAGCACACGCCACTCGAACGCGGTCAGCTTGAGCGGCATGCCGTCGAGCTGGAACTGGCCGGTCTGCGCCTCGAAGCTGAGCGGGCCGCACTGGATCACGCTTGCCGCATGGCCGGCGGCGCGGCGCACCAGCGCACGCAGCCGCATCACCAGTTCCTCCACGCGGAACGGCTTGACGAGATAATCGTCGGCGCCGGCCTTGAAACCGAGCACCTTGTCCGACCAGGCATCGCGCGCGGTGAGGATCAGCACCGGCAGCGTGCGCCCGCCGCTGCGCCATTCGGCCAGCACCGACAGCCCGTCGCGGCGCGGCAGGCCGAGATCGAGCACGGCGACGTCATAGGCTTCGGTCGACCCGAGATGGCCGCCGTCCTCGCCATTGTCGGCGACATCGACGGCGAACGATTCGGCGCGCAGCGCCCGCGCGATCGACTCGGCCAGCGCGGCATCGTCCTCGACCAGCAATACCCGCATCGTCTCGCTCCTTCGCGGCCCCCGCTATGCCACGGGCCTAAACCGAAACTGAACGCCGCGGTTCAGACCGCGTCGGCATGGCGGCTGTAGAAGGAGGCATCAACCACGAATGGAGCACCCCATGACCGATACTTTCCCCTCACGCCGCAAGCTTGGCCTCGGTGCCACCGCGATCGCACTGCTCGCCGTGGGCGGTGCCGGCGGCGCGGTCGCTGGCCGCGCGATGCAGCCGTCGATCGCGATGGCGCCGACTCATGCGGTCGCGATCAAGAGCCTCAGCGATGACGGCGGCATCGTCACCGTCAAAGGCCGCGTCGCCGAGACCTATGGCAATCAGTTCACCATCGAGGATGGCACCGGCAAGGCGCTGATCGATGGCGGCCCTGCGGTCGAGGACGGATCGCTCGCCCCTAAGGGTGCGATCGTCAGCGTGCAGGGCCGCTTCGATCGCGGCACGCTGCACCCGATGTTCCTCATCGACCCATCGGGCAAGGTCGTCGAAATCGGGCGTGGACCGGGCGGCCCTGGCGGCCCCGGCCCGCACGGTCCCGGCCCGGGCGAAGGCCCGGATCGCGCGCCGCCGCCCCCGCCGCCGGCGGGTGTCGCTCCGGGTGGTGCGGTTCCCGCGCCGTTGCCTGCGGGCGCCGCGGCTCCCGCGCCATTGCCGACGGGGGCAACGGCACCCGCGCCTGTCGTGCAGAACGCGAACTAAGCCGGCTCGCCCGCTGCCATGCCCTCTTCGGCATGCAGCGGGCTTTGCTCGAAGCCGATGCTCTTACCGGTTTCGCCGTACAGCACCGCCATCGTCGGCACGCGCACTGTGCCGGCGCCGATCTTCACGACGATGCTGGCCGCCCGCGCACTGCGGTTGTGCGGGAATACCGGCCCCGCCACCCAGCGCAGATCGGTGGTCGCACGGTGGCCGCCGGCAAGACGCAGCGGCAGCATCACCGGGCCGGGGTGCATGCCGGCCGGCGCGCGGCGTGCCGCCGGCAGCACGCGCCCACGCGAATCGCGGAACTGGATCGTCGGCAGCGCGGGCAGGGTGCAATCGGCGCCGGTGTTGCGAATCGAAACTTCGGTGCCGGCATGCGACATGCCGTTGAAGTCACCATCCTTGCCGTCGAGCGAGAGGCGCAATTGCGCCGGGCGGCAGGCGGGTGCGGCTGGCGCACCAGCAAGGGCTTGCGCGGCGATCATCAGCGCGATCAGCGGCATCATCGGGTCTCCTTCGAACTATGTGTCCGGCCTGAGCCGGAACGCGTGAACGCGCGCTGACTATCCCGCGCGGCGGCCACGTGTCGCCCAGCGCGCGACCATCAGCACCGCCACCGTGGCGAGACCGGCGGCCAGCCCGACCCATACGCCGACGCCGCCCCAGCCGAGCCAGAAGCCGAGCACCACCGCCGTCCCCAGCCCAACGATCCAATAGCCGATCAGCGCGAGCAGCATCGGCACGAACGTATCGTGCAGCCCGCGCAACATCCCCGCGCCAACCGCTTGCGCGCCATCGAAGAACTGGAACAGCGCGGCCACGCCGAGGAACGACACCGCCAGCGACACGACATGCGCCTCGGCCGGCGTATCGGAGGCGAGGAACAAGGCGACGAGCGGATGGCGGAGCGTCAGCAGGATCGTCGCGGTGCAGGCCATCACCGCCATCGTGATCCCGAGCGCGGCCCGGCCCGCGCGTGCCACGCCGATAGGATCGCCGCGCCCGAAGGCGAGGCCGACGCGCACGGTCGCCGCTTGGGCGAGGCCGAGCGGGATCATGAAGCACAAGGCGGCGAGCTGGATCGCCACCGCGTGCGCGGCGAGTTCGGGCGTGCCGATCAGCCCCATCAGGAACACCGCGCAGTTGAAGATCGTCACTTCCAGCCCGACCGTCACCGCGATCGGCAGGCCCAGCCGCCACAGCGCGCGGTAGCGCGGCCAGTCGGCGCGCCACCATCGGCCGAACAGGTGATAACGGCGGAAGCGTTTGTGCCGCGCGACCACGACGGCAAGGCCGACGAACATCCACAGGTTCGACAAAGCGCTGCCGAGGCCGGCACCGAACAGCCCGAGCGCTGGCAGGCCGAACCGCCCGAAGATCAGCGCATAGTTAAGCACCGCGTTGAGCAGCACCGCCACCACGCCGACCACGAACGCCCAGATCGGCCGCTCCAGCGCCGAGACGAACGCGCGCAGCACGTAATAGCCCATCAGCGGCAGCAGCCCGAACATCATCGGGTGGACGAGCTTCACCGCATCGTGCGCGAGATCGGGTTGCTGGCCGAAGGCGAGCAGGATCGGCTCGGCCTGCCACAGCACCAGCCACATCGGCACGACCAACGTCACCGATACCCACAACGCCTGCCGCACCGTGCGCCGCACGTCGCGCACCGCGTTGCTGCGCTCGCCGAGCGCGCGCGCGATCATCGGCGCGGCGGCGGTGACGAGGCCGGTGCCGAAGAACACGCACGCATTGACGAGGTTGACGCCGAGCGACGCCGCCGCCAGCGGATGCGGGCCTGCCCAGCCGAGCAGTACGACATCGGTCGTCGCGATCAGCGCCTGCGCGAGATTGGTCAGCACCAACGGATAGGCGAGCACCACCATCGCCAGCGCCTCGCGCCGCCACCAATGTCGTTCGTCCCTTGCCATCAAGTGCCGATGGACGGCCCGCACGACCGAGGCAAGTCCGCGATGATAAACCGGACGCGGTTACATTACGTCAAACGCGGGCAACGCTCCGGCAACATGCGCGCGGCTATGCTTGACGCAATGATTGTAGCGCTACCATTTCCCGCTTGCGATCCCGCCAGCTCTGGTGTTGTTTGCGCCGCGTCGCGGTGAACGGACTGCGACGCGGGGAACATGGGGGTGGATATGGCGCAGGACGCAATCGGAAGTCTGTCGAAGACGGTGACGGAAATCCTCTCGCCGCACGGGCCCGCGCTGCAATCCGCGGCCAGCTATACCCCCGGCGATTTCAGCGTGCATTTCTTCCTGCAACTGACGGTTATCCTGCTGACCTGCCGCGTGGCGGGCTGGCTGGGGCAGAAGCTGCTCGGACAGCCGCAGGTGGTCGGCGAGATGATCGCCGGCGTGATCCTCGGGCCGTCGCTGCTCGGACTGCTGTTTCCAAATCTCCAGCTCGCGCTGTTCCCCAAGGAGACGCGCAACGTGCTGTATGCCGGCGCGCAGCTCGGCGTCGGTCTCTATATGTTTCTGGTCGGGCTGACGCTCCGGCTCGATCACGTCCAGAGCAAGCTGCGCAGCGCGAGCATGGTCTCGGCGGCGGGCATCATCGTGCCGTTCCTGCTCGCCGCGCTGCTGGTGCCGTGGCTGACCGGGATCGACGGCCTGTTCGCCGCCGGCATCAGCCGGGCCAACGCCACCTTGTTCCTCGGCGCGTGCATCGCGCTCACCGCGTTCCCGATGCTGGCGCGGATCATCAACGAGCGCGGGCTGGCGGGGTCGTCGCTCGGCACGCTGTCGCTGACGGCGGGCGCTTTCGACGATGCCGCATCGTGGTGCGTGCTCGCGGTGGTGCTGGCGACCTTCGGTGGCGGGCCGGGCGTGGCGTTGCTCGCGATCGGCGGCGCGGTGCTCTACGTCGCGTTCATGCTGCTGGTGGGTCGGCGGTTGTTGCTGCCGCTCGGAGCCGCGGTCGAGGCGCGCGGCGAGATGAGCATGACGGTGCTCGCGATCACGCTGGCATTGTTCTGTACCTCCGCTTTTCTCATGGACGCGATCGGCATCCACGCGATCTTCGGCGGCTTCCTGCTCGGCGTGTGCATGCCGCGCGGGGCGTTCGTCGCGGAGCTGAAGCGCAAGGTCGAGCCGCTCGCGGTGGTGCTGCTATTGCCGATGTTCTTCACCTATTCGGGGCTGAACACGCGGATGGACATGGTCAATTCGCCGCAATTGCTGTTGGTCGCGCTCGTTGTCCTCGCTGTGTCGGTGCTGGCGAAGTTCGGCGCGTGCTGGGCGGCGGCACGGCTCTCGGGCGAGGACAATCGCACCGCGCTCGGCATCGGCGCGTTGATGAACTCGCGCGGGCTGATGGAACTCATCATCATCAATATCGGGCTGCAAAAGGGCATCATCGGGCCGACGTTGTTCGCGATGCTGGTGCTGATGGCGATTATCACGACGATGATGGCAGGTCCGCTGTTCGAAATCGTCTATGGTAATCGTGCACGTGCCGAAGGGGAGCTTGGTACGCTCGACAGCCAAATGGTGGCCAAGGCCGCCTGAACCGGGAGACTTCATGAAAGACGTTGCTGCGGGCGCATTGGCGCTCGTGGCCTGCGTGGCGGGTGCGTCCGCCGCGCAGGCTCAGGAGATCGTGCTCAAGCCGCTGATCGATGCGCGGCTGCGCTACGAACATGTCGACCAGCAGGGCATCGCCGACACCGCCGATGCGGTGACGCTGCGCGTGCGCAGCGGCGTGCAGGCGAGCAGGGGGCCGTTCTCCGCACTGGTCGAATCCGAAAGCACGCTTGCGATCGGCCCGCAATATAACGACGGCTATAACGGCAAGCCGCTGCCGGTGGTGGGCGATGCGCAGAACATCGAACTCAACCGCGCGCAGCTCCGCTACGCCGATTACGGCGTCGCGCTCACCGCCGGGCGGCAATTGGTCACGCTCGGCGACCAGCGCTTCGTCGGATCGGCGAGCTGGCGGCAGAACCAGCGCACCTTCGATGCGGCGCGCGGGCAGTGGACGGTCCTGCCCGGCCTCAGCGTCGATGCGACCTATGCCTGGTCCGAGCGCGATGTCACCGGCATCCAGGGCACCCCGGCGCGCCCGCAGGCGATCGGCGGCCATTTCTGGTTCGGCAATGTCGCTTATGCGATGCCACTCGGCACGCTCACCGGTTTCGCCTATCTGATCGACGAGCGATCGAATGGCATCGCCGGCGCGCGGCTGTCGAGCCAGACCTATGGCGGGCGCTATGCGGGCAATCGCAAGCTGGGCGGGGGCGGATGGACGCTCGGCTATATCGCCAGCGTCGCGCGCCAGAGCGACTATGCCCGCAACGCCAACCGCTATGCGGCGACCTATTGGCTCGGCGAGGCGACTCTGTCGCGCAAGGCGCTGAGCGGCACGGTCGGCTACGAGGTGCTCGGCGCCGCGCGGGGCGCCGCGCTGACCAGCGTGCAGACGCCGCTCGGGTCGATCTTCGGCTTTCAGGGCTGGGCCGACAAGTTCGCCACCACCCCGCCGGACGGCGTGCGCGACGGCTATGCGACGCTCGGCGCCACCTGGAAACATGCCGGGCTGGTCAGCAGCTACGGGATCGGCGCGACCGTCCACCGTTTCGACAGCGATCGCGCGGCGCGCCACTATGGCGACGAGATCGATGTGATCGCGCAAGCCAGGATCGCGCGCTATACCGTGGCCGCACGCTACGCGCATTACCGCGCCGACACGTTCGCGACCGATACCGACAAATTGTGGCTGTCGGTGGAATGGGTGTTCAACTGACGCGCAAGCAGAAGCTCAAGGTCTATCGCACCCCGATCGGGTTCCACGACGCCTATGTCGCCGCGCCGAGCCAGAAAGCGGCACTGGTGGCATGGGGCAGCGACCACGATCTGTTCGCGCGCGGCATCGCCGAGCTGGTCGGCGATCCCGAGCTGACTCGCGAGCCGCTCGCCAAGCCCGGCGAGGTGGTCCGCCGGTCGCGCGGCACCGCCGCCGAACAGATCGCCGCGCTTCCCGCCGACCGCCCGAAGCGCGCGCGCGAGGTGGCGGAGCCATCGCCGCCGCCCCCCGCACCGAAGCCCAAACCGAAGCCGAAGCCGGATCGCGCCCCGCTCGACGCGGCCCGCGCCGCGCTCGACGAGACTGCGGCCCGCCATCGCCGCGAGCGTGACGCGCTCGCCGAGCGTGAAGCCGCACTGGCGCGCGAGCGGCGCGACACCGAAAAGCGCCAGGCGGCCGAGGTCGCCACGCTGCGCGCTGAAGCCGAGCAGGCGCAGGCGGCGTATGATGCGGCGATGCGGAAATGGCGCGGCTAGGCCCGCCGATTTCCGGCAAGGTCTGAATCACTCGCACAGCTCGACGACGTTCAATCCCGTGGCGCCGATCGCCACTGTTCCGGCCCGAACGCCGGCGGCGACCCGCATCCCCGCAGCCTGTCCGGCCGCCCAGCGCTGCTCGATCGTCGACCCGGAGAAATCGAGCGCCTTGCCCGCCACTTCGTCTTGCTGCTCCGTATAGGCGACCCTGACCAACGACATCCGCGTGTCGCTGCGCGCGGCATATGCGGCCTGCCACCGCGCGATCGTGCGGCGGGATTGCGCCGCGAAGATCAGATCCTGCATACGGCTGGCGGCGTCGCCGAGCGTCGTCGGCAGCGGGCCGCACAACGGCAGAAGATCGACCGCGATGCACAAGGTCGGCCGCGCGGGCGGATCGGCCATAACCGGATCGAGCGGGAGGTTCGCCGACAGCCCGCCATCGACAATCCACCGGCCCTCGA
Organism: Sphingomonas panacis; assembly: GCF_001717955.1. Lineage (NCBI taxonomy): Bacteria > Pseudomonadati > Pseudomonadota > Alphaproteobacteria > Sphingomonadales > Sphingomonadaceae > Sphingomonas > Sphingomonas panacis. The sequence continues at coordinate 2,207,132 of NZ_CP014168.1, forward strand.
TCTCGACCGGGGGGAACACCACCGGCAGCGCGGCGCTGGCGCGGACGTGATCCGGCGCGATTCGCTGGTGCCGGCTGTCGAACACGACATCTGCGCCGCTTTCGAGATCGACCGCGGTGGCGGTGAAGCGGCATGGGCCGGCATTGAGCCGATCGAAGTCGATCAGCCGCGCCAGCGTGGCGCCAAGCTGGTTGGTCTCGAAGAGCGACGGCTGGGTGTCGGGCCACGCGGTCAGCGAGGAGAGCAGCGGCCCGAAGATGCCCGAGCGCCCCGCCGCCGCGGTCCAGGCGACCGCACTTGTCCGCCGCGCGGTCTCGACCGCGGACGGTAGCCACGGCGCCATCGACGCCAGCATGTTCGGACGCCAGAACGCGCGCAGCGTATCGAGCCTGCGCTCGGGCGCCGATCCGACGATCAGCGCGCCGTTGATCGCGCCGATCGACGCGCCGACCACCCAATCGGGCTGGAGGCCATGCGTATGCAGCGCCTCGTAGACACCCGCCTCGAACGCGCCGAGCGCATTGCCGCCGCTCAGCACCAGCACGACCTCGAAGTCGCGTTCCACGGCCGTATCGCCCGTCATCGCCGTGCCCGCAGCATACGCGCGGCGACGGCAAGCGCCGCCCCGCCGCCCAACATTCCGACCACGAGCATCGGCGACCCCGCTTTCTGGATCTGGAGCGCAACGCTGGACGAGCGCGCGCGGACGGTCTGGCTCCCGCGCAGCGCATCGGCGCGGGGATGATAGAGGTTGTCCCGCCGCGCCGGGTCTCCCGCATCACCCGGCTTTTGTTGCAGTCTCGTACCGGCCACGTCCATGATCGCATCGGTCAGGCGTGGCGCCGCCCGCGCGAGCAGGGAGGAGAGCAGCCCGCCACCGCCGGCATAGAGCGTCCGGCGGGGGTGCGCGCAGGCGAACAATATCGCGTCGGCGACCACCTCCGGCGCGTAGAGCGGCGGCGGCAGGCTTGGCGCGGCGTTCATGAAGTTGCGGGCGTGTTCGGGAAAGGGGGTGTCGATCGCGCCGGGCTTGATCAGAGTCACCGAGATGCCGGCGCCCTCTTGCTCCAGTTCCATGCGCAGCGTGTCGGTCAGCGCCTGAACGGCGTGCTTGGTGGCGCAATATGGCCCCTGCTGCACGATCGCCCGGTCGCTGAGGATCGAGCCGACGTTGATGATGGCACCACCACCGCGTGTCCGCAAATGGCGCGCGGCGACCAGCGAGCCGTGGAGCACGCCGAAATAATTGACGTCGAACACGCGACGGTGATCCTCGACCGGCACCTGTTCGACCGTCCCGTAGGTTCCCGCGCCGGCGTTGTTGACCCAGGTGTCGAACCCGCCGAACGCCGCGACGGCAACCGGGACGATCGCTTCGACCGCCGCCAGATCGCTCACGTCGGCGACGCAGATCGCGATGCGCGCGCCCTTGGCGGAAAGCCGTTCGCGAAGCGCCTCCAGAGCGGCCTGATTGCGCGCCACCGCGACCACCGCCGCCCCGCGCGCGGTCGCCGCTTCGGCCGTCGCCAGCCCGTTGCCGCTGGTCGCGCCCGTTACGACGAGCACCTGTTCGCGAAGCGGCTTGAGTTTGATCGCCATGCAATATCCTTAGCCGTGTTGTGCGAGATTTCGGCCGGTGCGGGCGGGCGCTTTGCGCTCCGTCGGCAAGTACGGCGGTCAGCCCAACGATCAACGGGGCGGAAAAGGCGCATGATCCTTTTGTGCGATTCGCCCGGGTCCGATCCGCGCGACCGCTCGTTGGAGTCATGACAGATGTGGGAGCGTGATATGTCGGACAATCGAGCAAACGCGAACGAGGGTGCGGATCTCTCCAGCGACATCGACAAGCAGAACCCGGGCGAAACGACGACGAGCGACCTCACGGGCGGGCATGACGATCGCTCCGACGGGGAACCGACCGAGGCCGAGGAAGCCGAGGAGATGGAGAAAGTGCAGAAGGACGCCGCCGAAGAACGCGAGGAAAACGGCGGCTACCAATAAGCATTGGAAACGGGCACCGGCAGGCGAGGATCAGGTCGATCTCGCCGCCGGTCCCATAAAAGCGAAGATCAGTTGATCCCGCGTTGCAACACCCGCATCAGCCGCGCCGAAAACGCGCGCGGATCGACCGGGAGTTCACCATCGGCGATGCGCGCCTCGTCGAACAGCAGATGCGCGGCATCGGCGCGAACCTCCGCATCCCCGGTCTCGGCGCTCAGCCGCTCGACGAGGGCGTGGCGCGGATTGATCTCCAGCACCGGCTTCGCCGCCGCGTCGAGCCGGCCAGCACCCGCCAGCAGCTTTTCGAGCTGGCGGTCCATGCCGTGCTCGGGTGCGACGAGGCAGACCGCGCTTTCGGTGAGGCGATCGGACGCCCGCACGTCGGCGACGGCATCGCCCAGCGTCTCCTTCACGAAGGCGATGAAAGTGTTGACCGCGTCGGAGGCGGCAGCGGCCGGCTGTTCGCCATCCGCGAGCGGGATCAGGCTGAGATCGGCCAAGCCTTGCGTGACCGACTTGAACGGCTTGCCCTCATAATCCACGCCCGACGTGACCCAGAAGCTGTCGACCTGATCGGCGAGCAGCAGCACCTCGATCCCGCGCGCGCGGAAGCCTTCGAGCTGCGGCGAGGTGGCGAGACGGTCGAGATCGGTGCCGGTCGCGTAATAGATCGCGGTCTGATTGTCCTTGAGATCCGCGACATAGTCCTTGAGCGAACGCCATGCGCCGCCCGACGCGGTGGACTTGAAGCGGGCGAGGCCGAGCAACGTCTCGCGCCGCGCGAAATCCTCGTAGAGACCTTCCTTCAGGACCGGGCCGAAATTGTCCCAGATCTTGAGGTAACGCTCGGTGTCGCTCGTCGCGAGCTTGTCGAGCTCGGACAGGATGCGGTTCGAAACGGCTTTCTGGATCGCGGCGAGGACCGGGCTCTCCTGGATCATCTCGCGCGAGACGTTGAGCGGCAGATCGTTCGAATCGACCAGCCCGCGCACGAACCGCAGGTAGCGCGGCAGGATCTGCGCCTCGTCGGTGATGAACACGCGGCGCACGTACAGCTTCATGCGGCCGGCGCGGTCGGGATCGAACAGGTCGAACGGCTTGGTCTCGGGCACGAACGCGAGCACGGTATATTCGTGCAGGCCCTCGGCGCGGTAGTGGAGCGTCAGCGCCGGCTCGTCGAACTGCCCGGCGGCGCTGCGGTAGAAGTCCTTATACTCCTCCGCCGTGATCTCGGACTTGGGCTTTGTCCACAACGCCGCGCCGTCGGCGATCTGCTTCGGCTCGGCGTCGGGCGTGTCCTTGAGGAAGATCGGCACCGGCACATGGCCAGACTGGGTCTTGATGGTGCGTTCGACCGTGTAGCTCTCGGTATAGCTTGTCGCATCCTCCTTCAGATGCAGCAGCACACGGGTGCCGCGCGCGGGCGCATCGGCGATATCGACCGGCTGGATCGTATAGGTGCCAAGACCGTCCGACGCCCAGGATGCGGCGGTATCAGTGCCGGCGCGGCGTGAGATCACCTCGACCCGGTCGGCGACCATGAACGCCGAATAGAAGCCGACGCCGAACTGGCCGATGAGATGGCTGTCTCCAGAGTCCTTGGCGCCGGCGATCTTGTCCATGAACGCCTTGGTGCCCGAGCGCGCGATCGTGCCCAGCGCGTCGGCCAGCTCGTCCTCGCTCATGCCGATGCCATTGTCCTCGATCGTCAGCCGGCGGGCCTCGGCGTCGAGCGTCACGGTGATGCGCGGCTGACCGTCGTCGCCGAGCAGCGTGGCGTCGCTCAGCCCCTCATAGCGGAGCTTCTCGCACGCATCGGCCGCGTTCGAGATCAGTTCGCGCAGGAAGACGTCTTTGTCCGAATAGACCGAATGCACCATCAGGTGCAGCAATTTGGCGACATCGGCTTCGAAGGAACGGGTTTCTGGCGCGGCTTCGGTCGTCGTTGTCATGCTGTTTTCCAATGATCTCCAAGGTGAGCGTGCGCAGCAGATGGCCGATCACTACCGGGCTTTCAAGATCACCGGGCGTTATCGTCGGCATGACCGTTTTCAAACCCGCCGTGCACCGGCTTGGCGCGGCCCGGATGCGCCCCCATGTAATGCCTATGCTTGAAGATGTGATCCGCCTGGGCCTCGTCGATGATGACGAGATCGTGCTCGACGAAGCCGCGCTGTCGCTGGCGCGCCTGGACCAGCCGAACGTAGACCTAGACCCGTACCACGACCTTCTTGATGCGGTGGCGACCCGGCTCGAAGCGATCGGGAAGGATGCCGCCACCGCGCGCGAGCGTGCCGAGGCGCTGTCGTCGGTGCTCGGCGACGCCTTCGGCTTCGAAGGCGACGAGGCGACCTATGACGATCCGGCCAATGCCGATCTGATCCGGGTGATCGACCGGCGTCGCGGCCTGCCGGTGAGCCGGTCGATCCTCTACGTGTCCGCCGCGCGGCGGGTCGGCTGGGCGGCGAACGTGCTCGACGTGCCGGGCCATGTCCTCGTGCTGGTGGGGGAAGAGGTCGCGCCGGTGATCGTCGATCCGTTTTGTGGCGGCATTCCGGTCGAGCCGGCGCAGCTCGGTGCGCTGCTGATGGCCGCGCAGAGCGGCTCGGCCCCTGCCGTCCGGCACGTCGCGGCGATGCCCAACCGCGCTGTTCTGGTCAGGCTTTTGCTCAATCAGGCGACGCGCGCGGAGCAGGCGGGGAAGGGGCGTCGTGCGCTCGAACTCTATACGCGAATGACGGTGATGGCGCCGGATTATGGGCCGGCGTGGTGGGAACGCGCGCGGCTCGAAGGCATCGACGGTGATGTGGCCGCGGCGCGGGCCAGTTTGACCGCGCTGCTCGAAGTCAGTCGCGAACCCGAACTGCGCAATCGGGTCACGGAGACGCTCGCCGCGCTGGTCGCGCCCTGACGCTGTGAGCCGTTACCGTCCGGCGGCGCGGCGCGTCGGCCCTGTCACGGGCATTCCGGCCGCTTCGAATTGCCGGCGTAGCCTGTCCAGCACCGGCTGGCTCACGGGGGCAAGCTCTGGGGTCGGCTTGCCCTTGAGCAAGCGCCGCCGCTCGGCTTCGGAGGGTTCGATCCGGCGCACGCGCACCGCCGCCTGGCCGACCGCGCGAATGCCCAGCCGCTCGGCCGCGCCGCGCGACAGGTCGATGATCCGCGGCCCGGGAATGAACGGACCACGATCATTGATCCGCACCACGATCCGCCGCCCGGTCGCAAGCGCGGTCACCTCGACATAGGTCGGCAGCGGCAATGTGGTATGGGCGGCGGTGATCCAGTCGGGGCGGAAACGCTCGCCATTGGCCGTCCGGTTGCCCGATTCGCTACCATACCAACTCGCATAGCCGAGCATGTCATAGGTCGGGTCGGCGGCCGGAACGAAGGTCGCGCCGCGCACGACATAGGGCTTGCCGATCCTGACCGGAACGTCGCTCGGGGTACGGAACGTGCCGCCGGCACAGGCCGACAGCGCGAGCGCGCTGGCGAGACATGGTAAAGCAAGGCGAGACATCGGACGCTTGTAGGACAGCCTCGCGCCCGCGGAAAGCGGTCACACCTCGCTCGCACGGCCACCCGGCGCGTGCGCGGGGCCGATCAGTCCTGCACGACGTCGCTCGCGCCGAATTCGTGAAGCACGTCCTCGACATCCTCGGCCATATCCTCGTCGTCGAGCGTGACGGTCACTTTGACGCTGCCGTTCAAGGCCGCTTCGTCCTCATTGCCGTCCTCGAAATCGGTATCGAGGTCCGCGCCACCCGCTTCGTTGCCGGCGCTGTTCTCGTCCGACGCGCTCCCGATCACGATGTCGCCGCGATCGATTTCATGCTCCTGGACGAGATGTTCCACCGCAAGTTCCGCCTCGCGTCGCGTATCGAAGGTCGCCGTGATCGTTGCCATGTCAGTCGCCTGTTCTCATGAAGATTTGAGCGCCAACGCACGCGCATCGATTTGGTCCCACGCGATCTCGGTCGAAGCGAATCGCGTATCGAAATCGCGCGCGATCTGCGCGAGCGTAACCTCGGCCAGCCGCGCGATGAGCAGCGCTTCCGCATCGCGCAGCGCCGATGTTATCGACGCGTTGACGGCTTGCTCGACCAGGCATTGCGGTTCCGGATCGGTCAGGCCGATCGCGAAGATCCGCGGTTCGCCGACCGCGCGGTAGATGTCGAGCATGGTGATCGCGTCGAGCGGGCTGGCGAGAGTCCACCCGCCGCCATGCCCTTTGACCGAACGGACATGCCCGGCATCGCGCAGCCCAGCCATCGTCCTGCGGACCACCACCGGGTTGGTGTTGAGCATCTCCGCCGCCGCCTCCGACGTGATCGGCCCCTCGGCGCGATCCATGTGAATCAGGATGTGGAGCATCCTCGACAAGCGTCCGTCCAGTTGCATCACACCCTCATGCGTTGTCCGTCGGATATCATGTTACTTGATAAGTTGCAAAAAGCCAGGGTGCCAGATACGTAAGTGCATAAGTTGCGTGAGTCGCAACGCTATCCAGGGACACATCTATGCACGACGTCATTGTAATCGGCGGAAGTTTCGCCGGCCAGTCCGCCGCGATGCAACTCGCGCGCGCCCGGCAGGACATACTGCTGATCGACGCGGGCGCGCCGCGGAACCGCTTCGCCGATGCCGCGCATGGTTTTCTCGGACAGGATGGGCGTTCGCCCCGGGCGATCCTTCGCGACGCCACATCACAGTTGCTGGCCTATCCGAGCGTCGAGGTCGTCGCCGGCGAGGCCGAGGCCGCGACGCAAAGTGACGGGCATTTCGTCGTGCGTCTCGCCGCGGGGGAGGAGCGGCGCGCCCGGCGGCTGGTGTTGGCGACCGGCGTCACCGATACGCTGCCTGACATTCCCGGCATGGCCGAGCGATGGGGCGAGACAGTCCTCCATTGTCCTTATTGCCACGGCTACGAGGTGCGCGATCACGCGCTGGGGGTGATCGCCGTCAGCCCGATGTCGGCACATCAAGCCGCTCTGATCCCCGATTGGGGACCGACCACCTATTTCACGCAAGGCATCCACGAACCGGAAGCGGCGGATATGGGGCTACTCCTCGCGCGCGGTGTCGTGATCGAGCGCACGCCGGTCGTCGCGCTGATCGGCGATGCGCCCGGATTGCGGGCGGTCAGGCTCGCCGACGGCCGGATGATCGATGTCGCCGCGATCTTCACCGGCCCAAAGACGCGGCCGACGAGCCCGATTGCGGAGGCGCTCGGCTGCATCATGGAGGAAGGCCCGAGCGGGCCGTTCGTGAAGGTCGACGGCTGGGGGCTGACGTCGGTGCCGGGCGTCTATGCGGCCGGTGATGCGACCTCGCCGATGCACAATGCGACGATCGCCTCCGCATCGGGCGTGCTCGCAGGAGTCGCCGCGCACCAGTCGCTGGTTCGATCGTGAACCGGCCACGCAACGACTGTTGACGGCGTGTTTGGTCCGACTATTGTTAACGCTAACGAAGACCGGGAGATGATGATGAAACGGACATTCAGTGCGGCGGCTCTCGTGGTGCTGGCAACTTTGGCGGCGGGGCCGTCCGGTGCGGCGGATCAGCCGCGCCCGGTTCCGGGATCGAACCCGATCATCCGCGACAAGTTCACCGCCGATCCGGCGCCGCTCGTGGTGGGGAACACGCTCTATCTCTACGTCGATCACGACGAGGCGCAGCGTGACGAGATGTTCAACATGCGCGAGTGGCTGGTCTATTCGACCACCGACATGAAGACCTGGACCGAACACGCGCCGATCATGAAGGTCAGCGATTTCAAATGGGCCAAGAAGGACGCATGGGCGCCGCAGGCGATCGAGAAGAACGGCAAGTTCTATTTCTACGCGCCCGTCGAACACGATAACACGCATCCCGGCAAGGCGATCGGCGTCGCGGTATCGGACACGCCGATCGGCCCGTTCGTCGATGCGCGCGGCTCCGCGCTCATCACCAATGAGATGACCCCCAAGGGGCCGCACAGTTGGGAGGACATCGACCCCACCGTGCTCACCGATACCGACGGGACGACCTGGATCGCGTGGGGCAACCGCAATTGCTACATCGCCAAGCTCAAGCCGAACATGATCGAGCTCGACGGGCCGATCACCGAGATCACGCCGCCGCATTTCGAAGAGGCGCCGTGGTTGCACAAGCATGGCAAGCTCTATTACCTGACATACGCTTCGCTCGACCGCGCGACCCAGCGCGACGAGCATGTCTCCTACGCGACCGCGCCGGCGATCACCGGCCCGTGGACGTATCGCGGCGAACTGACCGGATCGGGGAAGTACAGCTTCACGATCCACCCCGGCATCGCCGAGTTCAAGGGCAAGTCGTACCTGTTCCTGCATAACGCCGACATCGCGGTCGGCGATCAGAGCGGGGCGGTCGGCCGGCGCGCGGTGACGGTCGAATATCTCCACTACAATCCCGATGGGACGATGAAGCCGGTGGTCCAGACCAAGGCCGGCATCTCGGTGCCGTCCCGGTAAAGTGCCCGCCGGCGTCGGATCGCCGGCAGGTTGCGCGCCCGCCGGGCGGTTCGATCGAACAAGGGAAAGACGATGAGATTGCTACCGACCCTGCTCGCCACCGCCGCCGCGCTCGCCCCGGCGGCGGCGAAGGCGCAGACGCCGCCCGCCGTCGTCTCGCCGGACGGTCGCACCCGGCTTGAGATCGATTCGGCTTCGGGGCTGCGCTACCGCGTGGTGCGCGACGGCAATGTGGTGATCGCGACCTCGCCGATCGGCATGGTGACGAGCGAGGGCAGCTTCGGCACCAGCGAGTCCGCGGTCACGTCTTCGGAAGCGAGCACGGTCAACGACAGCTATGTTCCGGTCGCGGGCAAGGCCAGCCGAGTCGCAGACCGCTACAATCAGGTCGTGTTCCACCTCACCCGCGCGAAGGACGGCGTCACCTACGATCTCGTCGCGCGCGCCTATGACGACGGCGTCGCCTTCCGCTTCGCCGTCGCGGCGCAGCCCCGCTTCCAGACGATCGACGTGAATTGGGAAACGACCGGCTTCTATTTCCCCGCCGATTACGCCTGCTGGGGCGCGAACAGCGGCCGGTTCGAGAATTCACACGAGACCGAATTCGATCCGATCAAGGCCTCGGCGATGCGCGGCTTCCACCTCTATGACGCGCCTTTGCTGTGCCGGACGGGCAAGGGTGAGACCAGCTTCGCCATCGTCGAAGCCGACAAGCGCGACTATCCGGGAGCCTATTACGCCAGGCGCGCCGATGCCGGCCTCGGCGTCAATGTCGCGCTGACCTCGCGGCGCGACAACGTGCCCGACAGCCCCGCGTTCAAGGTATCGGCGCACGCCACGCTCGCGGCGGGGCCGCTGCTGACGCCGTGGCGGACGGTGATGATCGGCGACCGCCCGGGCGACCTGATCCAGTCGAGCCTGGTCCAGCTTCTCGCCGCGCCTTCCGCGATCGCCGACACGAGCTGGATCAAACCCGGCAAGTCTGCGTGGGATTGGTGGAACGGCTGGGCGGTCAACGTGCCCAATGCCGGCATCAACACCGCGACCTATCAGGCGTATATCGATTTCGCGAAGTCGATGAACCTCGAATATATCCTGATCGACGAGGGCTGGTACAAGGGCAGTTCCGAAGGCCCGCGCCCGGCCGACGTGACCGTGCCGGTTTCGGCGGTCGATATCCCCGGCCTCGTCAAATATGGTGCCGAGCGCAACGTCGGCGTGTGGGTTTGGCTGCAATGGAAGCAGCTCCAGCGCCAGCTCGATGCCGCGTTGCCGCTGTACGAAGCCTGGGGGATCAAGGGCATCAAGGTCGATTTCATGGACCGCAACGACCAGGAGATGGTCGAATTCTACCATGAACTGCTGTCCAAGGCGGCGGCGCATCACCTGATGGTGGATCTGCACGGCGCCTATCCGCCCGACGGGCTGCTTCGCACCTATCCCAATTTCGTCACTCAGGAAGGCGTGCTCGGCGCCGAATACAACAAGTTCGGCGCGCGGATCACCGCCACGCACAACGTCACCTTGCCGTTCACCCGCATGCTGCTCGGCCCGATGGACTATACCCCCGGCGGGTTCCGCGCACTCCCGCCTTCCGAATTCGCGAGCCGGCACCGGCTGTTGCGCCCCTATGTCCAGACCACGCGCGGGCAGGCGATCGCGATGTACGTCGTCTACGAATCGCCGCTGGTGATGCTGTCGGACAGCCCCGACGCCTATATCGACGCAAACGGCCGGCTGACCGACGGTGCCGACTTCCTGAAGGAGGTGCCGACGAGCTGGGACGAAACCCGCTTCATCTCGGGCGAGATCGGCCAGTCGATCGTGCTGGCGCGGCGCAAGGGCGACCGCTGGTATATCGGCGCAATGACCAACGAGCAGGGGCGCAAGGTATCGGTGCCGCTGTCGATGCTGGGCGCCGGCAAAAGCTGGCGCGCGCGCATCTGGCAGGACGGCGCCGACATGAACCACCTCAAGACCTCGGCCACGCACGTCCAGTCGCGTGATCGTATCCAGCTCACGCTCGCGCCATCGGGCGGGGCGGCCGTGGTGCTGGAGCCGGCCGGCAGCTAAGCGCCCGCGCCGACCACGAGCCGAAGCCGGCTTCGCGACATAACAACAGGAGCAGGATTGGTGAGTTCACAGCAAGAGGAACGCGCCGCTGCCGGCGAGGGCGTCAATCGCCGCGGCTTTCTGGAAAGCGCGGCCTGGGCCGGGGCGCTTGCCGGTCTCGGCGCGGGCGCGTGGGACCAGGCCGGTGCCGCGCTCGGCGACGAGTCCGACGCGCGCCTGCCGGATGGCACGCAGTTTCCGCGCTGGGAGCAGCCGCTGACCTTCTCCAGAACCTATTACGTCGACAACACCGCGCCCCACGCCGACGATGCCGGCCCGGGCGACGCGGCGCGACCCTTCCGCACGATCGGCAGGGCCGCCGAAATCCTCCAGCCGGGCGAGCGTGTCGTCATCGCAGCGGGCACCTACCGCGAATGCGTCCGCCCCGCGCGCGGCGGCACCGGCCCGGCCGCGATGATAAGCTACGAAGCCGCACCGGGCGCGACGGTTCATATCACCGGCTCGGAGGTTCTGAGGGACGGCTGGCAGCAGCAGACGGTCACGCCCGGCTTCCCCTTTCCGGGAAGCCCGGTCGGGCCGGGCGTCACCGTATGGCGGCACGATCTCACCGGCGCGCTGTTCCCTGACGCCTATAATCCGTTCGCGCTCCCCAGCATCATGGGATCATGGGGCTGGCTGGACGGGGCGACCGCCGATCTCGGCCCGTATCTGCGCCGGCGTGGTCTGGTGTTCGTCGATGGCAAGCCGCTGGAGCCGATGGAGCAGCTCCGCGAACTGGCGCTGGCCGATCTGCCGCCGATGTCCGATTTCACCCGTCGGGCGACCCCGCAGAACGGCATGCCCGCGCGGCGGCGCGGCGGCCCGGTCATGCAGGAGATCGGCGGTACGCCCACCGCACGCTTCTGGGCCGATCATGCCGGCACGGCGGTCTACGTCCGTCTGGCGTCGGGTACGCCCGCCGATCACGCGATCGAAGTCACCACCCGCCAGCACGCCTTCATCCCCGCGCACAGCGGCATCGGCTTCATTCGCGTCAAGGGGATCACCTTCCGCCACGTCGGCAATGCCTATCCGTTCCCGCAATACGGCATGGTGTCGCTCGCCGGCGGCGATCACTGGATTCTGGAGGACAATGTTTTCGAATGGGCGAACGGCATCGGCCTCGCCATCGGCAGCGACGGCGACAGCGCCGGTGCGCCGCATTCGGGCACGTCGATCATCGTCCGCCGCAACACCATCCGCTATTGCGGCGTCGAGGGGATTGGCGGGATGGGCACTACCGATGCGCTGATCGAGGATAATCTGATCGAATGGTGCGGCTGGGCCGATGCCGAACGCGGGTGGGAAGCCGCCGGCGCCAAGTTCCACCGCGCCAGGAACATGCTGTTCCGCCGCAACGTGATCCGCCACATCCGCCATGCCAATGCGGCGTGGTGGGATGTCGACAACGCCAATTGCCGGGTGACGCGCAACGTCGTCGCCGACGTGCTGACGGTCAGCGCCGCGCTGCATTTCGAAATGACGCCGGCGCGCAACATGATCGATACCAACATCATCTGGGACGTGCGCAACGCCGAGCCCGGCACGCCCGGCCAGCGCGGCTGCGCGGGGTCTGGCATTTTCGACAATGCGAGCAGCAACCTCGTCATCGCGCAGAATTTGATCGGGCGCTGCGACAATGCCGGCATCTTCACGATCGTCCGCCCGGATCGCGGTCGCCCGGTGGCGGACAACAACCACGTCGCCAACAACATCTTTGTGAAGTGCAAGTCGGCGATGGTCTTCCTCAGCACGAACAATCGGTCGGACGGCAATGTGTTTGTCGATATGCCCAAGGATTTTCTCGGCGTGCTGGCGGAGCCGCAGACCGTGGCGTCCGCGCCCGATGCGTGGCGCCGGGTCCGCTACGGCGATCTGGCGACGTGGCGGGATGCCCACGGCTGGGATCGGACTTCGCTGATGGCCAGCGCAGAGATCGCGTTCGATCCCGCCACGCTCAAGCTCACCGTCGCGGCGGCCGTGCCGCTGCCACGGGTGCGTGCGCTCGACGGATTCGAAGGCGACATCCGTGGCAACGCGACCGGCCCGACCAGGGTCGCCGGCCCGCTCGCCGATTTCCGCGCGAAACAGACTTGGACGATCGATCCGCGGATGAAGCCCTAGCGGGGCGGCTCACGTCCCCAAGGACGAGGCCGCCCGCGCTCTCACATCACGCGCGCGCGAGGTAGGTGTTGCGCAGCTTGGCCAGATCGGTGGCGGACAGGCCCATTTCGTCGCGAAAATAGCCTTTCGCCCCGTCCTTGTGCGCGTCGACCACCGCCAATGCCGCTTCGATATAGGCGGCGTCGGCGGCCATCAGCGGCTTGGCGGTCTCGGGCGGCAGGCCGGCGAGCGGGTTGGCCGGGCCGGGCGTGCCCTTGGTCAGCGCGCTCGCGTCGAGATAGCGGTTGGTGAGCAGATAGTCCGCGATCACGTCCTTGCGCGGCACGCCGAGCGCGGTCAGCAGCAGCGCGGCGGCGATGCCGGTCCGGTCCTTGCCCGCCGTACAGTTGAACGCGAGCGGCGCGTGCCCAGCGAGCAGTTCCGCGAACATGCGGCGATACTGGCCGTTGAACTGGCCGAGCATCGCCGGATATGCCCTGGTCATCGCCGCGCGGACCTGGTCTGGCGTCCAGCTCTTCGGGCTGCCGGCGGGCAGGAAGTGCATGTCGAGATCATACTCGTCGCTCAGCACGCGCGGCGCGCCCGCCGCCGGCCAGGTGACCGGCTCGTTCGCCCGCTCGCGCCGGTCGCGGAAATCGCACACGACGCGGATGCCGCGCGCTTCGAGCGAGCGGTAATCGGCCTCGGTCAGCCCGTGCATCGAGCCTGAGCGGAACAGCACACCCCATTTCACGCTGCGGCCGTCGGCGGTGCGGTAGCCGCCGAGATCGCGGAAGTTGCGGCCGCCCTGAAGCGGCAGCAGGCGCGCGTGCGCCGCCGCCACGACGGGGGTCGGCCGGGCGATCGCCGGCATTCCCGCCGCCAGCGACAGCATCAGGGCCGGCGCGGCGAAACGCCGGAAACGATTCGAAAGACGCATCGTGGTTGCTCCCTGAATGGCGATCATCAGAACTTCACCTGCACCTGGCCGCCGAAGGTGCGCGGTTCGTTGAAGAAGCCGTTGACGCCGCTGGTCGGGCTGAGCGCCTTGTAGAACATATGCTGTTCGTCAAACAGGTTGCGCACCCAGAACGACAGCGAGACCTTCGCGCCGGTGTTGGCCATTTCGATATCGGCGAGCGCGATGTTGCCGTTGAACACGGTCGCCTTTTCACCCTTGGGCTGGGGCACGTTGCCCGCCGCGCCGACGCCCAGATACACCGGATCATTGGCGTTGGCGTAGAACCCTGAATCGAAATTGCCGTCGAGATGCGCGCGCACGGTGAAGCCGTCGAGCGGCAGTTCGTAATCGGCCGCGACGCTGCCCGAATGTTCGGGCGTGTAGGTCTGGTAGATCGGCACCGCGATGGTGCTGATCGCGCCGGCTGCGTTCGGATACGGGTTCACCGTCGCGGGGATGCGGACGTAATTATAGGCGTAGGAACCCGTCAGCGTCAGCCCGCGCACCGGCAGCAGCGTGAGTTCGGCCTCGACGCCGTGCAGGCCACCCGTGCCGGGCGCGTTGATCGTCGAGGTGGTGGTGCGGTTGGTGCGCACGCCGCCGGTCTCATACGGGCGGCTGAAATCGACCTGGATGTCCTTGTAGCTGCCGGCATAAGCGGCGACGTTGAAGCGCGCGTGGTGATCGAGAAACTCGGTCTTCGCGCCGATCTCGAACATCGACACCGTTTCCGGGTTGAACTCGTCATATTCCTGCGACCGCGAGTTGGCGCCGCCCGATTTGTAGCCGGTGCTCCACTTGCCATAGACCATCACGCCGTGCGCGACATCGACCGCGACGTTGACCATCGGATCGACGCGCGACCAGCTATGGTCGAGGTGGATCGCGCCCGACACGCCGTTGCGATCGACCGGCAACGCGTTGTTCACGGTCAGCAGCTTGCCGTGCTTGATGTCGCGGGTCCAGCGCAGCCCGCCGGTGATGTGGATCGCATCGTCGAGCAGCGGCGGCGTATAGGTGCCCTGGCCGAACGCGCCCATGCTGGTGGTCTGGACATAGCTGGCACGATCGACCGACTGCTGGGTGTAATCGACGAACTTCGGACCGGTCAGGATCGCATATCCGCTGCCGTCTGCGTTGGTGAAGGCATTGGTATTGAACGCCTGCGCATTATCCTGGACGTGTTCCTGATAATAAAGCGCGCCGACCACGTATTTGAAGTTCGGCAGATCGCCGACCGCCTGCAGTTCCTGGCTGAACTGGTTCTGGCGGAACTGCGCGAGGCTGTAACGGGCGAAGCCGATGCCGGTGAAATTGCCGGTCGGGTTGGCTGCGGACGGCGCCACCGACATCGTCGTCGCCGCCGATCCGTTGTCATATTGGCTCTGCGTCAGCTCGCGGTAGGCGGTGATCGACTTGAGCAGCAGGCTCGGCGCGATCTTGTATTCGAGCGTCAGGCGGTGGCCGCTGACGTCGCCGACGCTCGGCTTCTCGGGCACGCCGACATTGGCGACGGTGACGCGATCAGGCTGAACCGTGCCGAGTACCGCCTGCTTGTTGGTGCCGGGTGCGACCAGTTGCAGATACAGCGAGGTCGATGCGTCGCGCGAGATGTCGAACGAATAATCCGCGCTGAAGTCGCTGCTCGGCTGCCACAGCGCTTCGACATGCGCGCCCTGCTTGTCGTAATAGTTGAAGCCATAGGCGCCCTGCAGCGGGTTCTTCACGATCGGGTCACGATGCGCGGTGACGCCATCGATCTTGATGCTGATGTTGTTGAACTCGGGCAGGTCGACGTGAAGCTCGCCCTTGGAGCTGCCGAAATTGCCGACCCCGCCGATCGCGTTGACGTGGAACTCGCCGGTGGGCTTCTTGGTGGTGATGTTGACCGCGCCGCCTTCGGTGTTGCGGCCGAACAAGGTGCCCTGCGGACCTTTCAGCACTTCGATGCTGTTGATGTCGAACAGGGCGGTGCCGAGGCCCTGCGCGCGGCCCATGTACACGCCATCTACATAGACGCCGACGCCCTGGTCGCGCGCCGGCTGGTTGCCGTCGGACAGCACGCCGACGCCACGGATGTTCACGATCAGCGCCGAGTTGCGCGAATAGAAAGGCGCGACCTTGAGCGACGGGATCGCGCCGTCGCCGAGATCGACAAGCGACACGACATGGCGGTCCTGCAACCCTTCCGCGCTGATGACGGAGATCGAGATCGGCGTCTTCTGGAGGCTTTCCGGGCGCTTCTGTGCGGTCACGACGATGTCGGTGAGGCCCTGCGTATCGCTCGCGTCGGCAGGGGCAGGGGCAGGGGCAGGGGCAGGGGCAGGGGCAGGCGCCGGTTCTGCGGCGAAGGCGGGCGTGGCGGCGAGGCTCAGGCAGAGCGCGGTCGCGGCCAGCAGGCGGCGCGACGAAGACAACGAATATTGCAACATGGATCAGTCCCCCCAAGGATCACTTGGCGGCGGCTGTGGGTGCGCTGTGTTTCGCCACCGTGACGTTTTCATCACCGTTTTAATATTTTGACGCAGTGCAGCAATGTGCCTGTGCCTGGTGGCCTGCGGGTCGTTACGGTTGACGCGCCAATCCAGTCCTTTTAAATGCAAATGCGAATCGTTCGCATTTTAAGGGGGCATC
Source organism: Sphingomonas panacis (assembly GCF_001717955.1). Lineage (NCBI taxonomy): Bacteria > Pseudomonadati > Pseudomonadota > Alphaproteobacteria > Sphingomonadales > Sphingomonadaceae > Sphingomonas > Sphingomonas panacis. The sequence continues at coordinate 2,223,434 of NZ_CP014168.1, forward strand.
TTGAACATCACCGTCATGACCAGCGTCGCGGCGCTCGCGGCCGCGCTTTCGGCTACGCCTGTGCAGGCGCGGTCGGACGCCGCCGCCCCGGCGGCGCCCACCGGCGCCCCCATCGATTACGGTCAGGTCGGCGATCCCGTCGTCGTCACCGGCACGCGCATTCCCACCCCGGCGAGCGAAATCCCCGCCACCGTCTCGGTCATCACCGCCGATCAGATCGCCGACCAGCTCGCCGCCGACATCAAGGATCTGGTCCGCTTCGAGCCCGGCGTCAGCGTCCACCGCGCGCCGACCCGCTTCGGCGCGGCGCAGGGGACGACTGGCCGCGACGGCAACGGCGGCTTCACCATCCGCGGGCTCGACGGCAATCGCGTGCTGATCCAGGTCGATGGCGTGCGCGTGCCCGATGGGTTCGAGTTCGGCGCGCAATCGGCCGGGCGCGGCGATTACGTCGATCTCGGCATCGTCAAGTCGGTCGAGATCCTGCGCGGACCCGCCTCGGCCTTGTACGGATCGGATGGTCTCGCCGGCGCGGTCAGCTTCGTGACGAGCGATCCCGAGGATTTCCTCAAAGGTGGCAAGCGCATCGGCGGGCTGCTGCGCGCGGCCTATGATTCGTCGAACGATCAGTTCGCCGAAACGGGGATCATCGCCGGCCGATCCGGGCAGTGGTCGGCGATGGTCTCCTATACCCGCCGCGACGGGCATGAATATGAAACGCACGGCGGCAATACCGCCGCCAACGCGACGCGCACCGCCGCCAATCCGCAGGATGCGCAATCGAACGCGGTGCTCGGCAAGATCGTCTGGCAACCCGACGACGCAAACCGCGCGCGGCTGACCTACGACCATTACGACAGCCGCGTCGCGACCGACGTGCTGAGCGGCGTCGCCCCGGTCGCCTCGGCCGCGACCAGCGTGATCGGCTTGACCGCGCGTGACACGATCAAGCGCGACCGCGTCGCGCTCGACTGGCGCTATCAGGGGGACGGCGTGATCGATTTCGCGCAGGTGACCGGCTGGTACCAATGGGCGAAGAACCGCCAGTTCACCGCCGAGGACCGCAAGACCGCCGCCGACCGCACCCGGATCAACACCTTCGATAATCGCGTCTGGGGGCTGAGCGCCGAACTGCGCAGCGATTTCACCGTCGCTGCAATCGCCAACCAGCTCGCGTACGGCGCCGATCTCAGCGTGACGCGGCAATCGGGCCTGCGCGACGGCACCGTGCCGACGCCGCCCGACGTGTTCCCGACGCGCGCCTTCCCGCCGACCGATTATCTGCTCGCCGGTGGCTATCTTGCCGATACGATCGCGGTGGCGGATGGGCACCTCAAGCTGTTCCCGGCGGTGCGCGTCGATTATTACAAGCTCACGCCCAAGCCCGATGCGCTCACCCCGGCTATGCCGAGCGCCAGACAGGACGGGTCGCGCGTGTCGCCAAAGCTCGGCGCATTGCTCGGCGTCACCGGCGGCACCAATATCTTCGTCAATTACGCGCGCGGTTTCCGCGCGCCCTCGCCGACTCAGATCAACCAGTTCTTCGCGAACCCGACTCAGGGCTACACCTCGATCCCCAACCCCAACCTGCGCCCCGAGACGAGCGAGACCTGGGAAGCGGGCGTGCGCGTCGGCAGCGATGCGGTGCGCTTCGCCGCGACCGCGTTCACCGGCGGCTACAAGGGCTTCATCAGCCAGGAGATCGTCGGCGGTGCCTTCACCCCGTCCAATCCGGCGGTGTTCCAGTTCATCAATCTCAACCGCGTCCGCATCAAGGGCGCCGAGGGCAGCCTCACGCTCGCCGACCGCTCGGGGCTGAACGGCCGGGTCGCGCTGAGCTATGCGGTCGGCACCGTCACCGATGCGGATGGTACGCGCACGCCGCTCTCGACGGTCGATCCGCTCAAGCTGGTGATGGGCGTCGGTTATGACGATCCCGCCAAACGCTTCGGCGGGCAGCTCATCATGACGCATTCGGCGCAAAAGGAACTCAAGGCTGCCGACGCGACGCTCTACCGCCCCGGCGCATTCACGATCCTCGACGCCACCGCTTATCTGCGCGTCGCCGAGCGTTTCACGCTGCGCGCGGGCGTGTTCAACCTGCTCGACACCAAATACGCATGGTGGAGCGACGTGCGCGGGCTGGCCGACAGCTCGACGGTCAAGGATGCCTATACCCAACCGGGCCGCAATGCGTCCGTGTCGCTTTCGGCCCGATTCTGACCATGAGGAGCACTCGCATGATACGCCGTTCCGCCTCCCTGCTGCTCGCCGCGACGGTCTTCGCCGGCGCGCTCGCCACCCCCGCTTTCGCCGACGGGCCGGTCGCGACCAGCTCCGCCGCCGCGCAAACCGCTGCGTTCGAGGCCGATCGCGCCTCGATCCTGGCGATGGCGGGCACGTTCAAGGTCACCTTCGACATGAAGGAAACGACGCCGTGGCGCGCAGGCTACACGCCGATTCCGCCTAAGATCAGCGGCGGTCACGAGGTCGTGCGAGTCGTCGCCGATACCGGCCGCACGATCGTCCTCCAGCATCTGCTCGTGGTCAGCGGCGACGCCGGCAACACCGTCGTCGTCAAGCACTGGCGGCAGGATTGGGTGTACGAACCGGCGAGCGTGCTCACCTATGCCGGGCAGGGCGTGTGGAAGCTCGACGACGTGCCAGCGGCGATGCGCGCCGGGCGCTGGTCGCAGACGGTGTGGCAGACCGACGATTCGCCACGCTACGGCGGCTGGGGCCAATGGACCGAGGAGGGCGGCGTGCGGCGCTGGCGCTCGAACTGGACGTGGCGCCCGCTCGCGCGGCGCGACGCCGTGCGGCATCCGCAATATGATCGCTATCTCGGCATCAACCGCCATTCGCCGTCGCCGGCTGGCTGGATTCACTGGCAGGACAATATCAAGATGGGCCTCGTCGACGGCAAAGTCGTGCCGTTCGTCCAGGAATCGGTGCTCAACACCTATGTGAAGGACGCCGGTTTCGACGTGAAGGCGGCGGACGATTATTGGGCGGCGACCAAAGACTATTGGGCGGCGGTGCGCGAGCTGTGGGACGCGGCGGTCGTCAAGGGGAGGGGCGTCAAGGTCGCCGAAGTGGCCGAGACCGGCTCGGCATCGGGCGCGCGGCTGATGGGCTTTGCCGACGATATCCAGGCCGGCAAGCTCAACACCGCCGACGCCGTCGCCAAGGCGGGCGTGGTGATCGCCGAAGTGACTCGCTGACGCGCTTTCCCGGCAAGCCTATCGCCACGCCGCCGATTTCGGCTATCGCTATCGGCGGCCCCGGCGATGTCGGGGTTGATTCCCCGGGGGTAGGGCGTGATGAGACCGTGTGTTCGGAGTGCCGCTCTTGCAGCTTTGTCGGCGCTCGCCTGCGCCGCCGGCGCGCAACAGCCCGCGCCCGCAACCGGCACCCCGGCACCGGGCCAGCCGCTCGCCACGATCGTCGCCGAGCCTGTCGCGATGATGATCGCCGCGTGCGACGCGAACGGCGACGCGATCGTGTCGCGCGCCGAACTCGCGACGTGCGTGGCGCACAGTTTCGCGAGCGCGGACGCCGGCCACAAGGGGTCGATCGGCTATATCGATTATGGCGACTGGGCGCGGACATGGCTGGGTGACGCCAACGCGCTGCCCAGCCCGTTCGAGGTTGATAGTGATGGCGACAACCGCATCACGCTCACCGAACTGCAAGCGCGTTTCGATACGATCTTCGTCCGGCTCGACCGCGACCATGACGGCAATCTCACTCGCGCCGAACTGCTGACGATCCGCAGTGGTGTCGGTAACGGGGACCGCGCGCCGGGCAAGCGCGGCAAGAAACGGGGCGGGCCGGAGGCTCCGTGACGCAGATGCTCGATCCGACCGGACCACGCCCCGCACGTTATGCGCTCGCGATCTTCGATTTCGACGGCACGCTCGCCGACAGCGGCGACTGGTTCCTGTCGATCGCCGACGAACTCGCCGATCGCTTCAAGTTCCGCCGTGTCGCCCCCGGCGAAGTCGAATCTCTGCGCGGCCGCACCACCCGCGAGGTGATCCGCCACCTCGGCATCCCGCGCTGGAAGCTGCCCGCGATGGGCCGCTACGTTCACGCCAAGCTCGCCACGCAGATCGATCGCATCGCCTTGTTCGACGGCGTAAAAGACGTGATTCACGCGCTCGCCGCCGCCGGCGTGCGGATCGCGGTCGTCACCTCCAATTCGGAACACAATGCCCGCGCGGTGCTCGGGTCGCTCGCCGAACACATCGAGATGTTCGAATGCGGCGCATCGCTGTTCGGCAAGGCGCCGCGCTACCGCAAGGTGCTGCGCCGGATGCGGATAGCGCGCGAGGCGACGCTCTCGATCGGCGACGAAACCCGCGACATCGCCGCCGCGCGCAAGGTCGGCATCGCCGCCGGCGCCGTGCTGTGGGGCTACGCCAACCGCGATGTCCTCCTGCGCTGCGAACCGGACATGGTGTTCGAGCGCCCGTGCGAAGTGCTCGAGGAAATTTTCGGCGTCCCGGCCGAATAGTTGACTCCGTCAAGTATGGTGACAGAGTAGCGGGATGGACGACACCCTCCTCGCGCTCCGCGCCTTCAACCGCTTTCACACCCAGTTCGTCGTTGGCCTCGACGCGCAGTATCTGGGCACGCCGCTGACGCTGACCGAAGCGCGTTTGCTCTACGAAATCGGCACGCGCGGCGAAGCGCTCGCGGTCGAGCTGCAAAGCTTTCTCGCGCTCGATCCCGGCTACGCGAGCCGCCTGCTACGCCGTTTCGAAGCGGAAGGCTGGATCGTGCGGGGGCGTGGCAGCGATGCGCGCCAGCGCCCGGTCGCGCTGAGCGAGGCAGGGCAAGCGCTGCTCGCCGATCTCGACACGCGCCAGCGCGCCGTGCTGGAAGACCGCCTCAAACCGCTGGGAGATGCCGACCGGCGCGTTCTGGTCGGCGCGCTCGATACCGCGCGCGGCCTGCTCTCGGGTGAGGAGCGCGCCGGCTATACGATCCGCACCCACCGCCCCGGCGATATGGGCATGGTCACCGCGCGCCAGGCGATCCTGTACGCCGAACAGTTCGGCTGGGGCGCGCCGATGGAGGCGTTGCTCGGCGAGGTGACGGCGGCGTTCCTGCGCAGCTTCGATCCGGCGCGCGAACGCTGCTGGATCGCCGAATGCGGCGGCACGATCGCGGGTTCGATCTTCGCGACCGACGGGGGCGGGGGCGTCGCCAAGCTGCGCTTGCTTTATGTCGAACCGCACGCGCGGGGGCTCGGCATCGCTAACGATCTCGTCAGCCGCTGCATCGCCTTCGCACGCGAGGCGGGCTACACGCGGATGACGCTGTGGACCCATACGATCCTCGAAAGCGCACGCCGCATCTACGCCGCGCACGGCTTCCGCATCGTCGCCACCGCTACCCACACCGATTTCGGCGAACCCGTGGCCGGCGAGACGTGGGAACTGGCGCTGTAGCCGCGCCGTCGCCATCCTTCAGATGACCTCTACGCACGTTCTCGAAGGCGCAATCTTATCTCGTTTTCCCGCGAAACCGGGAATCCAGAGCCAGGCAAAACACCGATTTACGGCTCTTGAGACTCTGGACTCCCGCATGCGCGGGAGAACAAGAACGTATCGCGGAGGTTCGGCCTTCGCTGAGGCAAGGAACGAAACGCTCGCCGTTACTTCGGGTTGGCCTCCAGCCACGCGATCACCTTGTCCGGCGCGCTCTCGCCATAGGGGTCTTCGTCGAGCCCCTGATCGTTGATCCCCGGCTCCTCGAACCAGCCGACGATCTCGCCATCGTCGACCACCATCGCATAGCGCCAGCTCCGCTCGCCGAAGCCGAGATGGTCCTTGCGGATCAGCATGCCCATCCGCCGCGTGAAATCGCCCGAGCCGTCGGGTAGCAGCTTCACCTTCTCCACGCCGAGGTGACGGCCCCATTGGTACATCACGAACGCGTCGTTGACGGAGATGCAATAGACCTCGTCGACGCCCTGCGCCTTCAGCGCGTCGTAATCGCGCTCGAACGCCGGGCATTGCTCGGTCGAGCAGGTCGGCGTGAACGCGCCCGGCAGGCTGAACACCACCAGCCGCTTGCCCGCGAACAGGTCGCCGGTGCCGACATCCTGCCAGCGGAACGGGTTGGGGCCGCCGACGCTCTCGTCGCGAACGCGCGTCTTCAACGTAACGTCGGGAATAGTCCGTCCAAGCATCGATATCTCCTTCAGGCCAGCATCGCATCGACCCACTCCGGCACCAGCTTACTCGCCGGGCCAAGCCGTGTCGCGGCGAAATAGGCACTCCCGGCCGAGGCTTCCAGATTGAGTTCGAGCGTATCCGCGCCATACGCCCGCGCGCCCTGCACGAACCCAGCCGCCGGATAGACCGCGCCCGAGGTGCCGATCGACACGAACAGATCGGCGTCGGCCAGTGCCTGTTCGATCCGCTCCATCTGGTACGGCATCTCGCCGAAAAAGACGATGTCGGGCCTGAGCGCCGGCGCATCGCAGTTCGGACACGGCTCGCCGGGCGGCAGGTCGTCGCTCCACTCGGTCCGCACCCCGCACAAGGCGCACAGCGCCGATCGCAACTCGCCGTGCATGTGGAGCACACGCGTCGCGCCCGCGCGCTCGTGCAGATCATCGACATTCTGCGTGACGATCAGCAAATCGCCCGGCCATTCGGCATCGAGCCGCGCCAGCGCGACATGCGCGGCATTGGGTGCGGCCGTCGCAAGCGCCGCACGCCGCGCATCGTAGAAGCCGTGGACCAGTTCGGGATCGTGCGCGAGCGCCTCGGGCGTACAGACATCCTCGACACGGTGGCCCTCCCACAATCCGCCGGGTCCGCGAAACGTGGCAAGCCCGCTCTCGGCGGAGATGCCGGCGCCGGTGAGGATGACGATGTTGCGGATCTTGGACATGGCACGCACGATACACCGCGCGCGCACCGCAAGGCGAGGGGCCGCGCGCCGGAAAAGCGCATTGCCCCTGTCCCCGCCGCGCGCTTTCTGTCATGCGCGCCGCGACACCAGACAAGCGGGATTCGGGCATGACGGCGATCGGCATCTTGGGAAGCGCTGGCAAGATGGGCCAGGCCATCGCGGCGGCGGTGCCCGATCTCGGCGGCACGGTCGCGGGCGGCATCGATGCCGGCGCCGATCGCGCCGCGCTCGCCGCGCTGGCCGAGCGCGCCGACGTGCTGGTCGATTTCTCCTCACCCTCCGCGCTCGCCGCCAATCTCGCCGCCGCACGCACCGCCGGCACGCCGATCCTGATCGGCACCACGGGCCTCAGCGCCGCGCATCACGCCTTCGTCAAGGAAGCCGCGAGCGAGATCGCGGTGCTCCAGACCGGCAACGTCTCGCTCGGCGTCACGCTGCTCGCCAAGCTGGTGCGCGAGGCGGCCGGGCGGCTCGGCAGCGATTGGGACATCGAGATCGTCGAGATGCACCACCGCCACAAGGTCGATGCCCCGTCGGGCACCGCGCTGCTGCTCGCCGAGGCGGCGGCGACGGGGCGGGGGATCGCTCTGTCGGAGGCCAAGGTGACCGACCGCGCCGGGCTGACCGGCGCGCGTTCCGAGGGGACGATCGGCATGGCGTCCTTACGCGGCGGCTCGGTCGCGGGCGATCACATGGTCGTGTTCGCGGGTGAGGGCGAGCGCGTCGAGATCGGCCACCGCGCCGAGAACCGCGCGATCTTCGCGCGCGGCGCGGTCACCGCGGCGCTGTGGCTCGCCGGCAAGCCCGCCGGCAGCTACACGATGGCGGAAGTGTTGGGCGTCTGAGGATTGGGCGTGTGAAGAAGTCCGACGTCATCGAGTTCTACGCGCGACTCGCCGCCGACAATCCGCACCCCGAGACCGAGCTCGAAGCGGGCAATCCGTTCCAGCTCGTCGTCGCGGTCGCGCTCTCCGCGCAGGCGACCGATGTCGGCGTCAACAAGGCGACGCGCGCGCTGTTCGAGGAGGTCAAGACCCCCGAACAGATGGTCGCGCTCGGCGAGGAGGGGCTGAAACGGCACATCAAGACGATCGGCCTGTTCAACACCAAGGCCAAGAACGTCATCGCTCTGTCGGAAAAGCTGATCGCCGATTTCGGCGGCGAAGTCCCCGCCGACCGCGACGCGCTGGAGACCTTGCCCGGCGTCGGTCGCAAGACCGCCAACGTGGTGATGAATGTCGCGTTCGGCGCGGAGACCTTCGCGGTCGACACGCACATCTTTCGCGTCGGCAACCGCACCGGCCTCGCGCGCGGCAAGACACCGCTGGCGGTCGAACTCAAGCTCGACAAGGCGACGCCCGCACCGTTCCGCCTGCACGCGCACCATTGGCTGATCCTGCACGGCCGCTACGTCTGCAAGGCGCGAAAGCCCGAATGCTGGCGCTGCATCGTCGCCGATCTGTGCGCCTACAAACCCAAGACGCCACCCCCCGCCACCGCCGCACGCGCCACGTGACGAAACGACTGGCGCAACCGCCCGCGCTTTGCTAGGCGCTTGCCCCCAGGCACCCGTAGCTCAGCTGGATAGAGCGCTGCCCTCCGAAGGCAGAGGCCACTGGTTCGAATCCAGTCGGGTGCACCATCTTTTCAATGACTTAGCAGAACGCCGCGATGGCCGTACGGAAAATGTACGGAAAACATCGTGGGACAAAATGCGATTACCGGAGACGGCGCTGCGGCGATTCGTTGGGCGCAGTCGGGTCTATCTCAAGCGCGTTATGCCCTCGCCAACACAGCGCGTACGAATTCGCGAGTGGGATCGCGGCGCTCGAGGCGAAATTCGACAACTTGTATCTGTTCGGATCAAGCGGAACTTCCTATACGCAATTTGTGCAGGTGCAGCATAATCGCATTGACGTGATCGGCGGCGATGTTGGATGGCGGATAAGCAACTTCGGGGGTGCGCATGAGTGTGTATAGAGGCGAGCATTTGCTTGAGCAGGCATCACGGTCGCGCACCGACGAACGCGCGCAGAAGGTGACACGGGCATGAAAATCGCGGTTTTTGGTCTCGGCTACGTCGGCCTGTCCAACGCGGTGCTGCTCGCGCAGCACAACGTAGTAGCGGCGGTCGACATCTCAGCCGATCGTGTCGAGATGCTTAATGCCCGCAAGTCGCCAATCGTTGATGCGGAGCTGGAGGCGTTTCTCGCCACGAAGCCGCTCGACCTTACGGCGACGCTCGATGCGAATGAGGCGCTTGCCGGTGCTGATTACGTCATCGTCGCTACGCCGACCAACTATGATGTCGAGACCAACAAGTTCGACACCTCTTCGGTCGAAGCCGTGATCCGCACCGCGATCGCGGCGAACCCCGAAGCGACGATCGTGATCAAGTCGACGATTCCCGTTGGCTTCGTCAACGACGTGCGAGCGCGCTTCAACACGTCTCAGGTGATCTTTAGTCCGGAGTTTTTGCGCGAGGGCAGCGCGCTTTACGACAATCTCCATCCTTCGCGGATCATCGTCGGCGAGCGTTCGGAGCGGGCGCGAATTTTTGCCGATCTGCTGCTTCAGGGCGCGGAGAAGAAGGACGTCGAAGTTCTCTTCACCGATGCGAACGAGGCCGAGGCGATCAAGCTGTTCGCCAACACCTACCTTGCGATGCGGGTGGCGTTCTTCAACGAACTCGACAGCTACGCGATCGCTGGCGGCATGGATACGCGCCAGATCATCGATGGCATCGGTCTCGATCCGCGCATTGGGCGGCATTACAACAATCCCAGCTTTGGTTATGGCGGATATTGCCTGCCAAAGGACACCAAGCAGCTTCTGGCCAATTATTCCGAAGTTCCCCAAAATCTGATTCGCGCGATCGTCGATGCTAATCGCACGCGCAAGGATTTTCTGGCGGATCAAATTCTTGCGACGAAGCCCGGCAAGGTCGGCGTGTTTCGTCTCGTCATGAAGGCGGGGTCGGACAATTTCCGCCAATCTTCGATCCAGGGCATCATGAAGCGGATCAAGGCAAAGGGGATCGAGCTGGTCATCTATGAGCCTGCGATGCATGAAACCGAGTTTTTCGGCTCGAAGGTCATGAGCGATCTCGGTGCCTTCAAGCAGGAATGCGATGTCATCATCGCCAATCGCATGACCGCCGAAATTGCGGATGTACGGGGGAAGATCTTCACGCGCGATCTGTTCGGTTCGGATTGAGATAGAAGCCAGCAGCTTCGAGGTCGCGCAGGATTGCTCGGGAGGGCGGCGGCGTGGCGCTCGACCGTGCCAACGACGAACGGCTGGGCAACGTTCGGCGCCCTCAACTGCATGCCTAATCCGTGTATGAGTCGGCTGGCGACGGTGTAGCGCGTGGCGCGCGCCGATGGTGGGTCCAGCGCCATCCCGTGAACTCGCCATGGCAGGTGTTTGCCAATAAGAAGCCTCCGTCGCCTTGGGAGCACCATCTCGTGTTCGCTCTTCGGGGGCAAGGCGACGTGCTGCCGTGCGGCGGTCAGCGTCTCCGCCCCGCCATCCAGACACCGCGGTGCCTGCTAGGCATTGTGCGGCTGAAATGGGGCCGATTTGCGCGGTCAGACGACATTTGGCGCGAGGAAGAAGCGACATAATTTGATCTTCCCCTGTCGGTCCGATTGTGGGACGGACTAAGGGTTACTTCCTTTCCGTAAGCGCAGCGAGCCGCCAGATGCCGAGAAAATTGCGTAGCCTTAGTAATCTTTCGCAGCCTGTCCGGCTGCCATTGGCAATGGCGGCAATGGCACTTCTGCTTACATTAACGGTACTCGGTCCGGCGATGACGACGCTTGGCGATTCGGAAAGCGGTGCCGGCAATGCGGTGCGCCAGCTCGGCTATGCGGTTGTGTTTGGGCTGGCATTGATCGCAATGCGTCCGCTCAAGCATCCCGAACGGCTTGCCGTGGTGCCCTGGTTTTTCTGGGTGGCATTGGCCTGGTGTTGGTTGAGCCTCGCGTGGGCGCTCGATCCTAGCGTAGCGGTTCGGCGTTTGGTGTTGACGACAATCGTTATATGGTCCGTATTCGCGGTCGTTCGACAGTTGGGAATCGAGCGAACGCTGCTTTTTGTGAGGATCGCGTTGATCGCGATTCTGATCGTAAACTACATTGTTGTTTTAGCCATTCCGACGCTTGGCCTGCATAATCTTGGATCGGAAGATCCGCTTCTCGTCGGGAAATGGCGCGGCTTGATGGGAGATAAGAATCAGGCCGGATTGATTTGCGCATTGACGATAATATTCTTTACCTTCGACCGCAGAAAATTGCCAAACGCGTTGTCGGCGGTCGTTATCCTATTGTCGGTTATCTTTCTTTGGTTCAGTGCATCAAAAACCTCGCTGGGCCTTGTTTTCATAGCGATTGCTGCGAGCTTTGGATTTACCCGGCTGAGGGCTTGGCTGAACAGCCGCCGTGCGATCTTGCCGGGAATCCGCAACCCGATCCTTGTCGCTGTGGCTTTGGCCTTGGTGCCATTGATCCATTTCGGCGTGCAGAGCGAGCTATTTCTAAACTATATTGCGGATTCTTCTGGGTTAACCGGGCGTACTGAGATTTGGACGGCGATGATGCGCTATTATCTCACAAATCCGGTGTTTTCGGCTGGATACGGTTCGTTTTGGAATATCGGTAACGCCAGCCCAATTTTTAGGTATGGCGAGGGGTGGGTGCAAACTGTCTCGGAAGGCCATAACGGTTACCTTGATCTATTGATTACAGTCGGATTGCCTGGGTTGATTTTGGTCTTGGTTGCAACGTTGATTATACCGGCGTACCAATTGATTGCTACGCGCCGTCTAACTGACGCGACCTGGGCGCTGGTTGTAAGTGTTCTATTTTTCTGTTTCAGTCACAACTTCACTGAGTCTAGTCTGTTCGACCGCGATACGATCGGAGAGGTGTTCCTTCTGCTGGCTCTGGCGATGCTGTGGACGGGAGAAGTGGACGCGCGCAACGGCAATCCGGGCGATGAGGAGGGCAGAAGGCGGTCAACCTCGCTGGAAAATCCTGCCCTAGCGATGAACCGCCGTGCTCGCGTCCGTGCGGGTATGGGGTCGAGCAATGGAAAAAGCTCGAGGTCGGGTCGGCGGGGCGTCTGACGAAGCCGATTGTCGATGTGGAGGTGTGCTCGATTGACGCAGGTGCCCCGAGGCGCCGTGCGGGGTTTGTCTGAGTTTCTGCTGCGAAAATCGCCAATATGGTCATTGCCGCGCCACTTAGAAATCGGGTTTGCGGGCAGGGCTTTGCACGGCATGTTGCGCTGCGGTATGGCGACCGTCGGCGTCTTTGATGCGCGCTAAAATCCGCAGTGAGGGCCTGTCATCTATTGATCGGAGCGGCGACAGAGCGGCGACGTAGTAAAGTGTTATATGAAGGTTGCAGATTGTAATAAAAAATGGGCGGGCGCTGCAGTCGGGCTCCGCCGAAAATACCGCTATCGATGTGATTGCGCGCCAAGTGCGTTGCAGTGCGGCGTGATTTCGGGCAAAGCTGGATTCATCTCGTTATGTATTTCGCGTATTGATTGAGCCAAAATGGTTAGGGAGTGAGCGGTGACATCACGCAAGAAGGCGCTGATTACAGGCGTTACGGGGCAGGACGGCTCTTACCTGGCCGAATTCCTGATTGAGAAGGGTTATGAGGTCCACGGCATCAAACGCCGGGCCTCGCTGTTCAACACGCAGCGCATTGATCACATCTACCAGGATCCGCATGCGTCGCAGCCGAATCTCAAGCTGCACTACGGCGACTTGTCGGATACCTCGAACCTCACGCGCATCTTGCGCGAAGTCGAACCTGACGAGGTTTATAATCTCGGTGCGCAGAGCCATGTTGCGGTTAGCTTCGAGGCGCCTGAATACACCGCGGATGTCGATGGCATCGGCACGCTGCGCCTGCTCGAGGCGATCCGTTTCCTGGGTTTCGAAAAGAAGACGCGCTTCTACCAGGCCTCGACCTCAGAACTGTACGGACTGGTTCAAGAGATCCCCCAGAAGGAAACCACGCCCTTCTATCCGCGCTCGCCTTATGCCGTCGCCAAGCTCTACGCGTACTGGATTACCGTCAACTATCGTGAAGCTTACGGCATGTACGCTTGCAACGGCGTGCTGTTCAACCATGAGAGTCCGCGTCGCGGTGAGACATTTGTAACCCGCAAGATCACCCGCGGCCTCGCCAACATCGCGCAAGGCCTCGAAGGCTGTCTGTTCATGGGCAACATCGACTCGTTGCGCGATTGGGGGCACGCCAAGGACTACGTTCGCATGCAGTGGATGATGCTTCAGCAGGAAAAGGCGGAAGATTTCGTCATCGCTACCGGCGTGCAATATTCGGTACGCGAGTTCATCACGTGGTCGGCCGCGCATCTCGGCATCACGCTGCGCTTCGAGGGCGAGGGTGTCGATGAGGTCGGCATCGTTGACAAGGTCGAGGGCGATGATGCGCCTGCGGTCAAGGCGGGCGACATCCTCGTCCGGATCGACCCGCGCTATTTCCGTCCGGCCGAAGTGGAGACGCTGCTCGGTGATCCGACCCGGGCCAAGGAGCGGCTTGGCTGGGTTCCCGAGATCAGTGTACAAACCATGTGCGAGGAAATGGTCGCCGCGGACCTCCACACCGCCAAGCGTCACGCGCTGCTCAAGGCGCATGGCTACGAACTTCCGGTCTCGATCGAAGGCTGATGGGAGAGCATTCCATGCGCATCTACGTGGCGGGTCATCGCGGCATGGTCGGCGGGGCGATCGCGCGCAAATTGCGGGAGCGCGGGGTGGAGGTCATCACGCGCACCCATGCCGAACTTGATCTGACCGATCAGGCTGCGGTGCGCGCTTTCTTCGCGAGCGAGAAACCAGATGGCGTGGTGCTGGCAGCTGCTAAGGTAGGGGGCATCTATGCCAACAACACCTATCCGGCTGACTTCATTTATGAAAACCTGATGATCGAAGCCAATGTCGTTCATCAGGCTTACGCCGCGGGCGTTCAGCGACTGCTGTTCCTCGGCTCTTCGTGCATCTACCCGCGCGCAGTTGAACAGCCTATGCGCGAGGATGCTTTGCTTACGGGGGTTCTGGAATCGACCAACGAGCCATATGCGGTCGCCAAGATCGCCGGGATCAAGCTGTGCGAGAGCTACAATCGCCAGTACGGCACAGATTATCGCAGCGTGATGCCGACCAATCTATACGGGCCGGGTGATAATTTTCATCCGGAAAACAGCCATGTGATGCCGGCGCTGATCCGTCGCTTTCACGAGGCTGTCGAAAGCGGCGCAGACGAGGTGGTGATCTGGGGCACGGGCAAGCCGTGGCGCGAATTCCTCCACGTCGACGACATGGCAGAGGCCTCATTGTTCGTGTTCGATCTCGACAAGGAAACCTATGAGGCAAACACCGAGCCGATGTTGAGTCATATCAACGTAGGTTTTGGCGAAGACGTCACGATCGCGGAACTGGCGCACATGATCGCGGAGGTCACCGGCTTTAAGGGTCGCATCGCCTTCGATAGCGAAAAGCCGGACGGCACCATGCGCAAGTTGATGGATTCGAGTCGCCTGAAGGCGATGGGGTGGAAACCCCGCGTCGCGCTTGCCGAGGGTGTTCGAGAAACATATCGATGGTTTCTCGATCATTACGAGGCGGCTCGGACCACAGCATGAACGTCTTAATTCTCGGGTTGAATTACGCGCCCGAGCCAGTCGGCATCGGACCCTATACGGCTGGTACTGCCGAGTTCCTGGCGGCAGCGGGGCACAAGGTGACCGTCGTCTGCGGCAAGCCCTATTATCCCGATTGGAAGGTGCAGGAGTCGTACCGGAAACCGGGGGTGCTATATTCGGTGGAAAACGGGGTGCAGGTCCGCCGCGTGCCGATCTACGTGCCGTCGAAGCCTAGCGGTGGGCGCCGCCTGGTCCACCATGCCTCATTCGCGCTCCGCGCCTTTCCAGAAATGGTGCGCGCAGCGCGGGCGGAAAAGCCTGATGTGGTCATGTGCATCGCGCCGTCTCTTATCTCGATGGTTGCAGCGCGGGCGATCGCTCGGATGTTCGGTGCCAAAGTCTGGGTTCACGTTCAGGATTTTGAGGTAGAGGCTGCGTTTGCCACTGGCCTCCTCAAGGATCGGGGAATTGTCGCCACCGCCGCGCGGGGCTTTGAGCAGTGGTGCCTGAAAGGAGGGATGGTCAGCACGATCTCTCCTCAGATGTGCGCGAAGTTGCGGGAGCTGGGCGTGCCGGACGCGCGCATATATCAATTCCGTAACTGGGCTAACATCGACAATATCAAGCCTCTTGAAAGACCATCGGTCTACCGCGAGCGTTGGAACATTACGACTCCACACGTAGCGTTGTATTCGGGCAACCTCGGTAACAAGCAGGGGATCGAGATCATTCCTGAAGTGGCTCGGCTGTTGTCGGATCGGCGTGATGTCACTTTCGTGATATGTGGCAATGGCGCCTCGCGAGATCGACTAATAGCTGCGGCGGAAGGGCTATCGAACGTCCAGTTCCAGGATCTTCAGCCGGCTGAGATGATGTCTGATCTGCTTGGCCTCGCAACCGTGCATTTGTTGCCGCAGATCGCTGGAGCGGCTGATCTCGTCTTGCCGTCAAAGCTAGCTAATATGCTTGCCTCTGGCAGAGCGGTGCTGGCCACTGCCAGCCCAGGCACTGGACTCGCTCGAGAAGTGGAGGGGTGCGGTCAAGTCGTTGCTCCTGAAGATGCGGTCGCCATGGCCCGGGTGTTAGAATCTTTGCTCGACGACGAAGGTGCCCGGCATGCTTACGGGTTGGCGGGCCGTGCCCGCGCCGAGGATCGCTGGCGGCGGCAAAGTATCTTAGGTGATTTCGAAGTAGCCATGGGGTTATATAGGTAAATCAACTTCGTGCTCGGAGTCTCGGTCCTTGGTGCGCTAAGGAGCTGTACCAAATGCCAGCCTCACCTTGCGGAGATATAACCTGGCGCGTTGAAGGATTAAGGGCCCCTATTTATTGTAGTTGCGATACCATTCCACGAAGCGTGGCACACCGACTTGAAGTGAAGTGGTAGGCGCGAAGCCCAAATCTGACGAGATTGCATTAATGTCAGCGTACGTCGCGGGAACGTCACCGGGTTGCATATCGCGATAGTCGCGAATTGCCTCACGATCGCATGCCTGCTCGATCAAGTTGATTAGCGTGCCCAATTGCTCGGGTTTGTTATTGCCAATGTTATAGATCCGGTGTGGGGCAATGCTGCCTCCAGGCTTGATCGCCCCGTCGTCGGCGGGCGGGTTGTCAAGGCAGGCGATGACGCCAGCTGTAATATCGTCTATATAGGTAAAGTCGCGCTGCATCTGACCGTGATTAAACACAGGGATTGGTTTGCCGGCAAGAATTGCCTTGGTGAAGATCCACATTGCCATGTCGGGCCTGCCCCACGGGCCGTACACTGTGAAGAAGCGCAGGCCTGTCTGTGGGATTCGGTAGAGATGGGAATAGGTCTCGCTCATAAGTTCGTCAGATTTTTTCGTCGCGGCGTAAAGTGACACCGGATGATCGACCCGGTCTTCCACGCCGAAAGGCAGCTTCTTGTTTGCGCCATATACCGACGAGGATGAGGCATACACCAAATGCGCGACCTTCCGTGTGCGAGCAAACTCCAGTAAGTTCACGTGCCCCACTAGGTTCGAGCGTACATAAGCGCGCGGATTTTCAATCGAATAGCGCACGCCAGCCTGCGCGCCGAGATGAACGATCCGTTGGATTTTTACATCAACCAGCGCATCATCCAGCTTTGCTTCGTCGGCAAAGTCGAGTTTGTGGAAGACGAAAGTGTTACCGTATCGGGTCGATAATTGGCTCAATCGCGCGTGTTTGAGGGCCGGATCGTAATATGAGTTGAGATCATCGACTCCGATTACGGTCTCGCCACGCGAGAGCAACGCTTCGGCGACGTGAAAGCCGATGAAGCCAGCTGCGCCGGTCACTAGGATCGCCATGTCTTACCCTCCAGATCGATACGGCAATCCATGTCGCCTGGCACGCGAGGGTGCAAGGACTTTCATGCTGCACCTGCACAGCGTAGGTGGTAACCGCGGCGCAGTGTGAGGCGGTGGGGTGAGTGAAAAACATTTCACGATACAGGTGGGCGACTACGACGTAAGATAATAGATGAACAGCGGGATAGCACGATGAGAACGCCCCTTTTTTCATTTTTCTCGGCGGCGCTGGTTCCGCTTACGGCCGCGACGTGCGCGAACGCACCGCAGAACAAGCAAGCGCTCGAGAATTTGCCTGTAAAGATCATTCTAGTTGGAGATTCCACGACAGCTCAAGCCACGGGTTGGGGCGGCGCATTCTGCGATCTGCACGTATCGCCGATGGTCGCCTGCTTGCCGTTGGGGCGCGGTGGTCGCAGTTCCAAGACGTATCGCGAGGAAGGTTCTTGGCAACTTGCTCTCAACGAGATGCGGACCCCGGGATATGCGGCAACTTATGTGCTGATCGAACTGGGGCACAACGATAAAAATTCTGACCCAACAATCGGAACGGATATCAAGACCGTGTTCCCAGAAAATATTGCCCGTTTTATCGCAGAGGGACGGGCCGCGGGGGCTATTCCAGTGATAATCACTCCGCTTGCCTCGCGGCACTTCCGGGCAGGGAAGCTGGACGATACGATCGCGCCTTGGGCGGCGCAGGTCCGCGCTGTCGCTAGCAAGGCTGGTGTGCCGGTGGTTGACTTGAACCGCAGCAGCGAGGCATTCTACCAGAAGCTGGGAGCGGTCGGCGCGCTGAGCCTTGAGGTGCATTCGCCCAGTGCCGCCGAACAGCTCGCTGCGGCAAGCGGAAGCACGCTGGACGGAAGAATCAGCGATAGTGTTCCGGCCAGCGAGTCAGTGCGGGCCAACGATCCGCGGCGGTCTTACCAGGCGGACTACATTCACCTCAATCCTCGCGGCGCCGGCGCGATATCCGGTCTTGTGGCGGATGGCCTTGTCCAAGCGGTTCCCGAATTGCGCGGACGGATACGCTAATCATGTCCAGCAGCCCCAGGTCAATCGGTAAAATCCTTTTTAGCTGTCTGATTGTCGCGACCAGTGGTGCAGCGGTTTCTACGGGACGAGCGTCGCCGAGGTTGGCTGTATATGTCGCGACTGATGGCGACGATCGTAATGACGGCTCGGCGCCCGCCCGCGGCACCGACGGGAAAGGCCCCGTGCGCACGATCACCCGCGCACAGTCGATAGTACGGTCATTGCGCGCCAAGACTTCTGACCGTGGCGTAGATGTCCTGCTAGCCGGGGGCACCTACGTTCTATCGCAGCCGCTTCGACTCGGGCCTGAAGATTCGGGCGCGCCGAATGCACCTGTCACCTATCGGGCAGAACCGGGCGCGAGCGTTACGTTAAGCGGCGGCAGCCCGGTCGGTCCGTGGCATGCAGGAAGTTCCGGAGAGTGGATTGCGGCACTCGATCTGCACGCGAGTGCGGGCATCTGTCCTACCCAACTGTTCGTCGGCAACCAGCGTCGCGGGCGGCCGCGACTGCCGTCGTCTGGTACGTTCGAAATGGGGTCAGCTTTTCCGACCCCGGCCGGCGGCGCGGCGGTTGTTGACCGATTCACTGTAAAGGCCGGCGACCTCCCCGTCGGGTTTCACCCGGATGCGGCGACGGAGATCGTTATCATAGACGCGTGGACCGCCTCGCGCTTGTGGTTGGCTCGGTACGATAAGGGTTCGCGCCAGATCGATCTCCGCGGCGACTTCATCGGCCACGGCGTCCAACGCGAGTTCAGGGCTGGGCTACCCTATTATATTGAAAACGCGCCGACTAGACAGTTGGCGCCCGGAACCTGGCAGTGCGATCCGCAGTCACGCTCGATACGGTATCAGCCAATTCCCGGTGAGACCCCGGGGACGCTCAAGGCGGTTGTGCCACGGCTCTCGCAATTGCTGGTAATAGGGGGTAGTGTGGCCGCGCCGGTGCACGATGTCGCTTTTCGCGATATCGCCTTCGCGCATGGTGCTTGGGCGGTGCCAACAGAAGGTTGGGCGGCGATGCAGGCTGAGGTTGGGCTGTCCGCAGCACTCGAATTGGCGAATTGTCATGACGTCTTGCTCAGCGGCATCACTGTAGAGCATACGGGGGCAAACGGGATCGGCATCCGCGCCAATTGCGCCCACGTCGCGATCACGGGCTCGCATCTGCACGATTTGGGAGGAGGCGGGATCTCGGTCGGATCCTTTCAGCGCAAGCCGATGCTGGGGTCCGCTTGGACGGCCGGCGACGTAGCGAAGGGGGAAACAACCGACATCCAGATCGTTGGCAACGATATATATGGGCTGGGGCGCATCCAACATGCCGCTGCAGGCGTATTGAGCGGGCAGGCGAGTCACGTGCGTATTGCCGAGAACCGCATAAGCGATTTATATTACAGCGGGATATCGATGGGCTGGGTGTGGAACGACGGTCCGTCGCTGAGTCACGACAACAGCGTGACTGGGAACGCCATCGATCATTACGGGCAAGGTATGATGTCTGATTTCGGCGGCATTTATACGCTCGGCCGTCAGGAAGGTACAGTAGTTTCGGACAATCGACTTTCGAATGGGAACGCACGCGATTACGGCGGTTGGGGGATTTATGCGGATCAGGGTAGTTCTGGAATCCGATTTGAGCAAAATGTAATTTCTTCCACCTCTCATGCCGGCATTTTCGTACACATGCCTGGAAAACTGTCCTTTGCGCGCGACATGATCGTGAATGTTGGCGAAGCGGGGATCCGATGCAGTGCGAGCTCGAATAGCGTCGTTCATTTTGAAAACGAATCCGTTCGTTTGGCAGAAAATATAACGGCAGTGCAGCATTGCGAGAGCCCGAGCATTAGCTTTGCCGCCCTGAAAGTCGTGCGAGACGGCAAAACCACTGTATTGGGCAAGCCGCTTGGCTCAACGGCGTTCGTGACCGGCGATCGCTGAGTACTCAAACTGCGACTGCCTCACGTATGTAGAGGTGGTTCGGTTTGTCAGCATAGGGTCTGCAACTGATAAGTGGGATCGTCCGCGGCTGGTTTGTCAAATTGCCGATGGGGTCGTCATCCAGATTTACGGCGGCGCTTATGCCTTTGGTAGGCCAGTGTCGTGGCTGGATATGATGGTGCCACCCATGAGTCGAGGAGTCGTCGCTATGGGCGGGTCAGAGACTGGCGCTGATCCCCGGCTCGCATGGAGAGTATGTGAGTTGGGAGCGGCCGGACTATATCCGTAAACAAGTGAGCGACAGTATTCCCGCCGGTCGGCATCTGGCGTCCTTAAGCACACGACGCCCTCTTCGAAGGACTCGCTCGCTGCCGGCGCTGGGATCGGAAACTAACCGTGCGCTACACTGGCGCCAGGCTGCACCAACAGACTTAGCGTTTTCTTGCCCCTCACGGCAGCCAATGCAACCCTCGTCTTCAAGGCTGAGGCTGTGGTTCCGGCGCGGTCGCTCGCTCTGTGCTGCAGTTTTGGAAAGGCATCCGTATTTAATTTGGGCCTTCTGGCATCGCTTATTTTATGCTGCGGGGGCGAATGCGGTTTTCCGTTCGATAGCGATTGGCAGCCCCGCGCATCTCAGCTAACGGAAATGCGGACCGGCGAGATCGGGCCAAAACCGATCGTTTTCCAGGGGGCGGGACATCATCGGCCTTGAGTATACATCTTTGCTGGCGGGGGCGTTGCGCAGCAGCAATTGCGGTAATCCGAACATGAGGAGCTTCGTGTGACGATACGGCGTACCGTGGTAGCGATCGGCCAACTCCCGCCACCGGTCAGCGGATTTTCTTATATTACCGCGCGCGTGCTCGACGAGGCGGGATGTAATGTAAATCTGGCAAAGTACGATCTCGTAGGCACGCGCGGTGCCTCTGGGTTTCGCAAGCACTTATCGCGAGTAGCGGCGAGCGTCCGCGCCTGCATCGGGCTGGTAAGGCGCGCGCGTGCGGAGCGGCGGCTGTGTTATGTCGCATGTGAAGGCGGGCACGGCTTGGTATACACGCTCGCCGTCGTCACGGTCGCTCGGATATGCGGCTATCCTACGCAGCTTCATCATCACAGTTTCAATTATATTGATGCGAACAAAGCGCTAATGCGCGCGATACTTGCTGTTGCGCCGCGTATGACACATTTATTCCTCTGCTCGATCATGCGCGATAAGTTCGAGGTGCAGTATCGCCCGCAAACGTCGCGTATTGTTTCGAATGCTGCGTTTGTACCACCGCATCCAGTCGCGCGAGTGCCGGCGGGGGCGGGACCCGTCGTAGGTCATCTGAGTAACCTCACGCGCGAGAAGGGATTGTACATTTTCCTCGAGTTGCTCCGTCGCGCGGAACCGGAAGTGCGGGGCATTCTAGCCGGTCCGGTCGGCGACAATGAGGATCGTGCCGCGATCGAAGCGGCGGTACGTGATCTCGGTGCTCGGCTCGACTATCGCGGTCCGCTTTATGGCGAGGACAAGCAAGCCTTCTATGATGCGATCGACCTGTTCGTTTTTCCTACGCAATATGTAAACGAAGCGCAGCCAACCGTGTTATTCGAGGCGCTAGCTGCAGGATGTAAGCTCATCAGTTTCGATCGCGGTTGTATCGTGCGACAGGTTGCGGCGGACGGGCTCGTGGTGGAGCGGGAGGACGACTTCGTTACTCGCGCGTTGGCGTGGATCGATTCGAATGCGTCGTTCTCCCGCGCCGATCGCGACTCTACGCGGCGGCGTTATGCTGATCGTCACGGGGCTGCGCGAGCCTCAATCCTGTCACTTTTTGAACCGGACTCCGTTCCCCGATGAGCAATATTAAGCTGAACGCGCTAGCGCTTTACCTAAATTTTGTCGTGCTCGCTGTCGTCGGTCTGGTCATTAATCCTTTTCTGGTCCGTTTCCTCGGAGTCGATGCATTCGGTATTTGGAAGGCATGTCTACGTATACTTGATCTGACATCGGTTGCCGACGGTCGAGCGACGCAAGCGTTGAAATGGATAGTTGCGCGGGAGGAAGGTTCGGACGATCACGCTCGCAAGCAGCGCGACATCGGTGCTGCGATGGTGATATGGGCGATCTGGCTACCATTCTTGCTGGTCGCGATTGGCCTTACAATTTGGAGTCTGCCATCTCTCATAAATGGCCTTTCTCCGCAAAACATTTTGCTTGCCCGGCTAACGGCCGCCTTGCTTGGGCTGAACGTATTGCTGACGGCCTTGCTTGGCGTACCCGACGCGGTGCTTGCAGGTACGAATCAGGGCTATCGATCTTACAGCATGACGACGGTGTTTCTCGTCTGCAGCAATCTTGGTATGGTGTGGGCGGCATATTCCGGCTTCGGCATCATTGGGCTTGGGGTCGCTACACTGACTGGATCGGTCCTGAACGGTTCCGTGATGTGGGTTCTCGCGCGCCGCTACGTGAGCTGGTGGGGGATCAAGCGGCCGCACTGGTCCGACGTTAGGCGCGTCCTTGGCTTCAGCAACTGGACACTCGTCTGGTCGCTCGTGCAAATGGCGATGCTGTCATCGGACGTGCTGCTGATTGGCTATTTGCGCGGTCCGGGAGATGTCGGCCGATACACCTTCTGTAGCTATGTCGCGCAGTTCGCGTTATCGATCTGTCTAATGACGGGCAGCGCGGTAATGCCGCGGATTGGCAACATGATTGGCAGGAATGACGTGGACGCAGCGCGAGGGCTCCACGCCCGGGCGCGTGAGGTTCTGTTGCTGATTTTGGCGGCGAGCGCTTGTGGGCTTTTGCTATGCAACCGCGGCTTCGTGACAAAGTGGGTAGGGGCGACTTTTTACCTCGGCGACAGCGTAAATTTCGGCATGGTTGCCGTGATGGTGCAATTGTCACTGATACGCTTCGACGCACAGATTCAGGACGTGAGCCTAAACATAACGCGCAAGGTGGTTTGGGGTTTGGTGACGCTGATACTCTCGTTGGCGCTCGCGGCGCTGTTTTACTGGCTTACCGCAAGCTTGGTGGGCATATTTATAGGCCTGATTGTCGGCCGCCTGCCGCTCAACATCGTCTTGCCGCGTTATGTCGCGGCGCTCATTCCAAGCGACGGCCGCTACTGGCTGGAACTCGCGGGCCTTTTCGGCGCTATGGGGCTGGCTTTTGCGCTCTCGCAAATCTGGCACCCGCAAGGATGGATAGGACTGTTGATCGCGGGTGCGGTGGCGGTGGCGATCAGTTTGGCAATCTCTTATTTGTTTATCTTCTCCGTTAGTACGCGCGCCAGTGCGCGGCAGTCGTTTGCCTTATTAAAGGCGCGATATTTATGAGCGAACACGGTACATTCGTCGATGGCGCAGGGTACGATGCAACTTGCTGGTACTGGGTGTCACTATCGAGGGGCTCGCGCGCGACACGCGGTTGATGCGGCTCGTGGAACGAACGTTCACCACGTAGAAGGGGATCTGACATGATGGGGATGGCAAAGCGGATTTTGGCTTACGTTGACCGTCGGCGCGACCCTGAG
The DNA here is from genome assembly GCF_001717955.1 of Sphingomonas panacis. Taxonomy (NCBI): domain Bacteria; kingdom Pseudomonadati; phylum Pseudomonadota; class Alphaproteobacteria; order Sphingomonadales; family Sphingomonadaceae; genus Sphingomonas; species Sphingomonas panacis. The sequence goes on from NZ_CP014168.1 coordinate 2,246,876, forward strand.
GGCTATGCGCGCCGGATCGGCGTGCGCATGGGGAAGGGTTGCCGGCTAATCGACGTTGAATTCTCTACTGAACCATGGTTGATCACGCTTGGCGATCGTGTCAGCGCGACGCGGACGCGCTTCGAGACGCATGACGGGGGCGTTTGGGTATTCCGCGAGAGCGACTCGGATATCGATATTATTAAGCCGATCACCGTCGGGAGCAACGTCTTCATCGGTTACGGCACCATCATCCTGCCAGGCGTGACGATCGGCGACAATGTCGTAATCGGTGCTGGTTCAGTGGTCTCACGCGATATTCCGTCGGATAGCGTCGCCGTAGGCGTCCCGGCGCGGGCCATCAAAACTTTCGACGCCTATCGCGACAGCACTCGTGCTGCAGCAGATCCAACGAAATCTCTCAACCCGAAGGACAAGCGCGCTTACTTCGAAAAGAAATATTGCAAGGTCTAATCAAATGAAGCGCAAGATTTGCTTCCTTATTCCCGGGTTTTCCGATGGCGGTGCGCAGAAACAGTGCATTCTGCTATTAAACGAACTCCAGCGCTACGAGGATCTCGAGCTCACTGTCGTGTATTTTCACGCGGGCGTTCATGATAATTTACTGGTGCGCGATAGTCTTCGTGTTATTCAGTTGCCAGCACGCGGTTCCAATTACGATCCGCGTAATATCCTCGCTGTGAGGGCGGTGCTGCGCGAGGTGCGGCCGGATTTACTCTTCACCTGGCTTCATTCCTGCGATGTCTATGGCTTCTTCCTGCGGCGTGCTTTGCCCGGGATGCGCTGGTTAATGACCGAGCGCGATTCCTCGTACCCGAACGAGTTGCGGTACCGGCTGCGGCGTTTGCTGGGGCGTTTCGCTGACGGTATCGTCGCGAACTCGGAAAAGGGTTCGGATTATTGGCGGCAAGCGCGCGCACGGGGCCAGCTTTTCACCGTCAACAATATCGTGCCTGTTACGACAACTCTGTCAGATGCGCTTCAACCAGCGCGCATCGTGACGGTCGGCCGACTTGAGATTCAAAAGAACCCGTATGCTGTGGTCCAGGCGTTTGTGTCATTAGCGCGCGATCATCCTGAGATTGCCTTTGCCGTAATCGGCGCGGGTGCCGAGGAAGCATCGCTGAAGGCCTTGGTAGCGAAAGGCGGCGTAGCCAATAGGATCGATTTCCTTGGTTTCCGCCGCGACGTTCCCGCACAACTTCGCAACGCGCGGCTAGCCGTCAGTATGAGTCATCATGAAGGTTTGCCAAATGTAATGCTTGAAAGCGTCGCAGCGGGAACCCTTGTCGTCGCCTCTGACATTCCAGAGCATCGAGAGCTGTTCGGAGACGAATATCCCTTCTACGTCATCGAACGAACCGACCCCGTTTGCGTTGCGAGAGTGATAAAGGCGGCATTGTCAGTATGGCAGAATACTGGATTTTTAGCCCACGCGCAGGCACGGGTCGAGGCTATGGCGCCTAACAAGGTCGGGATGCGATACCGTGAAATTTTCGAGGATATTTTAGGGGAAAGAAATTGAGATCGCTTAAACGGGTCGCCTCGCGGATCGCGCTACGCGGCCTAAAGCTGCTTGCTATCCCAATTGAAGCAGTAAGCGCACGCAGCTTCATGAAATTCTACGTATGGGTGCTGAGATCCTACGGCGTCAGTTTCGCAGGTGAGCCTCGCTACATTTCCAACGGTGCCCGCTTCGATGATTTCTCGCTGGTGACGATCGGTGAGCGTTCTGTTATATCGCGGGATGTCGTTCTATTGACCCACGACTACTCGATCACGACTGCCCTAATCGCAAATGGAACAATGCCAGCGACCGATGTCGCCGTGCGCAGGCCGATCTCCATCGGTAACAATGTCTTTGTCGGTATGAATTCAGTGCTGCTTCCGGGAACCACGATCGGAGACAACGTCATCGTCGGCGCAGGGAGCGTCCTTCGCGGTACAATCGAATCGGACTCAATTATGGTCGGGAATCCAGCTGTCAAAATCGGCAGCCTTACCGATAAGCCAGAGCGTTGGATCGAGCGCAGTCAAGGAAAGTTCGCGCAGTTCGATCCTGCGTAGCGTGCGATCTGTCTCGAAATGCCTCAGGGCAGTTGCTGAAACACTCTCTGCTTCAGATATTTCGCCGGGTTGCCACTGTAGATGCCCCATGGCTCAAGGTTGCGCATAGCGACCGCTCTTGCACCAAGTACCGCGCCTTCGCCGATCGTCACGCCAGGACCGACAAACGCCTCGGCCGCGATCCAAGCGTTAGGTGCGACACGGATGGGGCGCAGCACAAGTTGAAAATAATAATCGTTCACGTCGTGGCTGCTAGCGCATAAATGAGCACCTTGGCTAATTACCGCCCGGTTGCCAATTTCGATTACCCCTTGATTGTACAAATTTGCCCTCGGTCCAATGATCACGCTGTCGCCAATTGCTAGGTTGGACGGCAGCCAAATAATCGTGCTGCCATATATCCGCACGCCACGTCCGACCTTTGCGCCGAATAATCGTAAAAGGATGCAGCGCCATCGGTGAAGCGGTGGCGGCGTCCATTTGCCGAGTAATGTCCAGCACAGTTTCCAACAAATGCGTGTTATCCTGTTACGCAAGCTGAAGCTCGCGCCGCCGAGATCGCGGTTGTTAGATGCTTGAGCGTCGATCAGAGTCAAACTAATTTGTCCAAACTAAGAAAAGTCAAAATCAATAAAATAATCTCGACAATATAGAAAATTGCTACATGGGGCAAGAAAAAACGAGACGCGTTGATCAATGAATGACGTTCTTATGCATCTCGCACCTCTTTGTTCGGATGGCGAAGCGAAGTAAATCGTTCCCGCTAGAATCTGCGGGGAGTCATCGAGGGTAAATCATGTTTTAATGAGACCTGTGCGCGGGTGGGCGTAGACGGCGGTCGCAAGTCGTGATTCTATGGTGCCTCTGGTGGCGGAGGCGGGTGTGGCGCATCGGGCGATTGGGCAGCAGGGTTTCGGGTTTTCGCAGCGGGAGCGGCCGCGATCGACGCTGGACGAGATCGCCGCGCTGATCGAGTGGGAGCCGATTGCGACGTTGCTGGGGCGGCTGTATCCGGCGACGAAGGGAGAGCCGGCTTGGCCGCCGCTGGCGATGTTCAGGGGGATGCTGCTGGCGGTCTGGTACGACCTGTCGGATGTGAAGCTCGCCGATGCGCTTGACGATCGCGCTTCGTTCCGCCGCTTCTGCGGTTTCTCCGGCACCGAGGCGACGCCCGAGCGCACGGCGTTTGTCCGCTTCCGCCGGCTGCTGGTCGCCCATGACCTCGACCGCGCGCTGTTCGATGCGGTTACAAGCCAGCTCACCGCCAAGGCGATCACGGTGAAGGCCGGCACCATTGTCGATGCAACGATCATCGCATCTGCGAGCGAGAACGACGGCGATGGCCGGTGGGTGAAGCACCGCGGCAAGCGCGCGACGCACGGCTTCAAAGCGCATGTGGCTTGCGATGCGGACACCGCCCTGGTCGAGCGGATCGCGGTCACGCCGGCCAACGTCAACGATGGCCGTGCCGGCCCGGACGCGCTGCCCGACTGTCCCGGCGAGGTCTTCGCCGACAGCGCCTATCGCGGATCGCACTTCGGGGGCGCCGTCCGCGCCAAGGGCGGCACGCCGCGTGTCGTGCTCAACGCCATGTGGGGCCGCGACGAGGAAGAGACGCTCGGCCGACTGCGGGATTGGAACCAGCCGATCCATCGCGTCCGGGGCCGGATCGAGAAAGTCTTCGGCACCTGGAAACGCTCGTACGGACTGCGACGGATGCGATGGCGAGGCCTAGCCAAAGCCGCCGCCCAGATCCACCTCACCGCCATCGCCTACAACCTCAAGCGAACCTTCAATCTCCTCGCCGCGACCGCCTGAAAAGCGGAGAGGACCGATCGCGTCGATCGAGACGCCGGCCAACGAGCGATCCGACAAAAACACGCTAGCACAATGCCCTACGCCCACCCGCGCACAGGTCTCTTTAATACCGTTTCCTCGAAAGACTGACCGGTCATAGATAGCCGTAGCGACCGAGGCTTGCGACGCGTCCAGTTTCGGCCAGAAGGGCGTTCCAGGCGTCGCAGCATGCATCGACGATGGCGTCGACGGTGTCGAACAGGCGGTGGCTGAGGAAACGCTCGCGTAGATACAGCCAGACCCGCTCGATCGGATTGAGTTCTGGGCTGTAGGACGGCAGGTGCAGTGGCGTGATGGTTTCGGGCCAGGTGAGTTTGGCGGCGATGTGCCAGCCGGCGCGATCCATGACGAGCACGGCATGGCGGTCGGCGGGCAACTGGCCTGCGAGTTCATCGATCAGCGCCTGCATGGCTGGCACGGTTGCCTCGGGCAGGACGAGCGCGACCCCGGTATCGCGCTCCGGGCAGATGGCGCCGAAGATCCAGGCTGCATCGTGGCGCATGTCGCGGAGCCCGCGTGGGCGGACGCCGCGATCATACCAGACGCGGCCGGTACGGCCGATTTGGCCGACGCGGGCCTCATCTTGGAACCATAGCTCCACAGTACGGCCGTTTGCACGTTCACGCTCGATCCGCTTCAGCTCGGCCGGGAGACTTTTTTAAAACGCTCACGTGCCTTCGGGTCGGCCTTGGGGTGGCTGGGCCGGGTCTTTTGATACGACAAGCCCATCGTCTGCATGAGCCGGTGCGCCCCCGAGATGCTATAGTTCACGCCAGTTCGCTCCTCGATCAAGGCAGCGACATCGACGATCCGCAAAGGAGGTTTCGCATCGCCGGCCCGGCTAGCCGCCTGCAGGATCGTGGCCTTCACCACCGCCAGTTGCCCATCATCCACCGCCGTCGGCCGGCCTGGGCCCCAGCGATCGCAAAGCCCAGGCACGCCGCGCTCGTTGTACCGGATCACCCAATCGCGCAGCGTCTGCCGGTCCATGCCGGCCAGCTTTGCAGCCATCGCCCGGCTCATGCCGTCGAGTGCATTGGCGATCGCCAGCATCCGCCGCCCAACGCGAGCATCGCGCTCGCGACGCGCCAGCCGCCGCAGCTCCTCAGCCGTCAAATCATTCCGGATCGTCAGCATCGGCATGGTCACCTCCATGCCGACCTATGAATCACCACTTTGACGCGTTGGAAACCCCCAACGAGTCAGAGCTTCTCGGAACCGGTATAAGTCGTTCCTCGCAATGTAATCGAGGTGTTCGGGGGGGGGGGGGGGGGGGGGGGTAGGTCGCCTCGATTGCCTTCTTCTTCATCAAGGTGGCGGCGTGCTGGCGACCGATCTCGATGCCCTCCTGCCGGAGCAGATCGCGCAGTATCCTACTACCCGCAAAAGGGCACTCCAAGTGCATTTCGTCGATCTGCCACATGATGGCGAGGTCGGCTGCCGGCAGCGATTTTTGGGTCGGCAATATACGCTACAGCGGCTGCCGCCCCCCCCCAAAAAAAAAATCTCCCGGGCCTGCCGCGCAAGTGGCGAGCTTTGCGAACGGTCGATCACCGTTTTGCGCTCGGTAAAGTCCGGGCTTGCCGAACGCTCCTGATAAAACATTCACCAGAGTCAACTCGCCAATCTTGCACGCATTGTCTGATTTGCCAGCTTTGGGCTATTTTATTTTGAAAGCGTGGTTTGATGCTGCTCTCGCCGGAATGAACCCAAAAATAACTTCTCATATATAAAGAGAATTACAAATCCCCACACTAGAAATCGCACGGGGAAGTCCAAAGAATACCTAGGCATTTCAGTCATGGTTCCAGCAAGTACCATGTACACGAATATCCTCTTCGTACTCATGCCGCGTTTAATGATTGTGGTTCTGACCCGTACGACAAAATAACCCGTTACCGTCATTAATATGATGATTCCCGGTAAGCCAAAATCCATATAAATATCTGACAAGAGATTAGACCCAACGTTCCATCCCGCACTTGGGCCTATCATAAAGTAGGTCAGCGCGTCTGCCGACGTAACAAATCCAGCTCCCGGCGTTATAAAGAATCCACGGATAAAAGGAAAAATGCCTCCGAAACCTACAAGCTTGTAGTAGCCCCATGCATATGGACTTAACTTCGGAGTTATTTCAAAGGTAGCCCTGAGGGTTGCCGTAGTATTCCCTAAACTGCTATCGCCATTACCTTGGTTGGCATGGCGTTGCCATGCGTCAGAAAAAGCCGACACCGAAGGCTCCGGCATCATTCGTAGGATTTCAACTGCCTGATAGAGCGTCAGAGCGCTCGCCATCATTACGACAATAACGGGCCAGCGAACGCGGTATTTAAAGGTGCCGACTCCGCACAATGCAGCCAGCGCGATCATGAAGAAGTTATTCCGGTCGCCTTGTATTAATATCATGACAGACCAGAGTGCAACACAGATAGCCATAAGCCAATGGGCGAAATTTAGGCCTTGTCCACGAGCAATTCGCGATACCAATCGCGAGAGAGCTAATATGCAAAATAATATTATGATATTATAAATACCGTCTGCGATGGTATTGCTTTGTTGAGCTCTCTGTGTGTGATTGGCTGCATCAGAATAGCGATCAACGTCCGATGATTGCAATCCTAATATCTTGAAAATCGCCATAGAAGAAAATAAAATAAAACTAAATAACCAATCGAAAGCTTTGTATGCATGCGGATTTTCGTCCCATTGATCGGTGCCGCTGGGATAAACCTTCCTCGGAAGCACAGTTCCCAAATGGAATGCAACATATCCAATAGTAGCCGCCAATAGCGCTTGGTTCGCTCCGGCCGGGTACGTATTTGGAAGAAACTTACTTATACTGTAACTTAAACCACCGAGTAGATCAGATTGATACGGGCCGAAAAACAAGAGGAAGTAAAAAAGAGAAAAGCTTACCTCGATCGAAAGTGATATCGGCAATTTTTTTCGTACACGGGCAAAATTCACGCAAAACATAAAGAAGTATAGATAGAAAATAGTTATGCAGGTCCACCCGACCGAAGAATTGAGGCCTGTGGGTGTTGTAAAAAGCCATATACAAAGAAGCAAAATAACCGAAATATCTAACGGTATCAATAATATGCGCAAGGCGCCAAAATACTTATTCATACGAGACCTTCTTTGTAGACCGTCTGTTCAAAGCGCCGTACTGACAACCATCGATAAAAGTATGCCTTAGATGAGCAGACTACATCTTCCGCAGATTGTCGCACACGCCCCAATGATGCGCTATTTGTCCATTCGGAACAGCTCGCCGGACACGCGCGCGTTGTCCGCCATCACCTTGATCCTGCCTTCTCCGGCCGAGCGCAACCGCTTCGATTCGCAGAGATCGGCGTAGCCAACCGCCCAAATATCATCCTGTCGCATCATCCTTGTCTCGCCCATGTCGATCAGAACCAAGTCGCCGTCGAGGATAGTTCGGCACATTGATTCGCGGCGGTCGCGCGCGAAAAACGGAGTTGCGATGGATGTGACTCGGTGAAGTGTGCGATCCGGTCGAGTGGGGCGTAGTGGGCCGGCGTTTCGCGGTCGTCGTGGAGGAAGGTCGAATCCATCCCTAATTCAAACGAGATTTCTTCTACCGGAATCAAGCGGAAATGATCCGGGATCGAAGGCCGGTCGCCTCTTACTGCCCCGGCCAGTTCCGAGTCGTCTGTTTCGCTGATCAGATAGCCAGCCCTAGTGTGCAGCGCGCGAGCCAGATCCAGCAGTTTACCCGTTCCGCGCGTTTGTCCGTTTCTCAACCCGCAGATGGCCGGCTGCGACACGTTCATCTGTCGCTCAACCTCAGACTGGGACGTACCGCGATCTGCGATTAGCCTTTCCAATCGTGCGCCGGTAACATGTGCCATGCTCGCCATCTATACGAATATGAATAAGGCTACACGCAACAAATGTGTTGAGCATCTGTATCGCTTCGCATGATCTCCCCTTCATAATTGCAGGGGTGAGCTGATATGAGCGTTTGTCGGCCGCCGCAACGCAGTTGGTAGCGATAGCCAGATGCGTTGCCGAGTGGACAGTTCGAAAGTAACCGACCGATTGAGACCGCCTGCCGGGAGGTGGCGTGAGCGCGTAAAGGACGTCGTTATGGACGTCTTGAGCCAGAGCGAGGGACGGCGATGGAGATTTGGTCCGGGAACGCGTCGCCGTTGGAGCAACGCGGAGAGGCTTGAGATCATTGCCGCTGTGGAGGTGAACGGCGAGCGTTGGCTCGCGTTGCGCGGCGCTACGATGTGTCCCGGAGCCAGATCTATCAATGGCGCCATCAGTTCAGGAAGCGAGGGCTGCTGCCTGCGCCGACCGGGCCGACCTTTTTGCCGGTCGACATCGCGGCGCCCATGCTGAGCGCGGAGACAGTGCCCGGAGACCTGGTGGTCTCGCCTTTGATGGTCGAGCTGTGTCTGGCGCAGGACGACGCCTTCGCTTCGACAGTTGCATCGAGGCTGCTGCTCTGACCCGGCTGATCCGGTCAGTGGAAGCTGCATGATCGGACCAGGGACGGGAGTAAGGGTGTATCTCGCCTGGGGGGCACTGACATGATGTGATGGACACCCGTCGCGGCCCTGGCCCAGCATCGTTGGGCTGAACTAACTGAGAGTCGAACATGGACATCAAGGTGATCGGGATCGACATCGCAAAACGCTATTTTCAGGTGCACGGGATCGACGCAGCCGGAGTTGCGGTCGAGAGTGTCAGGATTTTCGTGTGTGGGCGGGCATGATGGGTAAAGAGGAGATCTCATATGTCGCGACGCAAAGAGCAACGATCCCGAACGAGCTTCTCGACCAGTTGCTGGCTGACGGTGCTGCCAGTGCCGCCTTTGACCAAGGCGGTTTGCTGGATTCGCTAAGAAGGCGCTGACCGAGCGCGCCTTGAACGCGGAGATGGATCACCACCTGGCCGGGGATGACAGCACCGGCAACACGCGCAATGGCTATGATCGAAAGACCGTGATGACCGACACCGGCAAGCTGGCGATCGATGTGCCGCGTGATAGTCAGTCGTCAGTCGAGCTTCGATCCGCAGCTGATCGCCGAGTATCAGCGACGCTTTCCGGGCTTCGACGATAAAATCGTGTCGATGTACGCGCGCGGCATGAGCACCCGCGAGATTACCGGGCACCTGCATGATCTGTACGGGATCGACGTGTCGCCCGACCTGATCAGCACGGTAACCGACGCGGTACTTGATGAGGTGGCGACCTGGCAGCAGCGACCGCTCGATCCGATTTACCCGCTAGTTTTCTTCGACGCGATCCGGGTCAAGATCCGCGACGAAGGCATGGTTCGTAATAAGGCGATCCACCTCGCGCTGGGAGTACGCGCTGACGGCGCGAAGGAGGTGCTTGGCCTGTGGCTCGAGCAGAACGAAGGCGCCAAGTTCTAGCTCCGGGTGATGAACGAGCTTCGCAACCGTGGCACCGAGGACATTCTCCTCGCCATCGTCGATGGCCTGAAAGGCTTTCCCGAGGCGATCACCGCCGTGTTCCCGGAGGCGATCGTCCAGACCTGCATCGTCCATCTGCTCAGGAACAGCATGGACTTCGTCTCCTGGAAGGACTGCAAGAACCTCGCCAGCGCGCTCAAGGAGGTTTACCGTGCGCCGAGCGCGGAGGCGGCCGAAAAGGCGCTGACGGCGTTCGAGGCCGGCCCTTGGAGCCAGCAGCATCCCGCCATCGGCCAGAGCTGGAGACGCGCCTGGAGCGAGGTTATCCCGTTCTTCGCCTTCCCCGATGAGGTGCGTCGGATCGTCTATACGACGAACGCGATCGAGGCGTTGAACTCGAAGCTCAGGCGGGCCGTCCGCGCAGGGGGCACTTCCTCAGCGACGATGCCGCCACCAAGCTGCTCTACCTGATCTTGAACCGATCCGAAAAAGAATGGAAAATGCCGCCACGTGAGTGGTCCATGGCCAAGGCCCAGTTCGCCGTCATCTTCGGCGAACGTTTCATCAGGGCCATGGCGGCGTAATGTTCAACCGCCCGCCCAAACACGAAAATCCTGACACTCCCTAGCGATAGGTTAAGGTTCTAAGCTTTCGGCCGCATCCGCGTCCAACAGTGCGGCGACATCAACACTCAGGGCTGCGGCGAGCCGGTCGAGGACATCCACGCTCGCCGCATAGATGCAGCGCTCCAGCGCACTCACGTAAGTGCGGTCTATCTCCGCACGGTCAGCGAGTTCCTCCTGCGACCATCCCCTGACGCGTCGAAGAATCCGCAGATTGCGGGCCAGAATTTCTCGAGCCTCCATGTGAGAGGAAGCACGATCTTGAAGAGTATTTTACCACGGAGTATACTCTATAAAGACGCTTTCCGAAGATGGTTTTCAAAGGTCGAGGCGTTCGTTCGCTGCGAGGAGCGCGCTGATGGCAGGACGGAGAGACGATTCGCAAAGGCGCCCGATTGGTGACGATACACGTGCGGCGGCAATCGAAGACCTATACCGCGATCACGGCGACTGGCTTCGGCGGTTGGTAGTCGCGCGGCTGCGTATGCAGCCTGCCGATGTCGATGACATCGTGCAGGACACTTGGTTGCGCGCGGCGCGACCGGTGACCACCGAGATCGCTCACTCGCGAGCTTTCCTGTTTCAGACGGCGCTCAACCTGTTCCGCGACCGCAAGCGGCGCGAGGCGGTTCGCCAGCAGCATCGAGAGGGCGTCACCGCCGAACAAGGTCGTGGTGACAGGCATGGCATGTACGAGCAGGAGGCGGTGCTCGAACTGGAGCGGATCGTACTCGATCTGCCTGAAAAGATCCGCGACGTCTTCGTGCTCAGCCGTTTCCGGCATATGAGCAATGCCGAAATCGCGACAACGCTCGGCATCTCGATCAAGACCGTGGAGTGGCGGATGGGTAAGGCGCTGGCATTGTGCGCGAGCAGATTGCGCGACTGAGCGGCATTTACGCATGAACGACAATGACGCAAGCGGCGGCGATGCGTGCACGCAAGCCGCACATTGGTACGCGCGGTTGCAGACGCTGCCGGTGTCGGCCCGAACGCTCGATCAGTTCTTCGAGTGGCGAAAGGGCGAGGGGAATCGCGAAGCGTTCGACGCCGTCGATCGCCTTTACAGGCAGACCGGCACGCTCGCCGATCGCCCGGCGATCGTCGCTGCCACGGAACAGGCGATGACGCGATCCGCCACTCCGCCTAGCAGACGATACCCGTGGTTGGGGACGATGGCGGCGGCGGTGGTTGGCGTGGTTGCGGTTGGCCTGACGACCTTTGCGGTGTGGCCTTCGGGCGGCGAGCAATACGCCACCAAGGTCGGCGAGCAACGCAGCATCAGGCTGGCCGATGGATCGAAGGTGATGCTCGACACCGATACGGCGCTGACGGTTGTCTTCGCTAGAGATGCGCGCCGCATTTCGCTCGCCAAGGGCCAGGCCTATTTCACGGTCGCGCATGATGCGGCGCGTCCCTTCACCGTGGACGCTGGCGGCACGCGCGTGCTGGCAACGGGGACGCAGTTCGATGTCCAGCGCAGCGGCGACCGGATCGACGTCACATTGGTCGAGGGCAGGGTGCGGATCAGTTCGGGAGAGCAGTCGGTCGCGCAGTTGCAAGCCGGGCAGCGGCTGGTCCTCGACGGCTCCCACATAAGCCCGGTCCAGGCGATCGATACGGCACCGACGACGGCGTGGACACAAGGCCGCGTCGTGCTCGACGGCATGACGCTTGAACACGCGATCACCGAGGTCAATCGCTACGTGAATACGCCGGTTCGCCTCGATGCACCGGGCTTCGCCGACGCACGCATCAGCGGCTCTGTCGAGACCGGCGACATCGGCAGTTTCACGACGGCGGTCACCGCAGTGCTGCCGCTCAAGGCGCAGGCCAACAGCGACGGATCGGTCACGCTACGCCCGTGAATAGTGCCGATCGTGCAGGTGTTAGAAAATGGCTCGCACCGCCCGACGAATGCCGGGCGATGCGAGCACATCATCAGGCGTTTTCAGCAGCCTTGCGGCGCGTGCGCTTTGCCGGGGTAGGGGCGGGCGCGGGTGCCGCACTCCCTTCGCTGGCGGCAGGTGCCTCAGCCGGCGTTGCTGCGCCACCGCGACCCTTGCGACCCAGGCCAATCCGCTGCGCCATTTCACGACGAGCGAGCGAATAGTTCTCGGAGACCATCGGATAATCGGGACGCAGATTGTAGCGCTCGCGGTACTGCACGTCGGTCAGGCCATGCGTCGAGAGATGACGGCGCAGCGTCTTGTAAGGCTTGCCGTCGATCATCGAGATGATGTGATCCTTCGAGGCAAGCGACTTGCGCACCGATACCGCCGGCGTGAACTCTTCCGCTGGGGCAGCTTCGCCACTCGACGTGTCCGCTGCCGATGATCCCGATCCAAGCTCGACGATCGTGTTGTGCATCGTGCGCAGGAACGCTGGGACATCGTCAGCCGAGACGCGGTTGTTCTGGTTGCCGAGCCAAGCGATCGTCAGTTCGGTCGCGAGTTCGACGGGGTTCAGATTTTCTTCTTCCATATCAACATGTCCATATGTGTTTCTGCGATGTTTCGCTGCGACCAAGGGGGTATCCAGTATCGGACACCACCGCTGTGGCGAAGAATCGCGATCAATGCAAATCGTTGATGAGAGAATCATCTTCGAACGCCCGCTTGCCGAGAGGTCGTCATAGCCTAAGCAACGATTCTTTGTCTTCCCCGCGCAACTTCGAAAGTACCTCGGCGAAGGTGCCGAAGATCACGGCACGATCGCGCTCGGTGAGGTCGATCAGCCCGGACCTGGCGATCAGTCTGACCAGTTCAATCAACCGGGGCCCGCGGTCGCGGCGCTTCGCTTGCCAGTCGTGTGTATCATGGCGGGTAGGACTCGCGATCAAGCGGTACCGTACCGCCTTCAGCCGCCAAAGCTGATGCAGGGTTTGGCGCAGTCGCTCGGCGTTCGTTGCTTCTGGCTTTGCGCTGAGACATCGCCGCGCCAGCTTTTCGCTACGCCTTTTGTACTGCTGCGTCACTGCGCGCGGCGGACAGCAACGCACCGGCCAGAACATCGACCGGCAGCATATTGGCGCGACACGCGATCACCAGTTCGCCGAGCTGGCTGATCTTGCGTTGCTCGAGCGCTCTCGTCTTCTGGTTGAGCGATACAAGGTCGGCGTCATAGTCACGCGATTTGCGCATGCGGATCATCCGTCCTGCTATGCAAGGCAGATTACGTTATCGACTGGATCTATCGGCGTACATATCGTGATATAATCCAAGGCGACTCCATCCCGAGATAGACAAAATCTCGAGATCTTGCCTACGGGTCGTGCCGGCGTGCGCTTTCAAGTAGAAGGGGAGCGCTGTGCTTATGACCTGCCACTTCTCAGCGAAGATGATCTCGAGAGCCAGCGGCTCGAGTGCGCTGGCGTCTGCGGCGTATCGCTCGGCGTCGCGGCTTGACGATCGCCCCTCCAAAGGAATGGCCATCTCAGAATTTCCGCCTGCCCAGGAACGGTGACACGTGCGCCCTTCCGATTGGCCGCTTTTCACGAATGATCAGTCTTGGCCTCATGCAACGTCGGATTGCGCACCCAGTCGTTGACGGCAGACTCCCGCCAACCTGTACAGCGCAGCGCGATACGGATTTGCTTGGGGAACGTACCAGCCTGTACTTTTCGATACAGCGTTGCCCGGCTGAGGCCGGTGCGATCGAGCACGGTTTTAAGGCGGAGGATGCGGTCGGGTGGGTCGGTTTCCATGGCATGATCCCAGTTCGTGTGTGATCCAGTGGCTTGCTGAGATCAGGATCGCGAGGGTGCTGGCGCGGAGCAAGGGGTTCGGGACCGAGATGCACCGCGCTGCCCCACAGAGCACCAGACTGTCCCCATAAAGTCAGAGAAGATTCAGGCGTCAGCCGTCCGCGCTGACGCGCGGCCGAGCTCTATGGCGCTGTGCGCCACCGAGTCGCCTCTGGCGTCTCGGTAGGATCGGCGCGAGACGCGTCTTGCGAGGAAGCCCCAGTGCCTCCACCCGAACCGTAGATGCACCTTTCAATGCATACGGCTCTCTATCCCGCCGGCATCCGGCCTCCATGGTGAGCGATGTGACATTTGCGGCACATAACGATGGTTCCCCGCCACGCCGATTGCTTCCATGGCTTCAGCTGGTCGCGCGGCTTGTCCTTCCTAATCTCGGCGCGAACCCGTCAGCTACGACTGATGGATTGATTCCAACGTTTGGTGCCCGCGCCTGACGGCTGCGATAATCTAATCGGGATTGGCCTTTCAGACGAACGGCTTCGATTCCTGGTTATGCTTTGATGAAGCGGTTGATGGCGGCCTGAAGATCGACAATGGGGCGACCAATGGCAGCGAGCTGTTCGGCAAAACCGTCATAGTCCTCCTTAGTCGCCATGACGGTCATCCGTCGGCGCCGGCCGCCTTCCGGTCGCTCGATGAGGACCTCCTGCCGGTTCTTGGACATATCGATCGCTACCAGCACAGCGCCGGCGGGTGTAGAACAGAGCTTGGTCATGGTCGGTCGGCCTCCAAAGTGTTGTCTCGACAACTTCACTTTAGACACCTGCTGGCCGGCCATGGCTTGCCCTGATGAAGCCTGCGGCCGCTACGCGGCCTTGTCTTCATCAGGGCCGTCGCGGCTCCCGAACCGGCGCTTCCCAATGTGCTACGGAGCAGAAGACTCGGTTTTTCAGGCGCCGACGGGTCAGCTTGGCGAAGAAGCCCTCGACGGCATTCAACCCGGAACACGACGTAGGCACGAAGTGGAAGGTCCAGCGCGGATGCCGGGGAAGCCAGGCGCGAACCTTCGGCTGTTTGTGGGTGGCGTAGTTGTCGAGGATGACGTGGACGGCCTTGTCGGACGGCAGTTCGGCCTCCACCGCGTTCAGGAAACGGATGAACTCCTGGTGCCGCTGCCGCTGCATGTTCCGCCCGATCCCCGAGCCGTCGAGCACGTTCAGCGCCGCGAACAGTGTGGTCGTCCCGTTGCGTTTGTAATCGTGGGTCATGGTCGCCCCCTCCGGCCGCGCTTGAGCGGCAGCACCGGTTGCGCGTGGGGGCGCCTGGATCTGGCTCTTCTCGTCCATCCGACAGCACGATCGCGTGCGCCGGCGGCGAAACGTAGAGGCCGGCCGCGTCGTGCAGCTTCTCTGCAAACGCCTTGTCGTTGGACAGCTTGAAGCTGCGTTAGCGATGCGGCGCCAGGCCGTGGTCGTGCCAGATCTTCACGACAGAGGACGCCGCAATACCCATCACCTTAGCCATCGTGCGCGCGGTCCAGTGCGCCGCCTCCTGAGCCGGTGGCTCGAGCGTCAACGCCACGACATTGTCAATGAGCGTCGTCTCGAGCGGCGCGATGCCAGGGGGATGGGCTTTGTCGCGGAGCAGACCATCGAAACCCACGCGGCCGGGATCACAGCGTCACCGTCGTCGGGCCGGCGAGCGCCTGATCGCGCAGGCCGTGGGTGGCGGTGGTGGTGAAGTCGGTCACGCGGTCGAGCGCGAAGACGCGGCCGCGCGGCGCGCGTATGCCGAGGAAGTCTGCGCCATCCACGTCTTCCAGCCGGAAGGCTGTGCGCGGATCGGGTGCGATCGTCTCGACTTCGACGTTGCTCATCCGCACGCCGCGCGCGTGGCGCACGAAGAAGCCGCTTGCCGGCAAATCCCCGAACATGGTCGCCTCAGGATAGCCAAGTTCGTTTTCGGGCGCGGTCAGCGTGGCCATCGCGGCTGGCGCGCCGCCGATATGCTGGAAGTGGCAGTCGCTGATCTGCACATCCTCGATCGGGTGGCCAGGCAGCCCCGCGATCACCGAGGGGAGCAGGCTCGCGCCCGAACTCGACACGTTCTGGATCAGCACCCGCTTGAGCGTGCCGATGGGTCGCCCCGCCGGCCCGCGCATGCGCCGGCCGAGGCGCAGGAACAGGGGCCCATCGATGGTGCCGCGCATCGCGATGTTGCTGATCGTAACGTCTTCGATCACCGCGCCATCGACGGTCTCGAGCGCGATGCCGCGGCTGTCCTCGATCACGCAATTGCTGATCGTGATGTTGCGGAAGCCACCGTTCGATTCGGTGCCGCATTTGATGCGGCCATGGATCTTTGGCGCAAAATCCGTGGGCATCTTCTTCCAACTGCCGTCGATCACCGATCCGACCTGATAATTGCCGGTGATGTAGCAATTGGTGATCGTCAGGTTTTCGGTCGTGCGCGCATAACCGAGCGCGAAACTCGATTTCGGGCAGATGCCGTCGTCATACGGCGAGTTGACGGTACAATTGCTGACGCGGACGTTGCGGCAGCAGTCGATATCCATGCCGTCGCGGTTGGTATCAATAATGAGGTTGTCGATGGTGAGATTATCGACGCCGGTCGCGAGAATGCCGAACCAGCCGCCTTCGAGCAGTCGGAAATCGCGCAGCAGCACGCCATGGCAATTCTTGAGCGCGATGGCCTTGTTGCCGGTGCCGGGGCCGCTGGGGTCCTTGAGCCAGCCATCCTTACCGTCGCCTCGGCCGAGGCCCTTGCCCCAGATCAGCCCGCCGCCGACGATGGCGATGTCATGCAATCCCTCGCCCCAGATCAGGCTGTTGCGCCAGTGGCTGTGGCCGAAATCTTGGAAATGCTCATATGCGGGGTCGATCGGCTCTGCGATATCGTAGCCGGCCCTGTCCCGCGGTGTGGCCGCGAGCAGCGTCGCGCCGGGGTCGAGGTGGAGCGTTACCGCGCTCATCAGCCGGATCGTGTAGTTGGCGTAGCTGCCGGCGGGGAAATGGACGGTGCCGCCGCCTCGCGCCGCCGCCGCCGCGATCGCGCGATTGATCGCCGCCGTGTCGATCGTCTTGCCATCGCCGCGCGCGCCGAAGCGGCGGACGTCAAGCCAGCGTGCATCGGCCGCGAAGGCACCGCCGGGAAGCATGGCGGCAAGCGCCGCCGCGCCGCCGGAGAGGAGGAGGTCTCGACGCTGCATGTACACGCTCCGCAAGAAAAAAGTCCGGCCGGCATGATGCCGGCCGGGAGGAGGGGAAGCGATCAGAACTTCGCCGTGATGCCCAAGAAGAACTCGGTGCCCATCACGTCGTAAGTTGCTGAAAAGGTGTTCGCACTCGGTCCTTGCGTGGTGATCGGCGGGTCCTGGTTGAGAACGTTGTTCGCACCGCCGAACACCTGGAACGTCTTGGCCACGTCGTAGCTGAACGACAGATCGAAATAATGCCGGTCGGGTAGCTTTGGGTAGACCAGGGTGTTCAGCGCCGGCGTTGCCGTCGAACCCTGACGCAGAGGCACCAGATAGCGGTCGGTCGTGACCGGGCCGATATAACGGTGGCGCAGCGACAGGCTGAGCGGCCCGGTCTCCCAGGTCACGCGGCTGGTCCCACGCCAGATCGGCAGCGGCTGGCCGCAGGTCGGGCCGTACGATCCCTCGCAGTGGTTCTGGATGTTCGGGAACGCCGCCACCGGCACCGAGGTGAAGTCGTTTAGCCAGGTGAAGGTGCTGCTAAGGTCGATCGAACTGGTCTCGCCCAGTCCGGGGAAACCGAAGCCCAAGTTGAAGCGGTAGCGCGCGGCGAAGTCCAGGCCCGACGTCCGCAACGATCCGGTATTGGCGTTGAGGATCTTGGCGACATAGGGATCGTTGATCTCGCCCGTCGTTGGATTGCGTTGAACCGCCTGGCAATACGGGCTGCTCGCATCCTGGATGACGGTGTAGCAGAGGGTGAGCGTGTTCTGCAGACCGCCGCCCAGCGACGAAATCGCGCCGTCCAGCTTGATGTTGAAATAATCGACGCTGAAGAGCAGCCGCGGCGCGAAGGCGGGCGTGAAGACGACGCCGGCGGTGTAGGTGTCGGACTTCTCCGCAGCGAGGTTCGGGTTGCCACCGAAATCGGCCGGAATGATCGTGTTGGGCTGCACTGCCGCCGTGAAGACGTTGGCGGCCGGCACGCCGGTCGCCTCGCAAACTGCCCGAACCGATGCGGTCTGCAACCCGGCCGACCCATGGTTGGAGCAAGGATCGGTGGCGACCCCCGTCACGCGGTTCACGCCGCCGTACAGTTCCGAGACGTTGGGCGCGCGGATCGCGCGCTGATACTGGCCGCGCAGCGCGATGCTGCGGTTCACACGCCAGTCCAGGCCGCCCAGATATGTCCAGTTGCCGCCGATCCCCTTCAGGTCATAATCCGAATAGCGAAACGCGGCGTTGGCGGTGAGGTTCTGGATGAACGGCGTGTCGTGGATCAACGGCACGCGGACTTCGCCGAAGCCCTCTTTCACGCTAACGCTGCCGCGCGTCGGCAGACCGGGGTTGAAGCCGGCGACATCGCCCGACGCGAGGAAGCTGTCGGGCGAGAACACTGCGTCGGTCTTGCGCCACTCGAAGCCCGACGAGAAGCCAACCTTGCCCGCCGGCAGACGGAATAGCGTACCGGTGATGCTGCCTTGCGCTACCTGCTGAGTCGCGACGGTGGTGTTGGTCGCGCTGATCCGGATCGCGGCAGCGCACGCCTCGGTGATCTGCGCGCCGAAGATGTCACAAACCGGCTGCGCGCCATTCTGCGAGAGTACCGCCGCCTGTACGCGACTGCGCGACAACGCGTTCTGGAGCAGCAGCGTGTCCTCGCTGCGCGAATAGGTGTAATAAACGTCGTATTTCAGGTCGCTGAGGACGTTTTCGCTCACGTCCCCCAGGCTGCCGCGGAACCCCCATGCGCCGCGGAACACGTTGCGCCGCTCGCTCGCCATGCGCGGACCGACCTCGACATAGCGCCGCCCGGCGGTGATCTGCGCCAGGCCGTCGTTCGGCCGATTGGTATATGTAGCGGTGCCCGCCGAGACGGTGGCGTTGCCGGTTTCCGACCGGTCGAGCACGCCCAGTACGTTCTGAAGCGCGGGCGAGAGATAGGGATTATTGACGTTGAACAGCATCGGCGACCCGATGTTGGTCGGCGCGAGCCGCGCGTTCACCTCGTTATGACTATAATGCAGCTCCATATAGCCGGTGATGTTGTCTGTGAAATCGTAATGACCGAAGCTGTTGATCATCCAGCGCTTTTGCGGCTGGATCAGGTAATTGTCGGGGCCGAGGTTGAAGTCGTCCTGCGGCGTGAGCGCCGGGCGCGCGGCGGTGCCTGCGCTGTTGAAGGTGAAGCCGCGCGAGGTCAGGCCCGACAGGCCGGCGGCGGCATAGGCGGCGTTAAGCGCCGCGTTCGGGCCGCCGGCTGCGGGGATGCCGGAGAAGCGACCGTTGGGAATGTCGCCCGACCCGCTGGCGATGAAGCCAAGCTGGCCACCGCCGCCGGTGCAGCTCTGCCCGGCTGCCGGTGTGAACGGCGTGCCGGGCCGGGTGGCGCTGCCCGAGCCGGGCGCGACGCACCCGTCGGCGAGACTGAGATACGCGAAGGTGCCACGCTCACCGCGCGTGATCGATCCGCGATTGAGGTAATTGCCCGACACCACGAGGTTACCGCGACCTTCGGCGAAATTGCCGCCCATTGTGAGATCGAAATTATAGGTCGGCGTGCCGGTCGGCCGGTCGACATTGACCTGCGCGCGGCCTTCGACGCCCGAGAAATCCTCGCGCATGATGAAGTTGATCACGCCGGTGATCGCGTCCGAACCATAGACCGCCGAGCTGCCGCCGGTGACGATTTCGGTACGCGCGATCAGCGACGACGGGATCGTGTTGAGATCGACGACCTGCTCGGGGCCGAAGATCGCGAAACGGCGGCCGTTGACGAGCACGAGGTTGCGGGTCGAACCGAACCCGCGCAGGTTCACGTCGGCATAGCCCCCCGGCACGGTATTGGAGGTCGCGCCACCGAGCTGCGAGGCGACGACCTGCGGCACCTGCTCGAGCGTCTTGTCGATATTGAGGTTGCCCGAAAGCTTGATGTCCTGCTGGTTGAAGACGTTGACCGGAGTCGACGCATCGAAGCCGCTGCGGGCGATGCGCGATCCGGTGACGACCACGTCCGGAGCGGCGGGTTCGGTAGCGATTTGGCCGCTGGGATCGCTAACAGCGCCTGATTGCACAGGCGCGGGCTGCGACGTGCCTTCCGCTCCCGGTGTAAGCGTTTGCGCCGCGAGTGGACTGGTCGTTGCTAGCGCTAGCATGCATGCGGTTGTTTCGGTGAGAAGCTGCCGTCGGGCAGCTTTGAAGTTCAGCATTGATATCCTCCCTTTAAGCGCCTGCGGCGCGATCACCTTAGAACCCAACGATCTTGGTCGTCTTACCTCTGCCATGATTGCGCTACTATGCTAGCGCTGGCAATGTTCACTTGCTGAGATTGTCGTCTATGGTATGGGATATATCCTCGTCAAGGGTGCACGCATGGTCTGGCCAAGAGAGGACGCAATCATGAAATTCGCTCGATGCACGGCCGCGTGGATTACCGCGTTGGCGCTCTCCACCGGCGTTGCTCACGCAAAAAGTGGTGGCGTGCGGCCAAGCTTCATCAATCCGATTCTGTTCGCCGATTATTCTGATCCCGATGCTGTTCGGGTAGGCCGCGACTATTATCTGGTCGCGTCGAGCTTCCATTTCTCGCCCGGTCTGCCGGTGCTTCACTCGCGCGACCTCGTCCATTGGACGATCATCGGGCATGTCTTGCCTAAGCTGCCGTTCGCGCCCGAATACGACATGCCCGGCCCGCACACCCTGACCGACGCCATCTCGAAACCCGTCGGCGGTACGCGCTACGCTGGGGGCGTCTGGGCGCCGGCGATCCGGTTCCACGCGGGCAAGTTCTTCGTCTACTGGCCGACACCCGACGAGGGTATCTTCATGGCGACCGCGACCAATCCGGCTGGCCCGTGGAGCAGACCGGTGACAGTAATCGCCCAGGCCGGGCTCGAAGACCCATGCCCGTTCTGGGACGATGACGGCAGCGCATGGCTCGTCCACAGCCGGACCGGCGCCGGGCCGTTGATCCTCCACCGGATGAGCACCGACGGCACCCGCGTGCTCGACCCCGGCACCGTCATCGTTGAGGACAAGGTGCATCTGCCGACGCTCGAGGGCCCCAAGCTCTACAAGCGCAACGGCTGGTATTACATCTTCGCGCCGTATGGCGGTGTTTCGACCGGCCCGCAGGCGGTCGGCCGCGCACGCGATATTCGCGGACCATACGAATGGCGCACAGTGCTCAAGCCAGGCACGAGCGGGGTGCTGGGGCCGCATCAGGGCGCGTGGGTCGAGACGCCGTCGGGACAAGGCTGGTTCCTCCACTTCAATTCGGCCGGCGCATTCGGCCGGATCGACTATCTCGAACCGCTGCGCTGGGTCGATGACTGGCCGTTGGTGGGAACGCCGATCAAGGGTGACGCCGAGGCAGGACAGCCGGTGGCGTCCGCACCAATGCCCGACACCGGCAGCGCCCCCACCCGCGACAGGATTCAGGCTTCGGACGACTTCGGGTCTCCACGACTCGGTCTGCAATGGGAGTGGAACCACAATCCCGATGATCGCGCGTGGAGCCTCACCGCGCGCCCGGGCTGGCTACGGCTGAGCGCGTTGCCAAGCGCGCATCTGGTCACCGCGCGCAACACGCTGACTCAGATCCTCCACGGCCCGGCGAGCCGGATCACGACCCGGATCGACGTGTCGCGTATGCGCGACGGTCAGCGCGCCGGGCTGTCGCTGTTCGGCGTCGGGCCGAGTTGGATCGGCATCGTGCAGGACCACGGCGCGCGGCGGATCACGCTCGCCTCGAAAGGTGTCGAGACCCCCGGTCCGGCGCTGTCCGGCGCTACGGTTACGCTGCGCGGGGATGTCGCCCCCGATCAGACGGTGCGGTACAGCTACAGCTTCGACGGCGCGCATTTCGCATCGTTCGGCGATGCCATCCCGCTCGCCAAATTCTCCTGGTGGAAGGGATCTCGCCCGGCTCTGTTCAGCTTCACCAGCATCGGACAGGGCGGCAGCATCGACGTCGATTCGTTCCAAGTGGAGCAGCCATGACCGTCGATCGCCGTCTTTTCCTCGCCGGCACCGCCGCGCTCGCGCTGCCGGCCGCCACGCGGGTCACGTCAGCGGTGAGCGACGCACCGGCCTTCACCACTGCCAACGCCTGCTGGCAGGGCGCGTATGACAGGGCGCTGGCGGTGCTCGCTAGCAACGTCCGCGTGCTGCCCCACATCCCCGATCCCGTGCTGATCGAGGGCGCGCAATATCAGGGCATCTGGCAGGAGTGCGGGCCGCACGAGGCGCTCGTCTATCGCCGCTGGCGACCCGACGTGGCGCGCGCGAGCCACCGCACCTTCTTCGATCTCCAGCTCGCCGACGGGCAACTGCCCGCTAACAACAAGCTGACCGAGACGGGCTTCGGCCAGATTCAGATGGTCGTGCCGATCGCCGCGACCGCGTGGGAACTCGCACGTGACACTGGCGACAGTGAGTTGCTGGAGGCTGCCTATCGCGCCTGCTCGGCGTGGGATGATTGGCTGATGCGCCACCGCAACACGCGCGGCACTGGGCTGGTCGAGGGGTTCTGCACCTATGACACGGGGCATGACAACAGCCCGCGCTGGGCCGGCGTGCCCAACCAATGCCCAAACAAGGACGCGCGGCGTTTCCCGCCCGGCTTCGCGTTGCCGCGGCTGTGCCCGGATTTGTCGGCGACCGTCTATGGCGGACGCTGCGCGCTCGCCGATATGGCGCGCGCGCTTGGCAGAACCGCCGACGCGACCCGCTGGGACGAGCAGGCCGAGGCGATCCGCCGGCTGATCCTGGACCGGCTCTACGTTCCCGACGACGCCGCGTTCTACGATCTCGATGCCGAGAACCGTTTCATCCGGGTACGCGGCGATATCCTTACGCGTGTCGTCGGCGAGCATGTCGTCGACCAGCGGACCTTCGATACCTTGTGGCAGCGCCAGCTTGGCAATCCCGAAGCTTTTTGGACGCGCTTCCCGCTGCCGTCGATCGCGCTCGACGATCCGACGTTCGTACGGCCGATCCCCGGCAACAGTTGGGGCGGCGCGGCACAAGCGTTGACCGCGCTGCGCACTGGGCGCTGGATGGACCATTACCGGCGCTCGGCCGAGTTCGGCACGCTGATGAATCAATGGTGCGGGGCGATTCAGCGCGACACCAGCTTCCGCCAGCAGATCGATCCGGTGAGCGGCGCGTTCACCCATGCCGATTCACCGGGCTATTCGCCCTCTGCGTTGGTGATGGTCGATTTCACGTGGCGGCTGGTCGGCGTACAGCAGGCCCGCGACGAACTTTATTGGAACTGCCGTCCGCATCATCCCGCAGCGCACAACACACATGTCGCGCTCAAGACCAACCAAGGTCGGCGCGCGACGCTCACCTACGATGCACAAGGCGCGACGTTGCGCCTCGATTCGGTTCGTGTCGCGCGGATCGAAGGCGGCGGCGTCCGGCTGGTGACGGACACAGCCGGCCAGCCGTTGCGGCTGACCGGGATCGAGGCGGCTCGACAGACGCTCACGTTGCGGCTGCGGGACGGCCGCTCGCGTCGAGTCTCGCTGTCGGCGAATGAAGACGTTCTGCTTCACGCTTGATCGGGCACCGCCGCGGCAGACTCGCCGGCAATCAGGACAAGCTCGGCACGATCGACCTGGGTGATCGGCAATCCGCCGAGCCGATCGAGCAATTGCCGCGTTGCCTGACGCGCCATTTCGTCAAACGGGCGCAGCACGGTCGTCAGCGCGGGCGTAAGCATCTGTGCGAGTATGCTGCCGTCGAAGCCAACCACAGAAAGCCTATCCGGCACAGCGATCCCGCGCGCCGCAGCAATCTTCAGGACCGCAGCCGCCATGATGTCGTTGGCGGCGAAGATCGCGGTGGGTGGATCGGCCTGGGTGAGGAATTCCTCGGCGGGCGCTAAGGCGGATGCGAAACCGTAATCGCCTTCCGCCTCTGCCGACAGCGTGATGCCAGCGTCGTCGAGCGCCTCGATGAAGCCCATCCGACGCTCGACTGCGGAGATCATGTCCTGCGGACCCGTCACCATTGCTATCCGCCGATGCCCGAGCTGGACCAGATATCGGGCCACCTGAGCGGCGGCGCGGCGTTCTTCGGAGATGATGACCGAAACATAGCCTTCGACAGGCGTCGCCGAGAGCGCCACGGCGGGCACGCCCTCCTCGGCAAGCGCGTCGGCAAGGCCGGCGATGCCCGAAACTGGCGGCAGCACGACAAGCCCATCGACCCGCGAACGATGGACAAAGTCTATCACGTCGTCGATCGCAAGGCTGTCCACCGGCGGCGTCGAATGCATGATGAGCTCGTAACCGTCGGGCGCGGCCTCCCCGACAATGCCCCGTTGCACGGCCTCCAGCACCAATGCATTGCGATCGTTGTGGACCATGCCGATCAGGAACGATCGTCCCATCGCAAGCGCGCGCGCGCGCGCGCTTGGGCGGAAGTTTAGCCGGACGATTGCCGCCTCGATCTTCTCACGGGTTCTGGCATTGACCTTGGGCGACCGGTTTAGGACGCGCGACACGGTGCGGATCGATACGCCCGCTGCCTCAGCGACGTCGGTGATGGTGGGGTCGGCATTGGCGTGCCGTTCAGTCTGTCGCAACCGCTTCGCCCTTCGGACTTTTCATCATCGTGTGAGACTAGGCACTCTCCTCGGACTTCGAAAGGATATCCTTATGGGCGGCTGCTGCCGCGTGCATGGTCGGGCCGAAGTTGTTCACTAGGGGGCCGATAATCCTACGATGAGATCGATTCAGACGACAACCAGGCGGCACACTGCCTCGTCGTTCATCCCTCTAGCAGCTCAAACTGCTCACGTTGCAGCCATGATGTTCGGGATGCGGCGAGGGCATGGCTCAGCTTTTCGGACCGGCTTGCCGCATCTTCGTGAAACCGCGGTCGCTGTCGAGGAAGGCGCGAAGCATGTAGGGGATGAGATCCGACACGGTTTCCTTTTGCCCGTAAGCATTTTCGTACAGGGTCGCGTAGTCGGCCAAATCGACATTCAAATCCGGGCTGATGCTGATGGCCAGCTTCACGGGGGTTCGATCGGGGATGCGGGCAAGCTTGAGGTCTGGCATTTTTCCGGTCTCCTATTTTTTCCACGGCGCGAGAATGAGTTCATATGCCGACAGCAAAACTATGCTGAGTTCTCGAAGCATTTGGCGGTCTTCTGTGCTAGATTAGCGAAAGTCAATCGGCATAGTCCTGTCCGAGTGGACGCGACCGAGATTGGTTGGTTGTATGGAAAGCGCGTATCGCGAAAGCCGCTCTCGGCGGCAGATCGAGGGGCCGCTGGCTCCGCACTTCGGGGTTTACTCCGAGTACCTTGCGGAACTCGGCTATTCCTATGTGTCGCACAAAAAAAGACGTTCATCGTGGGCGACTTCAGCGCGTGGCTCGGCCGTCGAGGGATCAATCTCGATCGGTATGGCCCGGAAGACGAAGCGGCGTTCATCCGGGGCTCCGTAAGGCGGCATTCCTCCAAGCGGCGCGGCGAGCGCTTCGTTCTGGACAGCTTGAAAGCATGGCTGCGCGAAACAGGCATCCCCTTCGACACCAAGCCGGGCAAGTTCCGGCCCGACGACAAACTTATGACGTTCCTCAACCAGCTGTAGGAGACAAAACTATGCCGATGACGCTCAGTCGAATTACTCAATGCTATCATGATGTTGACCTCCAGAGACGTTCGTCTGTCGGGATAGTCTCGATGTCGGCATATGATTTCGTGTTCCGTTAGCGGAATACGAGATCCTTGTGGACGACCAGCCGCACGGTCGCGCCGGGTCGGATCGTGATCGTCGGCTGGATGTCGAGATTGCGCGACGTGAGTTGATCGCCGGCGCGCGAGACGTTCTGCTGGGTCGATTCCCGGATCGCCTGGACGAGGTCGCTCTCACCGGTAACCGTCAGTTGCGAACCCACGCCGAGCAAAGTGGAGAGCGCGACGCCCTTGAGCAGTGCCCATGTGTGGAAGTCGACCTTGTCCTGCAGCCCGGCATAGCCCGACGCGTCGGTCGCCGGGACATTGTCGATCCTCAGCGAACTGCCATCGGGCAGCATGATCCGCTGCCAGACAATCAACGCGCGCTTCTGGCCGAATGCCACGACGCTGTCGTAGCTGCCGATCAGCCGTGATCCTTGGGGAATGAGAAGGATGCGACCGGTGGGACTGTCGAACACCTGGGCAGTTACCTGTGCCGTGACCAAACCGGGCAGGTCGGAACGAAGCCCTGTGATCAGACTTGCCGAAATCACGCTGCCGGCGGAGAGCAGATAGGGTGATGGCGCTGCAGTCAGCGTGTGCGGGTTGACGTCGTCCGAACGGTCGAGCGTCCCGACGAACTGCGCCTTGCGGCCCTGCGCGTTCGGATCATGGCCGGGGTCTAGCGCCGGATTTGCCGCTGGCGTCGGAAGTGGAGTTGGTGTTCCCGCTGCCTCAGCAACGGTTGGTGTCGAGGCGGTGGTGCGGCCTTGCACCAGCACGCCCGACTCGCGTGCCGCCTTGAGTTCGGCGAGCTGGCGCTCGCGTTCCTGCGCCGCTTGGTTGTTCGATGGATCGCTACCCGTGCCGGTTTCCATCGCCATCCGGCGCTGGCTCTCGAGGATCGGTCGTCCGAGATCTCCCGGCAATGGCGGTCCTAGTTTCGGCGCATCTCCGTAGGTCGCGGGCAGTCCATTCAGGGCATCGGCTGATGGCCGATTGCTCGGTTCAGACAAGTCCTGGCGATCGGCAACGGCGCTGAACACGCGCGGCTTGAGCGCGATCCAAGCCACCGCCATCAGGCTGACCGACCCAAGCGCGGCAATGGCGATGATGACACCGCGTCGAAACCGGATCGCGCGGGCGGGTTTGCTCCGAATGGCGAAGGTCTCGGGATCGACCTTCGGAAGCGGAGGCGTAGCGTCCTCGCTCATGAGTGTTTACCGTTCCGCAAAGCGCTGTCTTCGGCGACGCGACTGATGCGGACTATCTGCTGCTTTTTGGTGCCGAGCCTGAGTTCGGCGACATCGAAGATGCGATCGATGACGTAGAAGCGGCCGCGGACGCGGTAGTTGGCGAGTTCGGTCTCACCCGCAGGTCCAATGATGAAGAATGGCGGCGCCTCTCCAACGGCGATGCTCGCCGGAAACTCGATGAACGTCTGACGGCCGTCGTCGAACGCGCGCAAGGGCCGCCATGCGGGCTGGTCACCGCTGATCGCGTAGTCGAAATGGAGGCTGTCGACCGATAGACCTTCCGCAACCGGTGCAGCTGCCGCAGCTTGCTCGGCAACTCGGCGCAGCGCGATCAGCTGGTCCGCTGGATAAGTCCACGACAGCGCCGCCATCGCAGTGCGCGCAGTGGCGGTAAGCTGGACGTGATAGCTTCGCCGGTCGGTGGTGATGACGAGGTTGGTGGCGAGACCCGAAGCAAACGGCTTCACCAGGATATGCGTACGCTTATCCGCGCCGGTGCCGCTGGTCGTGTCACCGATCACCCAGCGCACGGTGTCGCCTGCGGCGACGGCGACGAGGCTCTCGCCAGGCTGGAGGGCAATGTCGGTCACTGCGCCCGGCGCGGTGTAGACCTGGTAGATCGCGCCATCCGTAAAGGGAAAGACCTGCACGGCGTTCACGAACCCCTGCGACTGCGGTTGCTGCGTTGCCGCTTTGTTGGCAGCGGCGACGCGCGCCACGTTGGGGTTGATCGGATGTTTGATGCGGACGCGATTGATTGGGGACTTCGAAGCCGGTGCGTTGGCGGGCGCGGCGACAGGAGGCGGCACCTTCGGAGACGCGACGATCTGCGCGGATGCTGGAGCGGTCGCGAGGGCGATAGCCGAAACGGCAAGGATGAAGGTCATTGGTGTGACTCCGAGGCGGGCTGCGTGGGCGCAGCGAGATTGGGATCGAGCGGAGAGCCGAGCGGCAGGCTGACTGCTGCTGGCGCCGTGGGAGCCGGGGTGGCCGATGGTCGCGTCGGCGTCGGCGGATCAAGTTCGCGGCTCCAATCGACTGCGTCGACATAGACGCCGAGCGGATTTCGGCGAAGCGTATCGGCGTCGCTCGGTGGCTTGATCACGATCGTGAGGATCGCGGTCCAGCGTGAGGTCCCGGCCTGGGTGCCGCGCTCATAGGCGGTCTCGACCCACTTGACCTGGAACGAGCGGTCCGATGCCCGCACCACGCTGGTGACCTGCACCGACACGGTTCGCTCGCCAATATTGGCGAAGGGATCGGCGGCGCGCGCATAGTCGCCGAGGAACTGGCTGCCGCGCTTGGTCGTGAAATCATAGGCTTCGAGCCAGTCCTGGCGGACGAGTACCGGATCAAGCGGACGGCCACGGACGTTCGCGATGAAGCGCGACAGGTGCCACGCGATCTGCGGATCGGTCGGACGATAGCCCGCCTCGGCCTTGGTGACGGCGCGCGCTTCGCCGAGCCGATCGACCTCGACAACGTAGGGCGTGACGCGACTCTGGGTCGATTGCCAGACGAGACCGGATGAAAGGCCGCCGGTCAACGCAAGGCACCCGAACGCCATCAGTCGCCAGTTGCGCGCCTGCACGCGGGCGGACCCGATCCGCTCGTCCCAGACCTGACCGGCGCGTTGATACGGCGTTTCGGCTTGCGGGGTTCGTCCATATCGCTGGACGGCGCGTTTGAAGGTCATCGATCAATCCCTTTCCTTGATGTCGGGGGTGGCGGAGGCGCCGCCGCGGTCACCCTGCTGGATGGCGTGCATCGCGATCTGGCGGTGATGACGAGCGGTCTGTTGGCCGCGCATGGCGCGTGCCCATGCGGGAACACCGTCGCTGCCGTGGCTTTGCGCGGGATCGCCGCTGCTGGTGCGATGGAACGCGTTCCATGCGGCGGTGCGGCCCTGGGAGGCGGCTTCGCCGAGGCCGAGCGCGCTGGAAGCGCGTTCACGCGCGGCGTTGCCAGCGGCGCGCGCGACACCGCCGAGGCCCGCCGTCATGGTCGGCGCCGGTGCGGCCTCCTTGCCGAGGTTGTATGCGGTTGATGCAGCAGACCCCATCGACGTGCCGGCGCGGACGGCGCCAAGCACGGCACCACCAAGCGCGCTGGCACCGCCAGCGACAGCACCGCCGGCGAGCATAGTGATGCCCGCCGCACCGGCCGTAGTGCCGAGCGCCGCGCCGGCGCCGAGTTGTGGCGCGCCAGCGACAAGGCCGGATGCGATGCTTGGACCGAAAATCCCGAGGCCGAAGATGGTGAGGCTGGCGAGCATCAGGCTCATTGCCTGGCCGATATCGGGTTCCTGGCCTTGAAGCGCCGCAGTGAACTCGGTGAAGAAGTTCGAGCCGATGCCGACGATCACGGCGAGCACCATGACCTTGATCCCCGAAGACACGACATTGCCGAGTACGCGCTCGGCGAGGAAGCTGGTGCGGTTCCACAGTGAGAACGGCACCAGGATGAAGCCCGCCAGCGAGGTCAGCTTGAACTCGACGATGGTCACGAACATCTGCACGGCAAGGATGAAGAAGGTGATGATCACGACCGCCCACGCAAACAGCAGCACCGCGATCGTCAGGAAATTATCGAAGAAGGTCGTGAACCCCATCAGTTGTGAGACTTGCTGAAGGAGGGGCCATGCCGCCGAGAAACCGGTGCCCGCGAGCCGACCGGGCTTCAGGAGATCGGCCGCCGTCAGCGTGCCGCCACCGGCGGTCAGGCCGGCTTGGGTAAACGATCGGAAGATGATGCCGGAGAGCGTCGAGAAGCTGTTCAGGATGAACGCGAACGCCCCGACGTACAGGATTTTCTTGATGAACCGGCCCATGACATTGTCATCGCCGCCCAAGGCCCAGAACAGCCCGGCCAACGTGATGTCGATGCCGATCAGGGTTACGGTCAAGAAGCGAACATCACCGCCGAGCAGCCCGAACCCGGCGTCGATGTAGGTGATGAACGTTGCCAAGAAGCGGTCGATGATGTTGAGATCGTTCATGGGGCCGTGGCCTGCGAAATGAGAGAGGTCGCGGGGCGGGGGAGGCGAAGATGCGTGGGGTGCATCTTCCCACCCCGCCTTCCGGTGCGCCTAACGGGGGGTGTAGGCGGAGCCGGAACCGAGGAACTTGCGTGTAGCGGCCTGCGCGTCGATCTGGGCCTGCGCTTGCCGCGCGCGCTCGATCGTCTCGGCACGATATTGCGCGGCCATCATGGTCTGAATCTGGAACTGCTGCTTGGCGGTCAGCGCGAGTAACTGGTTGGTGGCTTGGCTGACCTGCAGCGATCCCTCGGCGCCCTGGCTCTTGGCAACGAGCGATGCCAACGTCTGCGAGTCGGACGCGACATTCTCAGCGACCTGCGCCTGCACGGTCATGGTATGCTGGTAGGCGGACATCGCGGTGTCGAGCCGCGTGCGGGCAGCGATGACCTGATCGTTGGTGCGGAGCGCAGACGAGAAGCTTTGCGGGAAAAGCTGGCGAAACTGTTGATCGAGACCGGAAACGCGAAACTGGATGCCTTGGGCCTGGCCCATCAGCTCATCGACCTGCTGCAGCGTCTGCTTGAGTGCCTGCAACTCCGGGAAGTCGATCCGGGTCAGATTCTTCGCTTGGTTGATCAGCATGTTCGCTTCGTTCTGGAGCGACTGGATCTGGTTGTTGATCTGCTGGAGGGTGCGCGCGGCAGTCAGCAGATTCTGGCTGTAATTGCTCGGATCGAACACGGTGAACTGCGCCCGCGCGGGTGTCGCGGTCATGGTCAGGCCCATGATGAGGGAGCCGACGCTGCCAACGCCGAGTGCGCCAGCGATCAGATATTTGCGTGAAGATATGAAAGGAATGCGCACGGACAGACTCCTCAATTTGGGGAGCCTTGAAGATCGATGAATTGGTCCGTCGGCGGGAGAACCTGTCTGGCGACAGGGGGTGTCAATTGGGTGACATCAATCCCGAAAGTGCCTCACCCAGAGTACGGAATATTCGCAAACGTGCCCACCGGTCACCGGCTGCTCTCGACCCAGGCCGTGTGAAAACGGAGCATGCTCCCCAGGCCGATAGCTTGTTTGCGAAAATGCATACACGGCGCGGGGCAATCGTTCGTCAGGTCGCGATGGCAGCCAGCATCCTCCGCACCCCCACAATGTTGAGCACGCGGGTCAGCTTATAGGCGAGAACGTGGAGCGCCATCTCGGTTGAGACGCGAGGCTTGGTCTGAGTAGCCCCGAGTTTTCTAGACGCCTTCAGCTTTCGCAATCTGCTGCCGTTCCAACGCGACGGGCGACAGCATACCGTTCCTGACCTGCTTGCGCACCGGGTTGTAGAACATCTCGACAGAATCGAACACGTCCTGGCGGGCTTCCTCGCGGGTTTTGTAAGTTCGGCGCCGGATGCGTTCGCGCTTGAGCGATGAGAAAAAGCTCTCGGCGACGGCGTTGATGCTCCTATGTTGGTCAAGCGCCTTTTGCGGCGGCCGTTACCGGCGGCGTTCCGGTGCAGAGATGCTGGTAAATCTCGCGTGCGATATAGCGTTTCAGGCATCGCCGGATCTCGCGAGGTGATTTGCCTTCGGCGGTTCGCCGCTGGATGTATTCTTTGGTCGGCGGGTGATGGCGCATGCGGACCAGGGCTACCCGGTAGAGGGCGGCGTTCGCCCGACGATTGCCGCCGCGGTTGAGGCGATGGCGGCTGGTCTTACCGCTCGAGGCCGGCACCGGGCAAACACCGCAGAGCTTCGCGAACGCGGCCTCGGATCGGATCCGCTGGGGATTGTCTCCCAGCACGACGAGCATGTCGACGACGGTGCCAGTCGATACGCCCGGCGCGTCCATCAGTGCTGGCGCCTGGGCACGTGCCAGCGTTTCGAGCACGGCCTCATGCTCCTTGATCTCGGTGTCCAGCATCAGCCACCGATTGGCTAACGCCCGCAGCGCCATCTTAGCGGATGCGGTGGTCGAGGTAGCTGGGCCTGGACGTAGCGCCGCGATCGCGCGGATGAGCGTCATCTTGCCGGTGATGCCGATAAATCGTTCGCGCAGCGGCTGCGGCGCATTCACCAGCAAGGTCTTGAGCGTGACCATCGCCTGGGTTCTTGCCTTGACGCCGGTATCGCGGGCGATCTTGAGATGGCGGATCATTTCAACGGCACCGTCACCGGATTTGGGTTGTCCCTCTGCATCGCCCGCCAGCACGCTACGCGCGGCCGACTCGGCATCGACGGTATCGGTCTTGCCGTGCCGGCGGCGGAGCTGGCGATTGACGCGGCCAACTTCTACGACGCACAAGCCCTGGGCGGTCAGCGCCCGACTGAGGCCGGCCCCATAGGAACCCGTGCCTTCGATGCCGAAGGCATGCACGGAGCCGTGGCCAGTCGCCCAGGCGGCGAGTTGCTGGTAGCCTTGCCCTGTTGCGGGAAATGATGCGGTGGCCAGGCGCGTGCCCAATCCACTGATCGCGACCACGACGTGTACGTCCTTGTGCGTATCGACACCGATGAGGACCGCCTCGGGTATGATATCATGCATACGGGTCCTCCAGGTTGGTGGAACCCGAAGGCGATCTGCGAGCGGACAGGACTGTGACGGGACGGCACTCCCTCAGGCTCCTATCAAGTCACGTCTCGCGACGCCCCGGGTGCAGCCTGGAGGGCCGACAGATCAACGCCATGACACGTGGTCAATCGTAAGCACGGGTCAGGCCTCCCAGGCTGCACCGGTATACTCACAGTCATGGCAGTTGCCGCGGCGGCTCACCGCGCGCGCCTTGACGCGGAGATGGACCACCGCCTGGTCGGCGAAGACAGCGCTCGCAACACGCGCAACGGCTACGGTCGGAAGACCGTGATGACCGATACCGGCAAGCTGAAGATCGATGTGCCGCGCGACCGTCAGTCGAGCTTCGACCCGCGACTGGCAGCAAACGCAGTCGGGTAGGAGCGCGATGCCCAGCCCGACCCTGGCCAGATCCACGGTGGACAAACTCCAAATTTCGTGAAAGTTTCCTAAGAGGAAAAAAATGGGAGAGAGATGTCCGGAATGCGACAACAACGGGGTCGCTAATGGAACATCTTCGTGCGAAGCTCGACTGGTTCAAGACGATCATACTGCCGCACCAAAGCGCACTGAGCGCACGTGTGCGCCGGCTGTCCTCCGGCGATCATGAGCATCAGGATCTCATCGCGGAAATCCTGGCGCGCGCTTACGCCAATCCGAACTGGCGTGAGGTGACGCACGGGCGAGCCTATCTTTTCACCATTGCGCGCAATCTTGTCATCGACCAGGCGCGCCGTGACAAGGTGGTGTCTTTCGAGACGATCAGCGAAGTCGAAATGCTTCGCTCAAGCCTCGACTGCGAAGCTCAGCTCTGTGCGCGCGACGAACTGCGACGTGTGCAACGCATTCTCGATGATCTGCCGGATCAATGCCGCCGTGTCTTCATCGCGCGTCGCATTCACGAAAAATCCATGGCCGAGATAGCGGGTCACATGGGTCTGTCCGTTTCTACGGTCGAAAAGCATTTGGGCAGGGCGATCCGGTTGTTTATGGCGGCGCTGGCACAGCAAGGGAATGGCCCGATTGAGCAGGAGCACAGGGCAGACCCGGGACGCCATCGAGGCGCAGGCAGCAGCCTATCTCGCGGCATCCTTAAATGACCCCGATCCTGCGACGCGCCTGACGATCACCGACTGGATCGAGCGCGATCCGCGACATGCCGTCGCGTACGCGCAGGCGGAACTGGCGTGGGACGCCGGGGAACGGCTGAAGGGACAGGATTTCTCGGCACCTCATCCCGTAAGCGCAGCATCGGCGGCGCGCGGTATCACCCGCCGCAATGTGATCGCTGGTGCCTCGGTTGCCGCGGCTGTGGCCGCCATCGTTCCGCTCGGCGTTTGGCTCAGCCGGGCAACGCGCTACAGCACCGCGATCGGCGAAGCGCGGGACGTGGCGCTGGCAGATGGATCGCGCGTGCATCTCAACACGGACACGCAGGTCCAGGTCGCGCTGTCGGCCGATCGGCGGCAGCTTTCGCTGGTGCGCGGGGAGGCATATTTCGATGTTGCGCATGATCCCACGCGCCCATTCGATGTCGCGGTGCCGGGCGGCGTCGTGCGCGCGATCGGAACCGCGTTCAACATCCGCCTGCGCGGTGCAGTGGTCGAGCTCACGGTGATGCACGGCATCGTCGGCGTGCGCACGGCGGAGGGGGTGATGCGGCGGGTGCCGATGGGCGAATCCGCAGTGATCCAGCCGAGGACCGTCGCGGTCGGCCACATGGACGAAAGTGCGATCGCGAAGCGGGTGGCGTGGCGAGAGCGCATGATCTTGTTGAACGGGGAGACGGTCGGCGAGGCTGTCGCCGAGTTCAATCGCTATCGCGCCGCGCCAATTCTGATCGGCGATCAACGCATCGCCGGGCTGCGTATCGGCGGCCGTTTCCGCACCGACGAATCGTCGGAGTTCTTGCGCGCACTGGAGCAGACGCTGCCGGTTCATTCGGCCAGCGAAGACAATGGCTCCGTGCTGCTGATGTATGCGGACCAGACGACGTAGGCCCGGGCGGCACGCATTCGCTCGAAAGAGAAATCTGAAATTTTCGTTACATTTATATGGCGGGTTTGCCCGGCCGGTTCCGTTTTACCTCGGGAGACGACGATCGTCCGCTGTGGCTAAGGGGGAATTGCCAATGCGTTTGATGCTGCCCATGCTCTATGCCTCCGTCGCGTGCCTGGCGCTTGTGGCACCACCGGCGCTTGCCGTCGTCGAGCCTTCCAAGGCGCTTTCGGAAAAACATCATTTCGACATCCCGGCGCAGGGCCTGAATGCAGCGCTGCTGTCGTTGTCGCGGCAATCGTCGATGCGAATCCTGTTTCCTTACGAGGAGGCGAGTCGGTACGAAGTGCGGCCGGTGCGCGGCTGGCTTTCCACCAGTGAGGCGCTTTCCCGGATGATCGAGGGGACGCCGTTACAACTCGCCTACGCGCGGGACCGTACCTTTACGATTGCGGCGCGGAGCAAGGCCGGGCTGCGACCGGCTGGCTTCACCTCCGATGCGGTGGCGGCGCCAGCCCCCGCGCCGGCGGCGGCCGAACCCTCGCCGCAGGAGGACGCGCCGACCGACGTCATCGTCACCGGCACGCGGCAGACCAACCGCACCGTCGCGCAGAGCCTCGCGCCGATCGACGTTGTGAGCAAAGCCGATCTCCAGACCTCGGGCAAGCAATCGGTGCGCGACCTGCTCGGCACGCTCGTCCCGTCGATCAGCGTGTCGAGCAGCGGCTCGGGCGCGAGCTTCGCGGTCAAGACCCTGTCGCTACGCGGGCTGTCGGGGGATCAGGTGCTGGTCCTCGTCAACGGCAAGCGCCGTCACAACACCGCGACGCTGTTCATCAACGGCACCACCCAGAACGGCCAGTCGCCGCCCGACCTCGATCTCATACCCGCCAACGCGATCGACCATATCGAGGTGCTGCGCGACGGTGCATCGGCGCAATATGGATCGGACGCGATCGCGGGCGTCGTCAACATCATCTTGAAGAAGGATGCCTCGGGTTCGGCGACGGTGATCGGCGGTGCGAACGGGGACGGCGGCGGCGAGACCGGGCGGTTCCAGATCGACAAGGGTATCACCACGCAAGGCGGGCATATCCACGTCTCGGTCGACGGCTATATGCAGGGCCGCACTGTCCGCGGCGGGCCGAACCTTTCGCAGCTCTATTTCGCCGGCGATCCGCGCGAGGCGACTGCCGATCGCCGCGTCAACAAGCCCGGCCAGCCGCAGGTGGTCGGCGTCAACGGCTCGATCGATGTCGCGCAGACGCTCGGCACGAATGACATCGAAGCTTATGTGTTCGGCACCGGCTCCAAGCGCGAGGCCGATGCCTTTCTCACCTTCCGCAATCCCAACGCGACCAACAACATTCCGCAAATCTATCCTAACGGATACATTCCGCACCTGCACGTCCACGACGAGGATTATCAGGTCTCCGGTGGCTTGCGCGGCGAGGGGCCGCTCGGCGTGCATTTCGATCTGAGTACCAGCTACGGCTACAACAAGGTCCGCTACGTCGAGACCACCGCACTCAACGCTTCGCTCGGGCCGGCGAGTCCGAGCACCTTCTATATCGGCAAGGTGATCGGCACCGAGTGGACGAGCAACCTCGACCTGACCAAACATGTCGAGCTTGGGTTGGTCGAGCCGCTGCAAATCGCGGTAGGCGCCGAGTATCGCGAGGATACCTATGAGATCGGCGCGGGTGACGTGCCGTCTTATGTGGACGGCGGGTATCGGACCCCGGCCGGGCAGCCCAACGCCGGTGTTATCCGCCAGGCGGGCTCACAAGGCGTGACGGGCTTTCCGCCCTCTGCTGCCGGCACGTTCGGGCGGAACAACAAGAGCATCTATCTCGATCTCAGCCAAAAGGTGACCCGGTGGCTGGAAGTGTCGGCATCGGGGCGCCACGAGGCCTATTCCGACTTCGGCACCACCAACAATTACAAGGTTTCGGCGCGGATCGAGCCGATCAGGGGCATCGCCGTGCGCGGCACGATCAGCACCGGGTTCCGCGCGCCAACATTGCAGCAGGAACATTATGCCTCCTCTTCGACAATCGGGGTGCTGCTGCCGGGGGCTACAACCACGGTGCTGGCGCCAGTGCGTGCATTGCCCGTCGATGACACGGTAGCGCGCGCGCTCGGCTCGCAGCCGCTCCGGCCGGAAAAATCGACCAATTATTCCGCCGGCCTCGTGCTGACGCCGATCAACAACCTCAACGTCACGGTCGATGCTTATCAGATCGAGATCGATAACCGCATTCTGCTGTCCGGCACGTTGACCGGCGCGATTGCCGCGAACGGCACGCTGAACCCGGTGGCGACGATCCTCAACGCGGCCGGGCTCAACCCGGTGCAGAGCGGGTTTTTCTTCTCGAACGCGGCGAGCACGCGCACCCGAGGGCTCGATGTGGTCGCGACCTACCGTGCTGGTCTCGGTGACTTCGGTAAGGCGGTGCTGACGGTGTCGGGGAACATCAATAAGACCAAGTTCACCCGGCTCGACGTGCCGGCGGTACTGGCCACGCAGGGACTATCCCTTATCGATCGCGCGCGGCAGGGCGATTTCACCAGGGGCACGCCGCGCAACAAGGAGATCGTCAACCTCTACTGGACGCTCGGCGCCGTCTCGGCGAACGTGCGCGCGACCCGCTACGGCGAGGTCACGCAGGTTGCTGCCGCCCGCGCTGCGGACGGCATCTACCACGACGATACGGTCGCGCCGAAGGTGCTGTTCGATCTGGAACTCGGCTACCAGTTGACCACGGGCATCAAGCTCTCTGCGGGCGCGAACAACCTGTTCAATATATACCCCAATAAGCTGTCGGCGGTGAATCAGGGCAATACCGGCTTCGCGCTCTACAACTCCTATTCGCCCTACGGTTTCAGCGGCGGCTTCTACTACGGCAAGATCAACCTGAGCTTCTGACGCGCGGAGTAAGAACATGACGGATAAGCATTCGCGCAGGGGACTGACGCGCCGCGAAACCCTGGCGGCCGGCAGTGCAGGTGCGCTGATCGCGGGCGTTGCCACCAGCGGCGCGGGTGGTGCGGGCAGGGCTGCACCGCCCGCCGCCAAGACGGTGATCGTCGAGGACGCGACCAACGTCGCGCTCGCGATGTCGCCGGACGGTGGCCGGGTCGCATTCGATCTGCTCGGTATCCTGTGGACGGTGTCGGTCGCGGGCGGTGTGCCAGCCAAGCTGACGGGCGCCTATGACGACCTCGGTCAGCCCGATTGGTCGCCTGATGGCAAGCATATTGCCTTCCAGTCCTACCGCACCGGCAATTTCCACATCTGGAGTGTGCCGGCGACCGGCGGCGCACTTGTTCAGCATACCGACGGCAGTTGTGACGATCGCGAACCGCGCTGGTCGCCCGATGGGAAGACCATCGCCTTCTCAAGCGACCGTGCCGGCGGCCGCTACGCTATCTACCTGCTCGACGTGGCAAGCGGTACGGTAACGCCGTTCTCAAGCGGCAAATCGCAGGATTCGGAACCTTGCTGGTCGCCCGACGGCAAGCGGCTCGCTTATGTTGCCGATGCCACCCGGCTGATGGTGGCGGACATCGGCGGCGGCGCGGCGCAAATGGTCGCGTCGGTGCCGGTCTCGACCGATCGCTTCCACGCCTCCGAACTGCACGCGCCGAGCTTCGCGCCCGATGGCAGGCTCGCCTTTACCCGTATCGACGGCAAGGGCGCGACACTCGTGGTCGAAGGCAAGGACGTGATCGTCGGCGAGGATCTCTACCCGTTTCGCCCCGCTTGGATCGGCGCGGACTTCCTCTACGGATCGGGCGGCAAGATCCGGCGCTGGTCGGGTGGCGAAAAGAGCGTGGTCGCGATCAAGTGCGCGGTGCCGGTCTCGACGCCGCGCTATGCGAAGAAGACGCGGGATTTCGATAGTGTCGCGCCCAAGCCCGTCGTCGGTATCGTCGGCCCGCAACTTTCGCCTGATGCTCGGCAGATTGTCTTCGGCGCGCTCAACGATCTGTACCTGCTGACCATTGGCGGAGCGCCCAAACCCCTTGTCGCCGACCGCTGGTACAAGGTTGATCCCGCGTGGTCGCCGGACGGCAAGTGGCTGGCCTATGCCTGCGATCGCGGCGGCACGCTCGACATCTGGCTGCGCGACATGGCGCGCGGCGTGGAGCGGCAACTTACCAATCTGCCCGATCAAGGCGCGGTTTCGCCGAGCTGGTCGCAGGACGGCAAGACGATCGCATTTCTCGATCAGGACGGCGCGCTGCATACCGTCGATGTCGCGAGCGGCGCGGTGCGCAAGGTGTTCGGCGCCTTGTGGGAACCGGGCCGGCCGAGCTTCGGCCCCGACGGCAAGACCATCGCGTATGCCGCCTTCAAGCCCGTCACCGCACGCTATCGCGAGGGCCATTCCGAGATTCTCACCGTCGATCTTGCGACCGGCAAGGGCACTTACACGGCGATCGCGCCGGGCAAGTCGCTGGGTGTGCGCGGCCTCGACGGCCCAGTGTGGTCGCCGGACGGCAAGACGCTCGCCTATGTGTTCGCGAGCAACCTGTGGACGGTCGCGGTCAACCCGGACGGCAGCTTCGCGGGCGCCCCGAAGCGCATTACCAGCGACGTTACCGACGCGCCGAGTTGGAGCGGCGATTCACGGCATCTGCTGTATCTGAGCAACGGCAAATTGCAGATCGTGCCGGCGACCGGGGGCTCGCCCGTCATCGTGCCGTGCCGGCTCTCCTGGGCCAATGCAAAGCCGAAGGACCGCACGATCCTGCGCACCGCGCGCCATTGGGACGGCACCAGCGACGGCTATGCCGGGCCAGCCGACATCGTCATAGACGGCAATCGCATCACCGCCATAACCGGGGCGGGCAGCGCCAGCGATGCCAATGCGCGGATTGAGGATGCGGCGGGACTCACCCTCATGCCCGGCCTCGTTGACATGCACACGCACCGGCAGATGCAGGGCTATAATTACGGCGATCGCATGGGCCGGATCTGGCTGGCGATGGGCGTTACCGCGACGCGCAGCCCGGGCGCGCCAGCCTATCACATGGTCGAGGATCGCGAGGCGATCCAGAGCGGCAAGCGTATCGCGGCGCGCCACTTCGCCACCGGCGAGGCTGTCGATGGATCGCGCATCTACTATAATTTCATGCGACCGGTCACTGAGCCAGGTCAGATCGCGCTGGAGATGGCGCGCGCCAAGGCGCTCGATTACGACATGGTGAAAACCTACGTTCGTATGCGCCACGATATCCAGAAGGAGGTGGTCGAACAGGCGCATGCGATGGGCATGCATCTCAGTTCGCATTATCATTATCCGGCGTTGCTCAGCGGCATGGATGGCATGGAGCATCTCGGCGCCACCAATCGCTATGGCTATTCGCGCACCATCACCAGCGGCGGCGGCGGCTATCAGGACGTCAACGGCCTGTTCGCCGCCGCGCACGCAGGGCGCACGCCGACGTTGTTCGTGGCGAGCGTGTTGCTCGGTGAGGACGACGGCCTCGCACGCGATCGTCGCATCAAGACCCTGTTTCCGCCGTGGGAATATGCCAAGCTGATGCAGCGTGTCGCAGCGATGCGCGAGGGCGACCCAGACACGTTCCTGACCTCTCTTCGCCGTCAGGTCGCGCAAATCCAGCAGACGATGGCGCTGGGCGGGAAGATCATCTCGGGCACCGACGCGCCGATCGATCTGGTCGCGATCAGCCTGCATCTGAACCTGCGCGGCATGGTGAAGTTCGGGATCAACCCCGTCGATGCGCTGAAAACCGCGACGAGCAACGCGGGCGAGTTCCTCAACGAGCCAATCGGTCGCATCGCGCCCGGCATGCTCGCCGATCTCGTCCTCGTCGATGGCGATCCACTCGGACGGATCGCGGATGCTGCTGCGGTCCGCAAGGTGATCGCCAACGGCTATGTCCATACGCCCGAATCGCTGATGACGCCGTTTGCCGCGCCCGCCCATTCGAATGTGCGCAACCACGAACTTCCGGCGCGCGACGGGCACTCGCACCATTATTGGGAAACTGTTGCGTATGTCGAAACCGGACGCGCGTCCTGCTGCGCGGATCACTGGCATCCTCAGCTCAACGCCTGAATGATAGACGGACGCTTGATGACGAATGCTGCTACTGCTGCTTGACGGCAAATGTTGCTGATCACTGATTCCTGGAACAAATTGATATGTTTGGCGCGGAATAAGCCATGCTGCAGTAAGCGGCCGGGCAATTGCGGATTCTCAAGGCTGCCGCGATATAATCTGAACAGGCGTCTGAAGTTGGAAGGGCGCTTGTCTGCTGATTGTGTCCCACCGGGCGGTGTAGCTTCGGCGGTGTAGCCGCTTTGATCTCCGGTCAGTCACGGGTCGATCACGTCGCCATGGACGACAACGTGACGAGGGGATCATCGCTCAATTGCGAAACGCTTTCAGTGTCATGTAGCGGCCCCGCTGGACGGCCCACCCGTCGTTCTGCTCGAGCAGCAAGGCGCCGACGAGACGGGTAATGGCATCCTCGTTGGGGAAGATGCCGACGACGCCGGTGCGCCGCTTGATCTCGCCGTTCAAGCGTTCGAGGGGGTTGGTAACCGGTATGAGGGTTGCCGGTGCCAAAATCCCCGCCGAGATCATCCTGGTTTTGGTATATGGTGCCACCATCCGGGACAGAGGCGCCGGGAGCACGAAAGTGTGGGCAGGCCGATGTATTCGATGAACTGAGAGCTCGAGTTAGTAGCTGGCCGCCTCTGCGACTCGCCCGGTTGCGCCGAGAGCGCGAATCCGTAGGTGTCGTGTCGCCCACCGCTCCCGTCGTCATGCTGACTGGAGGAACCAATGCGACGTGTGATCGGAATGGATATCCACCGAACCTTTGGCGAGGTGGTAATTTGGGAAGAGGGCAAGCTCAGGCATCCATTCCCGGTTCGACGCTTGGACTTCTGCTCCCACCGTAACCGGTCGTTCAAATACTATCCTGCGGCCTTCCGGTGACGCGCCCATATTCGGCCCTGAACGCCGCAGCCGGCGTTCCCACCGCCAAGCTTTCCATGGCTAGGCGATGGGAGTCAAATGCGAATGACGCGACAGGCAGGCGCGTCTGTAATCGGCTCGAGTTTAAAGCAAATTTATCATTCCTCATCCCGAACAACATTTTTGGTGCTTCAGATAAACGTGCCCGTCGACCGCCGTCTCATCCAGACACCTTGATGGCCCCAAGTCGTTCACGATCCATAGGGGGGCGGCCAATTGGAATGTCCTGCTTCCGCGGAGCGGGTTTTTCATCCTCGCTGCTCTTTGTTGATAAGCCGTTCCATCAATTTGCGCATAAGAAATGGGCCCTTATCCTGAGGTAGGAAGACCTTTTTCGCGCTGGAGTCAGTAAGGTTCCATATACGCTGCTGCGCCTCGATGATGGTGCGATCCTCTTCAAACGTCTTCATGACGACGTCCATTCT
The DNA here is from genome assembly GCF_001717955.1 of Sphingomonas panacis. NCBI lineage: Bacteria > Pseudomonadati > Pseudomonadota > Alphaproteobacteria > Sphingomonadales > Sphingomonadaceae > Sphingomonas > Sphingomonas panacis. The sequence goes on from NZ_CP014168.1 coordinate 2,288,699, forward strand.
CTCGGCGAGCTTTCGCGTAATTTCGGCCGTGCTTCCGATGAGTCCGGTCGCATAATGATAAGCTGTTCGCGTCTCGGAAATTGGGGTCACTGCCTGTTGCTCGATGTTCCGGACGATGGGTTCCTCGCCAACAGGCTCCTTATATTGAAGCCTTGCCGCTGTTCCCGCAGGAAAGCGCGCGCCGGAAAGAATGAAGACGCCAGGAACCGCGAAGTCATAGGCAAGCCAGGCATCAACGGTTTCGCCTGGGCTGCCCGGAAGATCGGCGCTTTCAAACCACCTTTCGAAGCGGATCGCCTGGTTTTTCGAAGCAATTCGCGGGGCGCTCTGCGACCAATACGCGCCAGTGGCGGGACGCAATGACGTCTCGTGCACGAAGTCGACATGCGAAAGATCGCAAAGATTGTCATGCACCAACTGGTAGTGCGCGTCGTACTCGATGCTGTTGGAGCGCATAGGTCGGGTCGGATCGCTAATGCCGTACGCTTTTGGAATTAAGCTCACATCAGCCGCATCAGGTTTCCCCATCCAGACCCATATCCAATCGTCCTGCATGACGACCGGGTATGTGCGGATTCGAACGTCGGGGGGAGTATCGAGCAGCGGCATGTGCAGGCACTTGCCGTCTGGGCCAAACGTCATTCCATGATACATGCATTGCAGATTATTCCCGACAACGCGACCCATCGATAAAGGGGCATGACGATGGGGGCAACGATCCTCAACAGCCCGAAATGAGCCTTGTTCGTCTCTCCAAACGGCGACTGGCTGGTTGATAATCACACGACCGAGCAGCCGACCCTCGCCAGGCACGTCGTGAGCCCAGCAATGCACATACCATGAATTTTCGAGAAACACGTCGATCTCCAAAAGCTGAGTGCAAGTTATGCCTACTCAAACCGCTTGCGGCCCCCACCAAGCGAACGGCCTTTCCCGAGCAGGAAACTGCTAAGTGAACATGGCCACCGTCCTGGTCCAACCAGCACCAGCGCCTTTTATTTTTACAGGAAAACAGATAACTTCAAATCCGAACGACGGCAGAACTTCGAGGTTATGGAGTTTCTCCATCTGCCAATAGGCTGCCTCGCGACCAGCCTTATGTCCCTCCCAGATGATCGCCGGGTCGCCGCTGTCGGCGAAGCGCTTTGCTGTGATGGGAAACGGCGCATCCCACGACCAGGCGTCGGTACCGACAACTTTGACCCCCTGCTCCGTCAGATACAAGGTTGCTTCTCGCCCGATGCCGCATCCTGCGACGAGATAATCGTCATGACCATATCGCATGCCGGCACGGGTGTTCACCAACACGATATCCAGGGGAGCGAGCCGGTGCCCGATCCGATCAAGTTCGACGCGGATGTCCTGCGCGGTAGCCACGTAGCCATCTGCGAAGTGCCGAAAGTCGAGTTTGACACCCCGTTGAAAACAAATGTCGAGTGGCGTCTGGTCGATCGTAGGTGCAGGCTGCCCGCCTGCAGTCGAATGATAATGCCACGGGGCATCCATATGGGTGCCATTGTGCGGGTTTAGCTGCATCTCTTCCACAGCCCATCCTTCGCCGTCGGGCAGATCTTCACGCTTCAGCCCTGGAAAGAACGGCTCTATCTGGTGAAACGTCTCGCCATGAGACCAGTATTTGATCTGCGGGCGAAGCGGAGGAGGGTCGGATATGACGTCCGTTTCGATAGCGATCGAAAGGTCGATAAATCGTCTCGCCATCACATCTTCTCCGTTGAACATACCGTCTGATCGATAGCGCCGAAAACCGACATGCCGTCGGCAAGAAATGCTTCCATTCGCACCTGTTCGCCGAACTTCAGGAATTCGGTTGTCGGCTGTCCCGAATCGATTGTTTCGATGCTGCGCTGCTCGGCGATGCAACTTGATCCGACCTCGCGATATCCGTCATTGGACACTGTGCCAGAACCGACCACGGAACCGGCGCTCAGCATCCGATTGTAGGCGGCATGAGCGATGAGTTCACCAAAACTGAAACCCATCTCACGGCCATTTGGCTTGCCCACGAGTTGCGCATTTCGATGCACATGGAGATCGAGGGCGACGCGACCGTCGCACCAGCGATCGCCCAATTCGTCTGGTGTCACTGCCACGGGTGCAAAAGCAGTCGCTGGTTTGGCACGGATAAACCCGAAGCCTGCCCGCATTTCGATCGGTCCAAACCGCCGCAGACTCCAGTCGTTCGCCAGGAGAACAAGGCAGACCCGCTCAAGCGCTGCCTTGGCTGGCGTTCCTTGCGGCACTTGTTCGACCACGACAGCGAACTCACCCTCAAAGTCTATGCCATCTCCTTCCGACGAAAAAGGCACCGGACCACGAGGCGCAAACGTGTAATCGCTCAGCCCCTGGTACATGAGCGGCCAATCGGCAGGAGCGACGTCATCCAAACCGAAGGCCTTGGCCATCAGCCGACCATGATTTGGGAAGGCCGAAGCATCAAGCCACTGTGCGGGCCTTGGCAAAGGCGCGAGCAGATCAGCGGCATCAAGATCGAACGCCCCGACTTGCGTTCCTGCGCGTAGTGCGTCGGAGCGCGCGCGGAGCTTTGGCGCAGCCTGCTGCCAATTCTCGACGGCTTCGCGCATCGTAGGGACGATGTCAGCACCCGATACTGCTCTGGCGAGATTTTGCGAGACGACCAGTAATTCGCCATCTGGCCGCCCATTTTTTCGCGTTGCTAGTTTCATACCGTCTCTCTGAGCGGACAGCTAAATTCGAAGACCGACAGTCAGTGGGGCGCGGCGAAAAAGCCATCCACTACGCCTTTGGCGATAGCCGGATCGACTGCGCGAGCGGAACTGATGATCCGATGTGCAGAAGTCTGCAAGCGCCGGGCGATCGATGGCCAATCAACATCAACGAGCACGCCATCACGTTTCACAACGCGACCATCGACCATGACCATCTCGACGTCTTCAGCCTTGGCATTGTACACAGTCGCTGCAACAGCATCGGTCGCGGGCACCATTCCAATGGTGTCGGTGCGGATCAAAATCAGATCGGCTTTCTTACCTTTTTCGACCGTCCCAATCCGGTCGGAAAGGTTGATCGCTTCCGCACCACCCAACGTCGCCATCCGAAGTACCTCTTGCGTAGTCGCGCCCACTGCTCGGGGCGCCTCGCGCCGCGCTTCAAGCAGCGCATGGGCTTGAGCTCGCGCCGATTGGAGCATCATGCGCATCTGGGTAAAAAGATCGCCGGAATAGTTGGACACGATATCCACGCCGAGCGACACGTTCACGCCTGCTGCGCGCGCCCGCATGGCGACCGGGTATCCCATTCCCATCTGCATTTCCGTTTCTGGCGTACTGCTGATGCCAGCGCCTGCATCGGCAATCATGCCGAGTTCCGCATCAGTCAGGCTGGCGCCATGAACGAACAAGAAACGCTGGTCGAGAAGTCCAGCTTCATGCAATTGGCGCACAAACTGGCGTCCTTGATCATATGCGCCCATCGCCACATGACAGGATACGACATGCGCGTCGATTTCGCGCGCAAAGCTCACGTCGATAGCGCTCGTCGCGAAGGGGGTCGATTCCGGCTCGTTGGGCGCAAGGCCGAGCAGTATTCTGCCGTCGCTGGATGAGAGCGTGCCAGCGCGCAGTCGTCGCGCATCGGCGTAGCGCCAAGCCATATCGGGATCGATGATGAAAGGAGAGTGAGACGTGGGATTGGCGAAAAGGCCGTAGCAGAACACCCCACGAGTTCCTGAATCTCGAAGCCCCCTTATTGCCTCATCGCTATGCTCCGGCGAGTTGAGGATATGGCAGTGATCCACCATGGTGGTCACGCCCGCGTTCAGCGCCTCAAGAGCCCCAACATAATTACCAAGATAAACATCGTCAGGGTTATAGAACGAGGAGTAGGTCATCCGCATATGGACGAGATAGTCGTACAGGGACCAGTCACCTGCCGCCGTCCGGAGCTGCGTTTGCCAGACGTGCCTGTGAGTATCAACGAACCCAGGCAGCAAAATACCGCCCTTTGCCTCGATAACCTCAGCCCCGTCCGGCACGGAGCACTGACCCACGCTAGCGATCGACCCGTCGGCGATCAGGACATCGCCACGAAATTCTCGATCGCCATCCACCATCGTCAGGATCCGTGCGTCACGGATAACCGTGTGCGTCTTGGCCATCATCATCCTCGTCTCACAACCGGCCAGTTTGCCGGTTACAGACGATCCCATTTTCTCGCCTATATCGCAACATGTTTTTCATATCATGATATGCTAGACATGTTGCAGCGGGATTGTGGCTTGCTGCCAATGGTCGGAAGGGGCAATTCGCCAGAATGACGAAAGCAGACCCAAAACCCATTCGCTTGATGGAGCGCAAGCGCAGCCTTGCACGCGAAGTAATACTGGATGCGGCTGAAAAGCTGCTCAGATCCAACTCCCCGCCTGACTTTTCAATGCGAGCGCTGTGCGACGAAGCTGGCGTGAGTTTCACGACCCCGTTCAACTATTTTGGCAATAAAAATGGCATCATCCAGGCTCTCGCTGAAAGGCTGATGACGGAGATTGGCGATCTATACAGGGACGTCGCACAACCGACCGACGCCATAGATCGTCTCTTCGTGATGTGCGACACCGCAGCGGATGTCTGGATGAAGCGTTCCGCTGTGAATCGCTTTATCGGATCTGCTTTGATGGCGGTCGAAGAAGGTGAACACCGTGGCAAGATGCTGGCGCGCAGTCGCAGCCTCTGGGAAGAAGCCATGCTCGATCTGGAGGGTATCACACCAGACTTACGTGATAGGGCGGCGCGCATTCTGCCTTTGCACTGCGCCATTGCTTTCCGAGGCGTGATGATGCTCTGGATCGGTGAGGAAATTGGGGATTCAAGCTTTTCCGGTTTGCTCAAAGCTCAAGTAGCTACCCTAATGTTGGGCTTCGTTCCAAATGACCGACATAAAGCACTGTGGCAACTGATCGACGCCGCAAAGGCGCCGTGATGCCCGATCGCTTGTGCTGATATTCTGCATTCAGAACTCATGCCGTTAGTTCACGAAGGCGCAACGGATCTGACTGAGCACAAAGAGGGGAAAAGATCTTATCTTCGAATGCTATCATACATGGCGCCGGTCTCCGGAGGCTGCTCTTGAAACGACGGTAGGTTGTGATCGATCGTCACCCATGATGGGGCGCTCGCAGTCCACATGGCAAACGCTGGCTGGAATAGCGATGGATTATCCAGCGTACCTGCCAAGATCGCATTAGCGCCTGGATTTTTTTCCAGCCGACCGATCAGTGGTGTGCCGCACTCAACACAAAAACCACGCTGTACTTTGTTACCGCACGCGCTTTGACCGTCGTACCACCGCACAGTACCTGTAAAATCCAGTGTCTCGCTGAGCACAGCAATAACCGGAGCATGTGACGTTCCGGTCGAATGCTGGCAATCCCGGCAATAGCAAAGCCCCATGAATAATGGTTAAGGGAACGCATAGCGAACCGCTCCACAGCGGCAACCGCCCGTGAAACCTTTGCTCACTTCAGGCGAAGCGACTTTGGTCATATGATTGCGCTCGAAATGCTTCGGCATATCCCTCACATTTGAAACCGAGCGTGACACCATAGGTCCGCGGCGGTTGCAAGCTCGTGTTGGACGCGCCCGTCGGGTTGGTGAGGACAACGCTCGTCACTGCCACATTGCCGAGGTTCTTTCCGAAGGCCTCGACATAGTAGCGCCCATTATCAATTTCGAACCGGGCAACGGCGTTGAAGCTCGTGTATGCGCGCTGCTTGGCGATATTATCGGGCTCGAAATAATAGGATCCACTGTGCAGCACCGTTCCACTCAAGACCAGTTGATCGGCACCGGTCGGAATTCGGTACGTGCCATTCAGGCTGAATGTCGTCTTTGGTGCATAGGGCAAGCGGTTACCTGAAGCATCACCGTCGCGAAGCGGAACACCGCCGCCTCGGGTGGCAAATGGCGCTACGGGAAAGTCGCGGAACTTTGCGTCGAGCAGCGTCACCGAGAGGTGGCTCGGAGAAACTGCACAGCGGGATAAGTGGATTATCGGCCTGAAGGCAGCCAGAATGGCTGACGCACAGGAGGCATGATGAGCAAGCGACCGCGACGGAATCACAGTCCGGCATTCAAGGCGAAGGTGGCGTTGGCCGCGGTGAAGGGCGAGAAGACGCTGGCGGAGTTGGCACAGCAGTTCGACGTCCATCCCAATCTGATCAACCAATGGCGGGCGAAGCTGCTGGAGAGCGCGGCGGACGTGTTCGGCTCGGAGCAGGCTCCGGCCGAGCCCGCAGTCGATGTGACGGTGTTGCATGCGAAGATTGGCGAGCTGACGCTGGCGAACGATTTTTTGTCCGGTGCGCTCGGAAAAGCCGGACTGTTGCCGAGCGCAAAGCGATGATCGACCGTTCTCACGATCTGCCGGTCTCACAGCAGGCGCGGCAGCTCGGCATCAGTCGCGGCAGCATCTATTATCTGCCTCGTGCGGTATCGTCCGCCGATCTCGCGACGATGCGCCGGATCGACGAACTGCACATGGCGTACCCGTTTGCCGGCAGCAGGATGCTTCGGGATTTGCTCGGCGGCGAAGGCGTGAAGGTCGGGCGGTTGCACGTCGCGACGCTCATGAAGAAGATGGGCATTACGGCGATCTACCGCCGACCCAGCACCTCGAAACCGGCGCCGGGACACCGGATTTACCCGTATCTGCTCCGCAAGCTGGCGGTTACGCGGCCGAACCAGGTCTGGGCGACCGACATCACCTACGTCCCAATGGCGCGCGGCTTCGTCTACCTTGTCGCCATCGTCGATTGGTTCAGCAGACGGGTGTTGGCATGGCGCGTGTCGATCACGCTGGCGACCGACTTCTGCGTCGAGGCATTGGAGGAAGCGCTGACGCGCTTCGGAAAACCCGAGATATTCAACACCGATCAGGGAAGCCAATTTACCAGCACCGAGTTCACGAGCGTACTTCAGCGGGAGAAGATCGCTATCAGCATGGATGGCAAAGGCTGCTGGCGCGACAACGTCTTCGTGGAGCGCCTTTGGCGGTCGGTGAAATACGAGGAGGTGTATCTCCACGCCTACGCGTCGGTGCCCGAAGCTCGCACCGGTATCGGTCGATATTTCGGCTTCTACAATGCCGTGAGGCCGCACTCGAGCCTTGGCTGCAGGACGCCCAACCAGATATACTACAACCAGCCGCTTCTCGCAGCGGCATGATCAACCGGCCGGCGATCCACTTAACGAGCCCGCGAGGCTGTACAGACAAACCGAGCCACCTCTCCGATCCGGTAACATCAAGAACCGAGTTGACCTTTATCACGGCGTCAGCATCAAGACCGTAAATTCGCGCCCGCGCCCCGTTTATAACACCGACACCGGTCGCTTCTGCACGAATGACCTGGATGTCCTTGTAATCATAATAAAAAACCGACGAATTCAGCCTGACCCTGCGATCGAACAGCTCTACCTTCTCCCCGAGTTCGTAAGCCGTGATCTTCTCCGGGCCATAAGCAGGATCGTTAGGCGTGGTCACATTGTACCCGCCACTTTTGAACCCGGTGTTTACCGACGCGTAGAGCAGAACGGTGCTGCTCGGCTTGAATTCAACAGCCCCTCTAAATGTAGGACGATTGAAGCGGCGCTCCGCAGTGATCGTTGGCCCCACCGGCACGGTTGGCGTGCCAGGGACCAGGAGGACAGCGGCAGTATTGGATTCCAGGGAACGCTTTTCGCTTGTGTAGCGCGCGCCTCCGGTCAGGCTGAGTGTGTCTGTGATTGGCAGAGTCACTTGCGCGAAGCCTGCAAGAGAGTCCGTCGTCTGGTGTCCGAATATACGTATCGTGCCGACGGGAAACGACGGATTGAACAGCGGATTATCACTGAATCCCACGTCATTGGGGTTGATACTCGCCTTGCTCCAGTAATAGAACGCGCCCGCCAACCAGCGCAAACCGGAAGGATCTCCCCCGCTCAACTGAAGCTCGTTGCTGAATTGTTGATCGCGCTGAAGAATTCTGACGCTGGTGATCGGCAGTGGCCCACCATCATAGTCGAACAGACTGTCAAAGTTGACGTTGCGATAAGCTGTCAGGTTAGAGATGTTAACCGAGCCAACATCGAACTCTGATTTAACGCTTACGCCATAGGATCGAGATTCCAGCAAAGGCTGCACGTTGGTATTTGTATCCCAACGCCGCGGATAAACGACGGGGGCTGGGTTGCCGACACCTCGGAAACCATTAAATATGCCCGTGGCATTATCCGAACCCTCATGCACATTGTAGTCGCCGATCAAAGTAAATTTAGCGGCTCCCGGCGTGAACACAGTTTTAGAACGCAAGGCAATGTCATGTTTTACGCCAAAAACATCGGTCCCATTTGCGAGATTGGTGCCCCATCCGTCGCGGCGGTTGAACGACAACGCAAAATCCGTCGCCAAAACGGCGGAAACCGGTCCGCCCGCGTAAAGAGCAGCGTTGACCGTGTTGAAATTGCCGTATGAGATATTGCCGCGTGTTTTGAATGTCTGCCCTGGATCTTCGGTTACGACCTGCACCAGACCACCCGTGGCATTGCGCCCGAAAAGCGTGCCCTGCGGCCCTTTGAGAACTTCAATGCGCGCAATATTGTTGAAGCCGATCAGACCAACATTTTGCGTTCCATAGTAAACACCATCGACGTAGAGCGCGACAGGATTCTCTATGCCCGGCCCGTTGGCAACAGTCCCTATGCCGCGTAGGTGCAAAATGAGAATGCCAACACCCTGATCGGCCGACAATCCGGGAATAGCCGTTTTGATATCCGCCAGCCCGGTAATTGCGGCATTCTGCAGCCCCTCAGAGCTGACGGATGAAACGGCCACTGGAACACGCTGCATGCTCTCGGAGCGCTTCTGCGCTGTCACGATGATGTCGGTGAGGGACGTTTCTGTTGACGGCGACGCCTGCACGCTAGCTTGTGCATCCGCTTTGGCTGGAATGATGGCCACGGCGAGTGCGCCGACCGACAACGTATTGGCCAACAAGCGTTTTGCTTTCAACATGCCCATCCCCTTCATCGAAGCCACTCTCGCTGGTGGCAATTCACTACCAAGGGGATACCTCCCCTATTATCATATCGCAACATGTATTTTAGATCATGATACGAATTAGTTTGTCTCCGGTGGCGGAGACAGGCAATGAAAACGCGGGATGGGGCGGGGCACGGCGTTGCTCCGGATCTACTCTGGGCAAAGCGGCTGGCGAAATTCGGTCCCAAGCTGACGGTCGCCTGCCTTCCAAACTTCAATTGCTCGCGCCTGAGTTACCAATGTTTGAGGTCCGTCTGTTACTGCCAGAAGCCGTCGTCGGCAGGAGCTCTCGGGAGCGGCAGAAAAGTCCCCACGACTCCGGGTTCGCTTCCGACAGCAGTCGACCAGAGCACGAACCCGCTCCGCGGGAGGGTCGCTTGGGATGACGTAGCGTAGTATTTGTGAGGCTTTCGGCGAGGCGGCGTCGCCCGCCGACTGTGGAGTTCCTTCAACGGAGAGGAACTTACCATGGATGCTATCACGACCGCTGCTCCGCCCCATTCGCTGCGTGAGCGGATGTTGCAGGACATGACGATGCGTGGCTTCGGGGCGCACACACAGAAGGACTATATCCGGCATGTTCGGAGCTTCGCCGCGTTCCTGGGCCGTCCGCCGGATACGGCCACAATGGAAGACCTGCGGCGTTATCAGGTCGACCAGCACGAGCGCGCCGTGGGGCCGGCCACGATCAATGGGGGCGTTTCGGCACTGCGGTTCCTGTTCGGGATAACCCTCAAGCGCCCGGAGATGGCGCTGGGGCTCGTCGTTGTTCGCTGCATGCCCAAGCTGCGTGTGGTCTTGAGCGTCGAGGAGACAGCGCGGCTGCTCGAGGCTGCGCCAGGCATCAAATACAAAGCGGCCCTCAGCGTGGCCTATGGCGCGGGCCTGCGGGTCTCGGAGGTTGCCCATCTCAAGGTCGATGACATCGACAGCACCCGGATGATGATCCGCGTCGAGCAGGGCAAGGGACGCAAGGACCGCAACGCCATGCTCTCACCGCATTTGCTGGACTTGCTCCGTCAATGGTGGCGCGAAGGCAAGCGGCGCGGTGTGATGTTACCCCATGGCTGGCTGTTCCCCGGTCGCAATGGCACGGATCCGATCTCGGCCCGCCAGTTGCACCGCGTCGTGCAGGAAGCGGCCGAGCGCGCCGAGATCCACAAGCGGGTAAGCCCGCACACATTGCGGCATTCGTTTGCCACTCACCTGCTCGAGCAGGGTGTCGATATCCGGGTCATCCAAGTCCTGCTGGGACACGTGAACATCAACACGACCGGCATCTACACCCAGGTCTCGAGCAAGACGATGCGGGCGGTGGCCAGCCCGCTCGACCAGATCGTGGCCGTGATGGAAGGCAGGGCCCCTCCCGGTTGAACCGGTGCGCGCCTCAATCGAGGTCGCCGATATCTTCCGCAGCGCCGGGCCCGCCTATCGGGCGGCCCATGCCGGGCATCTCAGCCTCGGCCAGCTCAAGGTCATGACGGCCATCGAGAACTGCCGCACCGCCGCGCTGGGCGGTCACGTCGAGGCCTGCGACGACTGTGGGCACTGGCGTATCGCCTACAACTCCTGCCGCAACCGGCATTGTCCCAAATGTCAGGGCGCCGCCGCGCGCACCTGGCTGGCCGCGCGCGAGGCCGATCTATTACCGGTTGGCTACTTCCATGTCGTCTTCACGCTGCCCGCCGAGATCGCCGACATCGCGTGGCAGAACAAGGCGGTGGTCTATGACCTGCTCTTCCGCGCTGCTGCGGATACGATGCTGACCATCGCCGCCGATCCCAAGCACCTTGGTGCGCGGATCGGCATCACTGCTGTCTTGCACACCTGGGGATCGGCGCTGACTCACCACCCACATGTGCACATGATCGTGCCCGGCGGCGGCATCGCGCTCGATGGCACGCGCTGGATCTCGTCGCGCCCGGCCTTCCTGTTACCAGTGCGCGTGCTGGGTGCGTTGTTCCGCCGGCTGTTCCTCACACGCTTGCTGGCGTTGTTCGACGCCGGCAAGCTGGCCTTCTTCAACGCCTTGGCAGGCCTGGCCTCGCGTAAGACCTTCCTGCGGCATCTGTCGCCCATCCGTAAGAAGCGCTGGGTGGTCTATGCCAAACCACCCTTCGCCGGGCCGCAGGCGGTGCTGGCCTATCTCTCGCGCTACACGCACCGCGTTGCCATCTCGAACCGGCGGCTCATCGGCTTCGACGAGGCCGGCGTGACGTTCCGCTACAAGGACTATCGCCGCCCTGCTGCTGAACGCCAGCAGGTCATGACGCTGGCGAGCGGCGAGTTCGTCCGCCGCTTCCTGATCCACGTTCTGCCGCGCGGCTTCCACCGCATCCGGCATTACGGCCTGCTCGCCAGTTCGACCCACAAGGACACCGTGGCGCTGGCCCGCAGGCTGCTGGGCGTTGCTGTACCGGTCGAGGAGCCCGAACCCGACGAACCTCCCGACCATCGCCCGCCATGCCCATGTTGCGGCGGGCACATGACCATCATCGAGGCCTTCGCCCGCTGGTGCCAGCCCCGCGCGCCGCCATCATCGGCATCGCCAATCCGGGGGAATGCGCCATGATCCGGCATGGCTCAGGCTGCACGACGGTCGCGCCCACGGCGTCCTGGCCGATGACCCAGTGCATGCCCATTCCGCAATCCAGCCCAGCGCAGCACGCACCGACCAGCAAAACCACCACCGTCCGCACTCTGACGCCGCACAAAGTCACGTTGATCCGGCCAGAACCGACACTTCCGGATCGGCATCGCTTACCCGTCAGAACCACCCAAAAGCCGCTTTACCCATAGACCAGCGCGTGGGGCCCGCGGGTTCCTGCACTGGAGGCTTTCGTACGCAAGCGCCCGAAACCCTTCACAAGTTTGGACGTATCACGGCCGGTCAGGCAAAGGCCGCTTCGGACGAAAGCCGTCTTTCGTGCCAAAGCGCGCATCATTGGACTATCGGCGTATCCCAGCGGGGTGCGAACGGCGGGTTCACCAGCCGCTTTTGCTTGGGCAGGGATGCGATCACCTCGCGATCTTCGTCATCGAGAGCTAGGGAGTAGGCCTCAAGATTGGCGCGCTGGCTGATGACCCGGCCGGCTTTGGGAATCGCGACGACACCTTCCTGGTCGAAGAGCCAGGCAAGTGCGACCTGCGCTGCTGAAACGCCATGCTTCGAACCGATCCGCGCGAGTTCGTCGCTTTCTGCAGCCTGACCTTGGGCGAGCGGGCAATAGGCGATCAGCGGGATTGCCCTCGACCGCAGATAGCCAAGCATCGGCTTCTGATCGAGAAAGACGTGATACTCGATCTGATTGCACGCGATCGGCGCACCAACCTCCTCAATCGCCTGACGCAGCATCGGCAAGGTAAAGTTGGCGGCACCTATCGCGCGGGTCTTACCCTCTTCCCGCGTTCGAATCAGCGCGGACAGCGTCGTCGGCAGATCCATGTCTTTGGCAGGCCAATGGATAAGATACAGATCGACATGGTCCAGCCCGAGTCGCTGAAGGCTTCCGTCAAGCGCGCGCGGGAGGGCGTCTGGCGCGAGATGGTCATGCCAGACCTTGGTCGTGACGTGCAGATCGCTCCGTGCGATGGCCGATGCGGCGATGGCGGCGCCGACGACCTCCTCGTTGCCGTACATTTCGGCGGTATCGATATGGCGATAGCCCAGCGCCAGGGCGTTCTCGACCGCTGCCTGGCAGGCTGCACCCTGCATGCGGAATGTCCCGAGGCCAAGCCGAGGCAGCGAAATGCCGAGTGTTTCGAGTGGCGCGATCATTTCGCCGATCCTTGGCGCGCCACCAATTCGGCGATGACGGTATCGGTGTCGATACTGCCCTTGCGGAGCGCCGCGCTGTCCTCGGCGAAATCGATCCAGCCTTCGTTGAAGCCATCGAGCATCCGGATGCGGGGATAGGGGTTGGTCGCACCTTGTCTGCGGAACATCGCCTCCCAGGTGTCGCGAGGCACGATTTCCGCCCGCACCGGTCGTGCCAGCGCCTTGGCGAAAGCGGCGGCGAGATCGTTGGGCGATACACGCCGTGGGCCTTCCAGTTCGACGACCCGGTTGCCGGCCCAATCCTCCTGGATGAGCGTTGCTGCCAGCGCGCCAATGTCCTTGGTCGCGACCATCGCAAACGGCTTGTCGAGCGGCATCAGGAAACTGCGAATGACGCCCTCGTCGCGTGCCGACGCCACGTCCCAGAGCGCATTCTCGATGAACCAGCCGGGCCGTAGAAATGTGACTGGTATCGGCAGAGAGCTCAGGGCCTGCTCGATCAACGTCCGTTGGGTCAGCAGATTGTCCTGCACGGCATCCGCGCCGATCGTGGACAGGCAGAGTATCTTTGCCGGGCGGGCCGCGATCAAGGCCGTGACGATCGCTTCAATCGTCTCGCGTGCCTGGGTGTAGCCGGGCACCGGATCGAACTCGGACGGCGGCAGGATGAACACCGCCTCAGCCCCGGCGAAGGCCGTGCTGAGCGCCGCCGCGTCGTTCATGTCCGCGAGCGCGACATCGCAACCCCGTGCCGCCCACAAAGCGCCCTTGCCCGCGTCGCGGACGACGGCGCGTACGGGCAGGCTCTGTTCCAGCAACGCACTGCCGAGTGCGCCGCCAACCTGACCGGTGATCCCAGTGATTGCGTACATGATGATTTCCTCGCGTATCGTCTGGTACAGCCACGCCGGGCTGCGTCAGCGACCCCGTTACGCTCCTGTCGGCGATGCCCTGCGCGCATAATTATCACTTCTATAGTGACATGGAATCACCGTAGGGACGAGCCTATGAGCTTCGATACGCGAATCTTGACCGGAGTCGGCGTGCTGGCTGCGGTAGCGGAAACGGGTAATTTCGCGCGCGCCGCAGACGTGCTGGGACTGACGCCGTCGGGTGTCAGTCGCGCTATCGCGCGGCTCGAGGTGCGTATCGGCATCCGGCTCTTCGATCGTTCGCCGCGGGCCGTTACGCTTACGGATGAAGGACGGCGGTTCCACGCCCAGATCATGCCCCTGCTGGCATCGATAGAGGAGGCCGCAACCGACGCTGCCGGCGCTGCCGCGACGGTGAGCGGCAAGTTGCGGATCAACGTCGATCCCTGGTTCGCGCGGATGGTGCTTGCCCCGCGGCTGCCGGCGTTTCTCGCTCGCTATCCACAGGTGTCGATCGACCTGCTTGTCAGCAACCACCGCGAGGACAAGATGGCTGGCGTCGATGTCGCGGTCCGGTTTGGGCCGGCCGACGGCGGATCGCTCATCGTCCGCAAGCTGCTCGACACACGCGTACTGACTTGCGCAGCGCCAACCTATCTCGGTCGGTACGGCACACCGCAGAGCCCGCACGATCTGCTGCACCACGAAGCGCTCCTGTTCCGGGATCCGCAGACCGGCCGACCGTTCGAATGGGAGTTCTCAAAGGATGGTCAGGCGATCGACGTCGATGTACGCGGTCGAATGACGACCGACGACCCAACGACCGCGATTGAGGCCTGTGCTGCGGGCCATGGCATATTCCAGAGTCTTGCGCTCGGCCTCGATGCCTGGCTGCGACGCGGTGAGCTCGTGCAAATCCTGTCCGAATGGTCGACCGAGCGATACCCGCTCTACGCCTATCTTCCCTCTCGCCGCCTTCCGCCGGCAAAGGTCCGCGTATTTCTCGACTTCATCGTCGAGGCCGTAGCCGCGTCCGCGCCCTAACAACCTTCATCGGTGTATTGCGTTCTTTCTGACGAATTCTTTGCCTGAAACCGCGCGTCCGACTTGGCTGAAAACCGATAATTTCGAAGGGGATTGGCGATCGCCAGTAAATTCCATGTCCATTGCATCAGGGCGATCGGCGACAGTCGACCAGATCACGTCATTCGCTGGATCGCCGCCGATGTCCGGGTGTGATGAGAATCGCCGTCACCTCTAGCCAAGCAAGAGCGGCCCGCGATTCAGGTCGCAAAAAGGTTTAGTCTGTTAGCAGCGGCGCGTAATCTCCAGATGAAACAGTTGCTTATCCTCTGATTTCCAGAAATTTACCCCTATTTATCCCTGCCCCCAGCGGAGCCGGTGATAGCCCTTCGGCCACGGCGCTGATGTCCCTCGGCACCATGTTCGAAAGGCAAGGATCATGATAAATCGACACCTCATCAGTGCGCTGGCCATCCTCGCAGCGGCGACCCCGATTGCCGCCCATGCGCAATGCGCTTCGAGCACTTCGGCGCAGACCGCGCCGGCGGTGCCTGTCATCCACTACAAGAACACCACGATCGATGGCGTGAAAGTCTTCTACCGCGAAGCCGGACCGGTCGATGGACCCGTACTCCTGCTGCTGCATGGCTTCCCGACGTCGTCGCACATGTTCCGCAACCTGATGCCGCTGCTTGCGGATCGCTACCGAGTGATTGCGCCCGATTATCCTGGCTATGGCCAGAGCGACGCGCCGGACCATACCAAATTCGCGTACACCTTCGCCAATCAGGCCGACATCATCGACAAGCTTGTGACGAGGCTGGGCGCCCAACGTTACGCGATGTACGTCATGGATTACGGTGCCCCTATCGGATACCGCTTGGCGCTCAAGCATCCAGAACGCGTCAGCGGTTTGATCGTGCAAAACGGCAACGCGTACGACGAGGGCCTGCAGTCCCCATTCTGGGATCCCATCAAGGTTTACTGGCGTGATCGTTCGCAGAACAACCGGGACGCACTAAATGGTCTGGTCACGCTTGAGATCACAAAGTTCCAGTACACCGACGGGATGGGCGATGTCGCGCGCATCAGCCCGGACAACTGGGTGCAGGATCAGGCGCTGCTTGATCGCCCCGGCAATCGAGACGTCCAACTTGACATGCTCGGCGACTACGGCTCGAACGTCCCCCTCTACCCGCAATTCCAGGCGTTCTTCCGCAACCACCGGCCACCGACGCTGATCGTCTGGGGCAAGAACGACAAAATCTTCCCCGAAGCCGGCGCGCCTCCCTATCTGCGCGACTTGCCTGAGGCCGAGATGCACATCCTCGACAGCGGTCATTTCGCACTCGAGGACAAGCTTGACGTGATGGCCCCGCTGATCCGCAATTTCCTCGACCGCAAGGTCTGCAAGTGACCCCCAGTGTCCGGAGCCACCGCGCTCCGGACCTCTCCAGAAGGAAACGTCCCATGAATAGTTCTGAAACGGGCGGCCAGGCTTCCGGTTCGCCGACCCCGTCGATCGTCCTTGTTCACGGCGCCTTCGTCGATGCATCGGGCTGGCAGCACGTCTATACCGATCTCACAGCGCGCGGGTTCGAGGTACTGGTCACCCAGCATCCGACGCAGTCGCTCGATGGCGACGTTGCAGTGGTCGAGCAAGCCATCGCCGCGGCCCGCGGGCCTGTCGTGCTGGTCGGCCACAGCTATGGCGGCGCGATCATCACTGCCGCAGGAATCGGCCCCAAGGTCGCTGCACTGGCCTATGTCGCTGCTTTCGCTCCCGACGTGGGGGAATCCATCGCTATGCTGACGGCAGGGCCACTGGAAGACGGCGAAATCCCGGCGCCGGTCATACCCGCATCGGAAGGGTTCCTGATCGTCGATCCCGCCGGGTTTCCCCAAGCCTTCGCCGCCGAAGTCGATGCGCAGATCACCCGGTTCATGGCCGCCGCGCAGCTGCCCTGGGGTCTCCAGGCCATCGGCACCCCTCTGACGGAGGCCGCCTGGAAATCGAAGCCTTCGACGTATTTGCTCGCCACCGAAGACCGGATGATCCCGCCGCGCGCCCAGCGGCAAATGGCCCGGCGCGCCGGCGCTCCGATCACCGAGGTGGATGCGAGCCACGCCGTAATGCTCTCGCAGCCGACGAAGGTCGCGGACTTCATCGCCGCCGCCGCCGCGACGGTCTGAGAGGAGGGCGCCGATGCGGTGATCGATGCCTCGGGCGATCCGAGCGAGATGGCATCGCGTACCTCTTGCCCGGTTCGTCCAGGGCGGCGTCATCCCGACCACGACCGACGCCCTGCCGTCCGAACTGCTCCGCACCTGGGCCCGCCCCGAGGCGGCCGAACTCGGCGTGTTCTACGCCCTGGTGGCGCCCGACTATGCCGCCGTAGCGGAAAGCTATGTGCGCGCGCAGCAGGCGGCTCAGCCGTCGAACTGATCGCGTGACCGGCGAAGATCGCCGGGCGAACGCGACTGATAGAAAGCGAGACACGCAAATGCCCTATGGTTTCATGGACATCGCTATCACTCCCAGCGTTCGCCGCGCGCAAGCCGACATGGGCGCCGACCATCTCTGGTCCGACTTCACGGGGCATCGCCAATTCGATCGCCTCGGCTCTCGGGAGCGAGAGTTCCTCGCCCGGCGCGACAGCTTTTATATGGCCTCGGTTTCCGAAACGAGCTGGCCGTATGTGCAGCACCGCGGCGGCCCTGCCGGCTTCCTCAAGGCGGTCGACGATCAGACTCTCGCCTTCGCCGACTATAGCGGAAACCGTCAGTACATCACCACCGGAAACGTTGCGGCGGATAACCGGATCTGCTTGTTCCTGGTGGACTATCCGCACCGGGCGCGGCTGAAAATCTATGCGACGGCGGAGACGATGGCGTTCGATGCAGATCCGGACCTCCTCGCGGTGGTTGCTGACCAGGCATACGGCGCCAAGATCGAACGGATCTTCCGCATCCACCTCAAGGCGTTCGACTGGAATTGTCCGCAGCACATCGTGCCGCGGTTCACCGAAGCCGAGATTGCTGCCGGTACGCAAACCCTGCGTGATCGCCTCATCGCGCTCGAAGCCGAAAATGCGGATATGCGCGCGCGCCTTACCGGAGGGGACATAAGCCCGCTCGGGCAAGGAAACTGACCCGTGAAACCCGATCTCGTTTCGCTCGGCAATGGTCTGCTGGCGGCCGTGATCTATGCCCTGCTGGGCGTCCGCGGCACTAGGCGCGAGCGTGCTGGCGGCGGACGTGCAGAGCTTCTAGGGGCGCTCGGCTGCGGCTGCTAAGCGTTCTGAAGTCGAACGCTAGTCCAAGCCGAGACCAAGTTCTGCGGTCGACGCTTTGATCCGGTGCATAAACGCAGTCGCGCCCATGGTCTGCGAACGGTGCAAGCCGCGGCGAAAGTATCGCTGAGCTCTGTCCGTCTGTCCGGTATGCGCGGCGATCAGCGCCCCGACACGCCATAACTCGGGGTGGGACCAACGTTCCTCCCTAGCGTCACGACAGTCGAGCAAAGGCTTCAGAGCACGAATTGCGCAATCAGGATCGCCAGCGCACAACCAAGCCTCAGCGAGGAGGCAACGGTAGAGGCTCGTCCGCAGACGCCACCCATTTGCCCACAGCGCCTCGATGCTGGCCGCCATCGTATCTAGTCCATTGCTGTTCCCCCGCGCCGCAGCAATTGCACCGGCGAAAAACAGCGCAGTTCCCTCGTAAATGCCAACGCTTTCACGCCGCGCCACTTCGGCCAACCTGCCCTGCAGGTCTTCGGCCCGGCCCAGGTCTCCATCCAGGAAGGCGGCGGGCAACCCCGCCAGGCAGATGGCGTTCCCGAGCGAGATCATGTGATTAAGGTTCTCCGCTCTCGCGATTGCGCGGTCGGACAGTTCGACCGAAAGCTCGCTGCGCCCCTGCAGCCAGGCCAAGAGCGACGAAGACAGGTTGATCGCGACGGGCAAATCGACCTGAAAGCGCGAGAGGCCCTGCTCGTCCCTTGCCTCTCCCCAAGATTGCCTCAAAAATTGCAGACGCGCATCCGCCGAGGCTAACCGTCCTACATAGATCTCATCGTGCGCAAGAAACCTCATTCCGCCCGGTGCCTTGCTCCACTCGACATCGGCAGACCTGGCGAAGTCCAGCATGCTGCGCAGCGCCGTCAGCGGCCGACCGGAATAGGCGAGGTAGACAGCCTCGCCGCAGACTGCCTGCAAGGCAAGATCGCCATCTCCCGCCGCGTTGGCAAATTGGATGCTTTCGCGCCACGCCTCACCCGTCTGCGGATGCACCTGACGGGCAAGCGTCATCCCCCAGGCTTGAGCCATGTGCATCCGGGCGCGGCTCAGCGGCGGCAGGTCGCCGCCGTTGCCAAACGCCAAGGCCTGCTCCAGTGCGGCGAGCAGTTCCTGGAAAGCCGACTGTTCCTGCCACAACGGCAGAGCGGCGACCACCAGGTCGACTCCCATGCGCGCGTTGCCCTGAGGATCGAAGGCCCAGCGTATAGCAGCGCGCAGGTCGTCCATCTGCTCGCCGTACCTGCCCAACCATTCGCGAGCTGTCAGAAACGACCATTCGCGCTCTGCCTCCTGCATGCGCGCCAACACGCGGGCCGCAAACAAACGCTTCGCCAAGTCGACCTGGGGTGATCCCAGCAGACGCTGCGACGCATAAACCCAAGTACTTTCGACGAGACGATAGCGCAGTGCGCCGGCGATGACATCCGCAGACACCAGGGACTTGGCGACAAGCTGGCCAAGCGCATCACGGCCGGTCATCGGATCGAGCAGTCCCGCAGCGTAGATGCTTTCCGCGTCCTCGGCGCTAAACCGGCCAGCGAACACCGACAAAAGCTCGAAGAGGACCGCTTCCTGCTCGGGCAGCAAGCGGTAGCTCCAGTCCAGGGCGGCTTCGAGCGTCTGGTGTCGCAGCGGAGCATCGCGCCGCCCGCGGTGCATCGCCGCGAACCCTTCTCTGAAAAGCTCTGTCAGAGCCTCGGCGCCGAAACTGCCTGCAGTTCCGGCCGCAAGTTCGATCGCCAATGCAAGTCCGTCGAGCCGGGCACAGATCGAAGCTACAGCTTGCACATAGCCAGGGTCCAAATCCGCATCGTCGCCTCTACCTGCCTTGGCGAGAAACAGACGTACAGCGGGGTACTGCAGAGCCTCCTCAGTAACGGTTATCGCGCCTGGATCGGGAAAACCGAGTTTCGCCAAGTGAACAACGTTTTCGTGGCGCGTGCGTAGTGGCTCGCGGGTCGTGGCGATAATCTGCGCCTCGGGCACCGCGTGAGAGATGCGCTCCAGCAAGGCTGCCGCCGTGGTAATCACATGCTCGCAGTTATCGATGATTAGGATCGGGCGCTCGGCGCGCAGCAGAGCGATGACACCGGCGATCGGGTCGTCGAGGCCAAGCGAAATGCCCAGCGCCGTTGCCATTGCCGGGATAACGAACTGGGAACTGTTCAAGGTCGAAAGATCGACGAAGGCGACGGGCTGGCCGGCGGCGCGGAAATGCTGCGCGGCGGCGACAGCGATCGAGGTCTTACCCGCGCCCCCTGGACCCACGACCGTCACATAGCCATTCTGCTGCATGCGCACCGCGATCTGGTGCAGAGCGTCGTCGCGGCCGTAAAGGTGCGGCGCGGTGGGCGGCGGTGTTAGGCGCAGTCCGCTAGATCCGGCTGGGGGCTTGGCGGGTGCTTCCTCGACATTGTTTAACGCCGCCACGAACTTGTAGCCTCGGCCTGCAATCGTCACGATATAGTCGGTTTCTGGATCGCAAGCCGCCAGTATGCGCCGCAGGTTGCCGATATTGACCTTCAAATTGTGCTCATGCACGAGGTAGCCGGGCCAGACATGCGCAAACAGCTCGGCTTTGTTGACCGTTTCACCTGCACGCCGCACCAGTAGCGTCAGGATGTCGAACGCCCGGCCACCCAGAGCGACGGCTTCACCGTGATGCAAGAGCGCCTGGCGGTCCGGGATCAACTCGAAGTTGCCGAACTGAAAGGATGTTCGTTCGGAGATCAAATGGTGTCGCCTTCGGTTCCGCACAGCGCGATCCCTGCTACGGCCTTTCGCGTTTGTAGCGTGGTGCACGCTCCGTTGCCAGCATTAGCACCATCCATAAATCATTGCCGTGCGTGGTATTTGCTTCGGACAGTTGCACCTGCAGCGTCGGCCAATCGGCAGCTTGGAGCTCGACAGCTGCCGTTTGGTTCAACACTGCAAAGGGTAGGTTTGTCCCAGTTATTGCCATTGGCACAACCTGTTCGACGCCCAACGTGGCCTCTCATGCGGTGATTTCATCGCCCGATGCTGGTTGTGTCACGCTCAAAACCAGCGAGAAGATCGGCGGCCCAATCGAGACCTGAGTCGATAAGATAGCGCTCGGCGAAATCCGCCCGACCGCCATCAGTGATCATCGCGTGGATCCGGTCTTGGCTGGCCGGATCGGAGGTACCGCAGAGCGCCAGCGCGATCGGCCCCAGCCTCAGGTCGAAGAGCCGGTTGCCGCGCGCGGACTGCAGATAATATTGCCGCTTCGGCGTCGCTCGGCTGACCAACTCGATTTGCCGGTCGTTCAGGCCGAACCGTTCATACGCCTCGCGGCTCTGCGGCTCGATTGCGCGGTCGTTGGGAAGCAATATGCGCTGAGGACAGCTTTCGATGATGGCCGGCGCGATGCTGCTCGATGCGATGTCCGCGAGGCTCTGGGTCGCGAACAGCACCGCCACATTCTTCTTGCGCAGCACCTTCAACCATTCGCGGATGCGCGCGGCGAACAGCGGATGGTCGAGGAAAATCCAGGCTTCGTCGAGCACGAGCAGGGTCGGCCGACCATCGAACCGCTCCTCCAACCGGTGGAATAGATAGGTCAGCACGGGCGCCACCACGCCGGTCTGGCCCATCAGCGCCTCGGTTTCAAAGCACTGGACATCGGCGAAGGCGAGATGCTGCTCGGCCGCGTCGAGCAGACGGCCGTAGGGACCGTCGAGCGTGTAGGCACTAAGCGCGGTGCGAAGCGCGTTCGACTGGAGCAGCAAGGTGAGCCCGGTCAGCGTTCGCTCCTCGGGCGGGGCGGAGGCGAGGCTGCCGAGCGCAGACCATACCGCGTCCTTGATCTCGGGCGTGACGATAACCTTTTCGTGTGCGAGTAGCGCACCGATCCACTCCGCTGCCCAACTCCGTTCTTTGGCATCGTCGATCCGCCGCAGGGGCTGGAACGCCAGCGTTTCGCCGGCATCCGCACCGAGGCCGAGCGCGTGGTGTGCGCCGCCCATCGCCAGCACGGCGGCGCGCGCCGAAAACCCCTTGTCGAAGATATAGACCTGGGAGCCGGCGTAGCGTCGGAATTGGAGAGCGATCAGCGCGAGCAGCACCGATTTGCCGGCGCCGGTCGGACCGACCACCAGCATGTGGCCGACATCGCCGACATGGGTCGACAGGCGGAACGGCGTAGATCCCGCCGTGCTGGCATGGAGCAGCGGCGGTCCATCGAGATGGGCGTTGCGCGCCGGTCCGGCCCAGACCGACCACAGCGGCATCAGATGTGCGAGATTGAGCGTGTGAACCAGCGGCTGACGGACATTCGCGTAGACCTGACCTGGCAGCGACGACAGCCATGCCTCGACCGCGTTCACGCCCTCGCGGATCGTCGTGAACCCCAGCCCGTTGACGATCCGCTCGACCTGCCGGACCTTGTCCTCGACCCTGCCGCGATCGATGTCAGTCACCGTGATCGTCGTGGTCAGGTGACCGAACGCGACATGGTCGCCGCCGAGCACCTGAAGCGCCATATCGGCATCGACCACCTTGTTGTCGGCGTCGCTGTCGAGCAGCTGCGAAGGTTGGTTGTACATGATCTCTCGCAGAAGTGCGGTGATCGACTTGCGCTTGTTGAACCATTGTCGCCGCAGCTTGGTCAGCGCCTTGGTCGCATCGCTCTTGTCGAGCGCGAGGAAGCGGGTGACCCATCGGTAGGCGAAATCCTCGTGGTTGAGCGCGTCGAGGATTCCAGGCCGGCTCATGCTGGGGAAGCCAAGCACCGTCAGCGTGCGAATGTGGCTGTCACCAAGCCGCGGCTCCAGCCCGCCGGTCAGCGGCGTGTCGACGAGCAGCGCGTCGAGATAAACCGGTGTCTCGGGGACCGCGACACGATGCGCTCGCTCGGAAATCGTATCGTGCAGGAACGTCAGTGTCTCGGAGTCGTCGAGCGCGCGTACCTCGGGCATGAAGCTCGCGAAGAGGTCCAGGGCGCGGTCGCTCTCGGCGATGAAACTGGACAGCGCCCTGCGCCAGTCGCGACCCTTGTCGGCATCGGGCCGCTCGACCAGCGAACGGCCGGCTGCCTCCGCGCTGTCCGGCGTCGGCAGCCAGGTCAGCGTCAAATGGTAGCGGCTCTCATAATGCTCGCCTTCTTCCAGGAAGGCGGCGCGGCGCTCCTGATCGACGAGCCATGATGCGGCGTCGGGGAAATGGCTGTCGGGATAGGCTGACGCCTCACGCCGCTCGGCATCGAAGAAGAGCGCCCAGCCGGTGCCGAACCGCTTGAGCACGTTGTTTGCCCGCGCGCAGGCCGAGATCAACTCGGCCTCGGTCGCGGATTCAAGATCGGGTCCGCGGAAGCGCAGCGTCCGCTGGAAGCTGCCGTCCTTGTTGAGGATGATGCCGGGCGCGACCAGCGCTGCCCAGGGAAGATGGTCCGCCAGCCGATCGGCTCGGTGGCGATATTCAGCGAGGTTCAGCACGCGAGATAGCCCTTCTGGCGGAGGTGGCGGATCAGCACGGGCACGAAGTCGGGGTCGCGCCGCGCGGCGAACACGGCGATGCTGTGTCCGGCGGCCCAGAGCACGAGGCCGGCCAGCCATTGCTGGAGGCCAAGACCGACCGCTGCGGCGATCGTCCCGTTGACGATGGCAATCCCGCGCGGCGCACCGCCGAGCAGAATCGGCGACCCGAGGCTCCCATGGATGGGAGCCTCGAAGCCTTCGAGATGCTGTCCGGTGCCGAGCGGGACCGGGGTCATGCGATCAGCGCCCCGCCACCGAAGCTGAAGAAGCTGAGGAAGAAGCTTGAGGCGGCGAACGCAATCGACAGGCCGAACACGATCTGGATGAGGCGCCGGAAGCCGCCGCTGCTCTCGCCGAATGCCAGCGTGAGTCCGGTGGTTATGATCACGATGACGGCGACGATCTTCGCGACCGGCCCCTGGACCGATTCCAGCACCTGCTGGAGTGGCTGCTCCCAGGGCATGCCCGATCCCGCCGCCTGCGCAGAATTGGCCAGGGCAACGCTCAGGCTGAGGGTGGCGCCGATGAGAAGGCGAGAACCGCGTGCGGGAATCTTGGTAAGCTGCATGGTCATTCTCCTTGGGGGTCGGCTGGGTTGAGGAGGTCGGCGAGCGCGTAGTTACCGGTGTCCGGATCGAACCCGGCGACGCGCGCTATCTGCGAGATGCGGCGCTGGAGGCCGCGCCCGGAGATGAAGACGATGATGTCGATTGCCTCGGCGATCAGCCGGCGCGGAACGGTGACTACCGCTTCCTGGACAAGGCCCTCGATCCGGTAGAGCGCGGATATCGCGCTATTGGCGTGCACCGTGGCGATGCCGCCGGGATGGCCGGTGTTCCAGGCCTTGAGCATGTCGAGTGCCTCAGGGCCGCGCACCTCGCCGACGATGATGCGATCGGGACGCAGGCGCAGCGTCGAGCGGACGAGATCGGCCATCGTGACGACGCCCGGTCGCGTGCGCAGCGCCACCGTGTCTGCGGCGGGGCTTTGCAGCTCACGCGTGTCCTCGATCAGGATGACGCGCTCATCGACCCATGCCATCTCCGCCAGAAGCGCGTTGGCGAGCGTCGTCTTTCCCGAGCTTGTGCCGCCGGCGACCAGAATGTTGTAGCGCTGCATCACGCACGCCTTCAGGCGATCGGCAGCGGCTTGGCCCATGATGCCGTCGGTCACATAGTCATCGAGGCTGTAGAGCCGCTCAGCAGGCTTCCGAATCGAGAAGCAGGGCGCGGTCGATACGGGCGGCAGCACCCCTTCGAACCGCTCGCCAGCGCGACCTTCGATGTGGGGCGGGAGCTCAGCCGATACGATTGGCGCATCGCCATGCACCTCGGCACGGGCATGCGATGCCACAAGCCGGATGATCCGCTCGACTTGAGCGGAATCCATGCGGACGGATGTGTCGGTACGGCCTTCGCCGAGCCGGTCGAAGCGGAGGGCGCCGTCCGGATTGACCATGATCTCAAGGACGCGAGGATCGGCCAGGGCCGCAGCGATCGCTGGCCCCATCGCCGTGCGCAGCATCGCGCGTCGACGGTCCGCGGAAGTCCCGCCGGTCATCGGCCTGGCTCCGCAGTGCCGATGGTCCTGCGCCCCGCGGCGATCTGCCGGCCGACCTGCGTGATGAAAGCTTCGAATCGTTTGGCGGCAAGCGCACGACCGGCATGATCGTTCTCGGCGAGCGGCGCGTGGATCGCCAGTTCGTAGCGGACGAACAGCGCCAGTGTTTCGATCTGGATGTGACCGTCGCGCTCGATCCGCCCGATCGCGGCGGTCAGGCGATCCAGGCGCATGCCGAACCGGTCCTCCAGCTCGGAGGCGCCGCGACGGTTGAGCCAGGCGGTGACGGCATCGGTCAGGATTGCCGATTTCGATGCGCCGGGTTTCGCGGCAAGCGCCTCGAGACGGTCGCTGACCGGCTTGGGCAGGAAAAGCTGGTGGCGGATCTTCTCGGGGCTCATTTCAGAAATCCAGCTGTAGGTCGTCGGGCCGATGCCCGTTCGAACCGTCGGCGCCCGCATCGATCGTGTAGACCACTCGGGCAGCGCCTAAGGCCCGCGCCTGGTCCATGGCTCGGCTGTCGGCGGCTAGGTCGCTATCGTCATCGCCAAAGCCGAGCGGGTCGTCAGCGGTGGGTTCAGGTGATGCCGGTCGACCGATTTCCTGTCCGGGATGCCGAGCTTGTTCCAGACCACCGCTGACATCGTCACCGTCGCTGTCGCTGTCGATCCCAGCGTTGAGGCGCGCATCGACGCTGCGTGTGATCGCGGCCCAGTCGTCCGCGCGTGCGGGTGGTCGATCGGCATAATCACCGTCCGCGAGTACCGGCGACGACAACACCCGTGTCTTGAAATTGCTGTCTTCAAAATAGCGCAGCTTGGTGGCGCGGATCGGCGGCGTACCGGCGACGAGTACCAACTCGTCGGTGCTGGCAAGCTGCATGACCTCGCCGGGTGTCAGCAAGGCGCGGGCGGTCTCCTGCCGGCTGACCATGACATGCGCGAGCCACGGCGCGAGCCGGTGGCCGGCATAGTTGCGCATCGCGCGCTGTTCGGTAGCGGTGCCGAGCGCGTCGGAAATGCGCTTCGCCGTGCGTTCGTCGTTGGTCGCAAACGCGACGCGGACATGGCAGTTGTCGAGGATGGCGTTGTGCTCGCCGTAAGCTTTCTCGATCTGGTTGAGGCTCTGCGCGATCAGGAATGCGCGCACACCATAGCCGGCGAGAAAGGCGAGGCTGGTCTCGAAGAAATCCAGGCGACCGAGCGCCGGAAATTCATCGAGCATCATGAGCAGCTTGTGACGGGAAGGGGGCTTGGCACCGTTTTCGGCATGAAGCTGCTCGGTGAGCCGCCGACCGATCTGGTTGAGCACGAGCCGGATCAGCGGCTTGGTGCGGCTGATGTCGGAGGGGGGCACGACCAGATAGAGCGAGACCGGCGACTTGCCCTCGACCAGATCGGCGATGCGCCAGTCGCAGCGTGAGGTCACGGTCGCGACCGTGGGGTCGCGGTAGAGACCGAGGAACGACATCGCCGTGGAGAGCACGCCAGAGCGTTCATTTTCGGACTTGTTGAGCACTTCACGCGCCGCGGAGGCGACGACGGGATGAACCACCGGCGCCTCAGGTGTCCCAAGATGGTTAGTGGTCATCATCAGCTTGAGCGTAGCGGCGAATGGCCGTTGCGGATCCGACAGGAACGACGCCACGCGGGCGAGGGTTT
The DNA here is from genome assembly GCF_001717955.1 of Sphingomonas panacis. Lineage (NCBI taxonomy): Bacteria > Pseudomonadati > Pseudomonadota > Alphaproteobacteria > Sphingomonadales > Sphingomonadaceae > Sphingomonas > Sphingomonas panacis. Next base: position 2,315,459 of record NZ_CP014168.1, read on the forward strand.
TGTCCTCCTCAGCGTAGAGGATGTGGAGGATCGCGCCGACGAGCAGCGAGTGGCTGGTTTTCTCCCAGTGATTGCGCACCGTCAGCGCGCCTTCGGGATCGACCAGGATGTCGGCGATGTTCTGGACGTCGCGGACTTCGTTGGTGCCGCGGCGAACTTCGAGCAACGGATTGTAGCGCGCCGAGCGGGCATCGGTCGGATTGAAAAGCAGGCAGTGCGAGAAGCGCTGGCGCCAGCCGGCGGTCAGTTGCCAGTTCTCACCCTTGATGTCGTGGATGACGGCTGACCCCGACCAGCCAAGCAGCGTAGGCACGACCAGGCCGACGCCCTTGCCGCTGCGGGTTGGCGCGAACGCCATGATGTGTTCGGGACCGTCATGACGGAGATAGCGCGGGCCAACGCGCCCGAGGAATACGCCGGATTCGGTGAGCAGCCCGGCCCGGCGGAGGTCGCGCGGTTCGGCCCAACGTGCCGAGCCATAAGTGGTGAGATTGTTGCGCTGGCGCGCACGCCACAGCGACCCGAAGATCGCAGCGGCGCATCCGACCAGACCGCTCGTAGCGGCGATCGCACCTGCCTCCTCGAACACCGTCGGGGCGTAGGCATCGAACGAAAACAACCAGCCGAACAGGGCCCAGGGCACATAGACTGGATGGTCGAACGCTACGAACCACGGTCGGCCGAGTTCGGGCTGATAGGCGAGGTGCGCAGCAGCCCATTGTGTGGCGAACCAGACGCCCGCCAACACGATGGCGAGCACGACAAGGATTTGTCCGATGAGCAGTTTGGTCGGGGTCATACGTGCCTCCGCCCGCACGAGAATCAGCCTGTGCGGGTTCGACCGCTAATTTCGATCAAATTCATTTTCGATGTCAGGATCTCTCTGGTGACTCGGTGGGCCGATCCAGGGACGGCTGATCGCGTTCCCTTGTGACGTGCAGGTAACCATTGCGTTTTCGGCATCGAACGCTGACCTGAAGCGGAGCGGTTGGTGAAAGCGGACCGGCAGGATTCGGGATTACGGTCCGACCGCTTGAAAACAACGCTATAGCAATAACGCACTTCTGTTCATCTGCGGGAGGGGCTAATGCCGCTCAGTGTCGGAAAGAAAACGCCACGGTTTTAGAGATGTGATCTAATGAAGCCAGTCGTACTACTTGGTTCATGATTTTATATGCCGATATATCAGTATAAGTTGTATTTTTAGGTCGATATAGTGTCTGATAATTGCAGTTATCACATAAGCGAAATTGACGCCTTCTTATAAGGTGACGTACAAGCGGCGCTGAGGAGCGTGGCGCGTCGTGAGCATCGAAACCGCCTTGGAAGGGCAGAAAGCTGCTGTAGTGGCCGCGGAGGTTGCCCTGCCCGCTATCAGGGCGCCGGCCGACCTCGCTTGGACGATCGTGCAAATGCGCGCCGGGGAGCGCGTCACTGTGAACGAGGCGCTGATCGCCGCCTACCAGGCCGCCTCGTCGCCCCACAGCATCCGTGCGCTCAAAACTGATATCGAAGCGTTCGACGCCTGGTGCCGCCGCACGAACCGGATCGCGCTGCCGGCGACGGCCGAGACGGTGGCCGAATATCTCGATGCGCGGGCGGGGAAGGGGAGTCGGCCGGCCTCGTTATCCCGCTACAAGGCCTCGATCGCCAAGATCCACCAGCTGCTCGATCTGAAGGACCCGACGCCGGCGCCGCTGGTCAAGCTGCGTCTGGCGGCGGTTCGGCGGGAGAAGGGCGCAGCCCAGAAACAGGCGCGGCCGTTGCGGTTCAAAGGCCCGGTTCGCGATGTCGAGCGCGACCAGGCACGCGGGCTCAATATCCGCGCGCTGCTCGAGAGCTGCCCTGACGATGTGCCGGGGTTGCGCGATCGGGCGCTGCTGTCGGCCGCCTATGACACCGGACTGCGCGCCTCCGAGCTGGTCGCAGTTGCGATCGAGCATATCGAAGAGGCGATCGACCCCGAGGCGCGGCTGCTGCAGATCCTGCGCAGCAAAGGCGATCAGGACGGGGAGGGGGCGACCGCCTATCTCAGCCCGCGCACCGTCGCGGCGATCGCTGCTTGGACCGATGCTGCCGGGATCACGACAGGGCCGTTGTTCCGTCGGGTGCAGGTGCGGCGCTATAAAGCCCGTGCCGCGGTGCGCGGTCGGTCGATCGACAGCATCTCGGGCCGCGAGACCTGGGATCTGCGCAAGACGCTCCCCAAGCCTGCGGTCAAGGCGCGCGTCGAATACGACATTGGCAGCGTGGCGCTGCACCCGGGTTCGGTCGGACCCATCTTCCGCTCGATCATCCAACGCGCGTTTGACCGCGGCGCGCTGCCAGATCTGACGACTGAGGACGTGGCCCGGCTGCTCAAGGGGATCAGCGCGCATTCGACCCGGATCGGGCTCAACCAAGATCTGTTTGCGAGCGGCGAGGATCTCGCAGGGATTATGGATGCGCTGCGATGGAAGTCGCCGCGCATGCCGCTCGCCTATAACCGCAATCTGGCGGCCGAGCAGGGCGCTGCGGGCCGCCTAATGTCGAAGCTGGAATGACGGGGTCTGGGACTTTGCAGCCATTCGCGGATGAACCGTTGAACGTCGGATACGGGCAGAGGCGGACGTTCACGCGATGTACGCCGCTACGTCTCTGAACGACAAGGGTAGTCGATTCCGGTCGGTCAGGTTGAGGGAAGCGAGGTCGCTAGGACAGCAATACTTTAAACATGCTCGGAGACGCGAACTCAGGCAAACACGGTGATATTTTGATAAAAGACCGCAAAATATCATCACATTGCGCCAGCTCGTCATAAGCTTTGCACATATGATGGCTAGAGTGAGCGCGGTTTCAAATGGCTGGATGCAGGCGTGACAATCGATCGCAGGGTGTTTCTTCTCGGTGCGTCGGGCGCCGCAGCTTTTACGAATCAGCCCGCGACAGCGCTGCGCCGCTCCGCCGGGCGCGGCTCGATCCAGGATGTCGAGCATGTCGTGATTCTGATGCAGGAGAACCGCTCGTTCGATCATTATTTCGGCAGTTTGCGCGGCGTGCGCGGCTTTTCCGATCCGAGGCCCGTCACACTGCCGAGCGGCAAGCCGGTTTGGGCGCAACGCCGCGCCGACCGCGACGGCGGTCAGATCGCCTGGCCCTTCCGGCTCGACTACAATAGCAGCAACGCGCGGTGCTTTACGGGCCTCGACCATAGCTGGAAGGATAGCCAGACACGCTGGCGCAACTGGGACGTCTGGGCCGAGCAGAAAGGCCCGCTGACGATGGCGCACCTGACCCGTGCGGACATTCCCTATTATTACGCGCTTGCCGACCAGTTCACCATCTGCGACGCATATCATTGCTCGCTGCAGGGGCCGACCGGGCCAAACCGGCTCTTTCATTTCACCGGCACCAGCGGCCTCAGCGTCGGTCAGGCGGGCGAATATTGCGTCACCAATGGCGGCAGCGACGCCAATCCCGGCGCGGACATGGCGAAGGACGACGCGACCGAGGGGCTCCCCTGGCGCACCTATGCCGGGCGGCTGGAAGAGGCGGGCGTGTCGTGGCGGGTCTATCAGGAACTCGCCAATTATTCCGATAACCCGCTTGGCTATTTCAAGGAATTTCGCAAATTGGATCGTGCCTCGTCACGGTATCGGCGTGGGCGCGCGCATGTTGACTGGATCGACGGCGCCGCACCGCCGGACCCCGAGGCGACACAGGCGCGTCACCTGATCGCCGCCTTCGCCGCCGACGTGGCCGCCGATCGTCTGCCGCAGGTTTCCTGGATCGTGCCGATGATGCAGATGAGCGAGCATCCCGACGCGCCGGTCCCCTTCGGCGAGGTGCTGATCGCCAGCCTCGTTGCGGCACTGGCGGCCAACCCCAAGGTGTGGGCGAAGACGGCGTTCATTCTCAACTATGATGAGAATGACGGCTTTTTCGATCACATCCCAGCGCCCATGCCCGCCATCGCGCCGCGCTACGGTGCGAGCAACGTCGATGTTCGGGGCGAGACATATCAGGGCGAGCCGGTCGGGCTCGGCCCGCGCGTGCCGATGATGGTGATATCGCCCTGGACGCACGGCGGGTGGGTGAACTCGCAGATGTTCGATCATACCTCGGTGCTGCGCTTCCTCGAAAAGCGCTTCGGGGTGGTCGAGCCCAATATCTCGCCGTGGCGACGCGCGATCTGCGGCGACCTGACCTCGATGTTCGATTTCGACGTGTCGCACGAGGCGCGGCTCGACACGCGCTGGGCGAAGGCGCTGCCCTCGGTCGCCGGCTACATCGCCGAGACCGAGCAATTGTGTAAAAGCGGCCCGCCACCGACGATCGCCATCAGCACGGGTGTGCCCGTACAGGAGCCGGGCACCCGCCCCGCACGCGCGCTGCCGTATCGCTTCGCGGTCGAGCCAGGCTGGTCGAATGCCGGCTTGACGCTCCGCTTCGTCAATGACGGGATCGTCGGCATCGTGTTCGGCGTCCAGGATGAGATCGCCTTCCCCGGCTGGCGCTACTTCACCGTCGCGGCGGGTTCGCGGCTGGAGGAAGCGTGGCCGCTGCGTCGCGACCGGCCGCATGCGCTGGTCGTGCGCGGGCCGAACGGCTTCCAGCGCGAGTATCGCGGCGCCGGTGGTGCGGGGCGGATCGAGGCGGCGATCGTCTGGCGCGAGGATGGGCGAGGGGGCACACTGCACCTCGTAAACCGGGATGGGACGGCAACGATCGTGACGATGCGCTGCGCCCATACCGGCCGGCAGGAGCGGTTTTCCGTCACGACGGAGATGCTGCGCCCGCTCGGTCTTCCCGATCATCGCTGGTACGATCTGATGCTCACGGTGTCGGACGGCACCCGGCAGCGGCTCGCGGGGCATGTCGAGACGGGCGAGCCCAGCGTAAGCGAGCCCATTGTCGCGTATCCTCACCCGCTTTGAGCTTCGACTGTCATCACGCTGTTGCGAAGCGCGCCTAGCGCCCCCCGTTGGCGAGGGCGGGCAAGATGGGCGACGCGGTTTTTAACGACGGCACAGTGCTGGACCGACGCTTTCTGGCGCTGGCGATGATGGAATTCTGGGAGCGATTCGCCATGACCGGCGTGAAATCGCTGCTCGTGCTGATCCTGGTCGATCATGTGCTGGCCGGCGATCTGACGCGCGTGGCCGGGGCGACGGCGCTGCGCGACGCCAGTGTGGCGGTGTTCGGTCCGATCTCGACCACCGGCCTCGCGTCGCAGCTATACGGTTACGCCAACGCCCTGATCTATCTGTCGATCCCGCTCGGCGGGCTGGCTGGCGATCTCGCCGGTAGCCGACGGGTGATGGTGGCGAGCAGCGGGGCGGGCATGCTGCTCGGCCTCATGCTCATGCTCGGTAACGGCAGCTTTCTGATCGGTCTGCTTTTCTTCGCCATCGGCACCGGGCTGCTCAAGGGCAATCTCTCCGCTCAGGTCGGGCTGCTTTTCCACGACGAGGCGCAGCGGCGGCGCGCCTATACGGTCTATCTTGGCTTCCTCAACGCCGGTGTGATCTGCGGCCCCTTGGTGTGCGGTGCGCTCGAGGTGTTTGCGGGGCCGGCTTATGGTATCGGCGCTGCGGGGGTGGCGCTCGCCATCGGGCTGGTCTTCTATACGGGCAACGGTGAGGACGTCGCCGTTGGTCCGACAACCGCGAATCCAGCGTACCCGCCGGTCGGGCCGGCGGCCGCGACGGGCGTGCTGATCGTCGCGCTCGCCGCTGTTTACCTGTGCTTCGCGGCGTATGAGCAGCTCAACAATATCTTCCTGGTCTGGGCACGGTCGCATGTCGATCTGCGACTGGGCGGATGGGCGATTCCGGTGGCATGGCTGCTATCGTTCGACGGTGCCTTCACGCTGACTCTGGTTGCGGTATCGCACCTCACGACGCGCGCGCTGGAGCGGCGCGGCATCACCATCGGCGCGGCGGTGCAGGTGCTGCTCGGCGGGCTGTGTTGCTCGGCCGGCTATCTGGTGCTGACGATCGGCAGCCTGAGCGGCGGGACGTTGCCGCTGGCTTGGGCGATTGCTTACCTGCTCCTGATCGACGCCGCAGTGGTGCTGATCTGGTCCTCGTGCCTCAGCCTGATCGCAGGCGTCGCACCGCGCCGGCTGATCGGATTCTGGGTGGGGCTGTTCTACTTGCACGGCTTTTTCGCGAACCTGTGGGTCGGTCTCAGCGGGGTCTATTACGAACGGATGGGGACGCCGTCCTTCTGGCTTCTCCATGCCGGCGTGGCGGGTGCCGGCGCGCTGCTCGTGCTGGTCGTCGGATTTCCGCTGATGCGCGCGGTGCGCGCGCGTCAGGCGATCACCACCTCGGCATGCGCGAACGCACCGGCGTAATCCTCCGCCAGCGGCTCGTCCGTGACGAGGATATCGACATCGGTCAGCGCCGCCGTCTGGATCAACGCATATCGGCCGATCTTCGAACAATCGGCGGCGAGCAGCACCTGCTTCGAGGTGGCGTAAGCGATCCGGCTCATTGCCGCCTCACCGGGATGGAAATCCATCAGTCCCCGGTCGATGCTGATTCCGCCCACCGACAGGATGGCGAGATGCGGGGTGAAGCCGCGCACATAGTCCTGCGCGACATGGTCGGAAAAGGCGCGGTAATCGTAATCCATTTGTCCGCCGGCGAGGAACAGGCGGTTGTTGTTGATCCCGCCCAGGTCTTTGGCCACGTGCAGCGAATTGGTTATGACCGTCAGCGCGCGCCGATCGACGAGCTGACGCGCAATGAAGCAGCTCGTCGTACCCGAATCGATGAAGATGATCGCGCCGTCATCAATCAGTTCGGCGGCCGCGCGGCCGATGCGCAGCTTGGCGTCGGCATTCTCTTCCATGCGCTGATGGAGCGGCCCTTCATGCACCGGCGTCGCCATGCGTGCGCCGCCATGCTCGCGGATGATGACCCCGTGGTCCTCAAGCGCGCGCAGCTCTCGCCGGATCGTCTCGTCGGACACGGCGAGATCGTTCGCCAGCGCCGTCACTGATAAGGTCCGTCCGCTGCGCAGACGCGTGATGATCTCACGCTGGCGCTTTGATCTTTTCTCTATCGTCCCCTCCATCGCTCGCTTCCGCCGAGCCGGTTGCCCGGCGAGACATGCCCCGCGCCCGGTGATTTGCAACCGCCGGGATCGCTCGTTCAGAACGATCCCGGCGATGGCGAATGGCTCAGAAGCCGAGGCGCGCCGTCACCCGCACCGAACGCGGGCTCTGGTAATTGACCGGCGAGCGATAGTCGGTGTTCACCGATCCGTCGCCCTGTTCGCCGAAATTGTTATACGAGGTGACCGACTGGCTGTTGAACAGGTTGAACACGTCGAGCCGGACCGAGGCGTCCACGCCGCGTGGCAGCGGCAGGTGAACGATTGCGCTCACGTCGAACTGGGTAAGCCAGTCGCCGGTGAACGCGGTGCCGCGCGGGATGAGCTTGCCCTGACAATAATAGCCGTAGCCGTGATAGGTGTTGGCATAGGCATCGACGCTGAGTGGCACCGCGCCGATGCAGCTATAATGCGCCCCCGACTGCACGATCGCGTTGCCGCCGAGATCGAGGAAGTCGAACAGGCGGTAGCTGCCATATGCCTTGAAGCTGTGGCGGCGGTCGCTCGGCAGATACCCGTAAGCCCCGTTCTCGAAGCCGGGCGAGTCGAAGTCGGCGGTGCGGTTGATCGCCGCCTGCCCGTTCTCGGAGCGCACGCCGCCTTCGTAATTCCCCTTGTTGAAGGACAGCGTGTAGGAGGCCGCGAGGCTCCACTTTTTGTCGAAGCTGCGATCGAAGGTCAGCGTCAGCGCGTTGTAGTTGCGGCTCGGCGTGGGATAGCCGAGATCCTCCGCCTTCAGCGTCACGGTAGGGGTCGAGCCGTCAGGCAGCTTGTTGAGCTGCACGGTCACGTCACGACCGGGATTGGCGATGACGAACTGGTTGCCGCCCGAGAAGGTGGACTGGCAGGCCGCCCCCGCCATGCCCGCCGCCACGCAATATGCGCGCGCGGCGATGTCGATCGACATGTCCTCGATCACATTCTGGAGTTCGCGGTGCGTGAAATACGCGCCGATCCGGACATGGTCGCCGAACTGATGTTCGGCGCCGATGATGAACTCATTGTCCGACTGGGGCTTGATGTTGGTGGCGATTGCGCCCGCCGGGTTGAACGCCGATCCGTCCGCCGATAGCTCGCAATTCTTCACCTTGGTGTCCGGGCAGGCGGTGGTGTTGGCGACTGACAGGATGGGCGCACCCTCCACCGGAATGTTGCCCGCGCCGCTGGTGCCGTTGAACAGGTTGTACCGCGTGTAGGTGACGAGGCTGCCGGCAACGTTCAGATTGATGTCGCCCGCCATCGGCAGGTAATATTTCGCGTACGAACCGAAAACCTTCGTTCGCCCGTCCCCGAGCGGATCAAACGAAGCGCCAATGCGCGGCGCCCATTGGTTGCCCGATTCGAAGAACGACTTGCCGTTCACGCCCTGGTTGCTGAAGCGATCGTTGCGAAGGCCGAGATCGAACCGCAAGCGGTTGTCGAGCAGTGACCATTGATCCTGGATGTAATAGGCTTGGTTGCGGACGTGCGCCGTGCCATTCTGCGCGTAGACGCGCGTGGTATAATATTGCGTGCCGACCGGAAGGCCGATGCGCGCCGCTGAATCGGCGGTGACATTGTAGATCTTGTACGCGCCTGCACCGATCGTCTGGTAGGTCTGGACCTGCGTGTCCTTCTCGTTGTCATAGCCGAAACGGACGTGATGCGTCCCCAGCAGATGGAACTGAAGGTCGGCGTCGATGCGGTAGAATTCGCGCTTGTTGTCGGTCTGGCTGTAGGCGTCGGTTACTTTATTGGCGCCGATCTGGATGCCGGCAGGGTCACTGCGGTAATCGACGACCTGCGAATTAACGGTGTCGAGCGGCAGGTTGCCCGAGCGCAGCTTGTTGACGCCGTATGCGCCCGACAGCGTGAGCCACGGCGTGAACGTGCCCGTGTAGCGGCCGACATAATTGACGCCGCCCGCACGCGCATTGGTGCCCCCGGTCTCAGCGCCGCGTGTGTAGGTGGTGCGGTCCCAATTGTAGCTGCGGTTTAGCGTGTCGTCGGTGGTGTCGAAATAGGTGAACTCGAAATGATGGTCGCCGGTGATGTAGCCATCGACCTTGCCGCCCCAGAACGGGCTGCGGTTGGTCACGCCGGTCGAGTTGTTCTGGTTGTTCGATGGCGTGAACGCGCGGATGTCACGGAAATTGTAGAGGCCGTAGACGAACAGGTGATCTTTGATGATCGGCCCGCTCGCCTGGAGGATCAGTTCCTGCCGGCTGGCGCGGGCATGCGCGTAATCGGTGGTACGGGTCGAGGGCGAACTGTCGCGCAGCGCGTCAGGCTCGGTGATGCCGGTGACGCTGGCATGATATTCGTTCGAGCCGGACTTGGTGGTGGCGACGACATAGCCGCCGGTCGCGCGACCGAATTCGGCCGGGGCGCCGCCGGTCTTGACCTCGACGGTCTGGTAGAAGTCGAAGGGCACTTCAGTCGGCTGGCCGCCCGAGACGAAATCGGTGACGTTCAGGCCGTTGATGTAGAAGGCGTTTTCGGTGAAAGCCGCGCCCGCGATCGAGACCTGGTTGGCGAAGCCGCCGTTCGACGGCGACGATCCCTGCACCGTGCCCGGCGTCAGCAGCATCACGTCGCGCAAGCTACGGCCGATCGGCACGCGTTGCGTCAGCGAGCCGAGGTTGATCGTGCTGCCGACCGTCGTATCCTGGAAATCGGCGACGCGCTGACGCGAACCCGTGACGACGATATCGCCGTTCTGCGACGCGGCAACGAGGTGGAACGTGTTCGCGCCGCCGGTCTCGCGAGTCAGCGGGATGCCGCGCTCGGTGTAGGTCGAATAACCCTCGGCGGTTATGGTGACGTCGTAATTGCCCGGCGATAGCTGCGGGATCGTATAGGCGCCCGCGCCGTCGGTCATCGCGGTGCGGCTGACGCCTCTATCCGATGAGGTGATCTTCACCTCGGCATTCGTGATTGGCGCGCCGTCCTGGCCGGTCACGCGGCCGGAGGCGACAATGTTGGTGTAATCCTGCGCGTGGGCGGCGGGCGTGGCGATGGCGACGACGGACACCGTTGAGCCGAGCATCAACAGCGCGCGCACGGCGGCGCGCGACGAACGTCGCGTGGAGCGGAACATGGAAACCCCCTTGGTGAAGCGAAAGCCGTGACGCGGTTCAATTGCGTCCCGGGAGCGCCGTTAGGAGAGATTGTTGGACTTTTTGTGACAAATCGCCAAAAATCGCACAGATTGAGCGCGGCTCCGGCCTATGCTTCACCGGGGAAAATGAATCTGCGCCGGATTCTGGTAACGTCGTCTACCGTGATAATCGACAGCAACAGGTGCTTTTCCGACGGACGGGCTGCTGAGCAAACGGCAGCTCCCGTCGGGAGCAGACCTTCTCGTCTAGATCCAGAAATGACCTGAAGTGTGAAGGGTTTCGGGCGCTTGCGTACGAAAGCCTCCAGTGCAGGAACCCGCGGGCCCCACGCGCTGGTCTATGGGTAAAGCGGCTTTTGGGTGGTTCTGACGGGTAAGCGATGCCGATCCGGAAGTGTCGGTTCTGGCCGGATCAACGTGACTTTGTGCGGCGTCAGAGTGCGGACGGTGGTGGTTTTGCTGGTCGGTGCGTGCTGCGCTGGGCTGGATTGCGGAATGGGCATGCACTGGGTCATCGGCCAGGACGCCGTGGGCGCGACCGTCGTGCAGCCTGAGCCATGCCGGATCATGGCGCATTCCCCCGGATTGGCGATGCCGATGATGGCGGCGCGCGGGGCTGGCACCAGCGGGCGAAGGCCTCGATGATGGTCATGTGCCCGCCGCAACATGGGCATGGCGGGCGATGGTCGGGAGGTTCGTCGGGTTCGGGCTCCTCGACCGGTACAGCAACGCCCAGCAGCCTGCGGGCCAGCGCCACGGTGTCCTTGTGGGTCGAACTGGCGAGCAGGCCGTAATGCCGGATGCGGTGGAAGCCGCGCGGCAGAACGTGGATCAGGAAGCGGCGGACGAACTCGCCGCTCGCCAGCGTCATGACCTGCTGGCGTTCAGCAGCAGGGCGGCGATAGTCCTTGTAGCGGAACGTCACGCCGGCCTCGTCGAAGCCGATGAGCCGCCGGTTCGAGATGGCAACGCGGTGCGTGTAGCGCGAGAGATAGGCCAGCACCGCCTGCGGCCCGGCGAAGGGTGGTTTGGCATAGACCACCCAGCGCTTCTTACGGATGGGCGACAGATGCCGCAGGAAGGTCTTACGCGAGGCCAGGCCTGCCAAGGCGTTGAAGAAGGCCAGCTTGCCGGCGTCGAACAACGCCAGCAAGCGTGTGAGGAACAGCCGGCGGAACAACGCACCCAGCACGCGCACTGGTAACAGGAAGGCCGGGCGCGACGAGATCCAGCGCGTGCCATCGAGCGCGATGCCGCCGCCGGGCACGATCATGTGCACATGTGGGTGGTGAGTCAGCGCCGATCCCCAGGTGTGCAAGACAGCAGTGATGCCGATCCGCGCACCAAGGTGCTTGGGATCGGCGGCGATGGTCAGCATCGTATCCGCAGCAGCGCGGAAGAGCAGGTCATAGACCACCGCCTTGTTCTGCCACGCGATGTCGGCGATCTCGGCGGGCAGCGTGAAGACGACATGGAAGTAGCCAACCGGTAATAGATCGGCCTCGCGCGCGGCCAGCCAGGTGCGCGCGGCGGCGCCCTGACATTTGGGACAATGCCGGTTGCGGCAGGAGTTGTAGGCGATACGCCAGTGCCCACAGTCGTCGCAGGCCTCGACGTGACCGCCCAGCGCGGCGGTGCGGCAGTTCTCGATGGCCGTCATGACCTTGAGCTGGCCGAGGCTGAGATGCCCGGCATGGGCCGCCCGATAGGCGGGCCCGGCGCTGCGGAAGATATCGGCGACCTCGATTGAGGCGCGCACCGGTTCAACCGGGAGGGGCCCTGCCTTCCATCACGGCCACGATCTGGTCGAGCGGGCTGGCCACCGCCCGCATCGTCTTGCTCGAGACCTGGGTGTAGATGCCGGTCGTGTTGATGTTCACGTGTCCCAGCAGGACTTGGATGACCCGGATATCGACACCCTGCTCGAGCAGGTGAGTGGCAAACGAATGCCGCAATGTGTGCGGGCTTACCCGCTTGTGGATCTCGGCGCGCTCGGCCGCTTCCTGCACGACGCGGTGCAACTGGCGGGCCGAGATCGGATCCGTGCCATTGCGACCGGGGAACAGCCAGCCATGGGGTAACATCACACCGCGCCGCTTGCCTTCGCGCCACCATTGACGGAGCAAGTCCAGCAAATGCGGTGAGAGCATGGCGTTGCGGTCCTTGCGTCCCTTGCCCTGCTCGACGCGGATCATCATCCGGGTGCTGTCGATGTCATCGACCTTGAGATGGGCAACCTCCGAGACCCGCAGGCCCGCGCCATAGGCCACGCTGAGGGCCGCTTTGTATTTGATGCCTGGCGCAGCCTCGAGCAGCCGCGCTGTCTCCTCGACGCTCAAGACCACACGCAGCTTGGGCATGCAGCGAACAACGACGAGCCCCAGCGCCATCTCCGGGCGCTTGAGGGTTATCCCGAACAGGAACCGCAGTGCCGAAACGCCCCCATTGATCGTGGCCGGCCCCACGGCGCGCTCGTGCTGGTCGACCTGATAACGCCGCAGGTCTTCCATTGTGGCCGTATCCGGCGGACGGCCCAGGAACGCGGCGAAGCTCCGAACATGCCGGATATAGTCCTTCTGTGTGTGCGCCCCGAAGCCACGCATCGTCATGTCCTGCAACATCCGCTCACGCAGCGAATGGGGCGGAGCAGCGGTCGTGATAGCATCCATGGTAAGTTCCTCTCCGTTGAAGGAACTCCACAGTCGGCGGGCGACGCCGCCTCGCCGAAAGCCTCACAAATACTACGCTACGTCATCCCAAGCGACCCTCCCGCGGAGCGGGTTCGTGCTCTGGTCGGTACCTGCCCTGCGCATCAGCACGTCGACCCATCCCCGGTCACTTACAGGCTCTTTCGCCCCCCCAAATTCGGCCGCTTGTTCACGTCGCGGGAGGCAGTCTGAGCTAGAAATTTGGGACATTCCTGCCCTCCAGCCACCCCCTCCGAGCGGCTGTTTCAGCCGGATATGGTCATCTTCCGATGATGCCTTTGGCCTTCCCCAGTGGTGTAGCCTCCATCGCAAGGGCTTCGCATGCCGAAGACCACGCGGTCGCGTCGTCAAGCAGTTGGCTCTGCAGATACGCCAGAGTCATCCGCTGAATCAGGGCGACGCGGGCCGGATTTTCGTCGGTCGCTTCCGTCACCGCATAGCCCGATATGCCACCCAGCATATGCTCGGCGCCGAATAGCGTCAGCAACGCCTTCCTGCCGGGACTGAGACGATACGGGTCGGCGAACCAGTCGGGGCCGCGCGTCGTCAACGGTGACTGGTCCGCATCGCCCGCGACAACCAAAGCAGGCGTCGCCATGTGGTCGAAGCCGGAGTTCAAATATGGGGTGATCTCCCGTCCCAAGGGGCTCAGGTCCACTCCACCGTGCCCCCCGGAGGCGAGCAATATTCCGGCTTTGATCCGTCGATCCGACATGTCTTCGCCTTCGCCATCAGGCCCCAGCATCCGCGCACCGAGCAGCATGCTCGTGGTCTGCCCCCCGAACGAATGCCCAGATGCCGCCACCAAGCCGTGATCGACACGGCCTTCCAGCCCAGGCACCCACTGCGTGACCGCGTCCAGATCGTCCAGGATGCGCTTCATGTCCTCGACACGGGTGCGCCAGATGAGCGGTCGTCGCGGATCGTCTTGCGCCAGCCCAAGCCGCTTCGCATCGAGATGAGTCGGCTGGACCACGACGAAGCCGTGCGCGGCCCAATAATCGGCCAGCGGCGCATAGCCGTCCATCGACGAGCCATAGCCGTGCGAGAAGATGATGATAGGCAGGTTATCGCCGGTCGCGGGGGCGGAGATCCGCACCTGGATGTCCTCGCCCCGGCCGGGCGCCAGCAGCCTGATCGCCCGAGCCGACAGGACTGGTGCTGGCGCGCTCATGTTCGCGTCCCGCCAGCTTGCGTGTTCCTCCATTTCAGATGCTCCCGTCCTGATTGGTCCGGTCGGACATCTCGATCACGATCTTGCCGAACGGTCCCGTGTCGAGGCGGTCCAGCGCGTCCGGCAGGCCGGAAAGCGGGAAGCGGCTGTCGATCACTGGTTCCATGCGGACACGCTCAACCGCGCGCACCATGTCCTCGAACGCACGGCGATGGCCGGTGGCGATGCCGTGGATCGTCACGTCCTTCATCATCAGGGGCATGGCGGGCGACGACAGGTCGAAACCGTCGAGCGCGCCGATCTGATAGATGCGACCGCCGACGGCCGCCGCTTGCGCGGATAGGCCGAGATGAGCGCCGCCGACGGTCTCCACTATATGGTCTGCACCACGATCACCGGTGAGTGCGTACAGCGCATCGAGCTCATCTGTCCGATGCCGGTCGATAATTTGATCTGCGCCAAGCGCCCGTGCGTGGTCGCCTTTTTCCGGACTGCAGGACAAGATCGCCGTCGCCCCATGCATCTTTGCGAACTGGAGTGCGAACAGCGCCACGCCGCCCGTCCCCCGTATCAGCACCGTGTCACCCGCCCGGATCCGGCCGCGCTCGACGAGCGCGAACCAGGCGGTGAGCGCGGCACAGGGAAGCGTGCTCGCCTGTACATCGTCGAGTGTCGCCGGCGCCGCGATCAGCCAGTGGTCGGGTAGCACGACATAGTCGGCGAGTACGCCGGCGAAGAAACCGCCAAGCGTGCGATACACCGGCGTCCGGGCCGTCCCCGCGCGAAGGCCGTCGATCCATTCTGGCGTGAAGCAGGAGATCACGCGATCACCGATAGCAAAGCGTTCTACGCCCTCGCCCGTTGCCACGATCCGCCCCGCCAGGTCGGAGCCGGGGGTGAACGGGAAGGAGAGCGGCAGGCCGCGCCCGCTTTCGATGACCATTTTGTCGCGATGGTTGAGCGCCACCGCGCCGACCGCCACCAGCACTTCGTGCCGGCCAGGGACCGGGATCGGCCGCTCGCGTAAGGCAAGCCGGTCACGGCCGATCCCATCCATTTCCCAGCGTCGCATCGTGCGCATCATCATTCCTCTTCGGCTCGTTGGAAGAGATATGGTTCATTCGCGCGGAGTGTATAATGCGTTCGATTCAGCACGGGCCGTTGAAAGGGAATCACCAATATGCGGGGCGCGGAGTTTGCCGAGCTGATGGCGTTCATGGCGATCGCCGAGGAGCGCAGCTTCCGCAGCGCGGCGCGGCGGCTGAACATGTCGCCTTCCGCGCTCAGCCACAGCATGCGATCGCTCGAACAGCGTCTCGGCGCCCGGCTGCTCCACCGCACGACCCGCAGCGTGGCGCCGACCGAGGCAGGGCAGGCCTTGCTCGATCGGCTCGGAGCGCCGATCGCCGAAGTGATTGATGCCGTCCGAGATGTCGGCGCCTTTCAGCAGCAGCCACGCGGACTGGTACGGATCAACATGCCGCGCGCCGCCGCCCAATTGATCGTGATGCCGAAGCTGGCGCAGTTCCGCGCGGATTATCCCGAAATACGGTTGGAGCTGGTCATTGACGACAGCATGTGGATAAGCGTCGAAGCGGGATCCCATTAAAATCCTGCTAAATATCTGTTAAAGCCAATAAAGGTGGCGTTAGAGGGGGGCCCAATCGGCGCCGATCGGGACCCTTTGAGAAATCATATTCCTCCGCGCTTTCAAATGGTTGCGCTGAGAAGGAACGGGGTCCCGCTTCGATGCTTATCTGCAACTTACCTGCCTCCGCCGTGATCAGCTTGTCGCCCACGACGCCGACTGAGTTCAAGGGAGAGACGGGAGATATTTCAGCTCGCCCCCACGGAAGCCGGTCAGGATGCGATAGTAGAGCTCGCCAAGCTCTTCACGCCGCTTGTGCGACTCCCGCATGCCCATGGCGTAGTAGCCAACTTGGTGGAAATAGGTGATCCGGGCACGAACGAAGGCCTCGTCGAGGTCGTAGCCGGCGTCAACGAACAGGTGCTTGAGCGCCTCGATCCGTAGGTCGTCGATCTCGCGGACGGCCTTGGCGACCTTGGGCGACACACGCGACCAGCCCCGGACCGCCGCATCGAAATCGGGATCGTAGTCCTGCTCGTCGATCCACAAGCGCATCAGGGCGCGAAAGCGTTCGGCCGGGGAACCCGGCCCGTTTAGCGCGTTGACAATCGGCTGATGATTGGTTTGGCGCCAATGGTCGATCAGCGCGTCGAGTATGCCTTGCAGGCTCTTGAAGCGATAGTAGAAGCCGCCGCGCGTAACGCCCGCCTTTTTTGCGAGGCGATCGATTTTCACTCCGGCGATACCTTCCTGGATCAAGGTCGTCTTGGCGACGCTGATCCACTCCTCGCTGGAGAGACCTCGCTCGGCGGTGCTTTTCGGCACTATCGGCATTGCTGTGATCGCTTCATGACGTCAACACACTAGCGTCTTTAAAATCGTGACGCCAGCGCGCGAAACGCGGCGGAAACGCCTTGGTCGCGGCGCCGTGAAGCCACGTCGGTACAGAATTGTATTGTATGACTCGCGGGAGTGGCGAGCGCCCGATGAAGTGCAGCTGAGTGAGGTGCCACCAGCGCCTTCCCGCCCGGCGCGCCCGGCGCGCCCGCGCTACGTAGGGTACATAGTTGACATGTCAACGCAATGCGTGACATCACATCGACAAGGGAGGCGCCGCCCTTTGACCGTTCCGGTCGAGAAGGCTGGCCGAGGGCGCAGCGCAAATGACTCAAGTGGTTTTCGAGAACGCGCGTATTTTCGACGGGTATTCTGCCGATTGCGCCGAAGGCATGTCGGTTCTGATCGAAAACGGCACGATCCGGGAAGTTTCCGACCGCCCGATCAAGGCCGACGGTGCGCAACGGATCAACGTTGCCGGCAAGACCTTGATGCCCGGACTCATCGACTGCCACATCCACGCCTATTTCTCCGACCTCAACGCCAAGGTCGTGGATGGCCGCGATGCGCCCTATCGGACGGCGCACGCGGTCAAGAAACTCGGCCATGCGCTCGATTGCGGCTTCACCACGGTCCGGGATATCGGTGGGGGTGACTTCCCGTTGGCGGCGGCCGTCGCCGACGGACTGATCCGCGGGCCGCGGTTCTTTTATGCCGGTAAGGTCTTATCGATGACTGGCGGCCACGTCGACTACCGGACGCCCACCGAGCAGCATCATACCCACGGCTATTGTTCCTGCGGTTCGATGAACTGGGGCGGCGTCGTGGTCGACGGCGTCGACGCGTGCATCAAGGCGGCGCGCGAGGAGCTTCGCCGCGGCGCGCATTGCATCAAGATCACCGCGTCGGGCGGGGTGATGTCGCCCAGCGACCCGATGTGGATGAACCAGTTCCGCGAGGACGAGATCCGCGCGATCGTCAACGAAGCCGTTGAGCGACGAACCTATGTCTCGGCGCACTGCCATCCGGTCAGCGCCATCCGCCGCTCGGTCGAGTTCGGGGTCCGCTGCATCGAACATGCGACCCTGATTGACGCCGAGACCGCCGGGTGGGTCGCCGAGCGCGGCGCCTATGTTGTTCCGACGATGTCGGTGATCTTCGTCAGCATGGAGGTCGGCGCAAAGCTGGGCATGGCGGCCGACAGCATAGTCAAGCTGAAGGTCGCCGCTGATGCCGCAATCCAGGGTCTCCAGTACATGCGCGATGCCGGCGTGAAGCTTGGCTACGGCACCGACCTGCTCGGCTCGACCTACGATCAGCAATGCCGCGAGTTCGAGTTCCGCTCGGAGGTCTTCACGCCGCTCGAAATGCTGCGCCAGGCAACGTCGATGGGCGCGGAGATCTTGATGCAGGACGGCAAGCTCGGCTGCGTTACCCCCGGAGCCCATGCCGACCTGATCGTCGTCGATGGCGATCCGCTGAAGGACATCGGGTTGCTTGCGGCGGATGGCCGAAAGCTCGATGCGATCATGCGGGCCGGCGAGATCGTGAAGAACCGACTGGATTGAAACCGGCCCGCGCCGGCATTGGAGTGACGACGATGAACGCTGTCGTAGAGATCTCACCCGGTTCCGGCTTGCCGGCCGCGGCGCGCGCGGCGCTCGACGATCGGCTGGGCGCACGCGTGAGCTACGCGGAGGGGATATGCTCGCAGCACGCCCAGAGCGAAACCCACTTCCCGTCACGCCTGCCGGACGCAGTAGTCTTCGCCGAAAGCACTGAGGAGGTGATCTTCGTCGTTCGACTGTGCGCCGAACATGGGGTCAAGCTCACCGCTTTCGGTGCTGGCACCTCGATCGAGGGGAGCGCTCTGCCGATCTTCGGCGGCATCTCGCTCGACATGAGCCGGATGAACCGCATCCTCGACGTCAACGCCGACGACTTTGACGTCACTGTCGAGGCTGGCGTGACCCGGATCGCGTTGAACAATCATCTCCGCGATCAGGGTCTGTTCTTTCCCGTCGATCCCGGCGCGGACGCGACGATCGGCGGTATGGCCTCGACGCGCGCGTCGGGAACGAACGCCGTCCGCTACGGCACCATGCGCGAGGCGGTGCTATCCCTGCGCGTGGTGACCGCCGACGGCCGCGAAATCCGTACCGCGCGCCGGGCGCGCAAATCCGCCGCCGGCTACGACCTCACCCACCTGTTCGTTGGCGCCGAGGGAACCCTTGGCATCATCACCGAGGTGACGCTTCGCCTTCACCCGATCCCGGAGGTGATCTCTTCGGCGGTTTGCAGCTTCGAGACCATCGAAGGCGCGGCGACGACGGTGATTCAGGCGATCCAGCTTGGCATCCCGCTCGCCCGCGCGGAGATCCTCGACGATATCCAGATGCGCGCGGTCAATCTCTGGTCGAAGCTGGACTATCCTGAAAAGACCACTCTGTTCTTCGAATTCCACGGGTCGCAAGCCTCGGTCGACGAGCAGGTCGCGCTCGTCGAAGAACTGAGCAGCGGCAATGGGGGCGGCGCATTCGCCTGGTCGTCGCTTCCCGAGGAGCGCTCCCGGCTGTGGAAGGCGCGGCATGAAGCCTATTACGCCACGCTGGGCCTGCGTCCGGGATCGTCCGGCTGGGCGACTGACGTGTGCGTCCCGATCGGCCGGCTCGCCGACTGCATCTCCGAGACGAAGCACGATCTGGCGACCTGCTCGGTGCCGGCGACGATCTGCGGCCATGTCGGCGACGGCAATTTCCATGTCCTATTCGCGCTCGATCCTGACACGCCGGCGGAATGGGAAGAGGTCGAAGCGTTGAACGCCCGCCTGATCGCGCGGGCACTGGCGATGGACGGGACATGCACCGGCGAGCACGGCATCGGCATCGGTAAGCAGGCCGCTCTCATCGACGAGCTCGGTGAGGGGGTGGATCTCATGCGCCACATCAAACGCGCCCTCGACCCGCACGGGATGTTCAATCCCGGCAAAATCTTCGCGCCGAATTGATGACCGGCGACCCCTCGAGCTCCACCGGCCCGCACGGTCGGCCGCAGCCATGGCAGCTCTTTTCGTCGCGCCAGCGCTGGACGATGCTCGCCGTGCTGTTCCTGGTCTCCACGGTCAGCAATATCGATCGCCAAATCATGACGGTCGCGATCGAGCCGATCAAAGCCGAGTTTCATGCCACAGACACCCAGATGGGGCTGCTGACGGGCGCCGCTTTCGCGCTGTTCTACGCGACGCTGGGCCTGCCGATCGCCCGATTGGCCGATCGCGGCAATCGCAAACTAATAATCGCGATTTCGATCACCTTTTGGAGCCTCATGACCGCAATCTGCGGCGCGGTGCAGACTTTCGCTCAGATGTTCTTCGCCCGCCTCGCGGTCGGGGGTGGGGAAGCAGGAGCGCTGCCGACCTCGCAGAGCCTGATCGCCGATTATTTCCCGCCGGAGTCGCGGGGCAAGGCGATCGGCATTTTCGCCATGGCGGGGGTGGCGGGCTATGCGGCGGCGCTAATAGGCGGCGCGCAGATCGCCAGCCGGTTCGGTTGGCGCGCCATGTTCGTGACCTTCGGCCTATCCAGCCTGCTGATCGCGGTCATCGTCAGCCGGAGCCTGCGGGAGCCGCGGACCATGGTGCCGCGGACGACCGATCGGGCCGTTGGCGAGCGCACTGACCCATCGATCCGAGCGCTAGCCCACAAACCCAGTTTCCTGTGGCAGATCGCCGGCGGCGGGTTTTACGGTATTGTCAGCTACGGCGCGCTGATCTTCGTCGTCTCGCATCTGGTTCGCAGTTTTGGGTTGCCGCTTGCTCAGGCCGGAACGGTCTACGGTTCGATCTCGACGGTCACTGCGATCGTCGGGGCGCTCGCTGGCGGGTATCTGACCGACCGCCTAGGACGTCGCAGCCCCGCCGCAGTGCCCATGCTGACCGGGTTGCTGATGATCGCGGCGCTGCCCGCCTACGTCCTGGCGCTGCTGACCCACGACTTCATGATCTTCGCCATCACGGCGCTGATCGGCGGCTGTCTGATCTTCTGCGCGGGACCTTCTCTTTTCGCCGGTATCCATATGGTTTGCGGATCGCGGCGCCGCGCGACGGCGATCGCGCTGCTCTATCTGGTGATGAACTCGGTCGGCCTGGGCGGCGGACCAGCGCTGACCGGCGTACTCAGCGACGCTTTCGGCGCGCACCAGGGTTCGGCGATGGGTTTGCGCATCGCGATGCTGATCGCCTTTGCGGCTCTGCTGCCGGGCGGCGCCTGCTTCATCATCGCCTCCCGGACGATGACGGCGGATGTCGAGGCCTAGCCTGCATGCGGCCGATCGCACATGATATAAAGAGTTGACATGTCAACGCAAGGCTCGGTAGCTTCGCGTTAATAGGATACAGGTCTGTATCAAGACCTCTTTCCGGAAAACGATAACCGCTGGCCGGCACGGTTCGGCGTAGGCTGGCCTGTGCGCTTGCGAGCCGCCAATTCAACATCCGCCGCGCGGCTTTCTGGCCGTGCGAGCGATTGGGTCGGGTGACCCGGAGCGTCGAAGAAGTGGTCCAAACCGAACTCAAATAAACGAAAGGGGAGAAAACTACCATGCGGATCCACACCAAGGCCCTTCTTCTGGCATTCGCCAGTGCTCTGCCTGTGCAAGCCGCGATGGCGCAGGTCGCCGCGCAGTCCGCGCTCGAGGGGCCGAAGGCGGATGACTCGGCCGCGCTCGATGAGATCGTCGTGACCGCGCGTAAGCGCGAGGAGAGATTGGCCGATGTTCCAGCGACGATCGATGTCTTCTCGGCGAAGGATTTGACGGCCGCCGGCAATACGACGATCAGCGACCTGTCGACCCGGCTTCCGAACTTCTTCATCACTTCCCCGCGCGTGACCCGGATTTCGGTAACGATGCGCGGCCTGGGCGTGCCGGGGGTCGGCCTCTACATCGACGGCGTGTACCAGCCTTCGGACGTGGCCTTCGCCACCCCGTTGTTCGACCTCGAGCGGGTTGAGGTGCTCAAGGGGCCGCAGGGCACCCTCTACGGGCGTAACGCTTATGCGGGCGCGATCAGCTACGTCACCCGTGCGCCGACCAACCAGGTCGACGCCGAGATCAACGGCGAAGCGGGTAACGCCGGAACCGTGCGCGGTTCAGCAACCCTTGCCGGACCCATCGTTGAAGATATCATCACCGCTCGCGTATCAGGTGCGATCCAGCGTCGGTCGGGCTTTCGGAATTTCAGCGACGGCACCGATGCTGATCGCGACGATTACGAAGCCTTCACGGGTCGCCTGAAAATTACGCCAGCCAGCAATCTATCGATCGACCTGAAATACACGTACCTCAACAAGCTGGGTCCGTCGTTCCTCTACTATCAGGTCAAGGACATCAACGACAAACACGGCCGTCTGTTGCTGACGCCGAGGTTCGGCGCGGCGACAGGCGCGCTTGCCGGCAGCCGACCGGAAAGCCGGCTTCGCAGCAACAGCTATTCGGGCAAGATCACCTACTCAGCCAGTACTTTCGATCTTATCGGCACGACGGCGTACAACAGCCAGCGATATAGCGACACGTACGACGTCGACATGAGCCCTCCCGACGTCTTCGTCGCGCGGGGGACGGGCTCCTTGCGAAACTTCAGCCAGGAAGTGCGTGCCCAGTCGACCAACAGCAGCCCGTTGAAGTGGCTCGCCGGAGTCTATTACGACCACGGCAAGACCGGAGATTGCGGTTCCTGCGGCAACATACTCGGCGGCGTCGCGCTCGGCGGCACATCGATCTTCCAAAGCAATCCGACGACCGAAGTCACCACCTATGCCGGTTTCACCGATCTCGAATATGCGATGAGCGACCATGTCGTGGTGGGCGGGGGTGCGCGCTATGACGAGATCACATCGGAATTGCAGCCGCTGACGGGTTCCCGCGTGCGCGCCAAGTTCCATGGCTTCCAGCCCAAAGTGACGGCGCGCTACCGGTTCACTCCAGAAACGCAGATCTACGCGTCGATCACCAAAGGCTTCACGCAGGGCGGCTTCAACGCGCCGCTGGCCGGCACGACCAGCGCCCAGAAGACCTTCCCCAACCAGACGCTCTGGTCATACGAAACCGGCTTCAAGAGCAGCTTCGACGAGCGGCGCGGCAATATCTCCATCGCGCTGTTCTACATCGACGCGCAATCGTTCAACGCGGCGGCGACGGTCCCGACGCCGATCGGGCCGCGCGTGGTCACCGTGCCCGTCGGCAAGGTCAAATCCTACGGCGTCGAGGTCGACAGCTCCTACCGCATCACGCCGGAGTTGCTGTTCGAAGTGAACGGCGGCTTCAACCCGGTCACGCCGACGGTGCTATCGCCCAACATCGCGCCCGGCATCGGCAATGTCGATGAGCAGTTCCAGCGTGCGCCGAAATGGAGCTACCGCGTGGCCGCCACCTATACCAAACCGGTGTCGGACAAGCTCTCGCTGGAGTTCAATGGTGCGGTCAACGGCATCGGCCCGACCCACTTCTGTGGCGAGGCGCAAGTGTTCGGACCTTGTCCGACACGTGACCCCTATACCTTGGTCGACGCCAGCACGTCGCTCGTCTGGTCGCGCTATCGCGTAACCCTCTTCGCGCGCAACCTGTTCAACACGACGTACGCGACGGACTGGTTGGCCAAGACCGCGCTCGCCCAGTTCGGTGCGCCCTCGGCCGGCTCGGTCTACGGCGATCCGCGATATTGGGGCGTTCGCGTCAACGCGAAATTCTGATCGAGTCCGGGGCGCAAAACAGCGGGAGCGACGATCCGGGCTTGGATCGGGCCTCCGCGCTGCAAGCGCTTCGCGAAGTCCGATCCGTGTAGAAACTGGGAGGAAGGCCGTGAATTATCCTATCGATCGTAGATCCGCCTTGTCGATCGGCGCCGGGGCCATCGCCGCCGCCGCCGCCGCGACCTTACCAACGCGCTCTTCCGCGGCGAAGACCCCGACGGGCCTCGTGGAATCCGCGCCGTCTTTCGAGGCGCTCTTTCCGTCCACGCGGTACTACGAGATAGAGTCGCGCATCGCAGGAGCGCGTTTCGCCGCCTGGGTCACGCTGCCAGCACAATACGACGCCGACCGCACGAAGACCTATCCGATCGTCTACCAGATGGATGGCAACCTCTTCCTGCCGGCTACCGCGCCGTTTCACCAGGGAGAGGGCGATAAATTGTCTCCCCATATCCCCTTCATCATGGTTTCCGTCGGCTATTCGAAGCGCGAAAGCCACGCTTGGCCGTGGCTGCGCATCCGCGATTTGACCCCGCCCGGCGAGGCGGTTCCCGATGTGATCCGCCAGACGGTCGAACCCGCCGTGAAGGCGGGTCGCCTGTCGCAAGACGAAGGTCGACGCTATCTGGCGATGTTCGCCAACCCGGCGGCGGACGCGTTCCTTGCCTTTCTCGAACAGGAGCTTCATCCCCAAATCGCGACGGCCTTGCGGGTCGATGAGACCGACGTCGCGCTTTGGGGCTATTCCTATGGTGGTTTGTTCTCGACCTATGTCGCGATCGAGCGCTCGGATCTGTTCAAGTGCGTCGGCGCAGGCAGTCCGGGAATCGTCGCGGAAAATAGCCAAATCTTTAAGCTGTATCAGCAAGCCGTCGCCTCGAAGAATGACTATTCAGGTCGTCGCCTGCACGTCACCCTTGGCGCGCGCGAGCTCGCGCAGCCGAGCCTCTATCAGTGGATCATCGCGCGCGGCACCAGCGAGCTGCTCGCCCAAACAGCACTGCATCCGTTGCCTGGACTCAAGGTTTCCGGCGAGATCATCCCGCTGGAAACGCATCTGACCGGGGCGGTGCCGGGATGGTTCAGCTTCGTCCGCGCTTGTTATCAGAGCCCGCGGTAACCCGGTGCCGGCAGCGCGTCTCATCCCGGCGTTGCGTCCAGGGCAGCTGACGTTGCGGTTTATCGAGGTGACCTGCGAATTCGAGCTTGACGAAAGGTGGTGGGGCTCCCACGATACAGTTCTGTATCGGGATCGCTCAAACAGATGACGAAATATTCCGCCTTCAATGTACTTCTGCAGGGATTGCGCGGACAGCAGGGCTGGACGCCGGCCTGGCGATCGCCCGAACCCAAGCGGCGCTATGATGTCGTCATCATCGGCGGCGGCGGTCACGGCTTGGCGACGGCGTACTATCTCGCAAAGGTTCACGGGATACGGAACATCGCCGTTCTGGAGCGCGGCTGGTTGGGCGGCGGCAATACCGGTCGCAACACGACGGTGATCCGCTCCAACTATTATTATCCCGCCAGCGCCCGGCTCTATGACCTGTCGTTGAAGCTCTACGAGGGCCTGTCGCGAGAGCTGAACTACAACGTGATGTTCAGTCAGCGCGGCATCGTGATCCTGTGTCATAGCCGCCACGACATGGAGGGGGCCGAGCGGTGGGTCGGCGCGATGCAGCTCAATGGCGTCGATGCGGAGATGATCTCCACCGACGACGTCAAGCGCCGCATCCCCGCGCTCGATACCTCCCGCGATGCCCGCTTTCCGGTGTGGGGCGGCTTCATGCAAAAGCGCGCGGGGACCGCGCGCCACGACGCCGTCGCCTGGGGATATGCGCGGGCGGCTGACGCGCTCGGCGTCGACATCATCCAAAACTGCGAAGTCCGGGGCTTTCGCAAGACTGAGACGGGCCGGGTGACCGGGGTCGAGACCAATTTCGGTGTGATCGAGGCGGACAAGGTCGCCATGGCCGTGGCGGGTCACTCCTCGATGGTGGCCGAGATGGCGGGCTTTGCGCTGCCGGTGACCAGCTACGCGCTACAGGCGTTCGTGTCCGAGCCGCTAAAGCCGGCCCTCGACACGGTGATGCTGTCTTTGGCCACGGGTCTCTATGTCAGCCAGTCGGACAAGGGGGGGCTGGTGTTCGGCGGGGGACTCGATCACTATCCCTCCTACGCCCAGCGCGGCAATTCGCCGACCATCCGCGAAGTCGCCGGCGCGCTCGCCGAACAGATGCCTTCAGTGGGCCGGGTGCGCCTGGCCCGTCACTGGGCCGGCATCGTCGATATCGTTCAGGATTCCAGCCCGATCCTCGGCGAGACGCCGGTCCCCGGCCTCTACATCAACTGCGGCTGGGGGACGGGCGGGTTCAAGGCCATTCCGGCGGGGGGCTATCTGCTGGCTCACCACCTGGCCACCGGCCACGCCCACGAGATTGCCGAGCCCTTCGGCCTGAACCGGTTTTTCACGGGCGCCCTGATCGACGAGGCCGCGGCCTCTGGCATCGCGCACTGACGAGGCGAACATGCTGCTGATCCATTGCCCCTGTTGCGGGCCTCGTGATGAGGTCGAGTTCCACTGTGGGGGCCAGTCTCACATCACGCGGCCGGGCCCGCCCGAGACGGTCTCCGACACGCGATGGGGCGACTATCTGTTCACGCGCATCAATCCCAAGGGTGTCCACTTGGAACGCTGGCTTCACACGGCCGGATGCCGCCAATGGTTCAACGTCGCGCGCAGCACGGTGACTCATGAAATCATCGCGGTCTATCGAATGGGCGAGGCCGCACCCGATCTGACGATGGGAGTCGTCTGATGAGCGGGCGTCGCCTGCCGCGCGGCGGCCAGATCGATCGCGCGCGTCGCGTGCGGTTCCACTATGAGGGCCGGGTTCTGGAAGGGTTCACGGGCGATACTTTGGCCTCAGCCCTGCTGGCCAACGGCGCGTCTATCGTCGGTCGATCGTTCAAATACCATCGGCCGCGCGGGCTGATGGCTGCGGGCGTCGAAGAACCTTGCGCTCTGATGCAAGTCGGGGTGGCCAGGCGTAGCACCCCCAACGTTCGCGCCACCGAGGTCGAGCTCACCGAAGGCCTTCAGGCCCGGCCCGTGAACTGCTGGCCGAGCGCGCGGTTCGATGTCGGCGCGATCAACAATGTGATCAGCCGCTTCATCCCGGCCGGCTTCTATTACAAGACGTTCATGTGGCCGGACTGGCACCTGTTCGAGCCGATCATCCGCAAGGCGGCGGGTCTGGGCAAGGTGTCCGCCGATGCCGATCCGGATCGCTACGAACATCGCTATGCCCATTGCGACGTCCTCGTCGTCGGGGCGGGCCCGGCCGGCCTCGCCGCGGCCCTGGCAGCGAGCCGTCAGGGCGAGCGAGTCATGCTGGTCGAGCAGGACACCACGCTGGGCGGCTCGCTGCTGAGCGTCCCGGCGTGCATCGACGGCCGCGACGGCGGCGAATGGCTGGACGGAGTCGAGGCCGAGCTCGAGGGGGCTGGCGAAACCGAGATCCTGACGCGCACCACGGCGGTCGGCTATTTCGATCACAACAGCGTCAGCCTCGTCGAGCGCTTGGCCGATCATCCCGGTGCCGGCGCTCCGGATGCGGTGCTGCGCCAGCGGCTCTGGACTGTCCGGGCCAAGCAGGTGGTGCTGGCCACCGGCGCGCTTGAACGTCCGCTGGTCTTTCCCGGCAACGACGCACCCGGCGTCATGCTGGCCTCGTCCGTGCGCCAGTATTTGACCCGGTGGGCGGTCCTGCCGGGTGACGCCACAAGCCTGTTCACCAACAACGACAGCGCTTATGGCGTGGCGCACGCGCTGCTCGATGCTGGCGCGACAGTTCCAGGCTTGGTCGACAGCCGCCGCGCGCCGCCGTCTGGACTGGTCGAGGCTCTAGTCGCGCGCGGGGTTCGGGTGTTCACCGGCGCGGAGATCGTCAAGACCAACGGCGCGCGCGGATTGCGCGGCGTGACCGTGCGCACCGGAGACGGCCGTTCGGTGCGCGTGCCCTGCGATGCCCTCGCCATGTCCGGTGGCTGGAATCCGACTGTGCATCTGTTCTCCCAGTCGGGCGGCAAGCTGACTTGGGACGCGAGGATCGCCGCGTTCCGACCCCACGTCTCGGTTCAGGCCGAAGTATCGGTGGGCGCGTCTAATGGGGATTTCACCTTGGGCGCGGCGCTGACGGGCGGCTGGATGGCGGCGGGGGGCGATGCCGGCCAAGCGCCGGTCGCGTTCGACGCGGCCCCGGCCTGGACCATCGAACCGCTCTGGCGAGTCGAGGCCGAAGGCAAGGCTTTCGTCGATTTCCAGCATGACGTGACCGCCGGCGACGTCGCCCTGGCCAAGCGCGAGGCGTTCGTCTCGGTCGAGCACCTCAAGCGCTACACCACCCTTGGCATGGCGCCCGACCAGGGCAAGACCTCGAACGTCAACGCCTTGGCTATCATGGCGGAACTGACGGGGCAGGGCATGGCGGAGGCCGGTACGACGCGGTTCCGCTTCCCCTATACGCCCGTTAGCCTGGCGGCGCTGGGCGGCCACACGAGGGGTTCGCTGTCCCGGCCCTACCGTCGCTTGCCAACCCACGAGCGTCAACAGGGGGCCGGCGCGGTGTTCGAGGAATATGGCGCCTGGCTGCGCCCGGCCTATTATCCCAAGCCTGGCGAGACGCCGTACGCGGCCGAGCAACGCGAAGCGCGCGTCGTGCGTGAGGGTGTCGGCCTCTTCGAAGGCTCGCCGCTCGGCAAGATCGAGGTGGTCGGCCCCGACGCCGCCGAGTTCCTCGATCGCATCTACGCCAACACCATGTCGACCCTGAAGGTCGGCCGCGCCCGTTATGGCCTGATGCTCAACGAATTGGGCGTGCTGATCGACGACGGCGTCACGCTACGCCTCGCCGAGGACCGCTTCCTGGTCGGCACGACCGGAGGCGGCGCCGATCGCATCGCCGCCTGGCTCGAGGAATGGCTGCAATGCGAGTGGCGCGATCTCAAGGTTTTGGTCGCGCCTGTCACCACGGCCTGGGCGGTGCTGACGCTGAGCGGCCCGCGGGCGCGTGAGGTGCTCTACGCGACTGGGGTGGACGTCCCGATCGACGCCGAGGCTTTCCCGCACATGACCTTCAGGGACGGTCACGTGGCGGACGTCCCGGCCAGGGTGGTCCGCGCCAGCTTCACCGGCGAAGTCACCTACGAGATCAACGTTCCCGCCGACCGCGCCGGCGAGCTGTGGGACCGCCTGATGAAAGTTGGTCAGCCCTACGGCATAACGCCGGTCGGTATCGACGCCTGGATGGTGCTGCGCACCGAGAAAGGGTTCATGCACATCGGGGCCGACACCGATGGCGAGACATCGCCAGTCGATCTCGGCTGGGGACAGGTTCTCAAGCGTAAGCACGACTTCGTGGGACGGCGTTCGCTGTCGCGGCCAGCCAACACGCGCGAGGATCGTCTGCAATTCGTCGGCCTGGAGTGGGTCGGATCGATCGAGACTCTGCCGATCGGCGCCCATCTGCGCGGGGCGGGCAAACGCGAGGGCAGCGAGGGCTACGTAACCTCGACCGGCTTTAGTCCGGCGCTCGGGCGCGGCGTCGCGCTGGGCATGGTCAGGGGCGGCCGCGCCCGCCTGGGCGAGGAGTTCGACGTCGTCACGGGCGCGGCCAAGGGCGCACGCGTTCGCATCAGCCAGTTGGCCGCCTACGACATCCCTGGAGAACGCCTCAATGGCTGACGTCCGCGCGGCTTGGACCCTCCAGCGGCCGAGCCTTTCCATAACTGAGTCGGCGGTTTCGCTTTCGATCCTGCGCGTGATGCGCGACGACGTGGACGCGGCGACTGAACTCGAAGCGGCGTTCGGGTTCGCCTGGCCGACCCGGCCCAATAGTCTCGTGAAGATTGGCCTTCGCGTCGCCTGGCTGGCGCCGGGCGAGTGGGCGATCTTCGCGCCTGCCGACCAGATTTTTGGTCAGGTCACGCAGGCGTGCTCGGGTCGACTGCACCACCTCGGCGACCTGTCGGCCGGGCGGCGTGCCTGGCGCATCTCGGGCCCGGCGGCGCGGGTGCTGATCGCCAAGGGCTGCAGCCTGGACACGCACCCGCGGGTGATGTCCGAAACACAATGCGCCCAGACCCTGCTGACGCAGGTCTCCGTTCTGATGCTCGCCGAGCCGGCGACATCCACCTTCGACATCGTGGCCGACGCGAGCTTCGTCGGCCACTTGCGCGACTGGTTCACCCAGGTCTCGCAGGAGTGTATTGCATGACCGCCCTTCACTACGTGATGCTTGTCAAATGCCCCGACACCCTTGGCGTCGTGGCCGCCGTTTCCGGCTTCCTGGCGGAAAATCGCTGCTCGATCGGCGAATCCCAACAGTTCCTCGACGAGGAGACGGGCCGTTTCTTCATGCGCATCACCTTCGCGCCCGAAGAGGTTGAGGGGTTTGATCTGGCGGGCCTCGGCGAACGCCTCGCCGCCATCGCCGAGCGTTTCCAGATCGATTTCAAGCTGTTCGATCCAGCGACCCGGCCGCGGGTGCTGATCGCCGTTTCCAAGTTCGGCCACTGCCTGTTCGACCTGCTGCACCGCTGGCGTGCCGGACTTCTGCCGGTCGATATCGTCGGGGTGCTCTCCAACCACGACGATATGCGCTCGTTCGTCGAGTGGAGCGGGCTGCCCTATTATCACCTGCCCGTCGATAAGGCCGACAAGCGGCCGCAGGAGCAGCGGTTCTTGAACCTAATCGCCGATCGGAAGGTCGATCTGGTGGTGCTGGCGCGCTACATGCAGATTCTTTCCGAGGAGATGTGCGAAGCGCTGTCTGGGCGCTGCATCAACATTCACCACTCGTTCCTGCCGAGCTTCAAGGGTGCCAAGCCCTATCACCAGGCGCATTCGCGCGGGGTCAAGATCATCGGCGCCACGGCGCATTATGTGACCACCGATCTCGACGAGGGGCCGATCATCGAGCAAGGCGTCGAGCGTGTCAGCCACGCCAAGTCAGCCGAGAACCTGGCGACGATCGGTCGGGATATCGAGTGCGCTGTGCTAGCGCGGGCGGTGACGTGGCATGTCGAGCACCGCGTTTGTCTGAACGGGCAGCGCACCGTGGTGTTCAGTTGATGGACGCTCCCGCCGCCGGCGCGGACGCCGCGCCATGACCGCGCTGGCGATAGACGGCGCGGCGCAGGCCGGGGCCGTGCTTGCCGATGTCCGCGCGCGGGCCGCCCGTATGGCGCGGCGGCCGGGTCTGGCGGTGATCCTGGTGGGGGACGACCCCGCCAGCCACGTCTACGTGCGCAGCAAGCTCAAGCGCGCGGCCGAGGTCGGGTTCGAAAGCCGTACCGCGCGGTTCTCGCTCGAGGTCAGTGAAGCGGACATCCTGGCCCATGTCGCTGCGTTCAACGCCGCGCCGGAGGTGGACGGCATATTGGTCCAGCTACCGCTGCCGGACCATATCAACACGCTGAGGGTGATGGCCGCGATCGATCCGGACAAGGACGTGGACGGGCTGCACGCCCTCAACGCCGGCAAGGTCGCCCAGGGCGGCGCCGGCGGGCTGACGCCTTGTACGCCGCTAGGGTGCCTGATGCTGATCAAGTCCGTGGCGCCCGATCTGACCGGCATGAACGCGGTGGTCTTGGGCAGTTCCAATATCGTCGGCAAGCCGATGGCGGCGTTGCTGCTGGCCGAGCGGGCGACCGTCACGGTGGCCCACATCCACACGCGCGACACGCCGTTCCTGTGCTGTGGCGCGGACGTGCTGGTTACGGCGGTCGGCAAACCACGTCTGGTCAGGGCCGACTGGATCAAGCCGGGCGCGATCGTCATCGACGTCGGTATCAACCGAGTGGCGACGCCCGAGGGCGGGAGTCGTCTGGTCGGCGATGTCGATTTCGACGCGGTGCGTGAGGTGGCCAGCGCGATCACGCCCGTGCCCGGCGGAGTGGGGCCGATGACCATCGCCTGCCTGATGCTGAACACCTTGACTGCCGCGCAGGCGCGGCAAGTCGGGTGAGACTTCGGGGCCGGGCCGCCGAGCCGGCGTGTGTCAACCTTTGCGTCCGTAACAGGCGCGCAGAAAGCTGAACCACGCCGGGATCGTCGAGGTGAGATGGGTTTCCAGCGGAATCAACTCCGCCGAAACGTGCAAGCCGGGCAAGGGGTTTTGCGAAGTCTTGGCGAGCAATTCGCTCGCGCCGCGGGCTGTAAGCCACTGATAGATGCTCGGGTCGGTCCATTCGCGCCCCCCGAGCGTGACGTGGAGTCGCCGGCCCGAATAGTCTGTCTTCGCGGCGAGGGCCTCCTGGTACAGTTTGAAGATCTGGCTGCCTTCGAGGATTCCCGGGCTGCCGGCGCCGATGGAATTGAACAGGTCGGACCGCTTGATCGCGACATAGGCGGCGAACAGGCCGCCATAGGAATCGCCCCAGAGGCCGACGTCGCTGTCGTCGATCCGATAGGCTTTGGCGAGGAGCGGATGGAGTTCGTTCTCCAGAAAGCCCAAGAACTTGTCGGCCGCCGGCGTGTCGAACATCTTGAGGTAGCGGTCGGCTTCGTCCCGCGCCAGCTTGCCGTATTGCACGGACGCTTCCACCGCCTGACGCATAACCTCCGGAACGGCTTCATTCGGCGGGAGGAAATCGCGGACGCGCAGCCAGGTCCACGCCTGACTGTCTTCCTTCGAATATCCGACGGAGACAAGAATGAACGGCCGCTGAGGCGCGATGACGTCGCTTGTTCCGGCTTGGTGGAAGGGCGCCGTCGCGGGGAAGAAAAGGTTTCCATCCACCTGGTAGACGACCGGAAACTTCTGCGCGTCATCAGCGTCATACTGCGGCGGCGGTGTGACCCAGGCCGAGAAGCGCGCCCCGGCGATTTTCGAATCCAGCTCAAAATAGCGGGTCGAGGGAAAGAGTGCGGCGAAGGACGGTTCGAGTTCGGTCAGTGTGGTCGAACCCGATGCTCCTGGCGCTCTGGCGTCGGCGGCCGTGGTGTCGGGCGATGGGCCGGACCCGTGATCGACGGAGTTTTCCATGAAGTTCCTTCTTTATTTTCACTTTGGTGCAGGTATTCGGTGCAGAGCTATCGAGAGCGTCCGCTAGAACGTCGTGCTCACGGATAAGACGAAGGTGCGCGGGCGCGTTAGATACGCGTATGACGGAGCTCCGGTCACATAACTCGAGACCGTCACATGATCGGTGACGTTCTCCACACGGAACTGGACCTGATAGTTGCGGAGCTTGAGTCCGGCGCGTAAATCGATGGTCGTGTTGCTCGGCAGCCGGACGTTGGGGTCGGTCAGGCTACCCGGGAACGACGTCACCCGATCCGACTGATAGCGGAGCGTCGCGCCCAACTGGCCTTGCATGTCACCGGCAAGTGGAACCAACTGATCGAGTGTGGCGGACGTCGTCCAGCGCGGTGTCTGGGGGATTCGGTCCCCCGCGGCCGCGCCCGCGATGGCGGTTACGCCGGGGTCGACTTGGGTCAGTCGCGAGTTGGTGTAGCCTACATTCGCCGTGGCGGTGAGAAGCCGCGTTGGCCGTCCGGTGATCTGAGCTTCGAACCCGTCCACCTGCGCCTTGCCGGCGTTGGCAAGCAACTGCGAGGTGTTGAAGAGGGTGTAGAGTTGGATGTCATTCCAGTCGATATGATAGGCGGAAGCCTCGAAGCTGAGCCTTCTGTCGAAGGCGTCGCCTTTGATACCGATCTCATAGTTCCAGACCGTGTCGGGATTGATCTGAGTCTGGGCGCCGGGCGGTACGATCGCCGCGACCTGAGGACCGCCGGGCCGGTAGCCGCTCGCTGCGCGGACGAAAACACTCAGGTGCGGGGTCGGCCGCCACCGCAACGTCGCCAATTGGGTGAGATGGTCGTCCTTCGCATGAACCGCCGGAAGCTGCACCGGCCCGCCTAGGAAGGCCGTATAATACACGCCACTATAATTTAGATTGAAATCTTCTTTGTTGTGTGAATATCGAAGACCGCCAGTGATATCGAGATTGTCTGCAAGGTAGACAGTGGCGTTGCCGAAGCCGGAAATCTCTTCGTATGTGTCCTTGACGGGCGTCGAGATGATCGTGCCCAGAGGTGTTGGTAGATTTGCATTTGTGGTCATGTTTCTCGCCACGACATTGGTTGGCGACGTCATGTGTTCATGGGTGTAGAATCCTCCGACGACAAACTCGATTCTTCCCAGTTTCTTGGACACGAATCGAAGTTCGGCGGTCTTCTTCTCCATATCGACCCTGGATTCGATGGCGACCCCAGTGCCTGCCGGATAGGCGAAGCCGGCCGTCGCGAAAATCGGGAGGTAGGACGCGTAGGTCGTGTTCGCGTCGGTCTGCAATTGGAGCTGGCTTTTAAGGTACGCGCTGGTCGCGATGATCTGGCCGGCATCGGTTTGGTACTGCCCAGTGATCGAAGCCAAACGGTATCGGACCAGGGTCGGCGCATCGAAGAAGTTGTTGAACTTGCGCGTGCCGACATCCGGCGTGAGGGTTCCGGCCACGCTCGTCTGTAGCGCGGGACCGCGCGTATCGATGTCTTGCATCTGGCCGACCACATCGACGGAAAGCCGTATATCGGGCGTCCAACGCAGGGCCAGGCGCCCGCCTTTATAGTCGCTACGATTGACGTTGTCGGAGCCGGTGCCGACGTTGTCGACGTACCCCGGCGCGCGCCGACAGAAACCGGTGGCGCGCAAGGCCAGCCGGTCGGTCACCAAGGGCGCGTTGATCGTGGCGCTCGCCGAATAGCCGAAGCCACCGCCGTCGATCGCGGCCAGCTCGGCGCGGGCGCTGCCTGAAAATGCGGTCACGTCGGGTTTCTTCGAAACGAGCCGGATGACGCCGCCGAGGCTTGAAGCGCCGTAGAGCGTGCCTTGTGGTCCTTTCAAAACCTCGACGCGGTCGATATCCGTCAGTTCAGGATCCGGCGCGATGAAGGCGCCCCCACCATTCGCCGAACTCGCTGTGAACGGCACTTCGTCCATGTAGTAAACTGTCGTGGCGGACTGTTGCAGCGTGCCAGTCGTCAGGCCACGGATGAAAATCTTGCCGTAGCCGGGGCCGGAGCCTTCCTGCACGGTCAGGCCCGGCGTCAGTGTCGCGTAATCACGGACCGACCTCACGCCCAGGGTGCCGAGGGTGTCGCCGGTCATCACCGTGATCGCCGAGGGGACGTCGCGCAGCTTTTGATCGCGCTTGCTCGCGGTCACGACGATGTCGGCCACAACCGCGCCGGAGTCCGTCTTTGTGGGCTCGGCTGCTTGGGCGCTCGCGGTCGTCTGTGCTGCGGTGCCGGTGGCGGCGAGGCACAAGGCCAGCATGCTCGCCGACATACAAGCCGATGTGTTCAGAGCGCGCATCGCATCCCCCTTTTGGTCGGCACCGTTCCGTGCTGGACGTTTGTCTTCTTGGGACCGACTCATGAGCTGGCCGAGAGCGATGCTAGGCGGTCGGTGGCGAGGCGGCTTTCTCGCGCCGCCAAAAAACCTTCGAGCGCCGCCAAAATGACGCTCGAAATGTCGGGCGCGCCCTGTCGTTGCAATGTAAGGTCCTGCCGCCCTATCTGTCGGTCGAATTGTCAGCCATGGAGCGAAGATGCCAACCGATTTCGAGGCGCGGCGAACAGAGGCGTCCCAAGCCGCGGACGACGAAGTCGGCGCTCACGCCCTGGCGATCATCAGCGTGCTTTATAATCGCGTTGTCGCCGGCGCGGCCGCGTCGGTGCGCAAACGGCTCGGGCTGAGCCTGACCGAAGCGAAGATCGTCTTCTTCGTCGGGGCGAGCGGGGCGATAACAGCGAACCAGCTTGCCCGGGACTTCGGTCTCGACAAGGCGGCGATCAGCCGCTGCATCACCCGCTTGATCGAAATGGGGCTGATCGTGTCGGAGCGGGACCGGCAGCATGCGGCGCGCAACCGGCTGTCCTTGACCGAGGCCGGGCAGGCGTCTTGCGAAGCGGTCGCTCACTTCACCTTCGCGCGCGAGAAGCACCTGCTGAGTGTCCTCAGCGCCATGGAACAGCGCGCTTTCCTCGAAAGTCTGCGCAAGATTCTGACGATGGTGGATTCGACCAACGCTCTGGTCGAGGCGGGTCATTTTTGGCCGTGATCGTCAAAAGATAAGGACTCCGCGCCTGCCGGCCGGCGTCACGTACGCGGCTGGCTGGTTTTGCGGCGCACTTTACTGGGTGATGCACCGAAATGCCGCTGAAACGCCACCGAGAAGCTGGAAGGGCGATTATAGCCGACGGCATAGGCGATCTGGATGATCGGATCGTCGCCTTCGCTCAGGAGAGCCAGCGCCTGCTTCATGCGGAGATCTCGAACATATTCATAGACCGACTGGCCGAGTATCTGACGAAAGCCCGTGCACAGGGCGCTTCGGCTCAATCCTACTTCGGCCGCGAGCTTCTCAAGGCAGGGTGGGTTGGCGAAATTCTCGGCAAGGAAGAGCCGGGCCTTCAACACGCCCTTTGGCATATGCTTGCTCGATTCCACCAAGCGAAGACACTCGCTTTGATCAAAGGCCTCAAGCGCCTGGCAGACGATCTCCAGTGCTTTCGATTGCAGGAACAGCCAGCGTAAGCGCCCTTCCAGCGAACAGGTGTGGACATCTTCCAGGCATCGCAACATGGCTCCGCTCAAGGCCAAAGTGCGACCGGACGTTTGCGAAAGCTCGCCTCCTAAAAAGGCTTGCAAAGCCGCCGGCAGTTCGTGCGCGCTGCCGCCATAGAGTGTCTCGAGCACTTCACGGTGCAGGATGATATAGACGTAGCGCGTGCAACCGTCGAACGTGATTTCAGCGGGAGCCGTGCCGGCTGGCTCAATGATGAGCACCGTGGCAGGCGCCTCGAAGCTTATCGGCTGGTTATCGGCCGGGACGTATTCGCCGTCGCCGCTACAGGCGAGGTAGATATGCAGACTGTCCGGAGAATCGAAATACACTGAACGCGGCGTATAATATTCCGAATCCACGGACATGAGGAAAAATCCATCAAGAAGGCCGCAGAACTCGTAGCTGCCCGCCGCGTCGGGCTCGTTCACGTGAACGCGATAATGGCTGTTGCCGTGTAGAACGAAGTCATCGGCCAGCCGTCGTTGATGCTCGCTTATGTCAAAAGCATAGTCCTCGACAGCGTATCGCACAGAAACCAGTGCGGCGTCTTTTGCCAGCGACGGAAAGCGGCGCGGCACAACGCGAACTGGCGCCGTATCGGCATCGCTCCGACCGTTGCTGCTGGACGTCACCGTCATACGTAACTGTGAGCACGGCAAAGCCGACCGTCAAGACGGCAGATGGTGTTTGCCTGGGGGGCGTCAGTTCGTCGGATCACCTCTGCGGGGTTCACTGGCAAAACCTGGCCGATCGTCTGGTCGGGGGCGTGTTAGCCGACTGCCGCGGCGAGCGCGGCTACCGCGCGAGACGCCTCAGCATCGTTCAGGCTGGCGAAGCCGATGCGCAGCCCGCGTTCCGCCGCATCGTTCGCCATGAAAGATCGCGATTCCGCGAAGCGCAGGTCGAGCGCGCGCGCGCGTCGCTCGATCTCGTCCATGTCGCGGCCGGGAAAGCGTAGCCAGAAGGCGAGGCCGCCATTGGGCAAATCGAACCTGATCCGGTCGCCGCAGGTCTCGCGCAGACGTTGTGCGAAGCCGAGCCGCCGCTCGGCATAGATCTGGCGCACTTTACGTGCGTGACGGCGCAATTCGCCGCTGGAGATCAGTTCTGCTGTCGCCTTCTCGGTGATGACATTGCCCATGCCGTCCGTAACCGAGATGCCGTGCGCGAGGCTGCGCATCAGCACTGGGGGCCCAACGACATAGCCGACCCGCAGCGCTGGCAACAGCAGCTTTGAGAGCGAACCGACATAGATGACCTGTTCCGGCGCATACGCCGCCATCGGCAGCAATGGCTGCGAGGCGAAGTGGAATTCATGGTCATAATCGTCTTCGATGATCGCAAAGCCGAACTGCCGCGCGAGATCGAGCAGCCGCAGGCGGCGCATCGGGCGCAGCGTGACGGTGGTCGGGAACTGATGATGTGGGGTAAGGAACAGCGCGCGGATGCGGTGCCGCCGACACAGCGCCTCGACTGCCGCGACATCAATACCCTCGTCGTCAAGCCGCACGGCGTGGACGCGCGCGCCGAGCATCGTGAAAGCGGCGACGGCAGGCTCATAGGTCAACGCTTCGACCAAGACGTGGTCGCCGGGCCGCAGCAGCGCCTGCGCGGTCAGGAAGATGCCGTTCTGACTGCCGCGCGTGATGCAGACATGGTCGGTGCTGACGTTGAGGCCGCGCTGGCTGCGCAGCATTTCGGCCACGCTCTCGCGGAGTTCGGCCAGGCCGAGCGGATCGCGATAGAGGAAGGCGTTCGACGCAGCCTTGGCGCGCACCGCATCGCGA
Organism: Sphingomonas panacis; assembly: GCF_001717955.1. Classification (NCBI taxonomy): domain Bacteria; kingdom Pseudomonadati; phylum Pseudomonadota; class Alphaproteobacteria; order Sphingomonadales; family Sphingomonadaceae; genus Sphingomonas; species Sphingomonas panacis. The sequence goes on from NZ_CP014168.1 coordinate 2,353,142, forward strand.
TAGGCATTGGTGAGGATGTCAGCAGGGAACAGGCGCCCGTCGGGCGCGCCTTCGTCGAGCTTGATGCCGCTGCCCGCAGGCAAGGCGAGCGGCCGCTCCGGCGGCGGCAGGATGTGATACTCCGCGCGATCGGTTCCCAAACTGCGGGGTGGTCGGCTAGGCTTACGCGTCGCGTCGGGATAGATCGGCGCAACCACCGTTCCGCGCGTCCCCGCCGAACTGAGCCAGCCTTGCGCGATCAGTTCTTCGTATGCGAGCACGACCGTCTTGCGGTTGACCCCGATGTCGGCTGCCAGTTCGCGGCTGCTCGGAAGGTAGGTCCCCGGTTCCAGCCGGCCGCTTTCGACATCGCGGATGATCGCGGCGATGATCTGCATATAGGCTGGCGTCTTCTTGCGGGTATCGACGCTCTGGCCGAGCGTGAGGGGAAGGCGGCGAAGCATTGGTTCAGAAAATTGGCCGGATTGGAGCGGTGTGAGCGCCAAGTCTAACGACTCCCATCTCGTCAGGCAATCCCAATTGGACCCGGTATCTGCGCGATCTTGGCCATTCCGGTGCGTCCTGTGACGCGCCAGAGTAGCGGCATGAGCAACTCCGCCCAGCCAGCCGGCGATGTAATCCCGGCAAAGTCCTTCGCGCACTTCACAACCGACGACGTTCGCGCGCTGGTCGCCGAATTCCCGCTCGCCTGGGTCTCGACGCCACGCGGGCCGATCGGCCTCGCCAGTCAATTGCCGCTGATCGGAGAATATGATGACGTGGGGCGGCTCAGCGCGCTCATCGGGCATCTCGCGCGCGCCAATCCGCTGGCGGAGGCCTTGGCCACGCAGCGGCGCTCGACGATCCTGTTCAGCGGGCCAAGCGGCTATGTCTCTCCCCAATATGCGGGACGACGCGACTGGGCGCCGACGTGGAACTACACGCAGTTGAAGATCCTAGCCGATATCGAGATCGGGCCGGATATCACGCCCTTCGCGCTGAAGGTGCTGATCGATGCGAGCGAGCACGGACGACCTGAGCCGTGGCGCATAGAGGAGATATTCAGCCGGTATCAGCGCATGGCAGCAGCCATCGTCGGTTTTCGCGCGACAGTCAGGACGCTCGAAGGCAAGTTCAAGCTCGGCCAGGACGAGCATATCGATACGCTTGGCCACATCCTCGCCATGCATCCCGATCCCGATCTGGTCCGCTGGATGCGCCGCTTCAATCCGGGCGCCTGATCGCGTTTACTTATCCTGCTGAAACCACAAACGGGGCACGGCGCGCTGACGCGGCCAGACCTCGTCGAGCGTCCCCGCATCATAGAGCCGGCCGTTCTTCATGACCTGTGCGATCTCGCGCGTATTGCGGACATCGGCGAGCGGATTCTTGGAAAGGATCAGGAGATCGGCGTATTTGCCGGGTTCCAGACTGCCGATATAGGCGGCGCGGCCGATCTGCTCGGCGCTGTCGATGGTCGCGGCGCGCAACACCTCGGCGGGTGTCGCGCCGCCGGTCACATAGGCTTCCATCTCGAAATGATACCCGAGCCCCTGCACCGTGCCGTGGCTGCCCATGCCGACGACCCCGCCGTTGCGGCGGATGGTGAGCGCGTCCGCGGCGAAGCGGTTCCACGTCTGGTCGATCGGGGGCACCCAAATACGGTTGCGCGAGCGTGCCTCAAGGACGCTGGTTGGGATGAAACGACGTAGCTTGGCGTCGTTCAGAAGATCGCCCGCGATGATGAAATTGCTGAGCGGCGGCGCACCGCCATAGAGCACGTTGAGCGTCGGCGAATAGCCGATCCGCGTTTTTGAATAGAGTGTCAGTACGTCCTTGCGGAGCGGCGTGATCGGCATGTTATGCTCGTTGCCGGCGAAGCCGTCGAGCGCGTGGCTGAGATTGAGGTTAAAGTCGCTGGCGCCTTCGGTTGTCGCCATCATGCCGAGTTCGGCAGTGGCCATTACCATATATTGCCGCTGGGTGCGGTTGCCGACCATATAGGATTTGATGTTGCGCGTGCGGTAATGGTCGCGATAGCGCGTCAGTACGTTGCGCGCATCGTCGAGCGAGTTGATCTCCGCATTGGAGAACACGCCCGGCCCGGTCGAAAAAGCGCGCGGACCGATCATCATGCCGGCATCGATCATGTCCTGATAGCCGAATACATCGACCGTGAAGGGCTGCACTTCCAGCGCCGATGTGACACCATAGGCAAGGTTGGCGAGGAAATCCCAGTGATTGGGGTCGAGAATCTCGCGGCGCGTCTCGAACCAATGCGCGTGGGTGTCGACGAAGCCGGGCACGATCCACCGGCCGCCCACGTCGCGGATCGTCGCGCCTGCCGGAACCGCGACGCTGCCAGTCGGGCCTACGGAAACGATGCGGTTGCCGGTGACGACGACATCCGCCTTTTCGATCACGTCGGCGCCATGCTCGGTGATGACGGTCGCGCCGCGCAGGACGATGCTGCCGCCCGGCACGTCGCGCGGCAGTTCGACGGACGCCTCGACGCTCGTGGCGCGCCGCTCGGACGCCCCCCCTTGCGAGACTGCGGCGAGTTCGGTCGGAAGCGTGCGCAGGGTTGAGCCGACCGACCACAGCACGCTTTCCCCGTCCCGGCTCCAGCCGAGATAGTCGGCACCGATCGCCGTCACTTTGGCGGCGGCGACCGGCAGGTGGCCGAGATCCATCTTCTGCGGTTCGGCTCCCAGGAGCGGCGGAACGTCGACGAGGTAGAGCTGCGAGGCGGCCTTGATCAGCATCCGGCTGCCGTCCGGGCTGAGCCGCGCATCCTCGGGCGGCACAGGCAGGTTCGCGAAATAGCGATTGCCGTTGAGGACGGTGAGGGACGCCTCCTTGCGCTTGCCCGCGCCATCCGCCGCGACCGACCAGATATCGCTGCCCGCCATGAAGCGCAGCCGCGTGCCCGCGCTGTCATAATCGAGAGCGCGCGCGCCCGTCGCGCTGGTGACGATGCGGGGAGCGCCGCCGCCGAGCGGAAATGTCAGGACATCGGTGGCGAGCGCAGCGCCTTGTTCACTCGCCAGATTCAGCCGTTCGGTCTGGCTCGCGCGCAGCGCGGCGACGCTCCGCCCATCCGGCGAGACGACCGGCTCGGTGTAGAAAGCCGGCGCGGTCGTGAGCCGGCGAGCCCGCCCACCGTGTGCCGGGATCGACCAGACCGCGCCGCCGCCCTGCGCATCCCATGTCACATAGACCAACGCACGGCCATCGGGCGTCCAGCTCGGCTGGAAGGCCATGCCTTCGACGCCGCCGACTGAAACGGGGCCGCCGCCTGCCGTCAGCGCCTGCACATAGAGCTTGCCGAGTGCCGCGAAGGCGACGCGCTTGGCATCGGGTGAAAAGCGCGGGGACTGGATGATGCGGACGCGCACCGGCCCGGTTTCGTCGGGCACGGCCACGCGCGTGTTCCTGCCGATCGTCATGTCCACCTTGGCGGTAAAGGGTACATCGCCCCGCGTACCATCAGCCAGCGCGACGCGGGTGATCTTTCCGCCGATCGCAGTCAGGATCGCCGTGTCGCCGGGCAGGAAGGTCACGCGCGGAACGAGATCGTTGTAATAGCCGCTGATCTGCGTGTCGTGATCGATTGGGACGGTCAACAGGCGATCCTCGCCAGTGACGAGATCCCGCAGCCGCAGGCCCGTCTCCGCGCCATTGCGGCTCGCATAGACCAGCTTGGTCCCGTCATGCGACACGGTGGGGCGCATCGCCGCGCCGGGCATGGCCGAGACGATCTTGTCCTCGGTCCCGGTAGCGAGATCGCGGCGCACGATCTCCCAATGCGGCAGCGGGCGAGCCGACCAGAGCGACCCGACTTTTCGCGAATAATAGAGGTACTTGCCGTCTGGAGAGGCGGTCGCGCCGATCACGTTGATGCGATCGTCGCCGCGCTCGGTGCCGGTCGGTTTCGCCTGCGTTATCTTGATGCCGCCGCCGCCGCGCATGTCATAGGCGTAGAGTTCGAACGCGAGGATGGCGTGTATCGTCCGGGAGACATAGACGAAGCGCCCGTCAGGCGACCAGGCGGGCGAGGTGTAGAGCGCCGGCCCGGCGTCGTTCGAGAGCTTTCGCGCATCGCTGCCATCGGCATTGGCGATCCAAAGGTTGTTCGCTCCGGCCCGGTCCGAAAGGAAGGCGATGTGTTTGCCATCGGGCGAGAAAACCGGCTGCGTTTCGAAAGCCTGTCCCGTCAGCAGCGGTCGCGCGGTGCCGCCGGCGATGTCGAGCGTGTAGATGTCGCCGAGCAGATCGAACAGGATCGTCTTGCCGTCCGGCGACACGTCGAGCGCCATCCAGGTGACTTCCGAGGTATCGAACTGCAGCCGCTCCGTCGGCGCGAGCGGGAGGGCCGGGGTCTGGCCAGCCGCACTGCTTCCCAATGCGATCGCGAGAGCGAGGAGAGAGCAGCGGGCGGCCCGGATCATGTTTCTGTTCCCTCAGAATTTGACGCGCGTGCCGATCGTCATGAACCGGCCGACCGTGTCGTAAAAAGGCGAGAAGCCCGATGCGATCGGCGGATCGCGATCGAACAGGTTGGAGACGTTGGCATAGATCTCCAGACCCGGCCCATGCGAGACGGGCACCTTCACGCTCGCTTGAAGATCGACGTAGGTATAGGCAGGCACGCGGTTGTTGGTGATGTTCTGGTTGCGGTTGTAGAAGCCGGGCGAGATGTAGCGCATCCGGACCAGCCCGCTGAACACGCTGTCGCCGTAGCCGATGCTGCCGTTCACCCGCCAGGACGGCATGCCGTTTACGAAGGCGTAGCTGGTATTGTCGACATATTCGATCCGGCTGATGCCGTCGTAGGTCGTGAGGCTGTCGACCCAGGTGCCGATCACACGGACGTTCAGCCGTCGTGCGTCGCTCAGCGCCAGGGTATAAGCAATCTCGCCATCGATGCCGTTGGTCTTGTACTGTGAGAGGTTTACAGAGTTCGACTGGACGCTGAGCAGATTGCCGCCCGCATCCCGGAACACGCGGCTGCACAGGTCGAGATTGCCCGCGCGGCAGCGGTTGACGAGATCCTGCGCGCTGACGGTTGTGATGACGTTGTTGATGGTGATGTCGAAATAATCGAGCGAGGCGGTAAGGCCGCGCAGCGGCGAGGTGGTGACGCCAGCGGTCCAGGTGTCGGCCTTTTCGGGCGTGAGATTCTGGTTCCCCCCGCCGTTGACGAGGGTGTTGACCGTGACCGTGCGGCCGTTGACGATATCGGTCACGTTCACATAGCTGATCGTCTGCGTCGAATAGAGTTCACTGAGCGAAGGCGCGCGAATGTCGCGCGAGCGGGTGACGCGGCCGACCACGCCGGGGAAGAATTCGTTGGTGGCGCCCAATTTCCACGACCAGATGCCACCGCTGTTGCGATAGTCCGAATAGCGTGCCGCGCCGTTGAACTCGAGGTTGCGCAGCAATGGCAGGTTCTTTGCCAGCGGCACGAGCAGTTCGGCAAAGCCCTCCTTCACGGAATCCTTGCCGTAGAGCGAACCGAACTGGAAGGTCGTGAAGGCGGAAGCCTGATCGAGCGCGCCCGCCGTCGAAGTGGTCCCTTCCCATCGGCTTTCCGCGCCTACCGCGGCCGAGACCGGCCCAGCCCACAGCGAGAATGGTTCGCCGCGCAGGCTGATGCCGGCGGTATCGAGCGTGCTCTTTGCGCGCGAGCTCGGCGTACCCGTGACATAGGCGATAGCCGCAGCAGACGGCGCGCCGTTGCCGAACAGATTGACCGGCACGCAATTGGTCGAGCTGTTGGTGAGCGCGATGCGGCAGATTGGCTGGCCCGTAACCGGGCTGATGACCGAATCCACCGCGTTGGCGAAGTTCTGGGTCAGGCGGAAACCGGGCGTGTCGAGATTGTTCTCGGATTCGCCGTGGCTGTAATAGGCGCTGTAGCGCAGCTTGCCCGCGAACGCCGTACCGTCGAGCGCGACCGTGCCCTGGATGGCGGGGCGGCGCACGTCGATCGTCGAATATGAGAGATCCGAATTGTATCGGCCCATCGTGAAGCTGGTCTGCCCCGCGGCGGCCAACTGGGCCTTGATCTCGGGACGCAGGAAGGCGTTGTCACTGCGAATGGTGATGTTGCCGCGATTGTGATCGCCGAACCAGGTATACTCGCCCCAGTAGCGCGAGTAGCGCAGCTCGGCGGTCAATTTCAGGTTGTTGGTGAGGTCGTAAGACAGCCGCGCCATGCCTGCGACGCGCTTCTGCGGGGTTATGAGGGGGCTACGGTCGTCGTCCGACGGGGCCTCGCCACCGATCATGTTGGTGCCAACCACCGTGCCGAGATCGGGCATGCGCAGCGTGCCGTCCGGGTTAAAGCTCCGGTTGCGCAGCACCCCCGAAGTGATCATTCCGCCGACCAGTGCATTGGCGTACCCGACATCGGTCGTCAGCGTCGAGGAACCATCGGCGTTGGGGATCAGCGCCCAGCGGCCGGTGTTGGCGCGCGCGGTCTTTTGGAGCAGGCCGTCATTCTCGAAATACTCGCCACCAATCATGAAATGGCCGCGCCCGTCCGCGAAATTGAAGCCGGCGGCGCCCTCGAAGCGATGCTGCGCGGCGTCGCCATAGGTCGAGATGCCGGCCTCGGCACCCAATTTTACGCCGGTCAGCTTGTCGTCGAGGCGGATGTTCACCACGCCCGCCACCGCACCCGAACCCCACGCCGCCGACGCGCCGCCGGTAACGATGTCGATATTCTTGACCAGCACCGAGGGAATCGTGCTGAGATCGTTCTCGCTGGAGAAGCGGCGGCCATCGATCAGCACCAAGGTGCGCGTCGCGCCCAGGCCGCGCAGATCGACCGGGAAGCGGCCGGCCTGCGCGTTGGTGCCCGAGGTTTGCGGCGACTGGCCTGCCTTGAACTGCGGCAGATCGGCGAGTGCTGCGCCAACGTTGGCGCGGCTGCCGACGCTCAGGTCTTCGGCGCTGACCCGGGTCAGCGGAGTCGGAGATTCGAAGCCGGGGCGGTCGATGCGCGAGCCCGAGACAACGATGTCCTGCTGCAGCTCCTCGGCTTGCTCGGCCGGCGCGTCGAGACCGGGTTTTTCCTGCGGCGCGGGCGGACCATCCTGAGCCCAGGCAGGCGCCGCGCCAGCCAGGAAGACCAGAGCGCCGCTGGCCAACCAGCGTGCGTGACGGGATTTGGTGGACCTGAGCTGCATGATAACCCCCTTGAGAATGTCGCGCGACCGTCCCTGTCGTGCGTCGCGATGGCCGGGCAGCTTGGTGCCGCTTCGTGTCATTGGAGGACAACCTTCGGGACCAAGCCGGTCTCCGAAACATCCAATTTGATAACCGGGCGGGGGTCCAGTCGATCGCGCAGGATGCATGTTGCCCGGCAGCCACATGATCCGTTTTGCAGGCGCGCCTAGGCGCTGCTGAGCAACAGGCTGGTCTCGCTATTGAGAATGCCCTCGATCGCGCGGATTTCGCGCAGGATGCGATCGAACGACTGGAGATCCTCGGCCGAGATCTCCGCGATCAGATCCCAGGTGCCATTGGTGGTATGTAGGGCGCGCAGTTCGGGGAAGCTGCGCAACTGACGAATGATCGCTGAGGTGGAGCGACCCGCCACCTCGATCATCATCACCGCGCGCAGGCCGTGGGTGCCGGTTGGTTCCTGCACCCGCACGGTGAAGCCCAGGATCGCGCCGCTGGCGAGCATGCGGTCAAGCCGCATCTGCACCGTCGCCCGCGACACCCCCAGCACGCTGGCGATTTTGGCGATCGGCGCGCGCCCGTCGCCGCGGAGTGTTGCAATGATACGCCGGTCGAGCTGATCCAGATTAAGCATAAGAAATGCTCGATCAGTTTTTGCAATATGTCAAATCCTATCCGACAAAACGAGCATGATGCGAATGTTCCTAATCATCCTGCGCGTCATACTGATGACCACGGGATTTCAGGGAGATGCGGATATGACGAGATTCATCGGTGTGGAAAGCCTCGCGGCGATGGTCCACGAGGTTGGCGTGGATACATTTCTGCGCGGACTGGCCGACTATATCGAGGCCGATTTTCTGCGCTGGTCGCAGTTCCACAAGGTGCCGCGTCATGCCAGCCATGGCGATATCGGCGTCGTCGAGCTGATGCCGATCAGCGACGATCGGCTGTTCGGCTTCAAATACGTCAACGGCCATCCATCAAACGGTCGACACAACTTGCTCACGGTCGCCGCATTCGGTGTGCTGTCGGACATGGCGACCGGCTATCCGCGCCTCATGAGCGAAATGACGTTGCTTACCGCCTTGCGTACCGCTGCGACTTCCGCGCTGGTCGCGCGGCGGCTGGCGAGGCCCGATAGCCGCGTGATGGCCATCATCGGCCTCGGCGCCCAGTCCGACTTCCAGGCGCTCGCCTTTCGCGCGCTGCTCGGTATCGAGCGGCTGCGGGTATACGACATCGACCCGGATTCGACCGCCAAGTTCGTTCGCAACATGAGCGCGCGCGGCTTCAGGATCGAGGTGTGCGACACGAGCCAGGATGCGGTGGTCGGCGCGGATATCATCACGACAGCGACCGCGGACAAGCGCAACGCCACGATCCTGTCGTCCAACATGGTCGGCGCGGGGGTTCACATCAACGCCATTGGCGGCGATTGTCCCGGCAAGACCGAATTGCAGCGCGACATTCTCTCGCGCGCCGCGGTGTTCGTCGAGCTGGAGGAGCAGACCCGGATCGAGGGCGAGTTGCAGCAGATGCCGGCGACGTTCCCCGTTACCGAGATTTGGCAGGTGCTGGCGGGAATGGCGGAGGGCCGCACCGATGCTGATCAGATCACGCTGTTCGACTCGGTCGGCTTCGCGCTCGAGGACTTCTCGGCACTGCGCTATCTCGATGATCTCGCGCGGGATTCATCGCACGTTGTCGAGATCGACCTTATCGCCGCGCCGAGCGTTCCGGTGGACCTGTTCGGGCTGCTGGAAGCCCATCGCGCGCCCGTGCCGCTGCTGGCGGCCTGACTGAAATGGCATTGGTCCCCGCCGGCCGTCGCGTCTTGGAGGTGTCGCCGCGCCGAATCGGCTCTGTAGGCTAGGATATGGACGATCCCGACCAGCCCAGCCCGTCGCTGTCACGGCGCACTTTCATGACCGCACCGGCGGCGTTCGCGGCGACGCAGGCGCTCGCGGCACCCGGAAGCGCGGGCACGGCACGAGAGCGGAGCCGGGACGCGGAGATCCTGGCCATGGGGGCGACCGATCTCGCTGCAGCACTTCGCCGCCGCGACCTGTCGAGCCGGGAGTTGATGGCCGCGCACCTCGATCGCACCGACCGGCTCAATCCGCGCTTCAACGCGATCGTCTCGCGCGTGCCGGCCGATCACCTGATGAAAGCAGCGGCGGCGTGCGATGCGGATGCCGCGGCGGGTCGATTCCGGGGGCCGCTTCACGGCTTTCCTCACGCCGTGAAGGACACCGCCCCAACGCGCGGCATCCGCACCACGCAAGGGTCGCCGATCCTGCGCGATAACATCCCGACGGCGGATTCGCTGGTGGTGTCACGGATGCGCGGGGCGGGTGCGATCTTTGTCGGCAAGAGCAACGTGCCCGAGTTTGCGCTCGGCTCCCACAGCTTCAATCCCGTCTTCGGGGTGACGCGAAACGCATGGAATCCCGCGGTCGCGGCAGGCGGCAGCACCGGCGGTGGCGCGGTGGCCCTGGCGCTGCGGATGGTGCCGTTGGCCGATGGCAGCGATTTTGGCGGATCGTTGCGCAATCCCGCGGGGTGGAACAACATCTTCGGTTTCCGTCCCTCCTTCGGACGCGTACCGTCGGCACCGTCGAGCGACGTGTTCGGGCAGACCTTCGCCACCTCCGGCCCGCTCGGGCGGCATGTCCGCGATGTCGCTTTGCTGCTGTCAGTGCAGGCAGGCCCCGATCCACGGGCGCCGTTTTCGCTGCCCGATGATCCCGCGCGCTTCGCAGGATCGCTCGAACGCGCGTGGAAGGGCGGTCGGATCGGCTGGCTCGGGGATCTTCAAGGGGCTCTCCCGACAGAGCCGGGCGTGATGGAGACCTGCACGCACGCGCTCTCCGCCTTCCGCGACATTGGCATGGTGGTCGAGGAGGCGAAGCTGCCGCTCTCTGCCGAGGAGATGTGGCGCACCGCCGTCACGCTGCGTTTCTGGTCGGTCGGCGCCGATCTGATCGGCTATTACGACGATCCCGCCAAGCGCGCCTTGCTCAAGCCCGAAGCGATCTACGAGATCGAGGGCTATCGCGCGTTGACCGGTCGCCAGGTCGCCGAGGCTTCAGAGGGCAGGAGCCGTATCTATCAGGCGTTCCGCACGCTGTTTGAGCGCTATGATTTCGTGGTGCTGCCGAGCGCGCAGGTCTTCCCATTCGCGGTTGAGGAACGCTGGCCGCGCGAGATCGCGGGCCGAGCGATGGACAGCTACCATCGTTGGATGGAGGTTACCCTGCCAGTTACCATGGCGGGCCTGCCGGCGCTGGCAGTGCCGGCGGGCTTCGGTGGCGCGAAGAACCTGCCGATCGGACTGCAGATTGTCGGACCGAACCATGCCGATCTGGCCGTGCTCCAGGTCGGGCACGCCTATGAGCAGGCCTTCCCCTGGATCGCGAGATCCTTGCCCGAGCCACTGCGCACCTGAACTGGAAGGCGAAAAGTGTCATGATCTCGTCGGGGCTCGCACCGTACCTCCCGGTCCGACTTCGCTTGCGGATGAACAGCCGGAGGTGGTTCAGCAATAGCGCATCGGGTTCTGGCCCTGTCCAGAACCGCCTTGGCGCGCTCGGTTCGGTGTAGGCGGAGGCGCAAGCGCTGGTGCTCGACAGGTCATGATGCGGCAACGCGCGACCGGACGGGTACTATGCGATCAGTCTTAGACTTTGGATGCCGAACGAGAAAGGGCGGGGCCACGTGGCAGCCCCTTGATCCGAAAACCCTCAGGTGAGGAGTTGGAGCCTCCGGCAAACCCGGGGCGGTTCAGGGCGTCCACAGATGGGTCTACGAAGGTTGGGCTACGTCGGTGCTGTATTGATCGGTTCAGCCACCGACCACGTGCAGTTGAGGCGCGATCGTCACAGTCTCGGTGGGAATGCCGAAGAGATAGCCCTGCGCCTGGGCACACCCCGCCTCGAGCACCAGCCGATGCTGCGTGTCTGTTTCAACGCCCTCCGCTACGATCGGCAGCGCCAAACTCTTGCCGAGACTGACAATCGCCCGGATGATCGAACGCGCAGCTTCGTCGTGCTCCATTGCGGCGACGAAACTGCGATCGATCTTAATCTTGTCAAAGGGGAAAGCCTGAAGATTGCTCAGCGAAGAGTAGCCTGTTCCGAAATCATCCATGACGATTGCTACGCCACGACGTTTAAGACGGCGCAGCGTCGCTAGCGCGATCACGCGATTGCGCAGCATGACGCTCTCCGTCACCTCGAGCTCCAAGCGGTGAGGTGAAAGCCCACTATCGCGCAGGGCCGCTTCCACAACGTCGACTAGGCTGGGCAGCTCAAATTGCAGAGCCGAGACGTTCACGGCGATGCTAAGATGCTCGGCCCACCGCGAAGCGATTTCGCATGCTCTGCGTAGAACCCACTCACCGATGGGCACGATCGCCCCAACCTCTTCGGCGATCGGGATGAACGTTTGGGGCGGAACGTGCCCATGAATTGGATGCTGCCAGCGTAGCAACGCCTCATATCCGATAATATGGGATGTCGCGGTGGCGACGATGGGCTGAAACACGAGGCGCAATTCGTCTCGGGCAATCACGTGGCGGAGCTCATGTGCGAGCTCGCGTCGCTTCCGGACATGACGGTCCATTTCCTGATCAAAGAAGCAGGCATTGCCGCGGCCTGCTTCTTTCGCTTGATACAGCGCGACATCGGCATGGTGGCGCAGTTCCGCGGCGGATCGCGCGTCGCGTGGAAACAAGGCCACACCAATACTGACCCCGACCGCTGTCGGGTCCTGTGCAATGTCCATTTCATGTGCGAACGTATCAAGAATGCGCTGCGCGAGCTGTCTGGCGGCGGACACCTCAGTGACTCCGTGCTGAATGATGAGAAATTCGTCCCCACCAACTCGTGCAACAAGGTCGGTGTCACCGGTCGTTCTCGCCAGCAGTCCCGCCACCCTGCAAAGCATTTGATCACCGGCTGCGTGACCGAAAGTATCGTTCACGACCTTGAACCGGTCCAGATCGAGCGCAAACAGCGCGAAAGCTTTGTTGTTGCTCGCAAGGTTATCGAGCGCTGTCGAGAATTGCGTGCGATTGGGTAAGCCAGTCAGAGCATCATGCGCTGCAAGATGCTCGATCTGACGTTCGGCCAGCTTTCGGTCGGTCAAGTCCCGAACTGCCAGCACCTTACAAGAACGACCGCGGTACTCGACCGCATGCGGCGCAATCTCGATCACCCGCTCGTCGCCGTTTTCGTGCCGTATCACCGCCTCCGCGAGACGATCTCTTGTCGCGTCGAGCGGCTGTCCGTCACTCGGTATCAGCCACCGGGCGGGATCGGTGCCGATCAACTCCGCCTGGGAGCGTTCGAGCAGCTTCGCCAGCCGCGAATTGACCTCGACGATGCGTCCTCCACTGATGATGGCGAGGCCTTCCAGCGTGGCGTCGGCGATGCCACGCAAGTCAGTAAGCATGCGGTCGAGGAATGCACCGGCCAGGGCCGACGCGATCAAGCCTAGCGCCGCCGCAACGATCACCGGCACGAGCCAGTCGTTTGCGTTTCTGATCGCCCCTAAGCTTTGAACGGGACTGGGGATTAGCGTCGTAGCCGACATCGCCGTGTAGTGAAGCGCCAAAACGCCGAACATGGCCAGGGACGCCGGGACAGCGATGCGGACCCGGCCCTTCAATCGTCCGAAACTGGCAAACGCAGCCACGAACGCCGCGCTTACCAGGATAATCGCTGGGGCTATCATAGACCAATTGTAGAGCCTGACGGCAGGCGCCACGATGGCGGCCATGCCCGCGAAATGCATCGCTATGACGCCGCCGGCGGCGAGCAAACCTGCCGCCAAGCTGGAGCCCATGCCGAACTGGCGCCCAGCAACCCTCAACGCCGCCCAGAAGAACAACACGGCGAGCACAGCCGAGGCGGCGGTGCGCCCGGGCTCGAAACGGAGCGGCAGCAGGCCATCGTAAGCCAGCATCGCGATGAAGTGAGTCGCCCAAACGCCGACGCCCGCCGCGACCGCTGCGATTGCCAGCCAAAACTGCCTGCGCGACTCAATACAGTCTGTCGAACGTTCCAGCAGCAGGAATAGTGTGAAGCTGCCCAGGAGCCACACGAGGGCCGCGAGCAGGACCAGCCGCACATCGTGCTGACCTGCCACGCATTCGAACACGGTGAACATCACGCACCCCTTGACCTGCCCGCCGCTAGCCCCTCGATCATATTGAGAGCCTAAAGGTTGAATATTCCTGTACGCTTGCCTCGACCTGAGGTGGTGCCGGTTTTTTGGACAGGAGGCTAAGCTACTCTCGACGTGAGGAAAGGATGAGAATGAAGACGACGAGAAAGCGTTACAGCGCGGAGTTCAAGGCAAAGGTTCCGCTGGAGGCGGGGGGCGTGGCTAGAAGCGCGCTAATCACCTCCTACCGAGCAACGGTTAAGATTTGCTGAAGCCATTGCGTTGACCCCACGTTTGCCTATTCCACTGCTGCAACTCTGGGCTACGGTGCTTCCCAACCGCCTGAGTCTCCCCGGGGCAGGCGGTGAGAGCGGGGCCTATGCCGCCCATCGGCCCGGCTCTCTATTCCCTGTTGTCGAGCGCCGTGCGTTCGAAGCCGGTCGAGCCGGTCGAGCCGGTCGATGATATCGAGGAACCGGGCGACGCCGGCTTAGTCCCCGTCTGCGTCCATCTGCGTAATGTGCTCTGGCACCAACCGACCGACCGGTGCCGGTGATGACGCGGGCTTGCCGAAATTAAAGCTCATCGCTACTCGAAAAAGGCGATGAGCCGAGCCGGATTGTCGTTCAATTGAGGCATTTCTAGCGCTGACGTGCAGCGAGGTCGGAGCATCACCGTGTCCCATGACAATATCCGTGCGAACGCTTGGCTCGCTGTCAATTTTCATCACGGGCATCTTCTGGATTGCGGTCGGTTATGTCGCATATGAGCCACTAAAATCCGACCTGTCGTCGTACTCGCACTGGCTCAAGCTCTCGGTTCTCTCGAAGCCATAGCGTACCGCCAGGCGCGGTAGCACCCGTTGCTACTCAGACCCCGACTTTTATGAGGCCGTTGGCCGACGCATGGCGAGCCAGGGAGCAAACCGATGACCGAAGTGCTTGATCGGATCCGTTCAAGCCTCGTTGGGCTTCGCATGCCCATGGCGCTCGAGGCGCTCGATCACATGATGCGATGTCTTGAGCGCGGCGAAATACCCGCGCTTGAAGCCGTCGACGGGCTGCTGTCCCAAGAATACAGTAACCGGGAAGGCCGACGTGTCACAATGGGCATGAAGACCGCCAGGCTCGTCCCGATCAAGACGATCGAAGGCTTCGACTTCTCGTTCCAGCCGTCGCTCGACCGGGGACGGATCCTGGCGCTCGCGCAACTCGACTTCGTCGAACGGGCAGAGGTCGTTCATCTGCTCGGCCCCCCGGGCACCGGCAAGAGCCATCTCGCCACAGCGCTTGGCGTCGAGGCGGTCCGTGCCGGAAAGCGCGTCTATGGCGCGACCCTGGCGGAAGTGATCGACATGCTGAGCCGCGCCGAACGTGACGGACGCCTTCCAGAAAGGCTGCGGTTCTTCAGCCGTAATAGCCTGCTGATCATCGATGAGATCGGCTATCTGCCGATCACCCCCGGCGGCGCCAACCTCTTCTTCCAACTCGTCAACCACCGCTACGAAAAGGGGGCGATGATCCTGACCTCCAATCGCGGCTTTGCCGAATGGGGCGAGGTCTTCGGCGAGCCCAACATCGGGCAATACCCCTGATATCGATCGGCCTATCTCTTATGTGACCGTCACGTCGCGCCGCCACGCACTGTTTGGACAACGGCTTGAGCTCCTCCAGTTCGACTCCGATCGAGGGCCGACCTGGGTGACGGTGCGGGTGCCGAACGGCAGTCGCCGCAACATTCGTCGTGCTCTGACCGATCTGGCGCAGCCTCTGACTGACTCGAAATCGCCTCCGCTGATCTCAGGCCGCATCCTTCTGCGAGTCGTCAATCATGCCGAGGCGTTGTCGCGGCGCCTTGAGGAGGAAAAGCGTAATGGCGAAGATGACGTCGCGGACGGCATTATCGATCCCGCCGCAGCTTTGGACCCATCTGCCGGAGCAGATCCGACGACGACTGGCTACGCAGATTGCCCGTGCGCTGCGCCAGACACTGCACGACCGCCGCGCCGGTGACGACAATGCTGAGATCCCTTTCGTCAGGTGACCCGATCAACGCGGTCCATCGCGCGAAGCTGGCATATGTCTATGTCCGCCAATCGAGCGTCGGCCAGATCCGGTATCACCAGGAGAGCACGGCGCTGCAGTATCGGTTGGTCGACCGTGCACTGGGTCTGGGCTGGCCGCGTGAACGCGTCGAAGTCATTGATGACGATCTCGGCAAATCCGGTGCCGAGGCGCAGCATCGTCATGGGTTCCAGCGGCTGATAGCCGAAGTTGGGTTGGGTCATGCTGGGCTCGTACTCAGCTATGATGCTTCACGCCTGGCGCGCAACAATAGCGATTGGCATCAGTTGCTCCAGTTGTGCTCGATGTTCAGTGTCCTGATCGCCGACAGCGAACGGCTTTACGATCCCGCCGTCTACCACGACCGGCTGCTGCTGGGCTTGTCTGGGATCATGAGCGAGGCCGAGCTTCATCAAATCCGCATGCGGTTGCATCAGGGCGAACGCCAAAAGGCGGCACGCGGCGAGCTGCGCATGCCCTTGCCGGCCGGGCTGGCGCAGGCAGCCGGCGGAGGTATCATGCTCAATCCTGACGCTGAGGTACAGGAACGGATCCGGCTGGTGTTCGACAGCTTCTGCGGGTTGGGAAGCGCAAAAGCCGTCGTGCGTTACCTGCGCAAAGCGGATCTGGCACTCCCTGTTCGTCCGCTTCGCGGACCGGCTCCGCACGCGGTGGTCTGGCGCGACGCCAATGACGCACGCGTGCGTACCATCCTCAAGAACCCGGCTTATGCCGGAGCATATGTCTATGGCCGCAGATGCGCGGCGCCGGAACGACGCAGCCTGGGAACGGCGCATCCCACCAAAGCGGTTCCGCGCGAGCAATGGGAGGTCTGCATCAAGGACGCGCACCCGGGTTATATCGGCTGGGAGGAGTATATGACCATCAACGATCGCCTGGCGGACAATGTCGGCAACTTCCGGGTCGGTCATCGCGGCGCCCCCCGTCGGGGTCGAGCCCTCCTCCAGGGCATCGTGATATGCGGCAGTTGCGCTCGGCGCATGGCGCTCAACTACTCCGGTCCCGAAAGCGACTTCCCGGTCTATCGCTGTCGCGGGGACCGCGACCTGGGAGCTGGCGAATATTGCCAGGAGGTTCGCGCCCCAAGGGTAGAGGCCGAAGTCGAGCGCCTGTTCCTCGCCGCGCTGGCGCCGGACCAACTCGCCGTGACGCTGGCGGCGCTGGACGAGATCAATACCGATGCGCACGCGCTCGATCGGCAATGGGCGCTGAAGCGTGAGCGGGCGACATATGAGACAGAGCGGGCTCGTCGGCAGTATGACGCGGTCGAGCCCGAAAACCGCCTGGTGGCGCGCTCACTCGAAAGCATCTGGGAGGACAAGCTGCGCGATGCCGAGCGGATCGAGCAGGACTATCAACGATGGAAGACCGAACAGGCAAGCACGCTCAGCACCGAGGAACGCGCCCGCATTGCGGCGTTCGGTATCGACCTGCCTCGGCTGTGGGAGACACTCGGCAACGCCGACCGTAAGGCAATGCTGCGCCTGGTAATCGACGAGGTGATCGTCGACCAGCGCCGCGCCAAAGGCATGGTCTGGATCCGCATCCTCTGGCAAACCGGCGCCGCGACCGAGCATTGGCTGATGCGGCGCACGCAATCCTATGCCGACGCCGCGCAGTCCGAACAGATCGAGAAGCGTGTCCGTGAACTCAACGCCCAGGGCTGCATGGATGCCCAAATCGCTGCCGTCCTCAATAACGAGGGATTGCGAAACAGTCGTGGTGGTGCATTCGATAACGGCACGATTCATCTTTTGCGAAAACGGTGGGATATCCCGACAGCCAAGATCAATGGCGTCGAATGCAATCCGCCACGATGGCCAGATGGCAGCTACTCGATCCAGGGTGCGGCGGATATGCTTGGCGTCACTGCGCAAACCGTGTTCAAATGGCTCAACAAAGGCCGACTTCACGGCCGCCAGTTGGCAAAAGGTCAGCCGTGGCAGATCGACTTGGTCGATGAGGAGATCGGCCCGCTCAAGGCGCAGGTGCGACGGACGACCCCTTCAAGGAGAACGGCATCATGAAACGTTCGGTGATCCCGTCGTTGCGACCGCACTGCTGGACAGGCTGCTTCACCACGCAGTCGTCATCCAGATCGAAGGCGCCAGCTATCGCCTGCGCGCTCATGCCGATCTCATGCCCGAACATACGCGTTCCCACGCTCCGCTCGCACCGCCGGCAGTTCACAAACGGCGTAGCCGGCCGCCGAAAAATAGGAGCTCCGATCACGGTACCGGCTGATCACCACCCGCCAAACTGGGGAATTTTACTCCGGCACTGCCTCCGACATCGATCTGCTGGGCGGAATGTTTGACCTCATGCCCGGCTTCAAGGCGCTGCTCGACAGTCCCTACAGGGGCGAGATCGAGGAGAACGCTACGCGTTTTCCCGGCTTGTATCGCTACGGCGTCATGCTCTCAAACGTCGCCGAGGGGATCGCGGATGGGTCGATACGCGTGCCGCGCTGATTCCCGCTGCCTGCTGGTCGATAATGTCAGCACGGAATTTCGATTGCGAGCACGTTGGCAGATAGCGTGAGTAGACAACCGCGCCCATTGTCAGCTAATCCGAGCGGGATTCTGCTCCGTTTGCGAGCAGAGGCCGCTACGATTGCGAGCGCCAACAGATAATGCCAAGCGTCGGCCCGGTGACTTCCGGCTGATCGTGGATTTCGCCGCGCTCGTCCGGGAGCCGCAAATGCTTGACGTCATCAATATGACTGCGCCGACCGAGGCGACCGCACCGGATTTCTTCGCCGCGAAACCACGAGCGGCGCGTTAAGGTCTGCCGCGACAGCGCGCACGCCCGGTCATCGATTTCTGATAGCCCAGGGGCAGTTGCCATTGAAAAGGGCGACATACTGATCCAACTGCCTCGCCTATCGACCGACGCGGCCCGATAAGCTGGCGGCGCGCCATCGGCATAACCATATCAAGGGATCGCATGCGCCCGGCCAGAGCAGCGTGCGGCTGAGAGACATTGTGCTCCCGCTCCACGGGACACGCGCATGGACATCAATTACCTCCTCGGGCGAGAGCAGGTCTCGCTGCACAATGCGCTGGTCGCAAGATCCGCGCCGGCTCGGATCGCCCACGAAGGGCTGGCTATCGCTTATGGAAAGCTGCTGTCGGCAACCACCTTCCCGCATCGGCGGATGCCTGGTTCCGAGGCCCTGTCGGCACCTGCGCAAGAGAGCGGGTGCTGGGAAGACGATGGCGGTACAGCGTCGTGATCGGGCGCGCCGTCCATTGCACTGATCGCTCGATTCTCGCGACCGCACGCCGACAGGGAAGAGAGGCGTAAACCTCTCCTTCCCTGCTTCGAGATCATGCGGTCAGCTTGTCCTTAACGGCCTTGGCCGGTGCGAAGGTGAGCTTGCGGGAAGCCTTGATGGTGATGGCCTCCCCGGTCGCGGGATTACGGCCTGCGCGCTCGGGGGTGTCCTTCACCTTGAACTTACCAAACCCGTGCAGCGAGACTTCCTCACCCCGCGCCGCGGCGTCGGCGATCGTGCGGAACACGGTATCGAGTATCTTACGGGCTTCGCCATTGGTGATGCCTTGTTCGCCGGCGATCTTTGCCGCGAGGTCTGCGTTGGCCATGTGTTTTCCTCTTGTTGAATGGAAACGGGAGACGAGACTATCGCGGCCAGGCCGCGCCGTCACCGAGGGAGCGTTTGGGGTCAAAGGGCCGGTGCCAGGGCTTACGCTGGCGTCGTCACCCCGAGCTTGCGGCGTGGTGTTACTGCGGGCTGGGTGTCCGGCTCCGGTGCCGGCGCTGCCGGTTTCCTGCCGAGGCCGAGCCGCACGGCGATGGCCCGGCGCTGCTCGCTGTAATTGGGTGCCACCATCGGATAGTCCGATTTGAGGTTGTAGCGTGCGCGATACTCGGCAGCCGTCAGCCCGTGAGCGTTGAGGTGGCGACGAAGGGAGCGATAGGGCATCCCGTCGATCATCGACAGGATGTGGTCTCCAGACGACAACGATTTTCGAACGGTGGTGGCCGGCGGATATTCCGTGTCGCCCGCGCTTCCGGCGCCATCGTCCGCTTCTGTCGAATTGAGCTTCGTGAGTTCGGCGTGCATGGCCTTGAGGAAGGTCGGAATCGCGTTGGCGTCCGCGCGAATGTTGGGATTGCCAAGCCACGCGGCGGTAAGTTCGACCGCCAAGGTAATCGTGTCGGTCTTTCCATCCATCTTTGCTTCACGCTCCTTAATATCCATCCCCATTCCTTCTATTGTTCGTCACGCAAGGTCCAAGGGCATGGTTCGTTCAGGAACTGCCGTACAACGGTTCCCGCATCCCAGTCACCACGCAGGGTCGCACGGCGGGGAACAC
This sequence comes from Sphingomonas panacis, assembly GCF_001717955.1. Lineage (NCBI taxonomy): Bacteria > Pseudomonadati > Pseudomonadota > Alphaproteobacteria > Sphingomonadales > Sphingomonadaceae > Sphingomonas > Sphingomonas panacis. The sequence goes on from NZ_CP014168.1 coordinate 2,372,910, forward strand.
TGTAGATACCATATCTGCGGGCTGCCCTGAGCCTCGCGCACCGTAGATCAGCAGGGATACCCCGAAGCGTAACCATCGTGTTCTCCTAACATATTTTAAGCCGAAGGCGATGAGGCCCGCCATCGGCTTCTGGCTCTCGCCGAGAGCGGGGGTGAAGGTGCAATCCGGGCCGATCGAGGGGAAAGGTATCACCCGGCCTGCACGAGCCGAAGGCGCGGAAGAACGGGGATACCGCCTCGATCGCCAAGCGGAGCGCGGCACGCGCGGAGACGGTCAAGCCCTTGTACAAAGGGGGCAGCGCCCAATAGGCGCTAACTTAGCGCTCGAATGGACCGCTCTGAGCATTCATGGTAGCTCCGCGCCGATGGGAACGGACGAAGCTGCCGCCAGCGAGACATTCCACCTGCTGCTGGGTGGGGCGTCAGCCGGCGAGACCCAGGATGCCGCGGCATGGCTCGCCGCGATCGTCGAGAACAGCGATGACGCGATCCTCAGCAAAACGCTCGAGGGCATCATCACCTCCTGGAATCCTGGTGCGGCACGGCTGTTCGGGTTCTCCGCCGTCGAAGCGATCGGACAGCCAATCACCATCATCATTCCGGAAGAGCGCCGCGCTGAAGAGACCACGATCATCGGCAAGATTCGGCAGGGCGAGCGGGTTGAGCATTTTCAGACCGTGCGTCGCCGCAAGGATGGCACGCTGGTCGATATCTCGTTGACCGTTTCGCCTGTCCGGGATCGTAAGGGGTGCATTATCGGCGCGTCTAAAATCGCTCGCGACATCACCGAGACCCGCAGGGCGGCCGAACGGCAGATGCTGCTGCTCCGGGAGATGAACCATCGGATCAAAAACCTGTTCGCGTTGACGACGGGACTCGTCACGCTGAGCGCGCGGGGGGCGGGGAGCGTCGAGCAGCTAAAGGCCGATCTGTCGGAGCGTATTTCCTCGCTCGCGCGTGCCCATCATTTGACACTGCCCGAGTTCGGGGCCGATCCGGCAGCGAATGTAACCACATTGAGGGCGCTCCTCGAAGCGATCCTCGCACCTTATGACGAGATCGTCGCGTCCCGTGTCGAGATCCACGGTTGCGACGTCCCGGTCGGTTCGGGTGCGCTGACCTCGCTTGCCCTGTTGTTCCACGAATTGGCGACCAACGCCGCCAAATATGGTGCCCTCTCGCCCGATGGCGGCAAGCTCGCCATTCACGTCACCACGGAGGGCAAAAGCCTGACGTTGCACTGGCTGGAAACGGCACCGGCTAAATTGGGCGGTGCGCCAGAACGCGAGGGTTTTGGCAGTCATCTCGAACAGGCGTCAATCCGCGGTCTTCGCGGCATGATCGAGCGTGCGTGGCGGCCCGAAGGGCTGGCGATCGACATTCGCTTGCCCCTTGCTCAGTTGGTAAGTTGAACAACCCATTTGGGTCTCGTGATCCATCATCCCCATGAATCACAGACCGATTCACACCGTCCAGTCACAAAGTTAGCGCCTATGGGGGCAGCGCCCCCTTCACGACCGCGCCAAGGCGGCGCGCAGATTGTTCGGCCCAAAGGCCGTCCGCACACCGCGAGGGATTGGTCACAGCGAAGCGGAGGCCAGGCCCGCGCCCAAGCGGCACGGTTGACGGCCTGCTCACGAAGGCCATCGCGATCCGCAACGCGGATCGCGTCATTCAGATACCGGCCCGAGCTTACGTTCGGCCGTCTGCGCCGAACCACAACAAAGATTGCTATTGCGACGCGGATGCGCTCGGCAATCTTGTTGCACCCCAAAAACTCGGGTGAATCCTAAGTGATCTTAATTATTCCCATAGAATCGACAAAAACTATTTAATTTTCTCTTCGCTAAAACGATACATCTATAATGATATAATTCATGTATTGTCTGCTTATCAACTCGGCGCGTCCAAAGAAAATTCCTTAACGACTGACGCGGTGTAATGGTTGAGCAAGATGAAGGTACGTTATGCTTAACCGCTCCAGCCCGTTGCCGGATGGCACCTACGTGGTGGCCGTCAGCTCACTTTATACGACGGTGTTGCCAACTTCCGTCATGGCAGTCGCCTTCGTCAGCGTCGGCATCCATATCGCACTCGAAACCCCGGAGCTGCTCCTAAGAGTGCTGATCTCCCTCGGCATCCTCGCGGTGCTGGCGCGGCTTGGTGTACTGCTTCGCTATCGCGCGCGTGTATCCGTCGAAGACCTTGATCCGCTTCGGGCGCGCCGCCTCGAACGGCTGTTCGCCATTCCCTATCTCACGTTCGCCGCAGTTTTTGGCGCGTTCGGCGCCCGCGCTTTCCAGATCGGAAGTGCTGAGTCGCATATGCTGATGATGGGACTGCTATTCGGCTATGCCGCAGGAGTCGCTGCAACCGTCTTCCTTCGCCCGTGGATCGCGATACCAAGCATGGCACTGGCGGTCGTTCCGGCTATCGCTGTCACTCTGACGAAGACCAATTCGACCTACATCGGCGCCGGAGCGCTTTTGCTCATGTTCCTTGTAGCGGGTGCCCACAACACGCTGCGCAGCTACCGTATTTCCACCAAGGAGATCACGGCGCGGCGGACGTTCGCAATGCTGGCGCGCGCTGATGCACTGACTGGTCTGGAGAACCGCCTCTCGCTTCGAGAGGCGTTCGAAGGCATGTCCGCTCGTGCAGGACGCAACAAAATCGTCGCCGTGCATTACCTCGATCTCGACCGGTTCAAGCCGGTGAACGACACCTATGGGCATCCGGTGGGAGATGCGCTGCTTCGCGCCGTTTCCGATCGGCTGCGCAATGCCCTTCGCGCGGGCGATGTCGCGGCGCGTATTGGAGGTGACGAATTCGTCGTCTTGCAGACGGGCAAAAATTGCAGCGAAGCCGAGCTACAGGCACAACGGATGCGTAAGGTGATCGCCGAACCCTACTCGATCCGGGGTCACGAGCTTTCGATAGGAACCAGCGTCGGCTATGCGCTTTACCCGGAACACGGTCCTGATCTTGATGACCTGATCGCTCACGCGGACGAAGCACTCATCGGGATCAAGCGCGAGGGTGGAGGTGTCGCCCTGTACCGCCCGAAAGCGCTTTATGAGGCATGGAAGCGGTCCGCCTAGCACCGCAAGAAAGGGATCGTGGCGCGAAGGGCAGAAGCGCGCGAGCGATTCCAGCGCGGCCCTAGCCGCGCACGATCCCGGCATCGAAGGATGAGGAAAGGGGCGGGAGACTGGGGGCCAAATCTCCCACATCATGATTGACCAGGGCTTCTCTGATTGGGGCTCCTCGGGTCAAGCTGCTTCCTCGTATTCGTGACCGTTCCCATGGATCACTCGCTTCTCTCCGCGGTCAGCGCGTGGCTGCCGCATGATGGGGTCAGGAGAGCGAGATGCCTCAAGCTGTTTCGCGACCTTCAGGCGAACCTGAGGATCCGGACTCTCAACGAGGTCATCTCGCCCATCGTCCCCATGGGAACGATCGCTACCCGCCCTTTTCAGGCGGGAACTGGTTCGTGTCTCCTCATACTGCTGCGAGCGCCGGCGCCGTGCTCCAGCGGAACTCGGCCTGGTCGCTCCACATGCGATGCAGAATGACGGCAAGCTTGCGTGCTACGGCGACGCGGGCTTTGGCCATGCCTCGGCGCTCTGCCACGCGCATGCCCCACGCCTTCAGCGTCGACCATTTCTGACAGCGCGTCAAAAGCGTGTGCGCCGCCTCATAGAGCGCGGTGCGGGCGAGCTCGTCGCCGCATCGGCTGATGCGTCCCTGGATATCGGTCTCGCCAGACTGGTAGCGTCGGGGCGTGAGACCGAGGTGGGCGCCGACGTCGCGGGATCGTCGGAAGCGCCCGGGCTGATCGACCGTCGCCCGGAAGGCGAGCGCGGTAAGTGGCCCCACGCCTGGCACCGTCATCAGCCGCCGGCATATCGGCTCGACCCGGACCGCATCCAGCACGCGTTTCGTCAACTGCTCGATCTGGCGCGCCATCGTATCAAGCACCGCAAGCAGCGGCTCGACGATGTCGGAGATGGCAGCATCGACTGACGCGAGTTCGCGGACCTGACCGGCGAAGAGCTTGCGCGATGGCGTCCCAAGCTTGAGCCCGACCTCGCGAAGCACCGCGCGGACGGCATTCTCGATGTCGCGCTGCTTGTTCAGCATCGTACGGCGAGCGCCGAGCAGCGCGCGTGCCGATCGGCACGGCGTGCTCTTCACATGGACCGCTCGATACCAGCCCGTTCGGATGATCTGAGCCAGACCACGAGCATCGTTGCGGTCGGTCTTGTTCGGCATCGCGCCCATTGCCGCCTTGGCTGCCCGCGTTTCGATGCACAGCGCTGGCAAGCCGGCGCGCGTTAGCCCCTGATGCAGCCAGGACGACAGCGAGCATGCCTCCAGTCCGACGCGCTCAAACGTAAAGCCGGTAGCGGCCAGCGTCTCGACCAGCGCATCGGGCTCACTGGCCGCACGAAGCTCGCGGATCACCTTGCCAGTCTCGTCGACAACGCAGATCGCAGTCTCTTCCAACGATACATCCAGTCCGGCATAATGGCGCATGGTTGCTCCTCCTCATGGTTGTGGCCGCTCGATACGGACCACGTTTTACCATCTTGCGAGGAGCAGCCACCCCACCGACTCGGGGCTGAGCCCCAATCACCCCATCTGTTTCCGCCTTCCCCCCGATCTGTGGATCGGCGTCGAAAGCCGGACCCCACCCTGAGTCAGGCAACTATCTGTAATTTGTGAAAATTATGGGCAAAAGAGGCTCAGATCGGCGCCGATTAGGACCCCCGGCTATGTAAAGCTTCAGTACATTTTCAATAGCTTGGCGGAGAACTACCGGGGTCCCACTTTTGCACGCCGATCCACAGGGCTGAAGCGCGACGCCGGCTGATTTCGCAGGAAAACTGGGCCCCGCGATGCTAGATGGCAATGATGACCGATCCAGAAACCTTCATACGCGGCTTGCCCAAGACCGACCTTCATATGCATCTCGAAGGAAGCATCGAACCTGAGCTGATGCTCGAGTTGGCGGAGAGAAACGGCATCCCGCTACGCTGGGACACGGCCGACGCGCTGCGAGCGGCCTATGATTTTCACGACCTGCAATCCTTTCTCGATCTCTACTTCGAGGGGTGCAAGGTCCTCGTCACGGAACGCGATTTCCGCGACGTGACAAGCGCCTATCTGGCGCGTGCCCATCTCGACGGCGTGGTGCACGCGGAGGTGTTCATCGGGCCGCAGAGCTTCACCGAGAGGGGGATCCCTATCGAAGCGCTGATGCGCGGCGTTCTGGGTGCAATGGACGAAGCGCGCGCACAGCATGGTATCACCAGCGCTTTGCTGATCAGCGTCCACCGGCATCGAACGGAAGCCGAGGCGATGGCGGTTCTCGATCAGATCCTGCCTTGGCGGGATCGGGTCGTCGGCGTCGGAATGGGTGGCGCGGAGGTCGGCAACCCGCCATCGCGCTTCGCGCGCTTCTTCGGCGCCGCACGCGAACTGGGCTTTCGCACCTGTGTCCATGCCGGTGAGGAAGGACCGGCCGCCTATGTCCGCGAGGCGGTTGAAATCCTGCAGGTCGATCGCATCGACCATGGCAACGCCAGCATGGCCGATTCGGCTTTAGTCAGGGATCTGGTCGAGCGGCGCATTCCGCTTACGGTGTGTCCGCTTTCCAACGTGCGACTACGGGTGGTTTCGAACATGGCCGAGCATCCGCTCAAGTCGATGTTGGAGGCCGGATTGCACGTCACGGTTAACTCCGACGATCCGCCATATTTCGGCGGATATGTGACCGAGAACCTCCTCGCATGTTACGATGCGTTGGATCTCTCGATCGCAGATGTCGTTCGCATTGTGCGAAACGGGATTGAGGCGTCCTTCATCACCACGGAAGGGCGCGATAGTCTTCTTTACCGTCTCGATCGCTATGTGGAGGCGAGCCGCTCGATCGAAGCAGCGTCGGTTTGAGCGACTAGCAAGACGGCGCTCGTGCGCCCGGCGCTAAACGTTGCGGTCCCGAGAAGCCGCACATCGATCAAGGAGGCCGGGCTAAGGCCGCCTTCGGTACTCCCTTCTCTCACCCGTGCGCCGGCGACCGTCGTTCCACCGCAATGAAATCTACCAACGCGCGCAGCGGCGCGGGTACGAAGCGCCGGGAAAAATACAGTCTTGGGCCTTCGAACGAAGGCCACCAATCAGGCAGAACGGGATGAAGCAAGCCGTTTTGGATGTGCGGATCAAGCCAGTTCTTGAAGGTTCCAATTATACCGTGACCAGCACAGGCGGCGGCGATCGCGGCAGGTGCCGCATCAACCCCGATGATCAACCGGCCAGGTGGATCAATCGTTACAAACTCAGTGCCGCGCTCGAACTCCCATACGACAAGAGCCCCGCTTGAAAAGCGGAGCCGGATCGCGTCGTGTGCCAGCAAGTCGCGCGGGCCGAGCGGCGCCGCATGTCGCGCGAGATAGGACGGCGAGGCGGCATAGGCCAAGCCCTGAACGGGCGGTCCGACCGGCACAGCGATCATGTCTTTGGCAAGATGCTCACCATACCGAATCCCGGCGTCGCAGCCAGCGGCTACGATGTCTACCAGCCGATCTTCCACTACGACTTCGACCCGAACGTGCGGGTGCAGTGTCAGGAACCGGTCGATCAGCGGCGGGAGGATATCCACCATGACCGCGCCGGTAACGTTTAGTTTGAGGAGACCGCGCACCTCGGCTTGCGAATTGGCGGCATCCTGGAGCGCTGCCCGTGCCTCGGCAAGAAGCGGTGCGAGCCGCGCGGCCAACGCGCTTCCGGCCTCGGTCGGCATGACGCTGCGCGTCGTCCGGATGAGAAGAGGAACGCCCAGCTGTAGTTCGATCTCGGCAATCTTCTCGCTCACGGTCGAGGGTGAGATGCCCAATTGCTTCGACGCTGCCCGAAAGCCGCGTGCCTCCACCACAGAGAGAAACACTCTCAGGTTATCAAGGCTCGTTACCTCTGCATTGTTCGCCATGCCGATCAGCGTATCCGACGTTGAGTGGATTATCAAAACCATCCGAACAGACGATTATGTCTGAAGACGTAGGGCGCAGGCGGCACAATGTCGCCGGCCGCTGCGCAGGAGCATAGCATGACCGGCAGGACCGTCCTCATCACGGGAGCTAACAAGGGTATTGGTTACGAAACCGCCCGACAATTGGGCCGACAGGGTTTTCGGATCTGGCTCGGCAGCCGCGACGCGGATCGGGGCAAGGCCGCCGCTGAGCGCCTCGCCATCGAAGGAATCGATGTCCGAGCACTGCCGCTCGACGTGACCAGTGACGACAGCGTCCGATCTGCGGTTGGCCGCGTCGAAGGTGAAGACGGCAAGCTCGACATTCTGATCAATAATGCGGGTATATCCGGGCTTCAGCCCATTCTCCCAAGCGAGCAGCCGCTCGACGATATCAAGGCGATCTACGAGACCAATGTCTTTGCCCCGATCCGGGTAACGCAGGCCTTCCTTCCACTTCTGAAGGTGGCGAGCGGTGCCAGCGTCATCATGGTCAGCAGTGGGCTTGGCTCGTTGGGCTGGCTGTCGGACCCGACCAACCCGTTCCACGGCGTCAACATCCTCGGCTATAACAGCTCGAAAACCGCGCTCAACGCTGTCACTGTCGCGTTCGCGAAAGAGCTGACCGCCTCCGGGATCAAGGTGAACGCTGCGGACCCCGGCTACACCGCGACCGATTTTAACGGCCACAGTGGATACCGCACCGTGCAGCAGGCTGCGGCGGGCATCGTTTGGCTGGCAACCCGGACCGCCCCGGACATGACCGGCCGCTTCTACTTCGAGCAAAATGAGGTGCCTTGGTGAGGTGAGCGGCGGCGGGTCGGCATCCTGAGCTTGCCGACGAGTTCCAAGCGCAAGTTCAGCGTGGCGACGTTTCGCGACTGCGCGGATTACAATTACCGGACAGGCACCGACGATATAGCGGTGGCTGCGATTGACTTCAGTTCTTACGCTTGATCACTTTTACGACGTAGCGCGACTGCGGCGGGACGGGGTTTTTATGATTGAGAACGGCGATCTAGATTGTGCAACTGCCGGCTGACTGACCCGCGGGCGACCGCTTCTGTCAGACTTGGACGTTCGCGCCGGCGGACGCGAACGTCGTAATCTGGTCGGGAGCTAGCGGAGGTTGGCGGCCAAGAAATCTACGAAAACCCGCACCCGCGCCGGCACATTGGGGCCGCCCACGAACACCGCATGGATCTGCTCGACGTCGCCGGGGTTGAACGCCTCAAGGAGCGGCACAAGCGTGCCGCTTGCGATATGCTCGGCCACGCTGAAGGCGCCGACCCGCGCGATGCCGACTCCGATCGCCGCCAACTGCCCCAACGTCTCGCCATTATTGGCCTCGAACCCGCCGCGCACCGATAGCGCGAAGTCTTGGCCATCGCGTCGGAACGGCCAGACCGGTTCGGAGCGACGAAAGCTGAAGTTAAGGCAGTTATGGGCGAACAGGTCTTCGGGCACCTGGGGCGTTCCGTGGCGAGCGAGATAGTCGGGCGCGGCGACGATCACGTGCCGGGTCTCGCCGAGCTTGCGGGCGGTAAGCGAGCTGTCCGGGAGCGGCCCGAACCGCACCGCGACATCGGCCTGCCCGGCGGCGACGTCGACCAGCGTGTCGGTCAACGCGATGTCGATCAGAATATCGGGGTAGAGCGCGGCGAACGTGCCGAGCAACGGCACCACGCACAGCCGCCCGTGCGACAGCGCCGCGCTGACCCGCAACCGCCCCCGAGGACTGCCCTGGTCGGCGATCTGCTGCTCCGCATCGTCGAGATCGGCGAGGATCCGCCGCGCCGCCTGCAGATAGGCGCGGCCCTCGGCGGTGAGCGAGAGCGCGCGGGTGGAGCGGAGCAGCAGGCGCACGCCCAGTCGCGCCTCGATCCGGTCGACCGCGCGCGCCACCGCCGAGGGACTCATGCCCATCTGGCGGGCCGCAGCCGAGAAGCTGCCCTGCTCGATCACCGCGGCGAACAGCGCCAGCGCCTGCGCCCGGTCGCTGCCGCCGCTCAGCTTTGCGTTCATTGCACAAATCCTTCGCGTTCGCTCCCGCTACACCGCCCCCGCCATGCCGTCCATCTTTGCCCGAACCAAGCAACAGGACGGTGATCATGGAATATCGGCAATTGGGACGATCGGGTCTGCGCGTGCCCGCGCTCAGCTTCGGCGCAGGCACCTTCGGCGGGCAGGGGCCGCTGTTCAGCGCCTGGGGCCAGAGCGATGCGACCGAGGCACGGCGGCTGATCGACATCTGTCTCGATGCCGGCGTGACGCTGTTCGATACCGCCGACGTCTATTCGGGCGGCGCGTCGGAGGAAATCCTGGGCGAGGCGATCCGCGGCCGCCGCGACGCGGTGCTCATCTCGACCAAGACCGGGCTGCCGATGGGCGACGGCCCGCAGGACTGGGGCGCCTCGCGCGCCCGACTGATCCGCGCCGTCGAGGATGCGCTGCGCCGGCTGGGCACCGACCATATCGACCTGCTCCAGCTCCACGCCTTCGATGCCTCCACCCCCGCCGAGGAAGTGATGGGCACGTTCAACCTGCTGATCGCTTCGGGCAAGGTCCGTTATGCCGGCGTCTCCAACTATCCCGGCTGGCAGGTGATGAAGGCGCTGGCGGTGTCCGAGCGCCATGGCTGGCCGCGGCTGGTCGCCCACCAGGTCTATTATTCGCTGATCGGCCGCGCCTATGAGGCGGACCTGATGCCGCTCGCCGCCGACCAGGGCGTGGGCGCGCTGGTATGGAGCCCGCTTGGCTGGGGCCGGCTGACCGGCAAGATCGGCCGCGATCGCCCGATCCCGGAAGGCAGCCGCCTGCACGCGACCGAACAGTTCGCGCCGCCGGTGGAAGCCGAGCATCTCTACCGCGTCGTCGATGCGCTGGAAGCGGTCGCCACCGAGACCGGCAAGACCGTGCCGCAGGTCGCGATCAACTGGCTGTTGCAGCGCCCAACCGTCGCTTCGGTGATCATCGGCGCGCGCAACGAAGCGCAGCTGCGCCAAAATCTCGGCGCCGTCGGCTGGGCACTCAGCCCAGAGCAGATTGCCGCGCTCGATCGCGCGAGCGAAATACTGCCATCCTATCCGCATACTCCCTATCGCCAGCAGGAAGGCTTTGCCCGCCTCGCCCCGAGGCTCGCATGACCGAAGCGCAGCGGAAGAACCAGCTCGGCCTGATGGCGCTCGCGGTGGGCGCCTTCGGTATCGGGGTAACCGAATTCGCGCCGATGGGGCTGTTGCCAGTCATCGCCCGCGATCTGCAGGTCTCCATCCCCGCGGCGGGGCTGCTGATCAGCGCCTATGCGCTGGGCGTCATGATCGGCGCGCCGCTGATGACGCTGACCACCGGCCAGGTGCCAAGGCGAACGCTGCTGATCGGGCTGGCGGGCATCTTCACCGCGGGCAACCTGCTCGCGGCAGTGTCCGACAGCTATGCCCTGCTGCTCGTCGCGCGCGTGCTCACCTCGTTCAATCACGGTGCCTTTTTCGGCGTCGGCTCGGTCGTGGCGGCGGGGCTGGTGGCGCCCGAGCGCAAAGCGAGCGCGGTCGCCTCGATGTTCATGGGGCTGACCATCGCCAATGTGGTGGGTGTGCCGCTCGCCACCTGGGCCGGCGAGCATCTCGGATGGCGCGCATCCTTCTGGGGCATTGTCTGCCTCGGCGTGCTGACGATGGCCGCACTGCGTCTGACCCTGCCTGCGCTCCCTGCACCCGAGAGCGGCAACGTGTTCGCAGAGCTCAGGGTGCTCACCCGCAAGCAGGTGCTGGGTGCGTTGGCGCTGACCGTGGTCGGATCGAGCGCGATGTTCACCGTGTTCACCTACATTACCCCAATCCTGCGCGAGGCGACGCACGCATCGCTGGGCATCATCACCGCGATGCTGATGCTATATGGCCTGGGGCTGACGGCGGGCAACTGGCTGGGCGGCCGGTTCGCCGATCGCTCGGTCGACCGCACCCTGCTGATCACGCTGGCCAGTCTGTCCGCTATCCTGATCGCCTTCGCCCTGCTGATGCCGCAGGCGGTTCCGAGCGCGGTGCTGATTTTCCTCTGGGGTGTCGCAAGCTTTGCGCTGGTGCCGCCGTTGCAGGTGCGGGTGATGACCGCGGCAGCGGACGCGCCCAACCTCGCCTCCGCGGTCAATATCGGCGCGTTCAACATGGGCAATGCGTTCGGTGCGGCGCTGGGCGGTGGCGTTATTGCCGCGGGGTTCGGCTATCCGGCCGTGGCACTGGCCGGGGCCGCGACCTCGCTGATCGGGCTGGTGGCGCTATGGGCCACCAGCGGCGGCAAGGCGCAGTGCCGACCGGCTTGGAGCGGCTCATAAGCCGTCCGCGGTATTTCCATCCCGATGCGCGGGCCCTTGCCCCGGCCGCAGCATCGAGCGGTTCGCCTGCCATCAGCTCCTGTGCCGCAGCCATCAGGGCGGGATCCGCCGTGGCCGCTGCGTCGTATTCTGGTCGGCAGGTGCCTCAAGGCACTCCTAACTATCAGGCGCCAAAGCGTTCTTCGGACGGCCACTCTGGCCATCGGAGAATGATCATGGAGATGCCTGAAACCGAACCCACCGCGACAAAGCGCCCAGTCTGGAATGCCGGACGGACCGTCGGCGCGAAGCGCGCGCTGAAACCGAAGCAAATATGGGAGATCCGATTTTACCTCAATCAGCGCCGCCGCTTGCGAGATCGGGCGCTGTTCGACCTGGCGATCGACAGCAAACTCCGAGGCCGCGACCTGGTGCAGATGAAGATCCGCGACCTTGTCAGCGGCGGGCAGATCCGAACGCGTGCGATCGTGATGCAACAGAAAACCGGTCGGCCGGTCCAGTTCGAATTGCTTCCAGACGCTCGGACCAGCCTGCTGGCGTGGCTTGAACGGCGGGGCGGCGCAGTGGACGACTATGTCTTTCCCAGCAGGATTGATCATAATGGGCATCTCAGCACCCGCCAGTATGCACGGCTTGTCGATGAATGGGTGACGGGTCGGCTTGATGCGAAGCGAGTATGGCACTCACTCCCTTCGTCGAACGAAGGCATCGATCATCTACAGGGCGACCGGCAATCTGCGCGCTGTCCAGATTCTCCTGGGTCATAGCAAGATCGAGAACACAGTGCGCTATCTCGGCATCGACGTGGAAGACGCGCTTGCCCTTGCCGAGAATACCGAAATCTGACCCGATGGCTCCTCGCCTCCGGCGAGGGGCCTCTTCACCGTGCTTTGAGACTTTGCGGTCCTTCAAGTCTGGAGTTTCGAGCGGCAGCTTCGGCAACTTGCAGTCATTCCGGATAATGCCAGTGCAATCCCACCCACGTGAAGGATTGTCGGTAAGCGGCAGTCGGCATTCGGTACGGAAAACACGTAGTCGCCATTCATGCTAGTTTATGTGCATCGCGCTCTGAATTTCGTGGCTATTGTAACAGTTGCGACGACGTCGTGCTCCTTATCACCGGACAATTATCTCTGAAAATGAATGATCGATTGTCATCTCCAAACAGGCAGGCCAAGAACCGCTCCCGCCTCGATTGAAATTCTCATCCCAAATGCAAGAATATTGTCGGACTGATGCACGGCGTTCGGCTTCAGGATGTTGTCCGGGTTCACCACATATTGAACGTTCGGATTGACCTTGATTCCCCGGCTCAGCTTGAAGCCGTAGTTCAGCTCGAATATCCCTTCGGCGTTGCGGACGGTGTCGGTGCCACCGGCTGCCCGCCTCGATGCCTGCAGGAAATCGATTTCCCGGTCTCCCAGCCGGATATAGCTTCCGACGATGCCGAACGTATCTTCAGGGCGGCTCGCAAATGGGCCAGTCACGACGGCGCCGAAGATCGTCTGGTTCTTGAAAACCCCGTAATCCTCGCCGGTGCCGATCGAGCCGCCGAACAGCGTCACGTTGCGGCGCTTGTCGGACCCGAGGCGGGTGAGCACGACGTCGCCCATCGCATACCATCCGCTCTGACCGCCCTGATGCATCAGCGGCGTGCCCTTGAAGGCGCCGCGCGAAAGCCCTTTCGTGTTGAAATAGGGATCGGCGACGGGGGAGCTGTTGCGGAACCCGCCGAGCCGGACATGATAGGCGTGCGCGGCGAGCGGTGATGCCGATTGGAAGCCGATCTCGATAGCCGTCTGCACGCCGCTGTCGTTCTTGGTAGACCAGTCGAAGCCGTTGGTGGCGTTGAGCGTCGGGTTGGCTTCGAACGCGCCGATCTGCGCGTAGAAACGCTTCGAGGGGTTGACCTTCACTCGCCCGCCCCACGTTCCATAGGGGAAGAAGTTCAGCGCCTTGTTCTGGATCGGCAACACCGCGGGATTGAAGCAGACCGAGTTGTTCTGGAAGTTGCAGTAGATCGTCGACGCGTTGAAAAACGTCAGTGCCGAGACGCGGCCGCCCGTGATGTTGACCTTGCCGCCGAACAGATCCTGATCGAGCGACATCGCGGACAGGCGCATGTTATGGAACGTTTTGAAGCGCGTCTGGAAGCTGACCGCGTTCCCGGTATGATCGGCGGCGAGCGAAGTGCCGATAGACTTGTTGATCGACATATGGAACGAGGCGCCCTTCCAGCCGACCAGTTTTTGGAGGTCGATGTCGGTGCCGAACGGCATCGCGAACGAGTTGCCGTGGCCGCGACCCTGACCGCCGCTGGTGTTCGCGGCGAACTCATCGACGAGCAGCGCGCGCAGATAGATGCCGTGGTCGGCGAGCGCATTGCCGATGCCGCGCAGCGGCCCGGTCGGCGGCGGCGGCACATAGCCGTTGCCGGGCGGGGGAAGGATGTGAAGCTGGGGAAGCGCGCGAGCGCGATCGGGCTGGCCGGTAGTTGGCGTGGTGCGGCTTGCCGCTTCGGTATCGGGCTTGGCGTCCCCGGCAGTGGTTTGAGGTGTGCCGGCGGACTGCGCGTGCAGCGGCGACGAATAGAGCGCGGCACATCCCGCAAGCAGTGCGAGCTTTGTCATGATGAAACTCTCCTGAGCGGCGCCTCCTTTGCACGGGCGCCGTCTTGGTTTTTCCGGTTGGCACCCGGTCGGCTTCGGGTCCGAAGCCGACCGGGGCCGCGTCAGGGGGAGAGTGTTTCGAGCGGCTGTCCGGCCGTTTCGGGTGCGCGGAACAGGACGACGAGGCCGGTGACCGCGGCGACCCCGGCGAAGGCGGCGAACACCGGCGCCACCGATCCACCGCCGACGATCAGCCCGATCACCCACGGCCCCGCCATCGACCCCGCGCGCAGCCACGCACTGCCGAGGCCGGCGCCGAGCGAGCGTAGCCGCGTCGGATAAAGCTCGCCCGAATAGAGGTAGAGCGAATAGGTCACGGTCTGCATCGCCGCGAAAGCCGGTGTCGCGAGCAGCAGCACGGCCAGCGGCGTCGTCGCACCCTGAAGATATAGCGCCAGCAGGGGCACGACCGAGAAGAACAGCGCGCCAATGTACCAGCGCCGACGCCCGACGCGATCGATCGTCAGCGCGCAGATCAACGAGGCGACGAGCGCGACGCCGGTGGTGATGAACCCCCAGCCGATCGCCTTGCTGACCGACATGTCGAACACCGTCTTGTAAAGTGTCGGCAGCCACGTCACGAGGCCGTTGTTGATCATATATGTGCCGAACCACATGATCCACAGCAGGAGCGTGCGCGGCCCGTAAAATGCCCCGAACAACTCCTTGAGCGACCCGACCGGTTTCGCAGCGGCGACCTTCGCGATCACGCGCGGTTCCGCCAGTGTCTTGCCGCTCTTGATCGCACTGGCCTCGAGCCGCGCGATCACCGTCTCCGCCTCGGAGAAGCGTCCGCGACCGATCAGCCAGCGCGGGCTTTCGAACAGAAAGAAGCGCAGGGGGATGACCAGCGCCAGCGGCACCATGCCGACGATGAACATCGACTTCCAGCCGAACGTCGGCACCATCACCAGCCCGATCGCTCCCGCCGAGGTGAGCCCGACCAGGAACAGCAGTTCGTAGAGCAGGAAGAAGCGCCCGCGCTTCTTCGCGGCGCTGAATTCGTTGACATAGGCGCTGGCGACGGGAACCTCGCCGCCAGTGCCGATCCCTTGCAGGAAGCGGAACAGCATGAGCGATTGCGCGCTCCACGCGAAGATGCAGCCGAAGCTCATCACCGCGAAGATGCCGATAGCGATGGCGAGCACCGGCAGCCGGCCGATCCGCTCGGCGAGCCAACCGCACAGCACCGCGCCGATCAACTGGCCGAAATAGCCCGAGGAGATGATCGCCGCCGTGGTTGCTGGGGTGAGGTGCCAGGTCTGTGCGAGGATCGGCATCGCATAGGCGATCGCGATCGTCGTATAGCCGTCGAAGAAGGTCGCCATCCCGACACAGCCACGCGCCCACATCACGTGCCTAGTCATCGGCAGGCGTTCCAGGCGTGCGGTCAGGCGGGAACCATCGTCCATCGGCACGGCGTCCCACCGCGTCGCCTCGCCCGTCAAGGTCGTCGTCATTTCGCCTCTCCTCGAACCGCATGCCATCTGTCCCGGAAAGTCCGGCGGGCATGTCCGTCATGGATGAAAAAGGCACCCCGGATGCCGGGGTGCTCACGGTCGGATTTAGATGATCCTGGCTTCCTTCATCGCCGCCTCGATCTCCTTCTCGGCTTCCGGCGACAGATCGAGCAGCGGCGAGCGGATCGTGGCGTTGGTCAGCACACCGCGCGCGCGCAGCGCGATCTTGAGCGCAACCGTGCCCTCCATGTGCGAACCGCGATGATAGACGCTCTTCGTCACCGGCAGGAGCTGGTCGTGGATCGCGCGTGCCTTCGCGTAGTCCTTCGCCTTGCCCGCCTGGATCAAAGCGAACAGCAACTCGGGCGCGATATTGCCGTAGCCGACCAGCGCGCCGTCCACGTCGAACATCGTGTGCAGCAGATATTCGTCATGGCAGGTGAGGATCTGTAGTTCGGGGAATTCGTTGCGCAGCACGGGGATTTCGGTGTCCCAACGCTTCATGTTGCGCACGCCGTTCTTGGTCGCGACCACGCCCGGCTGGGCGGCAAGCTCGAGCTGAGTCTTGAGATTGTAATTGGCCTTGGTGACATCCGGGTACTGGAAGAGGATGCACTGGAGGCCCGATGCCTCGTAGATCGCCTTGTAGCGATCCTGCGGCGCGCCATCCTGATAGCCGAAGCGCAGCCAGCCGTGCGACGGATAGACCAGCGCGCCGATCGCGCCGGCATCGGCTGCACGACGCGCTTCGCGCGAGGCGACTTCGGTGCCTTCGCCGGTGATGCCGGCGATCACGGGAATCGTGTCGCCGACCGCTTCGACATAGGTTTCGATCAGCTTGACCTGCTCGTCCTGGGTCAGGAACGTGCCTTCGCCGGCGTGGCCGAGGATGACGAGGCTCTTCACGCCTTCCTTGGCGGCGAGCCATTTGGCGAGGGCGATGTTGGCGTCCCAATCGACCTGGCCGTCGGTGGTGAACACCGTGACGGGCGCGGGATTGAGGCCGCGCAGGTCCATCACGTCGGCCGGCGCGGGACGGGTTTGTGGCAGGGGGTTGAAGGCGTTCATGACTCTCTCCGTGTTTTATGGATCGTTTGCGGGAACGTTCCCACAATCGTTCCGATTCGCGCTGGTGTCAATCCCGGCGGACACGCTATGAGGGCGGGCAGCGCCAGTGCGCGGCGACAGGAGCCTTGGATCGGATGAACAAACGCGTTGGCACGATGAAGACCGGGCGCGTGACGTTGCATGACGTCGCGGCGGCCGCCGGCGTGTCGAAGTCCACTGTGTCGCGTGTTCTCGACGAACGGTTGCCGCAATCGGACGGCGAGACGGCGCTACGCGTGCGGCAAGTCGCCGCCGACATGGGCTATTTTCGCGATCTTTCCGCAGCGAGCCTAAGACGCGGCAAGACGATGGCGGTCGGGGTGATCGTACCACGCCTCACGGACACCGTCATGGCGATGCTCTACGAGGCTCTGGCAAAGGCATGCGCGCGTACCGGACGGTTCGCGATCGTCGCCACCACCGACGACCGGCCTGGTGCCGATCGCGCGGCGGCGGACTCGCTCCTCCGGCGCGGCATCGATGGGCTCGTTCTGGCGACCGCGCGCGACGGCGACGATTTCGCCGCCGAGCTGGTCGAACGCGATGTGTCGTTCGTGCTCGCGCTCAGGACCGACGGGAAGAGCCTGTCGTCGGTCGGAGACGATAGGCTCGGGGGCTATCTCGCCGCCCGCCATCTGCTCGATCTTGGCCATCGCCGGATCGGCCTGATCGCCGGCCCCGACTATGCGTCGAGTTCGCGTGGTCGCGTCGAGGGGTATCGGCAGGCTTTGCTAGAAGCGGGCGTGGCGATCGACGAGGATATCATCGTCAGTTCGACCTTCGGCATCGATGCCGGCGCGGTGGCAGCGGCGCAGTTGATGGACGCAGCCAATCCGCCGTCCGCGATCTTTGCAGTCAACGACAATACGGCGATCGGTGCGCTCTCCACACTGGCGCGGCGCGGCATCGTGGTCCCGGGAGATGTTTCGGTTGTCGGTTACAACGATATTCCCATCGTCAGTCACCTGCCTACGGCACTAACAACCATACGGGTTCCCTTCGACCAGATTGCGGTCGCCGCGCTCGACTTGCTCGACGGTATCGGGCGTGACGAAGACCGCCTTCGCGTGGCAACACCCACGCTTATTCCCCGCGATTCAACAGCTCCAGTGAGAGTGTGAGCGAGGCTGGATCGTCCGCCATCGACGCAGAGGCCTTCGGGATCGGCCGCTTTCAAGGTCGTTAGTCGTCGTGTTCTAAGGCTAGGATTAGACGGCTGCTGACCACATCTTGACCACGCGCGGACGACCGCGCCCTCGAGAAATGACGTTCGCACCGGCGCAAGCCAAGGTCTTGGCGTCGGCGCTCTACCGCCAGACGCGCAAAGAAACGGGAATGGCGGTTCTCAGCGGAATCTGCCATTCACGCGCTAGTCGCGGAACGGCTTGAGTTGGTCGCGAACTGCTAAAACCGGACGGTCCGTACCTTCGCCGCCGATCCACAGGCCCGACTAGCCACGCTTTGGCTGTGTCACCAGTGTCACTTTACCTGCGCGGGTAAAGTGACACTGGTGATTTTTGTTGGGTCGTATGATTTAGGGGGATTCACAGAGGAATCGCTTGTGCTAGATTCTCGCTATGTTCCACCAAGCCGATCTGTTTGACCAAATCAAACACGCCCCGCAGGCAGCGGCGCCGCGACCTATCGCGCTGCCAGACCTTGTCGAGCGCGTGTCTCAGGCATCGAGACGTCCCAGATATGTTTTCCTCATCCTTAACCTGATCGCGAAGGCCGCAGGAGAGAATGGCAGTCTCGGACCTTATGTCCGAAGCGAAGCCGACCAAGTCCCGGTACGCGACTGGCTATGCCAGGCGCTTGTACCGCTGGCCCACCGCGACTGTCGCCGAACGGCCATGATTGCAGCGGTCCGGTCGGAGCTGATGGCGAAGGCGGACGCCTCGGAAAATGCAGGCGATCTGGCTCAGCAGCAGAATGAGGAGATCGAGGCGCGCATCCTGAGATCCGGTCGGACGAATGTAAGCCGGGCGGTATCGGACCTTGTACGCGCTGGTCTGCTGCATCGCCATTATCAGGGGTACCGGGTTGACCATCCCAATCGCGGTGCGCAGCGCGAAGCGGTCTATACGATCGCGGCGGATGTCCGCCTGGCGTTGGCGGGCGCCTGTTGAAACGGAGCTATATTTGCTGCGCAGTGAATATCGCCGTATCGCCGATTCTCTTCATTTGACGACCCACACATGAGTAGTAACGTACTGATAAAGCAACATGAGGGATATTTCTAGGCTGGCGCACCAGCCGCGGTTTGAATGTCATTAACGCTGGTGGGTAGACCGTGGCGCGCAGTCAGCAACTCAAGCGTGATTACCGGTTCTATGCTGACCGCGGCAAAGCCAGACCAGGAGGCTGCCGACTCGCATCACCCAGCATTTCCGGATGATGCGAGCAGAACATCAGGCGTTTTCAGCAGCTTTGCGACGTGTGCGCTTGGCCGGCGCGGGTGCCGGACTCTCGTCGCTGGCGGCCGGAGCTTCGTTGGGCGTTGTTGCCCCTCCACGACCTTTTCGGCCAAGGCCGATCCGCTGCGCCATTTCACGACGGGCGAGCGAGTAGTTCTCAGAAACCATTGGGTAGTCGGAACGCAGATTGTAGCGCTCGCGGTATTGCACGTCGGTCAGACCATGCGTCGAAAGATGACGGCGCAGCGTCTTGTAGGGCTTGCCGTCGATCATCGAGATGATGTGATCCTTCGAGGCCAGTGACTTGCGCACCGAGACGGCCGGCGTGAACTCTTCCGCGGGTGCGGCTTCACCACCCGACGCGTCCGCTGCCGATGATCCCGAACCGAGTTCGACGATTGTGGTGTGCATCGTGCGCAGGAATGCCGGCACATCGTCGGCCGACACGCGATTGTTCTGATTGCCGAGCCACGCGATCGTCAGTTCGGTGGCGAGCTCGACGGGGTTCACGGTTTCTTCTTCCATATCAATATGTCCATATGTATTTCTGCGATGTTTCGCTGCGACCAAGGGGATATCCAGTATCGGACAACTCTGCTCTGACGAAGAATCGCCATCAGTGCAAATCTTCGTTCGAAACGGGATCTTCGAATGTGGATTTGCCGTGTTGTCGCCAAACATCAAACGAGGATCCTTCAGATCGCATTCCGTCTTCAGGCGCCGATGGTAATGGATGAGCTTCCGCAGTTCGCTCGGCCGTCAAAGCGTTTGGCTTAAGGTGAAACTACCCCGCGCGCGCTTCGGCGTCTTCAGCCAGATACGCGGCATCCGTGACACGCACCGACTCGTACGTGACGGGAACCACCGTTCTCGATCATGACCGGTACTCTCGCTCGTGTTGAAATACCGCCGTGCCGGGACGTAAATGCGAAGACGCCGACAATTGCCGCCCGCTGCGCAATGGGATAGCATCACTGCTGCCGAGGTTTTCGGCACGATTACCGGGGGGGATTAATGATTAGAAAAATGTATGCGGTCGCTGTGGCGGCCGGCGCGGTTCTGTCGTCGCCAGCATTCGGGGCGACGATTCTGCCACCGGACACGATCATTAATGTGACGCCGTCCGGTGAGCTTACCAGCAAGAAGATGAAAGCGGGCGATAAGGTCGCCTTTCAGCTCGCAACGGATGTAGTCGAGGGCGGCACGGTCGTGCTTCGGCGGGGTGCGCCGGTCGTCGGCGAAATCACCTGGAAGACAGGCAAGGCGATCGGCGGGAAATCCGCCAAGTTCGAGGTGACCTTCCTCACGGTGAGTTCTGATGGCCACGAGTGGAAGCTGAAAGGCAAGTACCGCCAGGAGGGCAAAGGCAACACCGTGGCTGCGCTGCTCGGGTCCATTCTCATCAGCGGGCACTCGGCAACGATGTCACCGGGACAGATCGTGACGGCCTTCACTGCGGAACCGATCCCGGCGCAGTAAAGGGTATCGGCGTTGCGGGTGAACGCCTCTCCCCGCATCTCGTCGATCTTCGGCTCCATGGGCCGAACGGTCGGGAGGATCGCATTTGCGTTCCTCCCGACCAGCTCTTCATCAGCGGCAGATGCGCGCGCGGCGATGATGCCGCCATTCGGTGCGGCACTGCTGGCGACCATGGTTCCAGCGGCGGCGATCATTGCGGTCGTCGCGGTGATCGCGCATGTCGCCACTGCGATGATCCATGCGGTGCTCGCCGCGCGGTGCGTACGATCCGGTGTTCATCTGCGCTGATGCGGCACCTGAGACGCCAATGCCGGAACCATCAGAGCAGCGGCGACGATATGGGTGATCTTCATTTGAGATCCTCTCGACCCGGATGGCCTGTCGAGGAGATACGAGCGGGAGGCGGCATGGTTGCTGAACAGGATCAAGCGACAATGTTCAGGCAGCACACGGTTTCCCTACGCAGCGCTCGTTTGTACTATGCTCGGGCAAGCATGGTTTTGAGGAACAATGCCCGTGACTGGTTCGATCGACGGGCGCTGGCTGATCGACTTTGGCAACGATCGCCCGGCTGAGGCGTGCGGCAACGAGATTGTGCTGGGCGGTGGTGTGGTGGCGCTAGCGCGTACTGGTGTGCCGATCGGACACTATGACGTGTCGCCTGGCGAACTGACCCTTACGCTGCCTCTGCCTGCTTTAGTTGGAGAGGGGGCGTGGCAGATGATCGGACGTTTCGCGCTACCAGACGATGTCGGTACCCATGCAAATCTCGTTGGTGTGATGCAGGGCGTCCATTCGGGCGGCGACGCACTGGACCATCCTTGTATGCTTCGGCGGAGAGCGTCACAGGCTTGATCGATCAACGTGCCGTGATGCCTTGCAGTTCGGCGCGATCAACCGGTATCGCGAACGGATGGACCGCATCGGAAGCCGCATCGACGAGACGGGTACGCTGGTCCGCGATGGTAGCGGCTTCTATCTTCGCCGCGACCTCGGCGGCCGTTACGCGCTGGAACTGCGTCGGGTGCCGGTCGATTTCGTCGAAAAGCGCGTGCGGGTGATTGGTACGCTGGTCGCCGATAATCTCATATCGGCCGATGGAGTTGGTCCGGCTTAGTCTCCGGGCGTGACGCCTGCGGATTCGTGTTGCAGCACGATCCGCCAGCGGCGCCGCTTCGGCATTCTCGTCGGTTATGGGGCCGACAAACCCCGCCGCTCGAATGGCGTTAATATCGTACATCCAGCGAGTTGGCCCCGCCCAAATAGGCGCACATCTGATAGCAAGCAATCGGGTCAGAAATCTGTTAGCGCCGTGCAGGCGAGGAGTTGTCCACATCTGCAACCTTTACACTCTTCGGACATCCGCGGCGGAGGTCGCGGCCCATTTCGGTATCGCCAATTGCGTTGCGTCGAATGCCGGCGAAGACGTCTATCCTGGCGCCCCTGGCGTAGTTGTGCGTGAGGCCGACGGTCAGCGCATCGCGCAGTCGATGACGTGGGGTTTTCCGCTTCGGCTGAAGACGATGGCACCGACCGCCAAGCCAAAGCCGGTCAACAACATCGCCGACCTTACAAAGCCGATGTGGAAGGGTCTGGCCTTAAAGCCGAAATCGCGCTGTCTCATCCCGCTTACCGCCTTTGCCGAAGCGGAGGGACAAAAAGGCAGGAAGACGCGGACCTGGTTCTCCGTCGTCGATCAGCCGATCTTTGCCTGGGCTGGTCTGTGGCGCGACAGCGCAGAGTGGGGACCGGTCTATTCAGGCGTGATGACCGACTGCAACGAGGCAATTCGCCCCGTCCACGACCGAATGCCGGTGCTGCTGCATGCGGGCGAATGGGACGACTGGTTGCATGGCAGCTTCGACGACGCGCTTACGTTGCAGGCGCGGTGCTTCCCGGATCACCTGATCGCAATGGAGCGGACGAGCGAGCCGTGGTTGAAGCGCAAAGATCTGATGATCACGCCCGCATTGATCTGATTGCATCCTGACGCGGGCTTGCGCGATGCCGCTCTTCGGGAGCAAGATGCTCCGACTAACAGCGCGCGTTCTCGGAGCAAAAAATGCGGGGCGTCATAACCGGACTTGTGGTCTGCGTAGCGGCGTCGGCCGCCCAGGCAAAGGAACCTCACCGTAGTGCCGAAGCAATCAAGACCCTGGACCAGTTTGGGCATTGTGTCGCCGAACAGCGGTCAGATGCGATCAAGTTTTTAAGCACGCTGCCTGAGAGCAAAGAGGAAAATAAACAGGCTGTTCGTATCTCTACCTCTAGTTGCCTACATGGCGGCATGCTCAAATTCAGAGCCAATTTGCTGCGTGGAACCGTAGCAGAATTGCTCTTGAAGGAAGACCAAAAGGCACTTCATCGTGCTGGAGTCAAATACACTTTTGATGCGCCATCGGGGGAGGCACTGTCCAGCGTGCCGGACAGGCAGCGTACGGTTATCGCTCTCGTGCTATTCGGACAGTGCGTGGCTCACGAGAAGCCTGAAGCGGTAAAATTGCTATTGAACACACCCGTTGAGAGTCGGGCGGAGTTTGGGGCCTTTGCTCCACTTAAAGATGCAATGACGAAGTGCTCGACAGTGGATTTCAAGGCGGATCGTTTTCAGATGCGCGGGTATCTCGCGGAGGGCGCTTACCGTAACGTCGTGATCCCCACGTCAGGCTGAAGTCTTAAGCCCCTGCATATATGATCCGAAAACGGCGAGATTTACGAGCGAAACAGGCTCACCGCCCGCTTCCACTCGAACGCATCTGGCATCGGCAGATCGATCACCGTAGGTGCGTCTCTCCCGGTTCGGATTGAGACGCCGCGCCGCCCGCAGCCGGTGCATCGCAGCCGGGCCGGAACGAAGTCGAGATGCACGGGCCAACGCTTCCGATGGAACAACCACCAAAGAGCGGCGGCGTGGAACACTGCCTCTCGCCCACAGGATGGGCAATGCGCCTTGATCGTTCGGTGAAACGCTGCCGCTTCGAACAGCGTGGTAGGAACCTGGCCGCCATCGGCATCGTACCGTCCCACGCTCAGGCGACCGCGCGCAGCTTTGGCCCGCGCGCGTCCGGTGCCGCGACAAGATTGAGACCGGGCACGTCTTCCTGCCGGACGGCACGGATCGTCGCCTGCGGCCAGTTCGGGAATACCGCACGAGCCTTCGCGGAGAGCAGCGTGATCGCCGGCATATCTACCAGGTGCGTGACATCGTAGCCGCACCATAGCTCGGGTGGAATACGACCAAGGCGAAAGGTATCCGCCACAACGAGAACAGCGGCGGGGTGGATCGCTCTGTATCCGGCGATGAAACGGGCCAAGCACACGGGGCGCTGGAGCTTCACCTTCTGATCGTATTCGTCTGCGTCATTGGCTTGGAAAACCCGCTGGCCATCGATCTCACCGATATGAATGGTCCAACCGCCGTAAGGCAGCGTCCGCTTCTTGATGGGCCAGCGGTGCGCCAGCCAGTTCACCGTCTCGATTGCGTCCCTAGACACGCTCAGGCGTGCGCCGGAGAGGTTGTGAACAGCGCGGGCTGGTCAGCCCGATCGGCCAGCACCGCACGCGCCTGTTGAGCTGCACCGACGGCCTGCCGATAGTGGATCGTCTTGAAGCGCTCGGCATCATCGAACCCGACCGGTGCCCAATCCTCGGACGGATAGCAGGCGTTATAGATCGCGCGCGGCCGCACGCAGTTGCAGGTCGTGCTGCATTTTCAAGCTCCATTGATGTCGAGCCGCCACGGCGGCGGACGAACAGCTACGCGCATCGCCGAGCGATTCGCAAGAACATTGCGAGAACATCGATCGTGTGCGATGCCGCTTCCGGTGAGTCGCAGGAGTTTGAAAAATGGCGGATTATCAGGACGAGCAGGCAACACCCAAGCTCGCCTTCGGGCGCTGGTTGCTGACCCAGCGCGATCGTGGTGATTGGGTCGACGGCATCGCTGACGCTGCGCGTGCAGACCGCACCTTTCCAAAGAACGGCGATCCTGAAGCTGTCCGGGCGCACCTGAGAAGTCAGCAAGCCGATGGCGACGCCTTCGCGGCGATCGACGATGCGGAAGGCGACTGGATGGCGATTTGACGCGATGTTGTTTCTGATGGCGCTGTTGGCGGCCGGTCCGTTCTCCTGCACGGTCACACGCGTCCACGACGGCGACGGCCCGCTGTGGTGCTCGAATGGGATCAAGGTGCGGATTGCCGGCGTTCAAGCACCGGATTTCGAGAGCGCCGCGCCGTGTCACAGGTCCGACTCTCGCCGGGCGAACTACATCTGCAACGACGCAGCCGCCGCGCGCAGCCAGCAGATCGTGGAGCGCATCGTCCTGCACCAGACGATGACCTGTCAGCCCATGGGAACGAGCTACAGCCGCGTCGTGGCGCGCTGCACGCTCGGGGACGGCCGGTCTTTATCGTGTGCAGTGGTCACGGCCGGCGCTGCCGTGCGCTGGGATCGCTATTGGCGGCAATATCGCATGGGCGAATGCCGATGATCTCCGCACGCGCGCTGACGGGGGAACCTGTGGCGACTCATCCAATCAAGCCGTCGGCGTGCCGATGAGTCGCCTCCCTGTTACCGAGGGATCAGCAATGTTCGCATCTTCTCGCGCATCGTGTCTGAAAGCGATACGAAACGACGGCGTGCGTCGTCTCTGTCACTTTGACCTTTGAGGATACCACGCTTTTCCATGGTCGCCAGCGTGCGCAACGCCGTCGTTGAGGGCACACCGGAAGCGATACAGGCGCTGGTTACAGAGATTTGCGCATTGGTTTCGGCAGCGATGAACAGATCCAGCAATATGTCCCACGCTGGGTCGTGAAAGAGATCGGCGACTTCTGAAAGAATGACACTTCGCCTTCGGCGCAAAGCGTACTTCTTGCGCGCATACGCCAGCGTCTGCGCATGTATGTTCAAATTTGATCCACGGCTGACGCTATTCCACAATTCTCCTGTAGGCTCGATTTCCATTTTCATTGCCCTCCCGGTGGCATGAATCTGTTGTGAGGTTCATAGGGCGCGACTCTTTGTTGTGTTGGCCATTCTAAGGCGCTAAAGTGCAGAACGTACTCATTTCTATGAGTAATTCGTCGCATAATAGAACAATCAGCAAAATTAACGGGGGAATTGTTGCGATTCGGGACGAGTTGACTGTAGTGAAGAAGCGACACGGCGTTGTGGTCGTCGCATCTTCAATGTTGCCTGGGTGATACAGACAACGGTAGAATCTCGGGAAGCGTCTCGATCGAGCGCGTGGAGGATGGGGCGATTGGGTCGTCGCGCGCCGGATCAGACGACCAGCGGCGCGCGACGAAAGCTCAGCACTTCGTGAACTGGCCCTTCTTCGGACCCGACGCGATGTGGCACTTGCCTTTCGCATCTTTGGTGACGCCGCCCTGCGCGGCTGCCTTTTGCGGGCATTTCGTGAACTTGCCCTTGGCATCCTTGCACGGCGCGGCGATGGCTGGCGCAGACGACAGGGCGAGCGTGGCGATGGCAATCATGGCGGTACGGAACATGGCATTTCCTTAGCCGAACAATCCGGCGGACTAAGGCTATTCCGCCCATACGCCCGCTGCAACATGGCGCTGCTCAAACCGGGTTATGCTACCACGACACCGGCCTGACGGCTGTCACGGTGATCGCGCGACCACCGCCGCCCATGGGCCGCAGGGTGACGTTCACGGCGATGGGATCGCGCTCACCTGGGTAGTAGAGATAGGCGTGTTCGCAGGTGCCATCCGCCACCCCGGTAAAATGCGCCGTGGACCTGTCGTCGGGATGGATCGACCGGCTTGGCAGCAGCGGGCCGGGTCCGGGTAGCGCATCTGTCGGAACGGCGGATAGATCGCCGGCGAACTTGGCGAACACGCGATCACTCTTCAGTACACCTCTGACTTTCCCGGCAGGAAAGTCGATTTGCTGGAACCACCATATATCCTTGGTCCGATTGCGCACATGGATCGTAAGATGCGCCCAATCGGGATGGTCGTCCGGAGTGATCATCACGCGAATGCGCAGACCGGGGCGCAAACCGGTCCGAGCGAGACGGCTGCGGGCACGCCGGATGAGCATTCGCCGAAGAAGCGTGGGAGCCGACGCGAGCACGGCACCGATCGGGAAGCCGATGGCAAGCGGCACCAACCATTTGCTCATCCGCGAACTGCCCCCTCTGCACCGCGCGCAAATCATAACAATCAGCGCGGGGCTGTCATCTCCTTGCAGCCGTCCGCGTTAGGCGCCAAGGCTTAGGAATGCGCACGACCTTCGCCAGCACCAGCGTTCGGCTGTATCATCTTAGCGAGGACGACGCTGCGGCGCAGACGTTGTTCTATGGGACGATGAGCGAGGCTTTGTCTGTTGCGCGTCAGCAGCCTGAGGATGTGCAGGCGGGATTGTGGTTCGCGACGGAGAACGACGTGGTGGCGTTCCTTGATCTGGACGAAGGTTGAGCAGAGCGCGCCGCTGAGCAGAGTGATGAGCCGGATCGACGGGGGCATCGACCGGCTTTGATCACCTACATCCCGGAGACTCGGTCGGCTGGGCGAGTTGCGTCGGGCTGACGGGGGCATCTCGTCAGCGCCGCCTCTGAAAGGCGAATATGGATTTCGCTCTCGCGTTTGCGGGTCTGCGCGATCTCGTAGCTGTTGTGGATCCGCATGAGGGTATCCGCCTCAAAGCTCGAGAATGCCAAGCAAGTGGCGATACCGGCCGGCCGCTCGAGAGGCATCATCCCAACCGTCTGAAAGACAAACGGGACGACCTAATGACACTGTGAAACAATCGGCGCGCTGGCGTATCACAATCGCTCAGTGCCGCAAATGTCACGTCGTACACCATGGTGGTCGGATGCCCGACAGAATGGAGAGCCGTGCGCATTGAAAGGTGCAAGCACGGTTCGGGGGAGGCTGGGGCGTACTCGAAAGAGGCGTTTCGCGCCGACCCTACCGAGACCCGTAGAGCTCGCTGGAACGAAGCGGAATAGAGCGAATGGTCCCGGCATCAATCGGGAGACCAGGGCGCGTTCCTGATGCGCGGTTTGGAAGGTGAGAGCCGAGTTCAGTCTGGCGGCGCTCGCCTATAATCTCAGGCTAACCATCACCGTCATCGGCGTGCCGCGACTGATCCGGGAGATGCGGGCCCGATCCAAGCCTGCAAAGTCACCGCCGTAAAGCGCGGATGATCCTTGTGGGGCTGCTTTGGTACCGCCATCGTGGCGAGACCGAAAATGTCGCCGTCGCCCATCATATCCGACAAAACCTCGTCAGGATGAGGCCTGTCGTCGAGTTTCCGCACGGTCTGGATTGAGAAGGAAGACGACATAGCCCTCGAAGCGGGGATTTGCGGCCAGGCCCGGCGGCGGTGTCCACTCGCCGCCCTCCAGAATGCCGATGCGGAAAGGAATTTTCAGGCGGCCAAGTTTCGCGAGGTAGGTGCGATACCCCGGGATGACGTGTCGGCCTTGGTAGATCTGCAGGACCACCTCGTCCACGACGCCCGCGAGCCTCTCGAGACCTTCCGGGTCACCGTTGGCGCTCCAGTCGAGAAGGCCGGTGATACCGAGTTTGTACTGCGGCGGAAGCCGATCCCGCAGAGTCTTCAGGAACGCCGCATAGCTGGAAAGATGGCGTGTTTTTGCGTCGAAATCGACCTGGACGCCGGCGACTCGGTTTCCCGCCCGCTGCCAGCGTTCGAGCGCCGCAAGCAACTGCGCATCGATTTGCGGGGTCCAGGCCAGTGTCTCCACGCGCAGCACCATCCATACTTCCGCGTGGCTGATGCGCGGGACCGCAGGCCTTTGTGCCACCATTCGCGCGACATCGCCCCCGACGACCGCGCCCTGAAGCAGATAGATCCGGCTGGCGTGAGCGAGGGCCGGCTGGGGCCGGACGCCAGCCCAAAGCCAGAACGCATCATACCGGTTCGCATCGACCCGTGCACCGGGCATCGTCTGCGGCGGGGCCGCCGACAGCAACAGCAGCGGTAGCACCCGGTACCATCCCAGGCCCTTACCAATAATATCGCAGCTCCTGCGCCCAGGACGAATTCGGATATTCGCGTTTGAGGCGCTGGAACCAACCCTTGCGGGTTTCCGGCTCCACCCCCTTTCCGCCACAGGAATTGGTCCGCCCCGGCGCATAGCAATTGACCGCGCGGTACAGGGCATACGCCTTGTCCTCGGGCGAGGCTTTGGATGAGGCCAACACCGCCTGATAGGCGTCCAGACGCGAATAAGGTGCGCCCGTGAACTGCGAAGGCGTACCGCCAAGGTCGTCAGCGGAAGGCTGGCTGTCGAGGAAGAACCCGTCGAAGCCGTTCGCGCGGACGAACTCGCCGACGCAGATCATGGCCTTGGCATCGTTCGCGCTGGTGGCGAGGCGGCGCTGGGTCTCCAGCAGCGGGGGGCAGCCATAATCGCCCAGGTTTTTGCCCTTGGTGAAGAGGGCCGTGGGCAGGTGTTCAGACGACTGGATATCGTAGGAATTCGCTTCGCTCGGTGCGCTGGCGGGGATGAGGCGCACATCGTTGACAAAGTCGCGGTGCGAACCACGGGTGGCTTCCTTGTAGAGCAAGGTGAACAACGCGATGCCGAGCTCGTGGTCGGGCGCGCTTGCGGCCTGCGCCTGTTGGCGTAGCAGCGTCGCGTCGGCGACATTGACAAGTAGGATCTCGCGGATCTCGGGTGTCTGTATCGGGGAACCGGGTGCGAAGACGCGTGCGAGGGCGTGGTCGCGTTCCTCGTGCATCGCCAGGGCGAGTTCGACAACAGGCCGCTGAGCAGCGCGTTTGGCGCCGGCCAGAAGATCGATCCAGAAGCCGCGAGCGTTGCGGTCGCCCTTGGCGTCGAGCGCCATACCGCGCAGCATCTGGCGGCTGAACGCGAGATACGTGAAATCCGTCTGGTGCGAAGCGTCCGGGACGAGCGGCAAGACCTCCGCCGGCTGGGCCGCGACATAGTAATCGTGGAGGGCGAGAAGGTAGGCGAACAGCTCGGGCTTGCTGGCGAATTTCGGGCGCTGCGCCTCAAGCGCTGCGCGGGTGATGGGAGCGCAGCAGGGCTCACCGTCATACCCCTTGCTGCGCATATGCATGAGGTCGAACACGGCGAGAAGGTTCGGATCACGTAGCGTATCCGCCGTGGCGGCGGACAGCAGCTTGGCATCGATCTCCTGTGCCAGCGTCATCGCGTCGATACCGCGCTGCGCCTCCGGCAACGCCATCAGCGCAGTATATTCCGCCTCGATCTTCGCATGGTCCTGGCCAAGCCAATAGACGCGCCGGAGCAGCCCGCGGGCGGAGAAGAAATAGTCGCCTTTGGGATAGGCCCTCATATAGCCGCGCAACGCCGTCTCCGCGTCGGTGAGGAGATTGGGCGCGATCTTCGTCCCCTCCTTGGGCGAGCCATATTCGTCATAATAATCGACTTGCGCCCGGTTCACCGCGACGCGGCCGAGCATGTAGCGCGCCGTCTCGCGCAGCCACGGATCGCGAGCAGAGCCGAGCGCGGTGAAGCGCGCGGTCGCGCCGTCATAGTCGGCCGCATAAAATGCCGCCGCGGCGTCGATATAAGTGGCAAAGGCCTTGCCGGCAGAGGATTTGATCGCGCGCGCCGTGGCGGCACTTGCGGCGTCGACTGTGCCGTTCTGCGTGCAGGTCGGCTGAAGGCCGCGCCGGGTGGCGATCAGGGTGGCGCGTTCCTGTTCAGATATCTTGAGGTTAGCGCGAAGCGCGGCTTCGAAACTTGCGGTTGCCACCACATTGCTTCGGCAGCGCGAACCTTCACCATCGGAATAAAAGGGGCTGCCGCCGTCCGCAGATGACGGCGCGAGCGAGGTGATATCGAGGAAGACCGAAGGCTTCGCCGGGATGGACGGGGGCGGTGCGCCGGGCAAATCCGCCAGCAGCAACATCAGATTGATCCGGCTGTCGTTGCGCGGGCTGATCATCGCGGTGTCGTCGCACCCACTGTGCATCGCGGCGTTGAGCTTCCAGGAAGGCGCGCAGCCGACGTCGCCGCTCGCCCATGCGGGGATCGACCAGAACGCACCCGCGCAGAACAACAAGAAAAGGGCTATTCTGGCCATGAAGCAAGTCTCGTAAATATTTATGTGATGGCGTATTACCGACGCGTGCGGGGAATTCCGGCATTCCGATAGCCGCAAAAATTGGTTTTGTTTAGCATCTGCGGAAAGTGTCTGTCGTCCAGGGTTCGGACGACAACAGCCATGCGGCAAGCGAGATCATCACGAAATCTCGGGTCCGGCACGCTCGCGGCCGAAACGCCAACTTACCCCGTCGCCGCGCACGATTCCGGCGATGGGGCGACCTACGTGGCGATCGAGCGCGGGTCGCCATGGCACCAGCGTGAATTCCCGGCTCTTCTCAACCAGCGCGAACCGGCCGCTGGCGAGATCCACGCGGCCCACCAACCGCCCCTCGATCGCCTCCCCGGCGCGCGCTTCGACGAACGGCTTGCCCAACTCCCCAGCCAGTTCATCGCCGGCACGCAGTAGCTCGCGTCGCTGGAGCATCATGATCGCGTTGGCGCGAAGCCGAATGCCATCGCCATCGATATCGGCAAGCTGCTGCTCGACCAGCCATTGTCGTCGGCCCGCCATCGCCGCCCGGACCTCGCGCCCAAAGCCAGCGTCCCAGATGGGCAGCGGGGCGTGTGACGCCAACTCGCGATCGATCCAGGTTGCCGCGTCGGCGTCTCGAAGCTGATCGAGCGGCTGCGTCGATAGGGTCTCCACGGCGACCGGCTGGTCGCGATGACGGCGCGCCTCATAGGCGGCCGCGCGATCGATATGGTCTGTGGCGATAATCCAGCTTCCGTCGGGCTCGCGTGCGACACCAGCGCCCGCCCGCCGCATCGCCTCGAGCCGCCGTACATAGGTTTCGGCGAACGCCTGGGTCACCGACCGGTCATGTCGCAGATGCAGGTCGACCGAATACCGGCCGCCATTCGCCGCCGCCACCTCGGCGACGACCCGATCCGCGTCCCGGACCTCCAGGCTTCGCGCCGACACCCGCACGATTGCGCCCTCCGCGATCGGTGCGATGGCGTCAGCGCGCCCGATATCGACATAATGGGCATGACCATCGACGCCATCGACCAGCAGGTAATGGCGGTCGCGGTGCTCGTCGGCGAGGCCGCGCGCGATCAGCCGACCGACGACCGGCGCCGGATCGGTTTCCCCAGCCCCGAATCGGCTCCGCCCGATCCACGGCCGCTCGAGATTCCGGGCGGTCAGTTCGCGCTGCAGGGTGCGGATGATGTCGCCACGCTCGCCAAGCGTGCGCAGCGTCGCCTCAAGATCGTCAGCGAGCCGCCAGCGGCCACTGCCGACATCCTCGACGAGACCCATGCTGGCAAGCTTCTGCAATCGGCCAGCGCGCAGCGACTGCTGGAAGGGATCGCGATCCGCCGAAGTGACCAGGTGGTCGGCGTCCATCGACCGGATCAGCCGCCGGTCGATCGCCGTCACTCGCTCCGCGCCGATGTCGCGCCGAAGCCGCGCCTCGATTTCCTGATCGGTACGCGCCCCGAGATCGAGCGTCACCAGCTCGGCCGCGCGCTCGCGAATGCCGTGCGCGATATACTCGCGGGCGATGATCAGATTCTGACCGGTATCATCGACGCCGCGCAGCATGATGTGGGTGTGGGGATGGGCGGTGTTGAAGTGATCGACCGCGATCCAGTCGAGACGCGTGCCGAGGTCGGCTTCCATCTGGGTCATCAGCCGGCGCACGAACGGCTTGAGGTCGGGATATTCCGCGCCATCCTCGGCGGAGACGATGAAACGGAACTGATGGCGGTCGCCGTCGCAACGCTCGAGGAACGCCTTGCCATCGGCGGTGTCGCGGTCGGCCGAGTACAACTCGCCCGGCGCGCCCTCACGGGTGACGCCGTCGCGCTGGATATAGCGCAGATGCGCACGCGCGGCGGGCATGCCCTTGCTGCCGATGCGGACCAGCCGCGTCTTCACCACCGCGCGCCGCGCGCGCATGCCGCCGAACCGGTCGCGGCTGGAAAGCAGCCGCCCCATGCTGGCGCCACGACCGATGCGGCTGCCGTCGAACCGATGGCTCCTGACCGACGCTTTCTCGGCCGAGCGGATCGCAGCGCCAACGACGCGGCCAAGGTAGCGTCGCGCGCGTTTTCCCCCTTGCTGGCGCTGCCGACCGAGCCGCGGCGTGAAGTCTTCGTCGTCGCTCATCGCGGGCGGCCTTGGTCGCACATCCCGCGAATTCGCGCAAAAAACGGCGGATTTACGACGATCCTCGCGAACATGTCTCGTGGCGCTCGCGGCGTGTCTCCAAGAAAAACGATGTGCAGACAATCCTGCGGCAATGATCGCGAGACATTGCCTTTCTCTTGCTTTCGCTTTTCCGCTTCCTCCCGACCCTCTCCCTTTCCTCGGCTCAAAACAAAAGCCGGGACACGATGCCAATCCGGCACCGCATCCCGGCCCGAAATGTGCGGTTCCTCAGCCATCCGCGAACGCCGCCAATGCCTGCCGCCGTCGTCCGAACTCGCGCTTTCCGATCACGTCGCGTGCGTTGCCATCGCCATCGACGATCATCACCGCGACGAACCAACGACCGTCCAACCGCCCAAAAATTCGAACCCGATCCAGCTCGATGTCCTCATCATCGCCGCTCTCGTCGGCACCGATCCAGCGCTCCTGAACCCGCGCATCCCAGAGGAAATCGGTCTCCTCAGCCTCCAGGAATCGGTGTGCCAGAGCCTCCGCGACAGTGTGGCCGAATTCGACCTCAAGCCCCGAAACCAGCGTCGCCATCACGCGATCCGACGCCACCGAAACAGGGTGAAACACGCCCATGATCCTCTCCATCGTGTCCGTTCTCCCAAGTGAGAACAGCATCTCGGAGACGGGTGGCGGAGCGGCTGTCAGGGCCGCGTAGCGTAGCGGAGCGCCGCGAAGCGGACGTGGGGGGAACCGATTTTCGCAGAAAATTGGGGGGCACCCACGGGCCTTGAGAGCCGCTTCGGCAGCCGTCATGCTGGGCCTGTCGAGACGAGCCCCTCCACCGCCCGCGATCATGGCGCGACCTTCCGGACAGCGAACAGCAGGCCCGGTCCTTCGACTGGGGTCGACGGCGGTTGGTCACGATCGGCGAGCCGACCCACGACGAACAGCGACGGTTGCGGCGCAGGATGTGGTGCCGATGACCCTGGTTTCACCGCGCCGCCAACGGTGGCGAGATAGGCGACCGTTTCGCCGGGAAGCCGTCGGCGTCCCGCCGAAAAGGCGGCATAGACGCCAGGTCCTGCGTTATAGGCGCCGAACAGACCGGGATAGCCGAAGCGGTCGTACATCAGCCGCAGGAAGCATGTGCCGGCGAGGATGTTGTCGCGCGGATCGTCGGGATTGCTACCCAATCCAAGCCGCGCGCGCATCTCCGCCCATGTCGCGGGCAGGAGCTGCATGAGGCCGATCGCGCCGGCGCGGCTCCGGATCGGGCGACCGTTCAGCATCGTCAGGCCGCGGCTTTCGGCGCGCATCACCCGTTCGATCCAGCGCATCGGAATACCGAACCGGGCCGATGCTTCCTCGATCATCGGTCGCCAGCGCTCCACCTCGCCGGCTCGCGCGGGGGGCGCAGCGAACAGCAAACTGGCCGCGAGCACCCGGGTCAACGCGGCCATAACAACCGCGCCTTGCCCACAACCAATCCCTCTTCGGTCACACCGAAATAGCGCCCGTCGAAGGATGCGGGACTCTGGGGCATGAGCAGGAAAAGCTGGCGTCCGCGCAGCCGCACGCAGCCGCTCCATGCCGGCATGGGGCGCCCGCTAGCGTCGGCCACGCGGCGTTCGGCTAGCCATTGGCCGTTGACGAAGATCTCGCGGCCAAGCGCGCAGACCTCGTCGCCTGCCGCCGCCGCGACGCGCTTCACCAAGGGCACGTTGGCGGGGATGTAGCGACGCTGTGCAGCCAGCTTCCGCCAACGCTCGGGCACGCGCGCGATCACCATATCGCCGGGATAGACCGCC
Source organism: Sphingomonas panacis (assembly GCF_001717955.1). Lineage (NCBI taxonomy): Bacteria > Pseudomonadati > Pseudomonadota > Alphaproteobacteria > Sphingomonadales > Sphingomonadaceae > Sphingomonas > Sphingomonas panacis. The sequence continues at coordinate 2,407,421 of NZ_CP014168.1, forward strand.
GCGCCTGGGGTCACGGCGTAGAGGCCTATCGTCGCGCTGGCGCTGGCGTTCCAGACCAGGCGCGGGGTGGGCGGAAACGCCATCGTCAGCCCGAGCAGGGTGATGCCGATGCCCGTAACCGCCACGCGTCGGCCGATGATGCGGCGACGGTATTTGGCGGCGCGAAGCTGCTCGCCCCATTCCAGCAGCGGCGTGGCCGCGCGGCGCAGGTCACGCTTCGCCATGATCGCCGCCTCCGACCGCTTGCGCCTTCGACCATGCGTCGAGATCGTCGATATGATATTGGACGAAGCGGCTGTGCCGGCGGAACACCGGCCCCTTGCCGGCGCGGCGCAATCGCTTGAGCAGCCGGCTCGAGAACTTCAGATAGGCCGCCGCCTGGTCGGTGTTGAGGTAGGGGGAACCGCGTTTGGCGCGGTTCGCGCGGGAGATGTCGTCGTCGCTATCCATGATGCCTGTCCGTGTCTGTGAGGGACGGCACACTGCCGTTCCCGACACCGGGGATGGCGGGTGGGACACCGGCTGCGGAGCGTCGAAAATCGCTGGTCCGGTTTTCGACACACCCGGTAGAGAAACGAAAACTCCCGCGCGCGGTGGCGCGCGGGGGGGGGCGGATTCAGCGTGACCAGATGAGCTTGTGCTCGCCGTCATCGCCCTGGCTGAGCGTCGCGTAGATCGGTGCCGGGAACGACGGATCGTCGAGCTTGAGGCTCAGATATTCCGCGCCGGTCTCGCGCGCCGCCCGGGTCCAGGCCGCGCCGAACTCGACGCCGTTGGCGACGACCCGGTGGTCGGGCGACTTGTCGTGATCGCGTGCGCTGGGGCGGATGCTCGCCTTGACGCGGAGTGTGAGGGTGCGGATTTCGCCGGTGTAGATGCCGTTTTCGCCGCGGGTGAAGCTGCCGATCTGTGCCATGTGACGTCTCCTGATGCTTGTCTCGACGCCGCCCCATGCGGCCTCGATGGCAGTCGATCAGGCGATGGACGGGCGACGCGCACCTGCTCGGGGTCCCCATCGCAAAAGCGATGGGGTGAGCGTAGGCCGGAGCGCCAGCGAAGGACGGCCAAAGCCGGCTTTCTTGTTTCGCGAGGAGCCCGTGAGGGCGGGGAAGAAAGTCGGCGACGCCGTTGCGCGGACAAGCCCGCACAGCGCCAGATCTGCCATGAAGAGAGGCCACCGGGGCGGACACGATCAGCATCGGAGATCACCGACAATCGCCAGATCAGCATAGCGACTTGGCGCATTGGGCATCACGCGTTTCTGGGCTATCCACAGCTCTGATGAGCCATGAATCCTCCGCGCCGACCTCGCCGAACGTGCGCCCGATCTTCCGATCATCGTCGTCGAACAGAGCACGGCGACCGTGGCCGAAGCTGCCATTGCGCTGGGCGTCGCGCCCGGCCAGGTCGCCAAGACGCTCGCGTTTCGGGTTAACGAGCAGGTCGTCCTGCTCGTGACGCGCGGCGACACGCGTCTCGACAAATCGAAAGACCAAGGCAGCGCTTGGCGGGCGGCCACGGATGCTCGATCCCGGCGAAACGCTCGAGGTGACTGGTCATCCGGTCGGTGGTGTCTGTCCGTTCGGGCTCCCGACGGCGCTCCCGATCTATTGCGATCAAAGCCTCCAGGACTTCGCCGTGGTCTATCCTGCGGCGGGCTCGCTCAACAGTTCGGTCGCGGTATCGCCTGACCGGCTGGCGGACGTCGTCGGGGGCAAGTGGATCGATATCTGTCGCCTCCCCGAGCCGGCAATCGATTGAGCGCAATGGGGGAAGCCGCTTCCAGAACGATCCGCATCGCTGCGGCCTTGATCGACGACGAGGCCGGTCGTCTGCTGCTCGTGAGAAAGACGGGCACGCGGTGGTTCATGCAGGCGGGTGGAAAGATCGAGGCGGGCGAGAGCGCCTTGGCCGCGCTCCGGCGCGAATTGGCCGAGGAGATCGGACTAGAGGTGTGCACACAAGATGTCCGGTACCTCGGGTGCTTTTCTGCGTCGGCGGCGAACGAACGCAATACGATTGTCGAGGCGGAGCTCTTTCATATGCGCGTGCGGGTCGCGCCGATGGCGCAGGCGGAGATTGCGGAAGCACTGTGGGTCGGCGTTGCCGACGCTGCCGGACTGCCGCTCGCGCCGCTTACGCGCTACGTCGTCCTGCCGTTGGCGCGCACGCTGTGACTGCCTCCGCAATCGGTCTTCACAGCTGGCCCGAGAGCGGCTGCAGGAAGATCCGCTCGTAGCTCTCGAAGGGCGGCTCGGCGAAGCGTTCGATGACGGCGGCGGCCTCGGGGTCGAGCGGAAGCTCGATCCGATATCGGCGATAGGCGGCGTCATTCGGGAAACCGAACAGGGCGACGGCGACGTCCGCTTCACCGTGCCGACCCTTGCCCGGAAAGCTGATCGTCGTGTTGCTTGGGGCGGCACGTGGCACGAAGAAGCCGTAGTGGGTTCCGCCAAACCGTTCGATCAACCGAACCCATGCGCGGCCATACTCCTCGAACTCGGCGCGCTTTTGCGGATCGAGTCGATAGCGAACCTCGCAAACGATGGCCTCGGATTGCATCGGCGCTGTCCCCTCGCGAAAGGCGTGCGGGAGGATAGACGGGGTAGACGGTGCAATGCAAAAATCCGCGTGGCCGAGCCGAGAGGGCTCGGCCACGCGGCCGAATTACGGGGACCGAGCGACGGGCGGGATTGCTCCCGCCTGCCTATCGTCATGCAGCCTGCGCGAACGGCTCCGGTCCGGCGTCGGGTTCCGACTCTGAGGTCCGTGCCGCTTCGACCTTCGCATGGGCGGCGACGGTGCCGACACCACCGCGCGTGGTGTAGGCCGAGGCTGGGAAGGCCAACCATTTCGGTACCCAGCGCGTGACCTTGGTCCGCCCGTCCGCGCCATCGAGATGGTCGCGGACGATGCGTTTCAAGGTCTTGGTCTTCTCGCCGGCATTGGCGGCGGCGACGGTCTCGCCCGCCACTTCGGCGACGATTTTCGACAGCACCGCCTTGTCGCGGATCAGTTCGATGAACGCCGTGTCGGCCTGCCACCAATCGGCCATGTCGACATCGATCTGCGTTCCCACCGCGGCGACGGCGGCGCTGCCGCTCGCCAGCGTCTCGCCGATGACGACGGTGATGATCTCCATGACGATCGCGTCGGGAAGGTCGATCAGGCGCAGAAAGATGCCCACCACGCCATAGTCGTCGCCATTGCCGCCGGTGACGGTCGGCGCCTCGGGCGAGAAGCCGAGAAGGCCGAGCACCGCGCGGCGGCGCTCGTCGAACACCGTCTCGCCGCGACAGGTCTCCACGCTTTCGCGGACCGCATCGTTGCGCGTCGCCTGCGGTTCGGGCGACACCCGCCACAGGTGCGAGCCGCCGATGGCGTGAGCGACCATCAGCCGCAAAGCGACGCCGGGCGCCCCAAGCAGCGCTGCGCGGACGGCGGCATGCCGGTGCAGGTCGAGATAGGTCTGCAGGGTCGATGTGACCTCGGGACGCGCAGGTTTCGCGGGTTCGGGGCTGTCGCCGCGCGCGGCGCGGCGGGCTTCCTTGGTGGAGATATAGCCCTCGTGGAAGATGACCTCGCCGGTCGAACGGACGTCGATATAGACGCGCCCGCCCTTACGCTTGGCGGCTTTCTCATACTCCCAACTATGAAAATGCTCCGACGGGGAAACGATCACGACATCGCTCCAGCCTTGCGCCAGATAGGCGTCGCGCCGGGCCTCGATGGCTGCGTTCTGCGCGGTCCAGAACGCATCGGCATCGGCGAAATACCGGTCGTCGCCGAACAGATCGGCGATGGTCACACCCTTGAAGGTGTCGAGATCGAACACAGCGAAGCGGGACGGGATCGATTGCCCGCCGAACAGCCACGCCTTTAACTGGTGACCGGTCGGGACATAGCTATCGGGATCGTCGAACAGCGCCAGCCAGTTCCGCTGCTGGCTCTTGCTGGCAAGGGTCAAGTGGCGGACGGTCCCGCGGTCGATCTTCTCCGCCGCATAGAGGCTGCGGATGCGCGGCAGCAGATTGCCGAGCGCGAGCACGCGCGCGATGGTGAGGTCGGGAAGCCCGAAGGTTGCGGCGATGTCGGCGACATTGCGGCCTTCCTTGACCAGCCGGGTGAAGGTTTCCCACTGGGTGACCTCGTCGGCGTCGAGCCGGGCGAGGTTCTCGATCATCGACGCCTCGATCGCGGCGGCGTCATCGGTTTCGGCGAGGATGCGGCAGGGTAGCGGCTCGGCCTCGGCGGCGTCGCCTTCAGCCAGCCGACGCTCTTCGGCGACGATCCGCGCGGCATGGAAGCGCCGCGCGCCCGCGACAATCTCGAAATGGCCATCCTCACCATTGGGGCGCACCAGCAGTGTCTGGATGACGCCGCGCTTGCGCACGGTTGGCAGCAGGTCGGACACGTCGGGCGCCTTTTTGCTGTAGCGCATATTGGTCTTGCTGACGGACAGCTTGTCAGGCGAGAGGAAAACGAGTGTCATGATCAGACTCCTTGTGAGGGCCGGTCGCGTCGTTCGTGCAAAGTCTGGCGCGGCCGGTTTTCGGGATGGCGGCGAAGCGCGCCGCCCGCGCGTCAGGGACCCCATCAAAGTCGTACTTTGATGGGAACCCTCATCCGCCGTCCGGCTCGCCGGAATGCTGCGGAAGATCGGGGTCCGTGCCGGGCGTCGATCCGCCTTGGGCGGCACGGCGGAGATGAGTTTGCGCCGACAGGATCGAACCGGCGCGACGCGCGCAGTCGGTCCAGACGGACAGGGCAAAGGTGGTTTCGAAGGTCAGGTCGCGCTCTACCCCCAACCCGAAGGGCAGCCGCACGGCGGCGATCTCGGACAGGCTGAAATAGCCGAGTTCGGGGCAGCCGAAGCCAAGGTCGGCGAGTCCGAACAGGGTGTCGTCGTCTTCCGCCAGTTCGGTCGCCAGCCATGTCGCCGCGCCTATGGGCGAGAACAATTTGACCACGGGCGGCGGATCGAAGCGCTGGCTCGTCTTATCCCACGCGCGGCGGGAAAGGTCGTTGGCACGGAGCGCCAAACGAAGCTCGGGGGTCAAGAGGATCATGCCGCGATCCTTCCGTCAGCCCGCGCGGCCTGCGCCTCGGCCCCTTTACCTTGCTCGGGACAGGCTCGCCGCGCGAGCAGCCAGTCGGCGGCTTTGGTGGCGGCGCTCGCGGCGCGGAAAATGGCACGATTGTCCTCGCGCAGCACCTCAAGCCACGAACCAATATAGTCGGCATGGCGGACAGTCGGCACGATGCCGAGCGCGGCGCACAGGAAGGCGGAACCCATTTCGGCGATGAGTTCCTCGCGGGCATACTCCTTGCTGCCGAAACCGTTGGTCAGGTCGCGGCCCAGCCTCTTGGCGTGGCCCGTGGCGTGAGTCAGCTCGTGCAGGCAGGTCCGGTAATAATTGACCTGCTCGAAGAAGGCGGGCTGCGGAGGCACCTGCACGAAATCCTGCGCGGGCGCATAGAAAGCGCGCGTCCCGCCGATTCGGAAATCGACACCCGATGCCGCAATCACCGCCTCGGCGACGGGGATGACCTCGCGCTCGGGTAGGGGTGCCGGATCGGACGCCAATCCCTCGCGAAGCCCGTCGCATTGCGCCACGTTGAAAACGGTGAAGCGCTTGAGAAACGCAATAGCCTTGGCGTCATCGCCGGTCCGGCGGGCGCGTTCCCGCTCGGCCTCGGGCGTAAAGCGGTCGGCGTAGACGACGCACTGCCCGCGCTCGCCCTTGCGGACACATCCGCCCGCTTCCTGTGCCTGTCGGAAGGTCAGCCACGATTGCGAGGGCCAGCCATGTTCAATGACGGCGCCCCACAGGATCAGGACATTGACGCCGGAATAGTTGCGCGCGGTGAGCGCGTTGCGCGGCAAGCTGGGGCCGGTCCCACCGCTCGCGCCCCAGGGCTGCACCCACGGGAGGCGTCCAGCTTCCAACTCGGTGATGATCCGCGCGGTCACCGCGTCATAGAGGTTGACCCGGTTCCCGGCCTGATGGTCTTCGGCCGCACCCTTGCGGCGGACGCTCTGGCGGGGTGATTTCGGCATGGCTTCCTCCTCGCCACCCCAAAAGGCACAAAGCCTCCCCGCGAAGGCGGGGGTGGGCGGCAAAAAGCGACCAAGAGGCCCGGCTCCAGCGGCTGGCGGCACCTCCCGGGGCCCCGTCGCGCTTGGGCGACGGGGTGGATCAGAGGGCGAAACGCAGTGGAGCACCCCGAAGCGCGAGCGCAGGGGTTGCCGCCGGCCGCGCCGGGCCTAGCCGGGAGCGCCGCCCGCACCCGCCGCAACGGGAGAGGCACAGACAAAGCCGCCGCGCCGGGGCGCGGCGTCCGCGTCAGGTCGGACGATCGTCCGGCCGTATGCGCAAGCGATCGTTACCTCGGGCCGAGACTCGCGTCGCGAGGCTCGGTGGCGAGGGCCTGCCCGAACCATAGAGCGCGGTCGCGCGTCAGCGCGAGGCGCCCAAGTATACGGGTATCTGGCTGTGTAGCGTCAGGATTGCGGGAGCTGCCTTCGCCTAACTGATCAGGACGCTCGGCTTTACCTCCAGCGCGTCCGCGATCTTGCCCAACACCGTGACGCTTGCCGAAACATCAGCGCGTTCGATGGCGCCAACATACCGTGTGCTCAAGCCTGCACGGTCTGCCAATTCTTCCTGGGTGAGTTTCTTCTGGTGCCGGACACGACGTAAATTCACCGCCATCGTGTCCTTGAGGTCCATTGAAGAACCATCACCGCCGTCGGCACGATCGTGCCAGGAACGATAGTTCCTATTCGTCAGAAATGCGGTATAAGCAGCGCACGCTAAAGAACCTCGCAAGGTTCGCATCCGGCTCGGATGGAGATTTGCTTTGGCCGGCTACAAACCGAAACTTGACCAGCAACTGGGAAATGAAAGTTGGACCGAACGAGGTATTGAAGACCTGTTTCGTCTTCATGCCGGCTGGCTTCGCACGTTCCTGCTGCGGCGGCTGCGCGCGCAGCCGGCGGATGTGGAGGACATCGTGCAGGACACCTATCTGCGCGCGGCACGCCAGCCGGGGACGGTGATCGTCCATCCAAAGGCGTTCCTGTCGCAGACCGCGACCAACCTGTTCCGCGACGGAAAACGCCGCGAGTCGGTGCGGGCACGACATCGCGAGTCGGTCGCGCACGCCGGGGCAGGGGCGGGGTCGGCGCCGCCCGGGCTGCTGGAGCAGGAGGCCGCGCTCGAGCTCGAGCGTCTCATCGTGGCGATGCCCGATGCGTATCGAGACGTCTTCGCTTTGAGTCGGTTTCGGCATATGACGAACGCGGAGATTGCCGCGCACCTCGATATCTCGGTGAAGACGGTCGAGTGGCGAATGGGCAAGGCTCTGGCATTTTGCGCGAGCAGGCTACGAGACTAGGTGGCGCCGTTCATGACTGGACCCGATCAGCACGACGAAAACGCCGTCGAGGCACAAGCGGCGCAGTGGTTCGCACGCCTCAAGTCGTTGCCGGTGTCACGCGAGACCCTGCAGGCGTTCTTCGAATGGCAGCGCGACGAAACCCATGCCGAAGCCTTCGCGGCGGTCGAGCGGCTGTGGTCACGCGCCGGTGACCTTGGCGATCGCCCGGCGATCGCCGCCGTCACGCACGCCGCACTGGCACGCAAGGCGCGGCGGCGCTGGCTTGGGCTGGCCTGGCCCCCGCATCCGGCGCTCGCGGCGCTGGCGGTGGTCGTGCTCGTCCTGCTCGGCATCGGTGCGACCTATTGGGCGATGCGCCCCGGCGCGAACGACTATGCGACCGCGATCGGCCAACGCAGCGTCGTCGCGCTCGCGGATGGGTCGCAGGTAACGCTCGACACCGACACGCGGATCGTCACGCGCTTCGACACGGACGAACGCCGCGTCGTGCTCACGCACGGCCAGGCGTATTTCACGGTCGCTCATGACACGGCGCGTCCGTTCCGAGTCGAGGCGGACGGGACGGAGGTGCTCGCCACGGGCACGCAATTCGCGGTGCGGCGGGACGGCGTTGGCGTCGACGTGACGCTGGTCGAGGGCAGCGTGCGGGTCACGCCGCGGGCCACATCGCCGACGACGTTGCGCCCCGGACAGCGGCTGGTGCTGCGCGGCGACACCGCGGCGGTGGTGCAGGGGGTGGATACCAAGGCAGCGACGGCGTGGCGGCAGGGACGGATCGTGCTCGACGGCTGGACGCTGGCGCGCGCGGTGGCCGAGGTGAACCGCTATACGAGGCGGCCGGTGCGGCTCGAGGCGGACCGGTTTGCCGAGGCACGGTTCAGTGGCACGTTCGATGTCGGTGACATCGACAGCTTCGTCGCGGCGACGACGGCGCTGCTGCCGTTGACCGCCGTGCGCGGCGCGAACGGGTCGATCCGCCTGGTCGATCGGGCCACCCGAGAAAAATCCTCGCAATCGACTTAGGGTCACCGCCATGCCGGCGCGTCTCTTGTCCCGAAGCCCCGACCTGGTTCGGGGCGTGGCGGAACGATGGGGGCAGTGGGGATGACAGGACTTCAAGCGCGGCGGTGGAACGCGCTGCGCGGCGGATATGCGATCGGGCTGGTGCTGGCGGCACTGCCATCGGCTGTGCAGGCGAAGCCGGCACCGGCGGTGTTCAACTTCAGGATCGCGGCGGGATCGTTGCAACACGCGCTGGTCACGTTCGCGTCGGTGACGGGCGAGCAACTGCTGTATTCGACGGCGTTGGTCGCCGGCCGCCGGGCCCCCGAGCTGGAGGCGCGCTTGAGCGCGGACCAAGCCCTCCACCGCCTCCTAGATGGAACCGGTCTGGTGGCGCAGCGGGTCGGACCGCGCATGATCGTGCTGCGCCCGCCGAGCGCGGCCGAGCGCGGTCCGGCCGAGACCGCCGCCAATGCGGGTGCGATGGTCATGTCGCCGAGCGGCGGCGGGATGGCGGCCGCGCAGCCCGAACAAGGCCCAAGGACCACTCCGCAGAGCGCACAGGACGATGAACCGGCCCGCGACGACATCATCGTCACCGGCACGCATCTGCGCGGCGGCGCGGCGGGGTCGCCGCCGGTCGAGCGGCTGACCCGCGACGATCTCGACCGGCGTGGCTTCGCGACCGTCGCGCAAGCCTTGCAGGCGCTGCCGGGCAATTTCGGGGGGATGGCGAACGAGCAAAGCGCGCTCGCTTTCGCCGACACGAGCGGGAGCAATGGCGGGTTCGCGACCGGCGTCAACCTGCGTGGCCTGGGGGCGGGCGCGACGCTGGTGCTGGTCAACGGTCAGCGGCTCGGCGGGTCAGGCACCAAGGGCGCGTTCGCCGATGTCACGAGCATCCCGACCGGCGCGCTCGACCGGGTCGAGGTGCTGATGGACGGCGCATCGGCGATCTACGGGTCCGACGCGGTCGGCGGCGTGGTCAACATCCTGCTCAAGCGCCATTTCAAAGGCGCGGAAACGCGGGTGCGGTTCGGCAGCGTCACCCGCGGCGGCAAGCGCGACGTGCAGATCGACCAGACGCTCGGCAAGCAATGGAGCACGGGCGGCGTGATGCTGTCGTATGAATATGACCAGTCGGGGCGGCTGGCGAGCGCCGACCGCGCGTTCGCGCGCTCGACCGATTCGCGCAGCCTCGGCGGAACCGATCACCGCTATGTCTACAGCCTGCCCGGCAACGTGCTCGGCATCGATCCGGCGACGGGCGCGCTCGGCGTCGCCTATGCGATCCCGTCCGGTCAGGACGGCACCGCGTTGACCCGGGCGGACTTCGTGGCGGGCAAGACCAATCTCCAGAACGCGCGAATCGACACCGACCTGATCCCGCGCCAAGTCCGGCACAGCCTCTACGCGACGCTCGACCAGGATGTCGGCGCCGGGGTTCATGTCACCGCCGACGCGCGCTACGCGCACCGCGCGTTCGATGCGCGGCTGCCCGGATCGGCGGCGATCGTGCAGGTCACCGCCGCCAATCCCTATTTCGTGTCGCCGACCGGCGCGCGCTCCGACCTGATCGCCTATTCGCTCGCGCCGGAACTGGGACCGATCGACACGCACGGCTATGCCGAAGCGCTGGCGACGTCGCTCGGACTCGACGCCGATCTCGGAGCGGGCTGGAAGCTGCGCGGCTATGCGGCGTTCGCGCAGGAACGCGAGTTCAACGAATCGCGAAATCTGGTCAATACGGCGGCGCTCGCCGAAGCGACCGGCAGCATTCCCGACAACCCGGCAACGCCGTTCAGCACCGCGCGCGACGGCTTCTTCAACCCCTATGGCACGGGGCAATCCAATTCGGCGGCGATCCTCGACTTCGTCGGCGACGGCTATTCGCGCTCGCGCACGCGCAGCCAGGTGCTGACCGCGCATGTCGATGCCGATGGCTCGCTGTTTTCGGTACCCGGCGGTACGGTCAGGCTGGCGCTCGGTGGCGACGTGCGGCGCGAGACCTTCCGCCGTAGCGGCGAAAGCTTGCTGTCGACCGCGTTGCCGGTGGCGACCGCCAGTGTCGCTGCGTCGCGGCTGATCGAAGCCGGCTTTGTCGAAGCGCAGGTGCCGATCGTCGGCCCCGGCAACGCGATGCCGTTGCTCCGCCGGCTCGACGTGTCGCTGGCGGTGCGAGTCGAACAGTATGACGATTTCGGCACGACCACCAATCCCAAGGTCGGGGTAGCCTGGGTGCCGATCTCGGGGGTGACGCTGCGCTCGAGCTTCGGCACGTCGTTTCGCGCGCCCAACCTGCGCGAGTTGCGCGACCCCGAGCAATATTCGGTCACCACGCTGACGCGTGGAGGCGCGAGCGTGCCAGTGATCCAGCTGTCGGGCGGCAATCCCGGCCTCAGGCCGGAAAAGGCGCAAAGCTGGACCGCCGGATTCGATATCGATCCGGCGGCAATTCCGCATTTCCACCTCAATGCGACGTGGTTCAGTACGGTGTTCAAACAGCGCGTGGCGACGCCGGCGAGCGCGAACTTCGCCAATGCGCTGAGCGATCCGACGCTGGCGCCGTTCGTGCAACTGGTCTCGCCGAACAGCAGCGCGGCCGATCTCGCCCGCGTGACCGGGCTGCTCGGCGACCCGGCATTCACCGGCGGCAACAGCTTCCCGCCAGCGAGCATCGCCGCGATCGTCGACACGCGCTACGTCAATACCGGCAAGGTCGAGGTGAGCGGGATCGACCTCACCGCGAGCTATACGCTTCCGATCGGCGCCAACCAGGTCACGCTGTCGGGCAACGGCTCCTACCTGCTCCACTACCGCGAACAGGTGACGCCGACCGCGACTTCAGTCGACCGGATCAACCGGGTCGGCCAGCCGGTCGACCTGCGTGGCCGCCTGAGCGTCGGCTGGAGCCGGGGGCCGCTCAATGCGCTGCTTGGGCTGAACTATGTCGCGCCCTACCATGATCTGCTCGGCAACCCGATCCACGCCTGGAAGACGCTCGATCTGCAATTGGGATATCGCGCGCCCGAGGATAGCGGCGCGCTCGAGGGACTGGCGATCGCACTGTCCGCGCAGAACCTGCTCGAGCAGGCACCGCCGTTCTACGATTCGCCGGTCGGAGTGGGGTATGACGCCGCCAACGCCGATGCGCTCGGGCGTTACCTGGCGATCCAACTCACCAAGCGTTGGTAAGCATGACATCGTCCTGGTTCCGCGCAGCGCTGCGGCTTGCGCTGCCGTGTCTGCTGGCGGTCGCGACGCCGCTTGGTGCGCGCCCGTACAGCGTCGACGACATGCTGATGACCGAGGCCTTCGGCAGGATCGAGACGTCGCCCGGCGGGCGTTGGCTGGTGTTCGAACGGCTGGTGCCGTTCGAGACCGCCGCGCGGTTCGATCTCGACGCGATGGATGTGCTGCGGTCGCGCTTGTATGTCGTCGACCTCGCGCATCCGGCCGAGGCGAGGCCATTGCTGGCGCCCGAGCAGCGCGCCGGCATGATCATGCTCGGCTTTTCGCCGGACGGGACGCGGCTGGCGATCGGACGGCTCGACGGACCGCGCTGGACGCTGGGCGTGGTCACACTGACGAGCGGCGCGATCCGCTGGTTCGCGGTCGCGCCGGATACTTCCGAGTTCCGGCCGACGCTCGCCTGGGTTTCCAACACGCAGGTGGTGATGCTGGCGCAAGCCGGCGACACGCCGCCCTGGGTGTTGCGGCGTGACACCGAGGACCGTGCCGAGGTTGGGCGATTGTGGGCGCAGGCGCAGGCCGGGCGGGTGCCGACCGTCACCGCGATCGGCAGCGGACGCGATAGCACGGTCACGCCGCCGGCACCGCCGGTTCGGCTGGTCCGCCTCGATGTGACGACCGGCGCGACGAGGCTGCTCGCGCAAGGCGATTTCGAAACGCTGCGGCTGTCGCCCGACCGACGTCACGTCGCGCTGACCGAGCAAGCCGAGGTCATCCCCGTCACCACTACAGCACCGATCCGGCAGTCCGACGATCTCAGGCGGCGCAGGTTGCGCATCGTCGATCTCACCGATGGACACATCTGGTCACCGTGCGCGGCGTGCGACCTGCCGTTCGATCCGCCAGTCTGGTCGCCACGCGGTGACCGGCTGCTGTTCTTCGCCCGACACGCCGCGCAGACCTGGGCTGCTGGCCGACCTTGGGTCGCGGATCCTGGATCACGCCAGGTGACGCCGGTCGCGCTTTCGGGCGTCCGCCCCGAGGTGATCATGCGCCGCGGTGCCTATGATGCGGTCGGGCTGGGCTGGCTCGGCAAGCGGCCACTGCTGTTCGGCCGCAACGCGGCACCAGGCGCGCGCGCCGACTGGTATGCGCTCGACGCGTCGGGCGCGACCATCCTGACGGCGAACGTCGCCGCGCCGACGGCGACGCTGGCGGCGGGTACGGCCCCGATCATGCTGGCGTCGGGCGCGGCGTGGCGGCTGGGTGCGCGCAAGGCGCGGCCGCTGCTAGCGGGAATGGATGGCGTCGCGGCATTCGCGACCGTCGCGGAGCGGCCCGGGCAGAGTGCGACGCTGCTGGGCTGGCGGCAATCCGGCGGCGGTATCGTGATCGACGGACCGAGTGGCGGCACGCGCCGGTTCGCGGCGCACGCCGACAGCGCGGTGCGGCCAGTGGCGGCCAGCGTCCGGAACGGCCTGGTCGTGAACGAGATCGAGGCCAATGGCGTCGCGCATCTCGCCATCGTGCCGAGCAGCGGGCGGACGCTAACCGTGGCGACGATCAACGCGCGGCTGGCCGGTGTGTCGGCGCGCGCGCCGGTGCCGGTCCGCCATCGGCTGCCCGACGGCAACACGGTGACGAGCTGGCTGTATTTGCCCGAGCCTGGCGCCGCGACAACGAAGCCGCCGCTGATCGTCATCCCCTATGCCGGCACGGTGTATGGCGACACGCCGCCGGCGTTGTGGAACCCGGGAGTCGGGCGCACCTACACCAATGTGCCCGCGCTGGTCGGGCACGGCTATGCGGTATTGCTGCCAAGCATGCCGGCGCTCACCGCCACCGATCATGGCTCGTTCGATGTCGCAGGCCAGGTGCTCTCGGGGGTCGATGCGGTGATCGCGCGCGGTGAGGCCGACCCGACCCGGCTCGGCCTGTGGGGGCATAGCTATGGCGGCTATACCGGCGCGACGATCGCCACCGAGACCGACCGGTTCAAGGCGATCATCGTGTCGAGCGGGATCTACGATATGACCAGCTTCCAGGGGACGTTTGCGCCGACCGCGCGGCGGTCGCCGGGCTATGGGCTCGGGATCCTGCCCTGGGCGGGCTGGACCGAGACCGGGCAACCGGGCCTCGGCGCGACACCGTGGAGCAACCCGGCGCGCTATGTCGCGAACAGCCCGATCTATCACGCCGACCGGATCACCACGCCGCTGCTGATCATGGCCGATGACCGGGACTTCACGCCGTTGCAGCAGGGCGAGCAATTGTTCTCCGCGCTCTACCGGCAAGGCAAGGACGCCCAACTGGTCAGCTATTGGGGCGAGAATCATGTGCTGATGAGCCCGGCCAATGTCCGCGACGCTTATGCCCGCGCGTTTGCCTGGTTCGATCGCCATTTCGCAGGCGCGGGTACGCCAGGGCGCTGAGGTCAGCTCGGCTCGGCCTGGATCGCGGCGAGCCGATCGCACCACGCGCGTGCCCAATGTTCCATCAGCAGTGCCACGAAGATCTCGGTATAGCTGTTGGTCTGCATCAGATGGTCGGGATCGAGCACCGCCGCCGTGCTGGCCGGATCGAGCACCTGATGCTGGACGAGCACGCCGCCGAGCAGATAGTCGCGCAGGAACGGCGTGCTGGCGGCGAGCATGCGCCCGAAAAAGGGGGTGAGGCAGCCCTTGCCGCGGCGTTCGAGCAGGATCGGCGGCAGCCGGGTCCGGTACGCCGCACGGATCATCGCGCGGTCGCGCTTGCCTTGGGTGAGGTCGAGTGCGGAGAGCGGCAGGACGTGCTCGAGCAGCGGCTGCGACATCAACGGATGCAGCACCGTCATCGTCGATGCGCACCACGATCCGCCGAACGCGGCGCGCGCCGCTGCGAGGTTGAGGATCTGCAGTTGCTTGGCGGGCGCGAGGTCGGCGGTGTCGTCGAGCCAACGTAACGGATGCGCCTCGCGCGGCATGGCGTTCGCGACGAGATCGACACGGTACGCGGGCGTGGCGATCGGGGCGGGCGCCACACGCGCGCGTAGCGCGGTGCCGAGCACCGACCAGATCGGTCGTCCGCTCCAGGCGGCGAGATCGGTGATCGCCGCGCACCGGGCGGACCACGAGCGACGATCACGCCAGAGATCGGCGGCGATCAAGGGACTTGCCGGCTGAAAGAACAGCGCATCGCCGCCCTGGCCGGTCAGCAAGGTATCGGCGCCGAGCGCGCGACCGCGCGCGGCGAGATCGCGGTCGTGGAAGAAGCTGATGCTGGCGACATTGGGGCGCAGCGTCACCGGCACGTCGGCCATCAGCGCGGCGTCGATCAGCCGCTGGTCCTGCAGGGTTTCGTGGAGCGGCAGATCGAGGTGTGCGGCGACGGCGCGTGCATAGACGCGTTCGTCGCCTTCGCGGTCGCTGGCATAATAATGGAACCAGCCAGCGACGGGGTGGTCCGAGCGGGCGAGGCCGGCGGCGACGATCGCCGAGTCGAGCCCACCTGAGAGTTCGGCGATCGCGACATTCGAGCAGGAACGCCAGGCGCGGACACAGGCATCGACCAGCGCGGGCAGCGGCGATGTGCCGGATACCGGCGGTGATAGCGCGGACGCGCGCGCGAAACGCGCAGGCGCCCAGTGCCGGGTCGCGTGTCGCGTCCGTCCGGCCAGTTCCAGTCGGACACCCGGCTCAAGCGTCTCCACCCCGGTGAACGGGAGCGCATCGGCAACTGAGCCTGGAAAGCGCAGCAGACCAGCGACCCTCGGCCAATCGATTGCGAGGTCGGCCGGCGCGGCCAAGGCAAGGAAGCGCTCGGGCGCGGAGGTGACGGCCCGGAGCGCACCGCAGCGCCACGAGACGCACTCGGTCATCCCGATGGGGTCGCGGAACATGTCGAGACGCGATGGGTCATCCCTGTCGATCGCGAGCGCGACATAGGCGCCCCAGCAGCGCGTCGTGAGTTGCTCGCACATGCTCGCGAAATCCCCGGCGTTAGCCGCGACGACACCTGCGGCAACGTCGCCTTGCTCGGTCGCCGCCCGATCGAACAGCGCGCCGACCACGATGGTGCGATCATCGAGCATTCGGTGCGTACAAGCATCCCCCGAACGGGGATCGGTCATCACCGTCCAGCCGGGCTGGTCGATGAGGCAATGCCAGCCCAGATCAAGCGCGCGCTGGCGAAGCACGTGTGCGGTGCGGTCGGGGGCGGGCGTGCCGGCCGGCCAGCGCAAAGCGACGAAGCCGGTCATGCGCTCGCGCGTTCGATCTGGAGGATGGTCGCGAAGCCTTCGACCTTGCCGAGACGCTCGGCGAGCAGCAGGTCGCCGTGGGCGAGCCAACAATGCGCATGGAACGGGAACAGAGACACGCCGAAGATCCAGTCGGCTCCGAGGCCATAGGAACGCAGGAAGTGGAGCAGCAGGAGGGACCGGAACAGGCATGTAATGCGGAACGGCAGCCACAGGCACAGCCGCTCGAAACGGGCGGCCACGTTTGCGTGGCTGGCGTGGCGGGTAGGGGCCGCGCAGCGTTGCGCGTGCGCGATCATCTGCGCCAGTGACGAGCGCCGGAACCGCCACGCGGTGCGGACCAGTGCGCGCAGGAAATGGCCCAGGTCTCGGAGACCCACGTGCGCCGGGTCCGGTCCGCAATCTTCGCGCCAAAGCCGGGTGACCGGGCGCGCGACGGCACCGGGTGCGGGGCGATCGGCGACCAAATTCTGTTCGATCAACTGGGCGCGGATCGCCGCGCGCATGGCGTTGCCGCCGTCGTCCGCTGCGACCGGCGCATACAGGCAGAAATACGCATCGCGGTCGACATCGAGAAAGACCAGGCCATCCGAGGCGCGGACGGCATGGACGCCGTCGGCCAGCGCGAGCTTGTCGAGAAGGTCTGAGTCTGGCGACATGAGGAATCCCTGACCATACGGCACCGGTTCCGAAAGGAACCGGTGCCGTTGCCCTCGTCAGTCGTAGAAGCCGACCATCAGCGATTCCTGCTTGGCGCCGATCGGGGTGCCTTTGGTCTCGCGGCGTGCGGAGCCGAGTGCGACCAGCTTGGGCGCGGATTTTTGGTCTTTCGTCATGATAGAGCCTTTCCTTGCTTGCGTTTTTTTCCCACCGCGAATCGACGGTGGCGAAGACGATTGCGCGCCCGCGCCGCTGGTTATCCAAGCTATATCTGGGATATATTCACGCTCACGCCGTCCCTCGGCCGAACATCAGCGCGATCTCGGCGGCGGCCGCGATGCGTTGTTCGTGGAAGGCGCGGATCTGATCGTGCGCCTGGTCGAGGTTGTGCTCGAGGAGTACCCGCTGGAGCGTGATCGCTGCCGATGCGGCATCCCCGAACAGCGCGGTATCGCAGCGTCGCACGAGTTTCAGGCGGTCGTCGAGGTAGCGATGGAGGTCGGATACGATCGCCTCTCCGCCCGCGTCGACGATCCTGCGGAACACCGCCCAGATGTCGGCCGACTCTGCGCCGGGCGTGATCCGCAGATCGCCGCGCAGCGCCCGGTTCAAGCATATCAGGTGCAGGCTGTAGAGTTCGGTGATGTCGCGCGCGTCGAGCCGCGCCAGATAATAGCCTTCCGAGCGATGCTCGGTCACCACGTCGCGCCCGACCAGACGGGACAGGATCTCGCGCAGCGGCGTCACGCTGACATGAAGCTGGCTCGCCAGATCCTTGAGGCCGATGCGGTCGCCGGGGCGATAGCGGCCATCGCCAAGCTGGTCCGACACCAGTGCATAAAGATCGTCGAAACGTGCGCGCTCCACCCGGTTCGGCATCGCAAAGGCTCCTTCGCGGGCGATCCTTGTTGGGCGGTTTGCCACCTGTCGATGCACCGCGCCGGAATTGGTGCCCAGGAACACGTCCGCGCTGATCGCTTGCGCGGTAGCTGCGGGAAGACGGCGGTCGAACCGCAATCTTTCGGCGGTCTTATCGCGAATCCGATCGGCTCGCCGCACCGGACTGGCGCGGCACTGGTGACGGTGCCGAAACGGTTTGGTGACAGGCCATGGCGGATTGTGTCTATAATCCCGGCGCTTGCCATCCGTTTTGGCGCGACGAGGGCGAGCGCTCGTGTGATTTGGCGCCCGAGGTTGCTGGCATGAAGCATTCCTCCATCGAGGTCGACGCCGACGTGCGCATCCTCACGCAATCGTTGCGCGCGATCCGCAAGAAGCGCGGCATGACGGCAAGCGACATTGCGGCCGCGCTGGAAATGCCGCTGCGCACCTATCAGGAGTTCGAATCCGGCCGCGGGCCGCTGACCCACAAGCGGCTCTTCGCCTTCGCGGAAGCGACCGATTGCGATCCCTTCGCGCTGCTGCTCGGCGCGATCTTCGGGCAGGCCGACCTCGCGATCGACTGCGCGGATACGAAATTCTGCATGATTATGATGATGTATTTCGAGGATTTCGCCCGCGACCGTGGCGGCGACATCGCCTATCTCGATCCACCCAACCTCGCCGGCGGGTTTGATCGCTTGTTCAAGGATTTTGGCGCCCTGCTCGACGACCGCGAGCGGTTCTTGCAAAACTGGCTGGCCAACCGAACCGGTTCGATCGCGCTGAGCGCTCTTCGTCAGCGCATGGTCAACCGCCGCGACCGGAAGGCGGGAGAGCCGCGCAAGGAGTAGTCACCCGCGATCCGCCACAATGGGCGCGATCCGCCACAATGGGTATGTCAACGCCGCACCAGATCGAGATAGCCACCGGCTACGAGTTCGCGCGCCTGGCCAACCAGGCGGTGCGTGCGGGTGCGCAGATAATCCGAACCGCCGGACCAGTCCCGGCTGAC
This sequence comes from Sphingomonas panacis, assembly GCF_001717955.1. Classification (NCBI taxonomy): domain Bacteria; kingdom Pseudomonadati; phylum Pseudomonadota; class Alphaproteobacteria; order Sphingomonadales; family Sphingomonadaceae; genus Sphingomonas; species Sphingomonas panacis. Next base: position 2,425,813 of record NZ_CP014168.1, read on the forward strand.
GAGCGCCGTGCCGAACAGGTGTTCGGCGACCGAACGATGACGTGACGTTAGCGCGAGCGCGTCAAGCACGCGTAGAATATCTGACCACCGCCGCGCTTTCGCATTCGTCGGAAACAGGGCTACGGGCATGCGGCGGCTTCGCAAGAACGCCGCGAACCGGCGCAGGGCAAGCAACCGGATCTCCAAGCGGTCGGTGCCGCTCAGTTGATACGCCAGCCTGACCGGGCCGTCGAGGAGCGTGCCATGCGCGACGCTAAGCCGGATCGAATGCGGGCCTATTCCCAGCAGTACGTGTTCACCTCCCGAGGGTAGCAACAAATGTGTAATCGGACCCGGCGCCGCAGAAAGGTCGAACCCATCTCTGTCGCCGCGCATAGTCGGGACGGCATCGACGACTACAACCAGCGGATCGCGGTGTGGCTGCCAGAAGACCCGGGCGCGGTCGGCCGGGCGGCCAGGGTCCTCCGCGAAACAGCAATCCCCATTGCGGATCGGGCAGGGAGGCGGAGAGGAATTCGATTCGCTGTGAACCTTGCTCGACGCGGTTCACTGCGGCTTCGCCGGCATCAATCTGATAATCGGCGCGGCGGCGCAGAATCTCCCATGCGATGCTGCCAGCGTCCCATAGACTATCAGGTGATGGCGTACCGCGGACGACAAGTGGCGGAATCGGGCGATGTGCTGCCATGACGCGCTCCTGCTGTAACGCAGCAAGTCAGGCATTTTTGGCGCCATATGTCATATATTCCGGATATATCTGAGGTATAGGAGGCTTGATTTGCGGCGATGCGCAACAACGGTGTCTTTCGCCCGCTGGATTGATGAACCAACTGTTCGCAAATCTTGCGTGCAACGTGCGGTTGCAGCGAAGGTGCTTCTGGTTGTTTGGTTGCGGCGCCTTATTGGAATAATAAGATAGGCTGGGCGGTCGCGTACAAAGCACCGCCTTTACTCCGGTTAGCGGCGAGGTGCCCGTGACATTACGTGCCTCGAATTGCGCCGTCCCCACGTCGAGGTCCATACGCTGGTGAGGAACTCATCCGCTCCAATCAACGCATGTTTTCCGCGTGTACAGACTGCGCTTCGTCCACCGAATCATACTGCGTCATCACGCCGTGGGACAAAACGCACCCGCTATTGCAATGCTCCCGGACGTATTGCGCATCATGCGACACGATGATGTAGCTGCGATCCGCGCGTCTGACGAAGAGTTCGTCATGGCATCGCTGTTGAAATCGAGCATCCCCAACCGCGACGACTTCATCGATAAGATAACAATCGAAATCAACCATCATAGACAACGCAAAGGCAAGCCGCGCGCGCATGCCCGACGAATAGGTTTTCAGCGGTTCGCGGAGATAATGTCCAAGTTGAGAAAAATCTTGGACGAAATCAATAACTTCATCGAAGTTTTTTTCGTAAATTCGGCAAATGAACCGCATATTGTCGAAGCCGGTCATCGACCCCTGGAAGGCTCCCGAAAAAGCGAGCGGCCACGAAATTCGGGTCGTCCTCGTGATCTGCCCCGAGGAGGGCCGTTCGATGCCGCTAATCAGCCGGATAAGGGTCGATTTCCCCGAACCGTTTCCTCCTAGGATGCAGATTTTTTCGCCGTCGTCGACCTTGAGGTTGATGTTCTTCAGGATATGCGCTTGGCCCGTGCGCGTGGCGTAATATTTCTCGATATTGCTTAACTGAATCATTCCGGAATAAACTCTCGGCTTACCTGCCGCTCCAGCGCGAGACCCAGCAAGGTCAGAACCAGATTGCAGGCTATCAGATACTGGGCGTCGTAATGGGGCGTGAATTTGCTGCCAAAATATGCAGCCCGCACCATCTCCGTGCAGTGAACCATCGGGATCCACAGGATAAATTTCTGGAACGCTTCCGGCGTCGATTCGACCAGGAACGCCGCGCCTGACAGCGGGAACAGCAGATATGCCGCAGGGTGCCAGAGTTTCTCAACCATCTCGGAGCGTTCTGCGAGCGTTCCCAGCAGAATTGCCAGTGCCATACCGAACCAGGCGGTCAACAGCCATGCCTGCGCCAGCGATAGGATGTCTTCGGGTGGCGGCATCCATTCAATCGCCCAAAACAGCAGCGACAGGATTGTGAAAGACATGGTCGCACCCGCCGCTTCCAAGCAGGTTCTGGACAGAAAAATGTCCATGACCCGCACGTTGCGATGATACATCAGCGATGAGTTCGGCAGTATCGAGCCGACGCACCGCATCGGCATATTGCGCCAAAGCAAGACGGTGGAATATCCGGTCAGCGCGAAAGCGGTGATCGGTAACGACGATGAGCGGTGCAAGCCTGAGAAGCTCCACAGCGCCGTCACGCCTAGCGTGAATAACATGGGCTCGACGAACAGCCACAGAAACCCGATATTGTGGCGACCGTAGCGAGTCATCACCTCGCGCATCATCAGCGCCCAGATGACCCGCAATTGAATCTCGGCGGATCGGGCCAGCGATCGCGGCGGCAGTGCTTGCGACATGACTTTAGTCCTGATGTTCGCGGATGCCGGACAAGAGCATCGACAGGATTCCATACGCGATCAAGCCAAGCACGAAAGTGCCCAAGATACCCCGCAGTCGTCGCGGCTCGAGCGCGTTGTCCGGCTGGCTTGGTTCGACAATCCGTTCGATATAGCTTTGCTTACGCCGCGCTTCGTTGAGCGCCTCGTCAAGCGACCCCATTGCCGAGGCGAGCTGCTTGTCGGCAATCTGGCTTTCAAGGAACAGGCGTTGATATTGCGCGGTCTGGCTAGCGAGCGACCGACGCCCGCCCGCGACCAAGCTGAGCTGTTCTCTAATGGCGCGCTCGAGCGTGGCTCGCTTGACTTCCAGCGACTGAACTTGCGGGTTTTGCGGCGCCATGCTGCGCAACTGATCGAGTTCGGTCGTGGCCGTGATCAGTTCGTCTTGCAGTTTGGAGATCATCTGCGTCTGGACGGTGGCCTGCTTTTCGGGATCGACAATGCCCGATCTGTCGCGGAAGCTAGACAAGGCGATGGCTGCGCTGGAGGCGCTGCGCTTCGCGTCGTCCACTTCGGTCCTGGCAAAGCGTATCAGATCCTGGCGACCGCGAACGTTGAGTCGGTTAACCGTCGCTTCTGCCATTTCCAGCAACTGCTCGTTGATGCGCTTCGCGTCGGCTCCGGAGAAAGCGCGTACCTTAAGTGTCGCGATCGAGGAGGTGGAATCGTGGTCGATATGGACATGATCCCCATAGAAACGATAAAGCTCCTCAAAGCTTCCGCCGCTCCCTGTGGGATTGAACCGGTCGAACATCGAAATGTAGGGCCGCTCGTACGCCTGCTGATATAGATTAGCTCGGTTCAGTATGCGCAGCGCATCTCGAGACTCCACAAACGTCTCCGCCGCATAGCTCTCTTCGCTCGAATTGGAGAAGCCGGCCGTCTTCAGAATGATGCCCAGCCCCGAGGAGGCGGGCTTGTCCGGGCTTCGAACGACGAATTTCGACTCAGATATATAGACATCTGACGCGATAAATCCGAAGTAAATGATCGCCAGGACTGTAGGGGCTAAAACAATTAGTATGAAGGTCCGGCTAAGTCCCATTGCTCGGTCTCGGATGTTCGCAAGCATTAATCATCATCTTTCAAGGTGCAGAACGGGTGGCCGACGCCATTTTCCGCAAGGTCGATTGGTCGAAATTCGCAGAATTTGCAAACGGAAAGGCTCATCGGCCCGTCTCGGCGGAGGGCGGTGGGACGCGCGCGTCGTCGCTGGCCGCGGCCCAGCGTGGCGTAAGGTCCGAAAATACGGCGTTTTGCAGTTGCGCCTTGTTTCATGGCCGCGAAAATCGTAAACCCCGCCTGCGGAAGCGCCGGGCGCAAGGAATTTCATGAAAATCAGTATCTTAGGTGCGGTTATGCTGAGCTCCGCTTTGACGGGCTGTACATCTCTCGGCGCGTCGGGGCCGACCTCCAAAGCTATCGCGCATGCCAGTGATGCTGCGAATGCCAATATCAAGATCATCGATTTGACGGACGCCACGGCCCGCAAGGTCGTTGCGGCAGGCCAAGGGCGGCGCTTGTCCGACCTCGTCGGAAGCGGCCGGTCTTTTGGCAGCGTGATCGGGCCGGGTGATACGCTCGACGTTTCGATCTGGGAAGCGCCGCCTGCGGCGCTCTTTGGAACGGTATCTGCTGATCCGCGGCTGGGGTCGTCGCTTTCGACCGCGCGTACGTCGTCTATTCCGGAGCAGATCGTTGATGACGGTGGGCGGATATCGATTCCGTTCGCGGGTTCGCTTAATGTCCTCGGGCGCACCGCCGCTCAGGTTGAGCAGGATATCATCGGGCGTTTGCGCGGTAAGGCCCATCAGCCGCAGGCGATCGTTCGCATAGTGCGCAACGCATCGGCCAATGTGACCGTTGTCGGGGAGGTTGCGGGATCGACGCGCATGCCATTAACCTCGAAAGGGGAGCGTTTGTTGGACGCATTGGCGAGTGCGGGTGGCGTCCGGCAGCCGGTCGGAAAGATGACCATCCAGGTGACCCGCGGCGACGTCGTGACGGCCATGCCGATGGATCAGATCATCCGCGATCCCGCGCAGAATATCCGCCTGCAACCCAACGATGTCGTCACGGCGCTGTTTCAGCCATATAGTTTTACGGCGCTGGGGGCGCTGGCAAACAGTTCTGAAATCAACTTCGAAGGCACCGGACTGACGTTGGCGCAGGCGCTGGGCCGGATCGGCGGTTTGCGCGATGACCGCGCAAACGTCCGCGGCATCTTCATTTTCCGGCTTGAGGATCCGGCGGCGGTCCTTGATCCGAGCGAACCCGCGCCGAGGACGACTCCGGACGGCAAGGTGCCGGTGATCTATCGTCTCGATCTCAGCAATCCGGCGAGCTTCTTTGTCGCGCAGGGATTTCCGATCCGCAATCACGACGTGATCTACGTATCCAACGCTCCGCTGTCCGACGTTCAGAAATTCATCAATCTCATATCGCCTGTCACGTTCTCGATCCTCGGGTTGACGAACGCAGTCCGGTGACGGTGATCGATCCGGGATATCGCGCTTGCAGGCTAAGCCGGCGCGTGGTGCGATAGACCATGTGGCACAGCGCGTTCGCCGAGCCATTTCTGGCATCCTGGCCGGGTCGCCCTTGTCCGTCATGCGGTATGTATGACGGCTAGGCCGCCCAAATTGTTGTCCAAGACGTTCCGTAGTGTTTTCTGGCTCGCTCTTCGTATCGATCCTGCTGCTGCGATCCGGGGGTTGGGCTGGGTCATCCGTGGCAAGCGTGTCCGGGGCTGGAATCGCCTGTGCGTTGTCGCCGCGAAAAACCCGCTCTGCTTCAGCACCTGGGCACGAGTTGCCGAGCATCGGCAGATCGAAAACTTCTGCGCGGGCGAAGTTGGCGTAGATCCTCGCTATCAGTGTGTCATCATCGACGAGAATCTCGTCAATTCGGAGGACGTTCGCGCGACTGTCGAAAGTGTGAGTCGGGCATTCGGCGACGATGTCGTGATCTGGAGCGGAACACAGATTGCTGGGACTCGGCCGTATGATCAGGAGGCCGGTCTCGCCCGTCTGATTGCGATGCTATCGGAGACCGCCGCTACTGAGTGGTTGCTGCCGATCAGGGCCGGCGATGTGCTTTCCCCCAGCACTGGCGAGATTCTACGACACGCACAGGCGCATCAGCCCGACGCGGAAATTCTCTACTGGGACGAAGACGTGCGTCGCGGTTCAGGTCGGGCGCTCCCCTGGATCAAGCCCGACTGGGATACCTTGTTGTTTCTGGCGCGCGATGTCCTCATGGGAGCATGTATCGTGAGGCTCGCGGCGGCGGCCGTCTCTAAGGATGCGCAAAGTGATGCTTCGCTGCCGGGCGCCGGGATCGCCGCGACGTTATCGGCCATCGTCGAGACACCGGGTGCGTCTACACCAGTGCACATACCGTTCATTCTGACGCATCGATCGCCGCCCTTGCCGGATCCGAACCTTACATCAGGGCTGGACGAAATAGCGATGCATGGAGCGGGGCGGGTACGGGCGACGCAGGGCGATCGCTGGGCTTGGCGCAACGTCGTGCCGGCAGACCCTGCGGACTGGCCTGCGGTCTCGATTATCATTCCCACGCGGGATCGCCACACATTGCTTGAGATGTGCATCGATAGCGTGCGAAGGATTACATATGCCGGCGCGGTGGAAATCCTGATCGTCGATAATGATAGCACCGACGCTGCCACGCATGCGCTTTTTAAGCGCTATCGTGAAAGCGGGCTGGCGCGAGTCGTGTCGGCGCCAGGCGATTTCAATTTTTCCAGATTGAACAACCTCGCTGCGAAGGAAGCGAACGGCAGCATGCTGTGCTTGCTCAACAACGATATCGAAGCGTTGGACGGGGAATGGTTGTCGGCCATGGTGCGTCATGCCGTTCGTGAGGAGGTCGGTGCTGTCGGCGCGCAGCTTTTGTACCCGGACGGGAGCGTTCAACACGCTGGCGTCGTCATCGGTATTGGCGGCGCTGCCGGGCACTTCGGAAAAGGGGCGCGGCCCGATGACGACCACTATGGCAGTTGGATCGGTGTGACGCGATGCGTGTCGGCCGTGACCGCAGCCTGCCTCGTCGTGCGTCGCGATCTCTATATGGCGGTCGGTGGCTTTGATGAGGACAATTTTGCCGTCGCCTTCAACGATGTTGATTTCTGCCTCCGCCTCGATCAGCACGGGTATCGAAATGTGTACGTCGCGCAAGCTCGCCTTGTGCACCACGAGTCTCAGTCGCGAGGCTTGGACGACACGCCGCAAAAATCCGCTCGTTTTCTGCAAGAGCTCGGCGCCCTTCGCCAACGATGGAACACGGATACTTATCGCGATGCCAGGTTTAGTCCGCTGTTTTCGCGGACATCGGAGGCATGTGTGCTCGAATTCCAAGCGTGACCGACAGCCGGGATTCGCCGATCATCGACCTGCCGGATGTGACGCTGGTGGCGGCGACCAGTGTGGCATTGGACGCGACGTTGGCGGCAATGCGTGCGTCCAGCATCCGGATTCGGTTCGGCAGATCGTTATTGCTGAGCGACGTTCCGCCGGACACCGTGACGGAAAATGGAATCGAGTGGCGGGAGATTGCGCCTCTGCGATCTCGCGAGGCGTATTCGCGCTTTATGCTTCGGGACTTGGCAGAGCATATTCACACCAGCCACGTGCTGTGCGTTCAATGGGACGGCTTTGTCCTTGACGCGAGCCGGTGGGAAAGTGCGTTTCTGGAATATGATTATATCGGTGCCCCGTGGCCACATTTTTCCGATGGCCATGATGTCGGAAATGGAGGATTTTCTCTGCGGTCGAGGCGCTTGCTAGAGGCTTGTGCGACGATCGATCATGACGGGCGAATGTCGGAGGATGTCACGATATGCCGACAGGCGCGCGCTATGCTGGAAAAGCGGTATGGCATGCGGTTTGCTCCGGCGGAGGTTGCCCGGCGTTTCGCGTATGAGCGTTGTCCTGCGCACGGGGTGGAATTCGGTTTCCACGGTGTCTTCAACATGCCCGATATCCTGGGAGCGCGGCGCTTTCGGGCGCTGCTGGAGTCTCTCGACCGCGACGTGATCGGTTTGCGCGAAGCGCGCGATCTACGGTGGTGGGCGATCCGGCATTTGGATCCGGTACTCGCTTGGAAGATGGTGTGGCAGGCGCGGAATGCGCGTCGTCGGCGGCGCTAAGCTTTGGCGTTAGGGCTACCGCAAAGCGCCTTCCGGTGGCAGTTGAAAGTGGTGGCTATGCGTGCGAGGCGCTCACCAGCGTGCCGGCGACGGAAGATTGGGAGCTAAGGTGTTGATGGAAAAGCAACTGGAACGGGGCTATCCTTGGGCGGAGCGCGGCCGTGTTTCACACGAGAATGTCCATCGCTATGCGCTTTGCCTCGACTACGTTGAAGGCAAGCGTGTTCTCGATCTGGCGAGCGGGGCAGGGCATGGGACGGCGTTGCTGGCGCAAAGGGCGGCATCAGTGGTCGGGGTCGATATCGATCCGCAGGTAATCCGCGCCGCGCAAAAACGCTTTCCATTGCCGAACGTCGAATTCCTAGCGGGCGACGGTCTCGATCTGTCGTTTGACAATGCCAGCTTCGACGTAGTCGTCGCGAATGAAATGATCGAATATGTCAGCGATCCCAACCGTCTCTTAAAGGAGGTCCGGCGGATCTTGCGACCGGGTGGAATCCTGCTTCTTTCGGCGTTGAACAAGCTGATCCACAATCGATACAAACCGGTCGACCATTCGTATTTGTCCGCAATGGACATTCCGGAATTTAGTCGTTTGCTGGGTCGGCATTTCGATCATGTCGGCATGGTGGGCATGCGAATGGCGCTCGTCTCGGTCGGCTTCCGGATGGCGCATGCACAAGACCGTGACAACCTGCCCAGTGCAGAGACCTACCTGGGCGATTTTCGGGATGCCGCAGTACCCGCAGTCGCCGCCGATGAACTTTGGCTGCACGAACCGGAATATGTGCTCGCATTGTGTTCGGACACCCCGATCGAATCCGGTCTGCCTGGCCCTAGCCTGCTCGTCTCGCGTGACGAGGATCTGTGGCGGGAGCACGAACGCGTCATGGCATGGGCATCCGGCCTGCACGATGAGGATAGGATCCTCCGCAGCGAGCTCGATCAGGCGCGTGCCGAACTACAGGCTGAGCGCGATCAGGTCCTGCGTATGCGCGAGGAGTATGCGCGACTGGACGAACGTTTCGCCGAACTGCGTCAGATTGGAGCCGCCACCGCGGACACGATCGCGACGCATCGGGATGCTGTTGATAAGATGAGAACCGCGCATTTCACGATGTCCTCGCGGCTCTTGTCCCGTCTGACGGGGGACAGTGTGGCCGCCGACGACCAATCGATCGTCGAGGCACTGTTCGTGCTGGGCCAGACGCTGACCGAGCAGCGTTCCCGTCTTGCCGAAGCGCGACAGCGCGAGATCCGGCTGGTTGAGGCGGAAACGGCGTTGGCATCCTTGCGGCGCGAGGTGTCCGAACAGGTTGCGCGCGCGGTAGCGCTCTCCGACGAGCTTGATCGGAAGCGCGCGGAGCATAGCGCAATTACGTCGCAGCTGGCTTCGGTCAATCTGGAGCGTACGCAGGCCGAGGCGATGCACGCGAATGCTGCCGAGGCCGCTCGGCGCGATGCGAGCTCGTTGCGCGCGACACAAGTCGAGCTCGAGGAAGTGCGGCAACGCGGCGACGCGGCAGTTGCCGCCGCGCGACAAGACCTCACGCGTACCGTACGCGAATTGGACGAGGCGCGGGCGTTGCGGGACACTCTCCAACGTGACCTCGCCGATGCCCGCACGGAAGCGGCTACGCTGAGATCGGAGTTGGAGAAGGCTCGCACCCGACCTGCCGATGTGGTGGTGCCCGCTTCGGGAGGTCAGCAAGCTTCGACTGCGGTTCAAACCAAGGGGCGAGCCGGGTCGAGCGTCTCTGCGGCATCCGGATCGCAGCGAGAGCTTGAGCGCTTCGTCAAAGTCCATCAATCGGTGAGTGCACAACTCGCGCGCGCGTCGCGCGACGTGTCGGGCCGTATCCCAGCCGCGCGATCGCGCCCGACAAGCGCGTGGAACGTCAAGCGCTGGGCGACCAAGGTCAATCCCTATGTGGCGCCGTTCCGAACGGTGTTGTTCAACGGCGACTGGATTGCCGAGCAAGACCCCTCCGTCGGTCGCGTCTCTCTCGCCCGATATCTGCGCGATAGCCGATTATGGACACTCGATCCGCACCCCGTCTTCGCCGCCGGAGAATATCTACAGGGCAATGCAGACGTCGCGGCGACGAAGTTCAATCCGCTGCAGCATTATCGCGAGCATGGGTGGCGTGAGGGCCGGTCTCCGCATCCGTATTTCGCAAACGATTGGTATCTCGCCCAAAATCCGGACGTGATGGCAGCTGGGTCGATCAGCCCGCTCGAACATTATTTGGAACATGGCTGGCGAGAGGGGCGCTGGCCCAATCCGCTGTTCAATCCGCGGGCCTATCTCGATCGCTACCCCGACGTTGCGGCCGCAAAAACGGAACCATTGACGCATTTTCTCGCATATGGGCGGCGGGAAGGGCGTGAGATACCGTCGGCATCTGTCAACCCGGTGTGGACTTCGCTGCTTCCGACGGCCGCCAGAAGTAAAACCTTGCTAGATTTTATTCTTCAGGACTCGCCATTGGCGATTGCGGGGGCGGACGCTAGTCCTGCGATTGAGCAAGTGCAGGGTCACGCTCCAGCATGGCCGCCAGAGCGGCTGAACGACTTCTGGCTACCCCAGCGCCTGCGCGATTTCATCATCGAAGGCTATAGTGAAGACGCCGTTCATCTGTATGTCTATCTGTGTTCGGTGATGGCAGCGTTCCAGACTGCACCGGAAGATTTCCCCGAATCCGAGCCATGCCGTCGTATCGTCGAGCGCGCAAGAAATGTATCGCGTACGCGTGCTGCTACGCTTCCGGAAATGCCCGACAGCTCGATCATTATTCCAGTTTACAACAACATCATGGACACGCTGTTGTGCATCTGTTCTGTCCTGGAGGACGACACGAGAATCAGTTACGAGATCATCGTTGCGGACGATGGATCGAACGATGCAACCGCGCAAATTATCACCTCGTTGAGCGGGGTGGTTCGCTACGTCCGCCAGCCGCGCAATTACGGTTTCTTGGGCAATTGCAATCAGGCCGCCAAACAGGCTCGGGGGCGTCATATCGTCTTGCTCAACAACGATACGCTGGTGATGCCGCGCTGGCTCGATGCGTTGCTTAGGCCGTTCGATCTTTACGATAAGATCGGCTTGTCGGGATCCAAGCTGCTGAGTTGGGATGGCACTTTGCAGGAGGCAGGCGGCATTTACTGGAAGGATGGCTCGGCCTGGAATTTCGGGCGCGGCGCCGATGCTCGTGCGCCGGAATTTTGTTACCTGAAGGATGTCGATTACGTCTCCGGCGCGGCGATTGCGGTGCCCGCCGCCATCTGGCGGGAGATGCACGGCTTCGATGAAATCTATGCTCCCGCCTATTGCGAGGATTCCGATCTGGCTTTTCGTTTACGCGCGGCTGGATATCGGACGGTCTTAAACCCGCACTCGGAAGTGTTGCACCACGAAGGCCGGAGCCATGGGCGCGACCTGACCTCGGGGGTCAAGGCTTATCAGGTCAGGAACCAACAGATTTTCTTAGAGCGTTGGAAGGAGACGCTGGAGCGAGATCATTACCCTAACGCCGAAAATGTCTTGCGGGCGCGGGATCGGTCCGGCCGGAAGCGGCATGTTCTCGTGATCGATCACTACGTACCGCAATGGGATCAGGATGCCGGATCGCGATCCACGTTCATGTGCATCGAGGCTTTCCTCACGCTTGGGTATGCGGTGACATTCTGGCCAGATAATCTCTGGCGAGATCCGCATTATACGCTCAAGCTGCAAGAACTCGGCGTCGAAGTTATCTATGGCTGGAACTACCTCGACGGGTTCGGCGACTTTATCGAGAGCCGCAGCGATCTATATGATGCGGCGTTCGTCAACCGGCCTCATGTCGCTGAAAAATATCTCACCGATCTGAGGAAGCGCTCGAAGCAGACCCGGATCCTGTTTTACGGTCATGACTTACATTTTAAGCGCATGATGGCGGCCAAAGCGGCGGGCGAACCGGTTTCGGACGCGGATATCGCCAGTATGCGGCATATGGAATTCGAGGTTTGCCGCAAGGCGGATGTTGTGATGTATCCGGATCCTGAGGAGGTCCACTTCATGGAGGAGCAAATCGGCGGAAGGAGGGTCTTCGCCGCTCTTCCAGTTTTCGCGTTCGATCGGCATATGTTCGCGCGCGGGGCCAGGATGCTGGAGACAATTCGCTCGAAGGCTGGCCAGCGCCTTCTGTTCGTCGGCGGGTTCAATCATGCGCCCAACCGCGACGGCATCCAATGGTTCATGGAGTCCGTTTTCCCGGAACTCCAGCGGAAGCTCGATCATGTGCACTTGACAATCGCTGGCTCCAAGCCGCCAGAATCGATCACCAGCCTGGCCAGCAATGACATCGAAGTCGTCGGCTTCGTCTCCGACGACCGTCTTGCCGAGTTGTACGACGAGGCGTCCGTGATTGTTGCGCCGCTGCGATATGGTGCTGGCGTCAAGGGCAAGGTTATTGAGGCGATGGCAATGGGCGTTCCGCTTGTAACCACGCCAACGGGAGCGCAGGGACTCGCGAATCCCGATGAGCTGATGTTTGTCGCCAGCGATGCCGCCGATCTTGCCGAGGCGATACAGCGCGCGTTGGGCGATCGGGACGAGGCGTGGCTGCGCGCGAGCCGCGCACTTGAACGCGTGAATCAGCAGTATTCCGCGGAGGTTCTCGAGCGCATATTCCGGGATCTTATCGAGCGGTGATGCGGCGAAGATGCTTTTTTACGCGGAAAGCTACGGCCGTAAGCAACGGCTATTATCCCCGGTCGGTGCCGCGTACTCGCACGAAGATGTGGCGCCTAAATACATGGGTGGAGCGCTTGTGGTCCATCCGGGGGCATGGCAGGTTCGCTGATGCGTTCGCTGCACATATATTTTGGTAAGGTATTGCGCGATGACTTGCGAATTTGAGACCGATTTCCGGAAATATTATGAGATACAGTTGGTCTCTGTTGACGAAAAGCGCATCGTGGACGCCGCTACGCGGTTCGACACTCCCTTTCTGAGGCCAGCTTTGGAAAGCGTATTTGCGTTAGATGCTTTTGCGTATCAGAATTTGAGGAAATACGCTTTTGATCTCATCGAGTCGGGTAGCTTTTCTGCAGTAAATCCGATGACCGGTAAATCGTGTCCGGTGTCCAATACGTTCACATTCGACGATTTTCTCACAATTTTCTTCTTCGTGGATGCGGAGAATTCTTTCGCCCTCGTTGCTGGCGATCTTTCACAGGGTTTTCCGATCACGAACCTCATTCTTTTCGAAAAGAGGCTGATATTTTCGCTGAATCCGACTTTCTGGGCGTTGAAATCGCGTCATTTTGACATTCTGAAAGAAAATGGCATCTCAAAAATTGCGCCGGTCTCCGAGCCGAGGCAGATCTGTCTCGTGGCGGGTGACCCTAACTTTGCGCATCATGCGTGGAATGAACTTTCGGCGTTGGAGAAAATTGTAGAATTGGGACTCGACCGCCGCGTCACGCTGTACGCATTCCACGAAGCGCTTGGTCCGATCAACGAAATCTTGGGTGCGAATTTCAATATTGCCGGAAAGCTCGCCAAATGGCAAACCAATCAATTGCACGGCGGTGGGCGTCTGACGTTTGCCGCAGGTGGCACGCTCATCACTCGCAACGTGGTCGATAAGATCTGTACGTTCGCGCGCACGCAGATCGACCCGCCTTTGGCCGACCTGCTCGGTGATCTTTCCCGTCGTCGTGGCCGTGCGCTCTGGGTGAGTGTTCGAACAAGAAACCGGACGATGACCAACCAGACGGAGGTTCTGGCGGCCGTCATTTGCGCATACTTACGCGACCGACCTGATCGAGTGGTGATTATGGACGGCCACTCGCTGCCCTATGACCATGATCGTGACCCGGACTTCCTGCGAGAAGCGAATGCCGCCGTCGTCGCGGATGATCATCTCACCATCGAAAGCGTGGTTGCTGCCGTTCGTGAGACGCTTCCAGATGCTAATATCGTGACACGCTGCGGCGACAAGGTGCATGAGAGTATCCTAATCGCGCAGGACGTCGGATTCTATTTCTGCCATCATGGTACCGTCCAGCACAAGGTGGGCTGGTTCGCCAGCGTGCCCGGGGTGGTGCATTGCAATCGTAAGGTTCTCGAATCCCGGCCTGCCCAGTGGGTCGTAGATAAATCCGAAGTGGCCATCATGCCAACGTATGTGCCGGATGAAACAATCGGTGTGTTCGAAGATTTTAGTTATGACGACGAGATCCAAAGAAATCTCAATGTTGAGAATTATTTCGTACAAGATCTGCAGAAGTTTGTTTCGTTTTTCCTAGAAAGCTTGGTCGAGAATGAGATTTTGTACCAGATTTGATGGGCAGGCAGATGAGCCGGCCTTCTGACGTAATGACTCGATATGCGTGGCACGGCTTGCTGCCGGTCGCCGTAATTGCGCTCGGTATCGGGGTATCGGCCATTGGGGCCGGGGCAGGGCAGAACGCTTCCGCGCCGTCGGCAGAAACGGTTGATCTCCACGCCGCGGCTGCGTTCGGAATTTCGGCGGCCAATACGGCTGAAGCAAATACTCGTGGATTCGACGCGTTTTTCGCATCGCCCCGGCCATCGGTGGTCCATTTGAGTGCTGGCACCTACAATTTGTCCTGTCGGACCTATACTGCGGCCAGCGCGGTTTCGATCCTCGGGGCGGGCGCCGCGAATACAATCCTCAGGCTTCCGCGCGGTTGCTCGTTCTCCACGCCGTTCATGGCTTGGGATGGAAAGGCGGATGTTCGCGTGTCGGGGTTGACCATTGATTTGAACGACCCGGTCTATCCAGCTCTGCAGCCTGTGCTCAAATTCACGGCGTATGACGCCGACGCCGCACGCCTGAGTGTGGACCATATCGCGATACTGAACGGGAATAGTCCCTCGCTGCAAATTACTGTTGGCGCCACCGCCGGACATAAATATGACGGGGTGGTCATCAGCGATAACTATCTGCAAATGAGACCTGCTACCACGACAAACCAGTGTATCGCGCTAACCACGGTCAACGGAACGGGATATATTCCGGCAGCGCAGGTGATTGGCAACGTCTGCAAGGGTAGTGGCATTCAGATCGATGGGGCTGACACTCGCGTCTCCGAAAACGACGTTAGCGGATTTTCGTTCGGAACCGCAATTTACGCGCAGCAGAACGTTGGATTGCCCGTTGCCGCCGCGAGTTGGGCCAATTCGGTGGTGACGATATCCCACAGGCCGTCTGTACGTTTCTTCGTCGTGGGTCAGAAGATCGGTGTGCAGGGTGCTGTACCTACTGGATACAACGGCGTGTTTACGGTCATCGGGGTGACATCTGCGAGCGTTTCCTACGCGGTCAAAAGCGACCCCGGCCCTTGGAAGAAAGGGGGCTATGTCATTTCGGCCCCGTCGAACTGCGGATGTCTTATTTCCGGCAATATCCTGCATGATACGGGGAATGGTGTCGATGTAAATAATGCAGTGCATGCTGGTCTGGAGAATAGTTGTGTAAATTCCATTGTGAAAAACAATAATGCCTACGATCTTGGTGGGTCGGGATTCTCGAATTTTGCTTCCGATGTGAAATACGTCGGAAATGTCGCTACAAACACGGGTTTCGAAGGCGGCGCTTCTGCGGGCGAAGAGGCGGATAAAGCCGCGTTTGCAATCTTCGACGCCGGAATCGGCGTGGACTGGTACGCATCTCACAATGTGACGATGCAGGGCAACCGCGCACGCGACGGCGGAACGGGTAAGGTCAAATACGGCTATTTCGAGGAGCCCTGGCATATATTCGCAACAGACAGGCGAGAGAACGATTTTCGCGGTCATGTGCATGATGAGGTCGTGCGGCAAGCGGGAGTTGCGATGACCGAATGAATGGTCGTGACCGAGCGACAAAGCGGCGACGTGGGCCTATGTGGATGGAATTCGGACTTCGTCGTTGCCGAGGCACGCAACGCGTATTATGCGCCGGCTGATTGATAAACTTTGCTGAATTTTGGAGATCACCTTGCGTAAGGGTATAATATTGGCGGGGGGCTCCGGTACACGGCTCTACCCATTGACGCGCGGTGTGTCGAAGCAGCTCATGCCGGTTTATGATAAGCCGATGATCTATTATCCGCTGTCCACGCTGATGAGCGCGGGCATCCGCGAGGTGATGATCATCACCACTCCGCACGACCAGTTGGCATTCAAGGCATTGCTCGGCAATGGCAGCGATCTCGGTATGATTTTGGAATATGCCGTGCAGCCCGAGCCCGCAGGTCTGGCGCAGGCGTATCACATCGGCGCGGATTTCGTTGGCGACAAGCCGTCTGCGCTTGTGCTGGGCGACAACATTTTTTACGGGCATGGCCTGCCCGGCCTGCTCGCACGGGCCTCCGCCCGTGATGACGGGGCCACCGTGTTCGGCTATTATGTGAAGGATGCCACTGCATATGGCGTGGTGTCGTTCGATGCGGATGGTCGTGCGGAGACGATCGAGGAAAAGCCGACGGTTCCCAAGTCGAACTATGCGGTTACGGGCCTCTATTTCTACGATGGCAGGGCGGTCGAATTGGCCCGCGACCTCAAGCCTTCGCCGCGCGGCGAACTCGAAATTACCGATCTGAACCGGCTGTATCTCGAACAGGGCAATCTTTCCGTCGAGATCATGGGGCGCGGCTACGCGTGGCTCGACACCGGAACGCATGGATCGCTGCTTGATGCGGCGCTGTACGTCCGCATCACCGAGGAACGGCAGGGGCTCAAGATCGCCTGCCCTGAGGAAATCGCCTGGCGGCAGGGCTTCATCGATGATGCGCATCTGGAGCGGATCGCGGGCCCGCTGCGCAAGAGCGGCTATGGTCAATATCTGCTCGATCTGCTCGAAGGAAAAATCCTCGCATGAACTTTCTTGAAACCGCAATTCCAGGCCCGATCATCATCGAGCCCGCCGTGTTCGGGGACGACCGCGGCTTTTTCATGGAAAGCTGGAACGCGGCCAAGTTCCGCGATGGCGGGCTCGACCTGACCTTTGTGCAGGATAATCACAGCCGCTCGGCCAGGGGGGTGCTGCGGGGCCTGCACTTCCAGAACCCCAATCCGCAAGGCAAGCTGGTACGCGTCACCGCCGGCGCTGTCTGGGACGTGGCGGTCGATATCCGTCGCTCGTCGCCGCACTTCGGGAAATGGGTTGGCATCGAGCTGTCGGCGGCTAACAAGCGGATGTTTTGGGTGCCGCCTGGTTTTGCGCATGGCTTCTTGACGCTCGAGGAAGGGACCGATTTCCTCTACAAATGCACCGAATTGTACGATCCGGCGAGCGAGCATGCGCTGCTGTGGAACGATCCAGCGCTTGGTATCGACTGGCCGATCGACGGCATCGAGCCGAAGTTGTCGGGCAAGGACGCGATCGGCAAGCCGCTCACCGAGATCGAGGCCTTCGCGTGATGAAAGCACTGATTGTCGGCAGCAGGGGCCAACTCGGTCGTGGCCTCGCCGCCAGCGCGCCTGAGGGCATGGAGATCGTCGGCCATGACATCGACACGCTCGACATCACCGATGCCGCCAGCGTCCGTGCCGTCGTGGCCACGGAGAAGCCTGACCTGATTCTCAACGCCGCCGCCTATACCGCGGTCGATAAAGCCGAATCCGAGGAGGATGCGGCCTATGCGGTCAATGCGACGGCGGTCGGTCTGCTTGCCGAAGCGGCCCGCGCAAACAATGCGCGGTTCGTCCATGTCTCGACCGATTTCGTGTTCGATGGCAGCGCGGGTACGCCGTATGCGCCCGATGCGGAAACGAACCCGCTTGGTGCCTATGGCCGTACCAAGCTGGCCGGAGAGCATATGGCAGGCGAAGACGCGCTGATCGTGCGCACGGCGTGGGTCTATGCGCCGACGGGAGGGAATTTCGTGCGCACGATGCTGCGGCTGATGGGTGAACGGCCCGAGGTGCGCGTCGTCGCCGACCAAATCGGCACGCCAACTTGGGCACCCGGCCTCGCTGCGGCGCTCTGGAAGATGGCGGGCGCCGGTATCACCGGTTTTCATCATTATACCGACGCCGGTGTAGCCAGTTGGTACGATTTCGCGGTCGCGATCCAGGAGGAGGCGCTCGCCGCAGGCTTGCTCAATGCTGCGGTGCCGGTCATTCCGATCGCCACGGCCGATTTCCGGACGCCTGCCAAGCGGCCTGGCTATTCGGTGCTGGACAAGGCCTCGACCTTCGCGGCGCTCGGCGGCCCTACACCGCATTGGCGCAGCAACCTGCGCGTGATGATTGCGAGAATACGGGCGGAGGGCTGACCCCCCCCCGCCCCGTGGGGCGCCTTACTCTGCCGCAGTTTCCAACCTGCCGAGCCGCTCTCCCGAATAGCCCTTGCGCAACGGCGCCCACCACCCTTCGTTGTCGAGATACCACCGCACCGTCTTGGCGATGCCGGTCTCGAATGATTCCTGCGCGCGCCAACCAATCTGGGTTTCCGTCTTGGTCGCGTCGATCGCGTAACGGTGGTCGTGGCCGGGACGGTCCGTGACGAATTCGATGAGATCGCTATGTGAAAAACCTTTGGGCGCCATCTCGTCCATAAGCCGACAAATGCGTTCAACCACCTGCAAATTGGTGCGCTCATTGCGACCGCCGATATTGTACTTCTCGCCGAACTGCCCCTTCTCCAGCACCATAACCAATGCGCGGGCATGGTCCTCGACATACAGCCAGTCGCGAATATTCGACCCGTCACCGTAGACCGGCAGACGTTTGCCCGCCATCGCGTTGAGGATGATGAGCGGGATGAGCTTTTCCGGGAAATGGTAAGGCCCATAATTGTTCGAACAGTTCGAGATCACGCATGGCAGCCCATAGGTGCGCACCCAGGCACGAACCAGATGGTCCGACGCGGCCTTCGACGCGGAATAGGGAGAAGATGGATCGTATGGGGTTTCCTCGGTAAATAGGCCGTCGGGGCCGAGCGAACCATATACTTCGTCGGTCGAAATGTGCAGCATCCGCAGCGCATCGGCGCGGTCGGCCGGCAAACGATCACGATACGCGCGAACCGCTTCGAGAAGGGTCGCGGTGCCCATGATGTTGGTCTCGAGGAAGATGCTCGAACCGGTGATCGATCGATCCACGTGGCTCTCGGCCGCTAGATGCATAATTGCGTCGGGCTGGTGCTTCTCCAGCGCGGAATCCATCGCCGAGCGGTCCCGGATGTCTGCGCGTTCGAACACATAGCGGTCGGAACCGGCGATCGGATCAAGCGACGCAAGGCTGGCGGCGTAAGTAAGCGCGTCCAGGTTTACGACCGAATGGCCGAGATCCTCCACCAGATGCCGACACACCGCCGAGCCGATGAAACCCGCGCCGCCCGTTACCAATACCCGCATAAATCTCGATCTCGCTTACCAAAAGTCGAGAAGCCGGTAGCAAACTTCGGCGGTCATGCACAAACGCAAAGCGTGACGGGGTGATCGGAAGCAGTGGCAAATGTTTCGCCTTCGTCGCGCCGAAAACTATGTCGCCCCATTCACGTGACAGGCTATTTGCGCAACTCTAGAAGCAGTACGCCACCGATATCCTCGCTCACAAAGGCGTAACGGGCCGATGCCATATAGCGGATATGCGCTTCTCGGAATCCGATCGCGCGGGCGCGCGCCAGCACATTCCAGCCCGGTATCTCGAACACGAGCGCGCCGAGCTCATGGTCGACTGGATTATCGTGATATTCGGGCGGCATGAGGTGGATAACCTGATTCGCCTCCAGCCGCGCGCGGACGATCGAATCGTCTTGCGTATATAGAAACGGCACGGTTCCGATATGGTAGCCCCCAGGTTTAAGTATGCGGTGTATTTCGCGTAAGGCGCCGTCTAGCGACGGCACATGTTCAAGAACTTCGTTGGTCGTGACGATATCGAATGTCGCGTCCGGCAGATTGAGCGCCTGTAAATCCATGATTGGGATGGGGTAGAGGCTGGCGGCCGTGTTCGGATTCTCGGTGTATTCCGATCCGATGAAGCGCGAAAATCGCCCGCGCAGACGCAACGCCAACGACGTCACAGCTTCCGGTGCGTAAATGACCGGCTCCTTCGTTCCTGCCTCCACCAGAAGCGATTCGATTGCCGCCATCACTGCGCGCGCGCGCGATGTCAGTCCGCCATACATAAGGCCGTCGCGAAGATTCGGCGGTGCGCTTAGCATGCCTGCTCGAATTTTTGCTCCCGTGAGCGGTTCGCGAGCTCCGTATCGGCGAATACGCGCGGTCAAGGCATCGAGGAAATGGCGATCCTGCAGGCGGGGGTGTTCGGCGAGGAAATCGAGGAACGAGGCGCGATCAGCAAATCGCCTATCAAGCTCGACCGCGTATCGACCGCGCCAGCCGCGCCTTACCGCGTGCAAAAACAGGCGCATCGGCTGCCCCATTCGAAATCCTTTCATTTCGTTGGCGACACAGCCTGTTCGCCCTTGTGCATTTCAGTAGCTGAACGAAGGACGGCCCGTAGGCAAGCCGGAAGCTGTGATTTCGAAGGACTCTGCGCAGGAGTGTCGCGCGGTGCTCGCTTTGCTGATCCCGCGTGAGCGACAGGCGCAAAGGATCGAAAAATCAAAGGATTGACTGCTCCTCCCACTCTCAAAGGCGGCTGTATAGTGCGAGCGTGAGCCATCGACATCGCACGGTTTCATGCTACCGTCACACCATAATCGAATATCGCGCGTTTTCGATGGACGTGTCGTTGCGGGTTCAGGCCGCGCATGGATGTTGATGTTAAAGGATGTTCGGAAGTGAAACGAACATGACATCATCAATAAGTGACTGCCGATTTTGCTGCGATGTTTTTGCGATTTGACGTTGTCGTGTGTTGTGTTTGTCTTGTTTAAGTGGATTCTGCTGTGAAAATTCATTCCCGACTAGAAGATTTCATAACGCGCTTTGAATATTCGACATTCGATCCGGGCGAGATTGAAGCCGATTCTGGACGTTTTTTTTCTGTCGATAGGGCGGATGCCGAGACGCTTGGAATCTTCGTTCGTCAGGGTGATGTCATGCCGAGAATCATGGTTACGGATGCATCGAAACCGGTTGGGGTTGTGAATATTCAGGCGAGATTTGAAAACAATACAGTTTTCTTCGATAACGACGAAAGTAATGGGCAGTTTTTTGCGCATATAAATATCCACGGCGAAGATACATGTTGTATATTTAATGAAGCTGGAAAGAACTATTTCTCAATTGAGATATTAAACTTGAGAAGTCATAGGCAAAACGTCTTTGTTGGGAAAGACGCTTCTGCAGTCGGTGTATCCATCGAAATGGAGGGCGAGGATTCGGTATGTGTTATTGGGGAAGATGCTTTGATCTCGTCGGGCGTGTGGCTACGCAATCACGATATGCATAGCCTGATCGATTTGAGTAGCGGGCAGATTACCAATCCTCCGCCCGGGGATATCTTAATAGAACGGCATGTTTGGCTGGGGCAGGATGTCCTGGCAGTCGGGGGGCAGCATATCGGATTCGGTTCAATCATTGGTGCCAGATCATTTCTGAAACGGGAAATCCCACCCAAGTCGGTGGCAGTCGGTTCGCCTGCAAAGGTTGTTAAGAGCAACGTGTCTTGGGGGCGCCAAAGTAGTTCGGTCTCGGCGGCTGAACTTGACCTAATTTCTGCCCTTTCATCGCAATAGATGTAGGCTGAATGGAAATATTCGTTGACGAAAAGGTGCCGACTGAAACGCGGACGGTACAGAGAAATGCTCGATACCCTTGCCGGTCTCTGGCCTGATCATGTAGCTCCCATCAACCGGATCGGCCGGGCAGAGCGGCAGCCCTCGTTTCCTGAATTGATGGCGCCATCGATAAATCTGGGCACCCCATCAAGTATAGTATGGCGCCGATAACGGTGTGGGGAGAGCGTGGCGCCCCCTTCTGCAGATCTGAAGGGGGCGTGTCCGGCTCTCATGGCCGGAAAGCACGGTCCCTGGGCACAGTTACCACATGGTCGCTCGTCGTTCGGAAAATCAGGCGGTCGATGTTGTAGGCGCGGTGGGCGAGCGTGATCTTCGTCTCGGCGCGTGTGAACGGTGCTCCCGTCGCACGTCTCCCTTGACGTGTAGACCATGCGGCCAATCCCATCATTGCCGAGCACGACAGTCTTCATGCGATCATAGAGGATCTCGCTAGGCACTTCGATGCCTATATCCGCGAACGGTTGGATGAAGGCTGTCACAGCGCCACACCGCTGTTTGGAGAGTTGGGCAAACAGGGTTGCGACGGCGATGTGCGTAGCTTCCGGCGCTGAATCAAGTTTCGGCTGCGTGGCGACATTCGACCGAACGCCTGTCGCCTCGCGGAAGATGAGCCTGGAATGGACGCCGCCGATCTCGCTAGGCGCTTCGACGTGGTGCTCGTCGAGCGCGACGTTGACGCGCTCGACCCCTGGCTGGCTAGGCCGCAAGTTGCAGTCTGGCCTCGTTCGCCCGGTGTCTGCCCCGGGACCGCGGCCAAATTTGCCGCCTATCGTAACATAAGGACTGATTGTCGGTTGCTAGGCCGGTGAGGTATCGCTCAATTGCGCCATTGCTTACCGACATGTTCGGCGGGCGATCGACCGTTCTCGCCACGCTTTAGGAAACAGGCATGTTTTCACGCAAATTACTCTTGATGATTCTGGCTCTGTATCCGGCGACGGCCATTGGCAAGCGGCATGTCGAAAGCCGTCAACCGCTAACTGCGGACGGAGCTCGTCGCCCTCTTAACAAGCCAAAGATACTTTCTGAAAGTGGGGGGGCTCTGCCAAGTTCCCAAATTGGCCGAACGGGCCCGGTATCGGTGCGCATGCAGGTCGGCGATTCCGGCCTGTTCGGGCATCCTGGAAACCCACTGTTCCAAGTTTATGGTACGCAGGCCGATCCCGCCGCCTATTCTAACCGCGTAAGCCTGGCTCAACTCGCACGTTTCGTGCAATCTTCAAATGGAGATAATAAATCCTTCATTGGAGGAAATACTTTATACGTCGAATCGAGGGACAGGGATGATGTGACTCCCAACAGCAAAGGGGTTCTTTATCCGATTTACGTAACTATAAGTCCGAGAATTCGTAGAAATAATGTCCCGTATGACGACGCAAATGGCGTATCTGTTATGAATATCACGGGAATTAAGGGTGCAGGCGGCACAGATGCTTTTTACCTTGGACATAATTCGTTAGCATTTGGGAGCAAAAGCGACGGATCTCAAGAATGGCTTACCGGAATGACGCTGGATGCCAATTTAGGATTGGGAATTCAGCTAACCGGAAAGATAGATACATTTGCGATCGATCTCGGAAACGCCAATATCATCTCTAAGAAGGCGGTTCGGCTTGGTAACGAGCAGGGCATATACAGCCGCGCTAACGGCGGTGACGAAGATGTCATGATCGAAAAACTAAATTCTCAAAATGTTATCGAGATTGGAAGAAACGATCGGGTCTATCCTGTGGTAATATATGCCGGTCAGAAGCCAGTAGCAACAATCTCTAAAGAAGGCTTATCACTTGATGGCAATGCTTCATTGTCGTTTGGGTCGAGAATCGCCCTCTTGAATGACGGTAAAGCGAAAGCTGTCCAGATCGGAACTCGCGATGAACCGATTGGAAAGGGGTATATAGCGTCGCCGGTATTTTCGGTTCGCACTATAACAGCAGGGGCGGTTCTAACTCTGCGGCCGAGCGATTGGATGGTCGTCATACGGAAGTTGATCGGATCTGGCACGACCATAATACTCCCTGTCGTAGATGCCGGCTCGACGATAGTCGTGAAAGATGGTCGCGGCGATGCGACGAAAAACCCGATCACGATAGTTCCGCAATCCGGAACTATCGACGGCTCAAAATTTTACAAGATATCGCGTGATCATGGTTGGGCAAACCTCACGTATGACGGTACTGAATGGTTGGTGCACTGATCGCAGATGGTGTGCCTGTAATATATCGACCGGAAGGAGCCTCTGGTTCAGTGCTGGCGTTCTTAAGGGCGGTGTATTGGGAGGTATCCGCATCAATCTGCCTCGTCCTGCTTAGGCGACCTCGCCAATCTCACGTCCAAGGTCGCGGACGCCGCGGCTTTGGTCTTCAGACCCTTGACGTGGAGACGCGTGGAGGGGGGGGCTGACGCCGACTCGCCACGGCTGTTACTCGGGCGCCAGGAGCGGTAATCCTTGGCGGAGGAGTGCGGCGCGCGCGGCATAGGGCGAGGCGGCTAAAATGTTTTGACATATAAAAAATATTGGCTTTACGGTATTGACCGAACCGGTTGATCGGTTTCGAATGAGGCTGGGTATGTGACGATTCTGACAACCAGCAGCTTTTCGAATAAGGACAAAATATCATCGGCCTGACTCGGAGTAAATCAGGCGATAGTTGCTTGGTTGGTGGTTTGCGCGCTGGGTTTCTGCCCAAAAAAGACAGGTCTGTGACGTTGGATTTTAAAAATTTGCTTCGGCGCTGCGATGTTAGATATCGACCTTGCGCGCATTCAACGCGCTTCTTTGCGCTGGCGGTCTGAGGTGGCCGTGAGCGGGCAGATACAGATTTCGGTGATTGGCCACCCCTTCGTTTCGATCGGAATGGGGGAGCAATTGCGTTCTTTCATCCGTGCTGCGGAATGCGCGCAAATCGACTGTGAGGTGGTGGATGTTTATCAATGGGCACCCCGAACCGACCCTGCTCATCAAGAAATCGTCGAGGGTAAGGAATCCTCGATTCCGACGCGGAAAATCTGCGTCTACCATCTTAACGGCGATGAGGTGGAGCCGTGCGTCGCGGCGCTTGAGGCGCGAGGCTTCGATTTCGCGTCGCATCTCAACTTTGTCATGCCTGCGTGGGAACTTCCAAACTACCCCGAAGAGTGGGCGGAAAAGCTACGGAGGTTCGATGGCTGCTGGGCAATATCGGAATTCGTCAACACCTCTCTGTCGAATGCCGGATTGTCGAGCCGTTTCGTCGGACAGTCTGCGGAGGTGAAGAAGCGCAGTTTTCTACCGCGCCGACATTTTCGTATACGGGAGTCCGCCTTTGCGATTCTCCATTTTTTCGACACCAGTTCTTACGTCGCCCGCAAAAATCCGGCAGCCGCTATTGAGGCTTTTCGTCGATTACGGGCAAATCGACCCTTCGAGGACGTTCAACTGATCCTGAAGGTGAAGGGCAACACGGCGACGCCCGAATTCATCCAAAGTCTGGCTGTGCAGTCGCAGGATGTCGTCATCATCGACGAGCACCTGACGACGTTTCGCGTACAGAGTCTAATCCGCTGCTCCGACGCATTCTTGTCGCTGCACCGGTCGGAAGGCTTCGGCCGGGGGCTTGCAGAAGCTATGTCGCTGGGCGTGCTCGCGGTGGGAACCAATTGGTCGGGCAATCTAGACTTCATGAGTGCAAACAATTCGTTGCCAGTCGACTACGATCTGGTTCCGGTCAAAGCGGGCGAATATCCCTTTGGTGCTGGAAACCACTGGGCGGAAGCCGATCCGAATGACGCGGCAAGACAGTTGCAGAAGGTGATCGATTCTCCGGGAGATTTACGGCTCCTGACCGAGCGCGCATCCCGGGACCTTCTGTCTCGGAGCGGCGATCGGGCCGTTGGCCTGCGCATTCTTCAGGCATTGCAAGGGCAAGGGGCGTAATTCCGCATGAGTGTGATCGACACTGCCATAGCGCCCGGTCTGTTTGATTTGCCGCCGCATCTTGTTACGTCGGGGACCATTTATCACGACGCCTGGTGTACCCCATACTTGTGCATCCACTTTCCAGATCTGATTGGCCGCGTGCGCGTCACCGTCGAGTTTTGGAACCCTGCGATGATTGATCGCAACCCGAACGAGGTCGTTATTCGGCTCGATCATCGCGCGATCGCGGTGTTTCCGGACCTGATGCCCGAGCAAATCCAGGGCGTGCAGCGCGATGTGGACGTGGGAGCAGAAGGCGGACTCGTCTTGTCGATTCGTTCGGCCGGACGTTGCCCACAGTTGGCTCATGATATCCGTCCACTGGCCTTGGTCATCCGCAACCTGACGCTAGAGCCAATGCAGGGTTTAATTGGATAGGTATCCGACGCGAATCGTAACTCTGGCCGACCAGTCGGTCAGCTATTTATTTGAATAGAAGAGATCGTCATGATTGAAGCCTTGCACGGAGCTCGGTGTATTCTCAACGCTGGGGTGGTTAATCGTGAGTTTCTGGTAAGCATCGTGGGCGCGGATATTTTCTATCCGGAAGAGTTTCTTGATGTTTTTGGTTCGCTGAGCAAGCTAGAACAGTCGATCACTCTCCCGATTTTTGACAGTCAATATTATCGTGACCAAAGCGATATTGGCGATGTTCGCGCGCTCGACCATTTCTTGGCTTTCGGAATCGAGATGTGGCGGGATCCTCATCCGCTGATAGATTTACGCTATATGCGCAGTACTCGGAGTGATATATTTCAACCGGTTCCCTCGATTGAAGATATGCTCGGCGTCATCACCGATAATGCCATCGATCCTTCCCCATTTTTCTCATTGGAGGATTATCGATTTGTGGTGTCCGACGTAAAAGTATACGGGTCGCTCCTCATCCATTTTCTGAATGTCGCTGCGGAAAGCGACATATCTCCTCTCGCGCTGTTCGATCCTGTATATTACCGCGCTCAGGGTTTGGACGTGCCATCGAACGGGCGGGATGCCCTCCTGCATTTCATCCGTGTCGGCGACCAGAACCGGGTTTCCCCAAGCGCTGCGTTCGACTCGCTCGCGTATGAGGCGCGCTACGGCGACGTTATGCGCGCGGCCCTTCCGCCGCTGGAGCATTACTTGCGGATCGGCCGGTTCGAGGGGCGCAAGATCTTCCATCATGCGAAATTCGGCCGCACGGAACTGCATGCGCGCGCGACGCAGGATTGGACTTTCAAACCCGATCCGGCGATCTGGGAAAGCGATACGCAGAGACTTCGCGCCAAGTTGGTAGCGTCGCAAGCGGCGCAGCGCGAACAAGCGCTTATCGTTCCGATAAGCGTCGATTCTGCCTCATCGGCGACGGCGATAGCCTTCCCGGTGCACGGTGCGCCGTTGATCGACGTCATCATTCCGTTTTACAACGAGACGGAAACGACCCGGCGCTGCTTGGGAGCGCTGCACAAGGGCATGGGGGACCTGGCGATCCACCCTATCCTGATGGACGATGGATCGACTGAGGATACGGCGATCTTGAGCGCCGTGCCGGGCGTCACCATGATCCGCAACGAACAGAATCTTCACTACCTCGCGTCGTGCAATAGAGCATTCAGTGCGTCGAGTGCGCCGTTCGTGCTCCTGCTGAACAATGATGCCTTCGTGCTGCCGGGCGCCCTTCAAGCGCTACTCGACGAGTTGCGCTCCGCTCCCGAAATCGCGGCGGCCGGCCCCAAGATCGTCTATCCGTCCGGCCACCTTCAGGAGGCTGGCTGCGCGCTGTTGCCCGACGCGACCACGGTGATGGTTGGCCTAGGCAGCAATCCGGATTTGCCACGCTACAATTATGCTCGGGATGTCGGGCATATTTCGGCCGCATGCCTGCTTCTCAAGCGCGACATGATCGGAAACGATCTCTACGATGAGCGGTTTCGGCCTGCATACTGTGAGGACGCGGACCTGTCGCTCCGGTTGCGGTTTAGTGGCAAGCGCATAAGATATGTTCCGCAGGCAACCTGTGTTCATGAGTTGTCCGTATCGACGGGTAAGCACAGCAAGGTGGGGCGAGTACGACAAGTCGTCATCAACCAACATAAGTTGTTTGATAAATGGAGCGAGCAGCTGGAGCAGGATGGCGAGGTATCGACCTTCTGTTTCTATCTCCCGCAATTTCATCCGACTGCGGAAAACGATCTTTGGTGGGGCAAGGGCTTCACCGAATGGACCAATGTGGCGAAAGCATTGCCCTCCTTCGAAGGGCATTATCAACCACATCTTCCCTCGGACCATGGCTATTATGACCTGCGCTGCGGCGACGTGATGAGTGAGCAATATGCGCTTGCCCAACGGTATGGGTTGAGCGGCTTCATCATGTACTATTATAATTTTGGCGCACGGCGCGTTTTGGATCGGCCGCTGCGAAATCTCCTGAGCAACAAGGGCATACATTTCCGCTTTGCCTTGTGCTGGGCCAATGAGAATTGGACTCGCCATTGGGATGGTGGCGAGAAGGCGATTCTGCTCGAGCAGCAATATGACAACGAGACGCTCGCTTCCGTCTGCTCCGATGCGATCGAAGCGGCGCGCGATCCCCGCGCGATCACGGTAAACGGGCGCCCGATGTTCCTCGTATATCGACCGCTGCTGATCCCAGATCCGCGCCTGTTTACTGACATGGTTCGGAGTGCGTTCATCGACGAGGGGCTCGGCAACCCGTATCTTCTGTATGTCGAAAGCATGGAGGCGATCAACCGCGGCGTTAGTCCGCAGGATATCGGGTTTGACGCTTGCGTCGAATTTCCACCGCAAGGAATCGGCGCACCCTATGCAGACGAACTGTCGATGTTGAAGGCGGGTTGGCAGGGACACGTATACGACTATGAAGAGTCGGTCTTACTGGCCTGCAAGGAAAGCACGGCACCGTACAAGCGTATGCCGGCGGTGTTTCCGAGCTGGGACAACACCGCCCGCCAGCCACTGCGCGGCACCAGTTTTATCGGCCAGACGCCGGCGGCTTTTTCCGAATATGTACGCAAGAAGGCGGATTTCGCGTATGAAATGTTGGTCGGCGAAGAAAAGATGATGTTCGTCAACGCTTGGAACGAATGGGCCGAGGGCGCGCATCTCGAGCCCGACGTTGCCTATGGGCATTCCTGGCTACAGGCGCTTCAGGACGGGCTCGCTGCGGCCAAATATCAGCGGAGCTGATATGGAGAGAACCGGCTCCCGTGGTTTTCCATTGACGACGTCGAAGCGGCCTCGTTAAGCTAGGCTTTGGTTACAGCGTCCGGCGCTGTCGGCATGGGACGATGAATGAGCGCTTCCTCGGCAAGCCGTAAAGCCGGATCGTTCAAAAATCCGAACAGCGCTCTGAACGATTCTGTATCTGTAGCGGATTGTCACGTCCTTGTGACCGGAGACATCTTCAGGCTGGTTGCTACCTCAGACGGGCCGTGGCGCTGGCACCAAGACGAAAATGTCTACTGGCTAAGTCAGCTGGTCGGCGGTGCTCTCGCGAGCAATCCGGACATAAAAGTCGGCGTATTGGATCATGCCGCACTCGGGCTGTCACCCAGTAACTTCGGGCCGAAGGACGGCTCGACGTTGCAGTCATGGTGGGTGGAGTCGGTAGGATCTCCGCTGAGTTCAAGACTCGCCGCTCGCATTCGCAAGGCTGTAGCTGGCAAGGTCGTGATTGCGTTTGAGATATCGTCCGACTTGCGAGCGATATTAGAAGGCGCGGCTCTTGCGCTGCTCGAAGTCGAGGTCGCGCCTATTCGGTTTCTTAGCGGTATTCTTCTTTCGGCCCAAAGTACGCACCCCGAACTTCAGGCCGCCATCGACAGCGAAACAATAACGGAGCGCGAATTGCAGTGGCAGTTCGGTATTATGCGCGCGCGCATGGGGCGTCCGACATCTGAAGGTGAGGAGAATTTTAGTTCGGCGGTGCTGATCGCGGGGCAAATGCCCGCCGACAGGGCATTGATCGATGCCGGAAAGCTACTCGATTTGGGCAATTTTGTCGATGACCTGCGCAGGTTGTCGACCGACAGGGCTCTCGTAATCCTGACGCCGCATCCGCACTCCGCGAACAGCATCGCTGGATTAGAAAAGTTAGCTTCGATCGCCTCGATCAAAATCTCAAGAGCGAACTCTTATCGTCTCCTCGCTACCGGAAAAATTGACCTCGTCGTCGCGATATCGTCGTCGTTACTAGAAGAAGCGAAGTTCTTTGGAGCTTCGTCCGTAAGATTGGCGCCCCCCAGACAGTGGAAAGGTGTAACTATCGATGTCCGCGCACTTGGCGGTGCGCTGGCGAACGGCATCGCGCGTGTGAGTGGCTTCATGCTACCACCGCTCAAGCGCCCATTTCCTGATGAGCCGATTTCCCCGCAAAATAGTGCTAATATTTGGGCGTATGCAGGAATTCAGAATGCCAGTCCGATCTTCACCGGAATGGCGGTCGGTGCGGATCCAGTTGCGGTCTCCGCGGCAGATGTGGACTTTGCGGCGGCCCTCACCTTCGGTTGGCACCAGTTAGAGCCTTGGGGGGTTTGGAGCGGCCGCGTTGGCGTTCTTGGCATCGCACCGCTCGGCGACCCTGGTGCGCTCTCTTGTGCCATAGAACTGCGTTCTCCGTGGAACGACGCCACGCAATTCGAAATCTGGTGGGATGGCGAACGGGTCCAGTATGGGGAAATCCCAGCCGGACCCTCAACCACGGTCAGATTTGAGGTTTCCGGATCGACCAAGCCAGGCCCTCTTCAAATCTGGCTGGTCTGCGACCGTACTTTTACCCCTTCCGAGCAACTGCCAGGCTATCTGGACCATCGGGAACTTGGCCTGGCTCTAAGTGCGATCACCATCGCACCGGCCCGTGGGTAAGATATGTGGAAAATCCTATCGCGCCAGCGGGTTGCTGAACATTCCCTGCCCATGGGCATCACCGAATTCGCTCGGGCGGACTGAATTTTCACGCGCTTACCCGATGCGAATTGGGACTCTCCCGCGATTTCTGTACAGACGGCAGAAACGAAGTGACCGTTCGATTGAGGCTTGTCTGTCGTGCCCTCACCAACCGAGAGGTCCCTGCCACCCACAACATCTCCGAGCGTCAAATCCGCTCCTCAGTCGTGTTCCGAACGGTCACCAACAGCTTCCGCCGGGACTGGGGAGCACAAATCAACGCCGGCTATCGCTCTGTCACCGGCACCGCGCGTCTCATACCAACCTGCGTTGATTATGACCTACGCGCCCATTTGCGGCGTCCGATGGTCATGATTCGCCAAGGCTGATCGACGAGCTTGTTCCAAGCTTCACAGCAGAGGTCGACAATGTTTTCGTAGGATGTGAAGACGCGGTTGGAGAGCCAGTTGTCTCGCATGAACTGCCAGATGTTCTCGACCGGGTTGAGTTCGGGACATTTGGCCGGGAGCGCGACAATGCTGATGTTGTGGGGGACATCGAGCTTGCCGGTCATGTGCCAACCAGCCTGGTCCATCAGCACAACGGCGTGGGCACCCGGCGCGACGGCGAGCGATATCTCGGCCAGATGCAGCGACATGGTATCGGTATTGCAAAAGGGCAGGACGAGCCCGGCGCCCTTGCCCTGTTCCGGGCAGATCGCGCCAAAGATATAGGCTGATTTCGTCCGCTGATCCTTCGGTGCCGATGGCCGCGTTCCGCGTCTGGCCCAGCGTCGCGCGATTGTGTTCTTTTGGCCGACACGCGCCTCGTCCTGGAACCATATCTCTATGGGCGTGCCCTTCGGGAGGACGGCTTTAACCTTTGCCAGCTCGGCAGCGAAGCCCCTTTTTTGAAGGCCTCCATGGCATGTTCGTTCTGGGCATGGTGGCGAGGCCGCGCCGTGAGTTTGACGTAGCCCAGCCTCTTCAACTCGCGGCTGATGGTGGTCTCGTCGAGCGAGACCGCAAACTCGTCATAGAGCCACTGGGCCAGATCGATCAGCCGCCAACGCACCACCCCGTGGATCGCCGGAATCGGGCCGCTCTCGACGACATCGACCAGTGCCTGGCGCTGCGTATCGTTCAGCCGCGAACGGGGGACCAGGCGCTTTGCCATCCAGCAATCCATCGGGGCCGCGGGCATTGAACCGGATCACCCAGTCACGCACGATCTGAAGGCCAACTCCGCCGATCCGAGCCGCGGCACTCCGGCTACCACCGTCGTAAATCTCGGCCAAGGCCAACAGCCGCCGCGCCTGGTTCGCGCTCTTCGTCGTCCGCGACAACAGCCGAAGCGCCGCCCCGTCAAAATCTTCCCGCAAGCCGATCGCTGAACCCATGGTGCCACACTCCAAAGTCGCAGCCTCATTGATTCAGATTTTCACCGCCTTGGGAATCCCCCGTGAGTCAGACACTGCGCAGGTTGGTATCAGCGGCAAATCTGCGCTCGGGGCGGTGCGCAACCTTGTCGATGGTAAGTTCGCCGTCGCCTGATCAGGTCACCCCGCGCCACCCCTGTGAGCAACTATGCGGACGCGACCGTGCCGGTTCTTTGAGAAAGTCGAATGACTGAGCACTCGGTTGGCGAGGTCGAGCCGGCATACTAAGGGCGCTTACAGAGCGAGCCTCGCCAACGCTTCAGCGGCGGCGTGACGGCGTAGGTGACCATAGTGGCGTTCAATCATCTCGGCGCTTGTGCCGCTGATCTGCGCTACCGCCAGTAGTGGTAGGCCGCCGTTCACCAAGTCAGTGATTGTGCTATGGCGGAGCGTATAGGCGGTCGTCCCAGCTGGCAGCTTTGCAGCGACAACAGCCTTTGCGATCGGCCTTTTCCAGGACTCCTTGTCCCAGGGCGCGCCGTTGATGCGTGCCAGCAGCGGTGCGCCGGGCGGCTTATCCTTCGTTTGGGCTGCGAGAAACTTGGCGGCAGCGGCGGGTACGAGAATACGGCGAGGCTTGCCGCTCTTGTCCTTGCCGATGTTCAGTTCTGATGTACGCTTGTCAAAATCACCGACCGTCAAGCCGGCGACTGCGCCCGGCCGCAGCGGAAGTAAGCAAAGCGTGCGCACGAAAGGCTCGGCTTCCGGGTCGATCGTTTCCAAAAGCGCGCGTCTCTGATCGCGATCCAGATAGAGCGTGCGTTGCCGGTCGGCATTTCGAATGGCACTCAGCGCCTCTTGCCACGCGGCTTCGGTGTCCGGCGCGCCCGGTGCCAATATCTTGTTCAATGCTGCGCGAAGTGTCGCCATGTCACGGTTGATCGAAGAGGGCGCGCGCAGGCGGGTGACCTGCGGTCCCTTTTTCCGCCGTGTGACCGAGACGGGTTTCCCCTCCAGCCGTTGGCGCCAAGCCTGCAGATGATGTCGGCGAAGCTTCGCGAGCTTCACGGTCGCGATCGGATCTGAATAGATGTGGCGTTCGAAGCGGCTCGCAGCGTCGGGTCGCGACTTCGCGTATAAGCGGCACGCCTCCCCGACGGTCTCGACCATCTCCTCGCTATGTCCGCCCGATTCCACTAAGGCGGCGAAGGCCTCGGCTTCCTTCTTCGCATTCGCGAACCGATCGCGCCCGGGGAAAGTGCCAAAATCGCCCAGCGCCTTAAGGCGGTAACAGCGATGATCCTCGTCATAGGCACGAGCGATCCAGGTTCCCACGCCCTCTCTGGTTGAGGGTCGATAGCCCAAAAAGCAACCGGGCCGAATGCGCTGCCAATATGGCTCGCGCTGGCTGCGAAGCGCTTCGCGTTTCTTCACTATGCTCAGGTCCAGCGTCATCGCCGATCTCCGCATCGATTCCGTACGGAAAAAGTACGGAAAACATAGTCGAATATTGCTAGACGGCTTTAGATTTAAAATAAAGCTATTTTAATAGGTTATGAGTTTCGTATAATTTCAGAAACCCCCATGCCTCTGCCCTCCGAAGGCAGAGGCCACTGGTTCGAATCCAGTCGGGTGCACCATCTTTTCAATGACTGTTACCAACGGTCGAGAGTTTTCACTCTGCGGGATTCGCCAAGGGCGGATTTTCTAATTCGATGCGGAAGCATTGGGTTGGAGGCTGTGATGGCGGGGATAGAGATCACGCGCGAAGATATGAGGGCGCCCGATTGCGGCGGGCATCGGGCGCGCATGAGGAGCACGTGCGGCGCGACGAATGTTGGCGCTGGCCTGGTACGTCGTCGGGCGTGCTGCAATGCCTGGAACGTCTTCGCCGACGATCCAGTCCGCCTCACTTCCATAACCTCCCGACCATGGCCACAGGTCAAACTTTAAGGCCGCCGGTATGAGGTGAGCAGATTCAGCGCGAAGCGTCGCGGCCGGTTCGGCGCATCTGGGCTGCACCCGCAGCGAGGATGAGACCTGTCACAACCAACAGCATGAGCATCGGGATGGCTGGCCAGGATGCCGTGCCGGTACGGGCACTATAGCTCGGCAGCCAATCGAAGTCGGCACGCGTGAATGGCCGATCGAAGAAGAGATACGGGTAAAAGAACGCGCGCAGTTCCTTGTGAAAGGCGCCGATGCTATCCTGATAATCGAGCTGCGCAACGAGGTTGGTGTCGGCAAGCCGGTGCAAGATGCCCTGTGCCGCCACATTCGGGAGCAGCCATCCGAGACGTGCTGTCCAGCGTTCGCGGCTGAGCAGGCTGGCGCGATAGGCGGCAACCTGCGGCGCCACCGCTTCGTCTCCAACCTGGTGCATGGCGAAGAGCCATTTCCAATGGAACCGACCTTCGAACGTCTCGTGACCACGCCACTCAGGATGTGTCGCCAGAAAACGATCGAACGTGGCGGCCTTGGGGATGTCCCAGCCGTGATGAACGATCTCGCGCTGCGCCAGGGTCAGGTCGATGCCTTTGCTGACCGGAACCGCACGCGTGATCGCGGCATTGGCGAGAGTGGGAATCAGCAGGGTCAGGGCGATCCAATATCCCACTGACGCGGCCGCTGCCGTCGCCGATGCACGTACCCGGCTGGCGACCAGCAGGCTGAGCCCGAACCAGAAGGCGAGGTACACCGCAGGCACGGTCAGGATGCCAAGTCCGAGGTGCGCAGGTGCGGAAGTGGCAACCAGCGCAACGCCCGCAGGGATGAGGAGGGAGAGGGCCACGAGCAGGTAGCGCAGGCCAATCCGCCGACGCCACAGACCGGTGCCCGGCATCGAGAGAAGCAGCCGCAGCCGCCCCGCTTCACGTTCGCTGGTGACCAGATCGTGAGTCAATGCGATCACGACGAGAGGCGCCAGATAGATGGCGACGAAGGCGAAGTCGAACACACCCGGCAAGGCCTGTTCCGCGTTCAGCGTTTCGGATTCGTAGAGCTGTTGCTGCAAGCTCAGCGCTCGTACCCGAAGGACCGTGGGCTGTACGTCGCGCTGCCCCAGCGCGAGAAAGGCGAGGGGCGAGGGGCGGTCGTGGGTCAGGAGAAAGGAATAATAGGCAGCATAGCCTGCCTCCCCGTCTGGCTTCCCATACGCCTTGGCGACCGCCGCGAGATCGCGTGCCTGTTCGGCGGTTGCGCGCGCGATCGTAGCCTCTTGGCGGCTGACAGCCGAAAGGCCGGACACGACCGAGAGGGCTGACAGCGCCATCAACAGCGCAAGCGACGCGGCGGCCAGTCGGGAGCGCAGGATCAGCCGCAGCTCTGCGTGAAGCAAGCTCATCGCGCCGCCCTCCCCAAACGTCGGGCAATTGGCAGCGATAGCAGCAGTAGACCCGCCAGCCATCCACCGAGCACCAGCAGGTTCGGCCAGATCAGCGCGGAAGGTGGTACGAAGGGGCGATAGCGGAAGCGGGGAATCGTCTTCCAATTGTCGGCGGAGACGCGAGGGTCCTCGCCGGCGTTAACGCTTGGGATCTTCTCCGCCTGCATCCAATTGAGCGCCTGCACGAACCGATAGCGGAACGCCTCTGACTGGTTGAGGAAGTCCTGATGAGCGGCCAGCCCCGTACCAGTAAGTGCCATCGACAACTGCCGAACCGCGATGAGCGGGCTGATCGTACCGAAGGCGCGGACGAAGCCGTTCTGCTCCGCCTCGCGCGCCGCCATCGCCTTTGCCGATCTGGCATAGAGGCCGGTTGTCAGCCGTTCGCCCTCCATGCCGACAAGGCCGGCATATTGGACGGGCATGTCCTCGACACGCGACACCCCGTACCGGGCCAGCGCGCGAGCCTTGAAATGGGCGAAATAGGGGTCGTCGGGATTATGTGCGTCGCCGATCTGCTTGAGATCCCGGTGGAGCGCGATGTCGGTTTCGATCTTGCTCGGCAGCACGGTCCGGGTCGCCGCCACCTCGGGCAAGACTCGCGGCAGGAGAATCACCCCCACCATCCAGATTGCGACCAGCGCTACCAGAGCGTCCCGCGAACGGGTGACGAGTGCAGAGATCAGCACGGCCAGCATGGCCCAGAGCAGCAGCCATGCGGCGTACCCGATTCCAAGCAAGGCGACGGCATCCGTCGGGGCAACCGCACGTGCCGCCAGCCAGGCGAAGAGCAGGAACGCCGGCGTGCCGATCGCCAGTGCGATACCACCGTGGCCCAGCAGCTTCCCGGCGAGCAGTTGCGAACCGCTGACGCCCTGCGCCAGCATCAGCCGCAACGTGCCCGCTTCGCGCTCGCGCGCCACGCTGGTGAAAGCAAGGAAAATGAGCAGCAGCGGCGCCAGTGTCTGCAGCACGAACGCCGGGGTCAATTGGCCGAAACGGAGCAGCAGCGACGATTGCCGCGCCTCCGCGAAGTTTGCGCTGTTCTGCCGATGCCCTTCGAGGAAGATCGTGTTGCCGGTGAAGCTGTCGACACCGAAATCGACGAACGCCAGCGGACTGAGCGGGCGGAACACGAACTGGCCATAGTGCACCATCCGGTGGGGATGGCGCGCAGGTTGGTTGTCGAAGCCTGTATCTGCCGAGGCCTGATAGCGGGCGCGTTCCGCTTCGATACCAGCGCGGCGTTCGAAGCTGACCACGGCAGACACAACGATCAGCGCGACGAGAAGCAGCGTTGCAATGAGACCCGCGCGGTTTCTGGCGAGGCTACGCCATTCCTCGGCGGCAATGCGGATTACGGGTCCGTTCATGCCGCCGCCCTCGTGCCGGTATAGCGGGCGTGCAGAGCGTTGAGGTCGAACCGGGCAGCACCGTCTCCGGCAGCAAGCTCCTCCTCGATCCGCCCCGCGGAAAGGAAACCGATGCGGTTCGCAACGTCAACAGCGCTCAGCAAGTCATGGGTCACCATTAATATCGCGACCTTACGGTCACGCGCCGTTTCAATCAGCCGGTTGAATTCCATGGTCGCACGTGGATCGAGCCCTGATGTCGGTTCGTCGAGCAGCAGCACGGGGACATGCCGCGCGAGCGCAAGGGCGATGGCCACCTTCTGCCGCATGCCTTTGGAGAAGCCGCCAACGCGCTGATTCCAGGCGTGATGAGGCAGGCCGACTGCGTCGAGGGCCGGCTCGACCACCGTCTTGCGCGACCTCTGCGCCCTGGCAAGGGAGAGGAAATAGTCGAGGTTCTCGCGCGCGCTCAGGTGGTCATACAAAGCCACGCTTTCAGGAACATAAGCGAGCTGCGCGCGGGCCATCGCCGGATCGGCAGCGGGATCGATGCCACCGACCCGTACGCTTCCTGCGGATGGTACGATGAAGCCCAGCAATGCAGACAGCGTGGTCGACTTGCCAGCGCCATTGCCACCCAGAAGAGCGTAGATCTCGCCTGGCGCAACCGTCAGATCAAGGCCGCACAGCACCTCACGCTCGCCGTAGCTGTGCCGCAGCGCGCGCACTTCGATCGGCAGGTGAGCGCCCGCATCATTCGTCATCATCGTGTCACCATATTTTCATCTTGCACCGCAACACGCGCTGTCTATGAGACGATGTATCATGACGCAAGGGCATTGGTGCCCTGCGTCTCCACATGCGACTTGGGGATAATCGTGGTCAGGGCAGTGTCGAACGTCGCGCGAAATCCGGAGAAAACGCGCTTGTCATCCTGGCGCCGGGCCGCTGGTGCCGCGATCTGTGTGCTGGCCTGTTCAGTCACGCCAGCTTTTGCTCGGGACGGTACGGAAGAGCGCAAACCAACGGTCGACGACATCGTCGTGCTCGGACAGCGCCGCCTCGATCGGACCAACGGATCGGACATCGTAACTGAGCGAATGTCGCAGGCTAGCATCGCTCTCGATCGCAGCATTCTCGATGATTACGGCGTTCGCCGCCTGGCCGATGCCCTTGAGCTGGTCAGCGGCATCTCACAGCAGAACAATCTCGGTGGCCTGCGCGACAATTACGCGATCCGCGGATTCCTCGGCACGCCCGATACGGGTGCCGAGTATTTCGTTGATGGCTTCCTCGCCAACCGTGGTTTTGGACCGCCGCGTGATCCCGCCACCGTCGAACGGATCGAGGTGCTCAAGGGGCCGGTCGGCGCCGTGTTCGGATCGGTGGACCCGGCCGGGGTCATCAACGTCGTCACCAAGAAGCCGCGATTTCGCAATGGCGGCAATCTCACCGCGAGCGGCGGTTCGTTTGGTACTTACCGGCTGGAAGGCGACGTTGAGTCAGTGCTCTCCCGGACGTTTTCAATCCGTCTGGTCGGCGCACTCGAAAACAGCGACGGCTTTCGAGACTATGTGGACCTGAGACGGCGTCTTTTTGCACCGTCGCTGAGCTGGCGGCCGATCGACGGCACCACGCTGACCTATCAGGGCGAATATATTCAGTTCCGCTCGCCGTTCGATCGCGGCGTCCCGGCAATCAATGGGGATAGCGAGGCAGTACCACGCGATCGTTTTCTGGGAGAGCCTGGCGACGGTCGCGTGTCATCCAGCAACTGGCGCCACGAACTGACGCTGGAGCAGGATTTGGGAGGCGGCTGGAGCTTGGTAGGCGGCACGGCCTATCGCGACGCCCGCATCCGGGGCTTCTCCAGCGAAGCGTCGACACTGCTGCCGGATGGCACGGTCCGTCGTCAACGCCGTTTCCGCGACTGGAATTTGACGGATTGGTCGGGGCGGGCGGAGGTACGTGGCACCATCAAAGCCTTCGGCACGCACCAACCGAGCTTCGGCGTGACACTCTACGATCTCGACTTTGACACCTTCCAGGAGCGATTCCGGCCGAGCGTTGCCCAGCCTTACCCGATCAACGTTTTCGATCCGGTCTATGGCGGCACCGCCGGACCACTGACCCCATTCACGGTCACCAACGAACGTCGTAAAGCCGTTGCCATCTACGGCCAGGACATGTGGGAACTGACGGACTCGCTCAGTGCGGTCGGCGGCCTGCGCTACGAGCACCTTAATCAGCGCATCGACAATTTGCGTTCGGGCCAACTCAGCCGCCTGAGACGCGATCCGGTCGAGTTTCGTGCTGGCATTCGGTACCGTCCCGATCCGCGCATTGCCTTCCATGCCAATTGGGGCGAGGGCTCGCGCGCTAATTCAAGTGTTGGACGACTGGGAGAGGCGTTCGCGCCGGAAACCGGGCGTGGCTATGAGGTCGGCGCCAAGCTCGTCCTGCCATCGCTTCGCGCTGCGGTGAGCTGGTTCGATGTCTCCAAGCGCAACATCCTTGCGACCGATCCGATCGACGTGAACTTCCTCGCGACGGTGGGACGTATTCGGTCGCGCGGCGTCGAAGTGGATGGTGAGATCGATCTGGCGCCTCGCGTGCGGCTGATCGGCAACTATGCCTTCACGGACGCCGCTGCCCGCGATCCGGCATTTCCCAGCGCCGACGTCCTCAACGTTCCACGCCACTCCGGCACACTCCAACTGTTCGCCAACGTTCCTCTAGCGGGTCGCGATCTCGCTATGAGTGCGGGCGGGACCTACGTCGGCTCGCGTGCTGCTGCGCTCGATGGCGGCAACCTGCGGCTGGACAGCTATGTGAAAGCCAAAGCCAGCATCGCGTATCCGGTCACCGAACGGCTGGTTGCACGCATTGAGGTCGATAACATCCTCGATCAGACTTATGCCCAGAGCAGCTATAGCGCCTTGTGGATTTACCCCGGTGCGCCACGCTCCGTTCTGTTCTCTTTGGCGGCGCGATTCTAAGAACCCGCTCAGGTGGAGCTTCACGGCAGCTCGGCACGTCCCGTGCGCCATTGTAACGCAATATATGCGCAAATCAGCTGGAACGGTTGTCTGCAGGGCTAGGCTTACAAGAGAAACCCACATGCGATCCATCATTGCTGCTACGGCTATTCTCGCGCGAAACACGCGCGGAGGACAATCGCCATGACCAACGGTGCATTACACCCGGCTGATCCTCTCGCCGCGGCGGTCTCCATAACGGCAACGGAGCGCCCGCTTTCAGACGACATGCTCCGTCGAATGGATGGATACTGGCGAGCCGCGAACTATCTGTCGGTCGGGCAGATTTATCTGCGGAGCAATCCGATGCTCGATGAACCGCTCGCGATCAAGCATGTGAAGGCTCGGCTGCTCGGACATTGGGGAACGACGCCGGGGCTGAACATGCTCTACGTCCACCTCAATCGGGTCATTGTCGAGCGCGAACTCGACATGATCGCGATCATCGGCCCGGGGCATGGCGGCCCAGGGCTTGTCGCCAACACCTATCTCGAAGGCTCCTACACCGAACGCTATCCTGCGATCGAGCGCAGCCGCGGCGGCATGGACCGCTTATTCCGGCAGTTCTCCTGGCCCGGCGGCATTCCGAGCCATGTCGCCCCTGAGACGCCGGGATCGATCCACGAAGGCGGAGAGCTCGGCTATTCGCTGGCCCACGCCTTCGGTGCGGTGTTCGACAATCCCGACGTGATCGTCGCCTGCGTGGTCGGCGACGGCGAGGCCGAGACCGGCGCGCTGGCGACGAGCTGGCACAGCAACAAGTTCCTCAATCCGGCGCGCGATGGCGCGGTGCTGCCGATCCTGCATCTCAACGGCTTCAAGATCGCCAACCCGACCGTGCTCGCGCGGATTGGTCGCGACGAGTTGACCGACCTCTTGCGCGGCTATGGGTATGAGCCGCACTTCGTCGAGGGCGACGTTCCGGCCGATGTGCATCAGTTGCTCGCAGCGACACTGGATACTGTGCTCGATCGCATCGCTGCGATCCAGTCTGCGGCCCGGACGGACGGTGAGGTCGGCGCGCGACCGCGCTGGCCGATGATCGTCCTGAGGACACCAAAGGGCTGGACAGGGCCGAAGGTCGTCGATGGCAAGCCGGTCGAGGGGACGTGGCGTGCGCATCAGGTTCCCATCGCCGATTTCAACGATCCGGAGCATCTGCGGCAGCTCGAGGCGTGGCTGCGGAGCTATCGCCCCGACGAGCTGTTCGATGAAGGCGGCAAGTTCCGCGAAGAGTTTGCCGCGCTCGCCCCGACGGGCCATCGGCGTATGGGATCGAACCCGCATGCCAATGGCGGGGAATTGATGAAGCCGCTGTCGCTGCCGGATTTCCGCGACTACGCGGTCGTGCAGTCGGAGCCTGGTGCGGTGAAGGCCGCGGCGACCGCGACGCTGGGCGGCTATCTGCGCGACGTCATGGCGCTCAACGCTGACGCTGCCAATTTCCGCCTGTTCGGCCCCGATGAGACCGCATCGAACCGCCTGCAGGCGGTTTACGAGGTGACGGGCAAGGCGTGGATGGCCGAAACGGAGGCGAACGATACCGATCTCAGTTGCGACGGTCGCGTCATGGAGGTCCTGAGCGAGCATCTCTGTCAGGGCTGGCTCGAGGGCTACCTGCTGACCGGGCGCCACGGATTGTTCTCATGCTACGAGGCGTTTGTGCACATCGTCGATTCGATGTTCAATCAGCATGCCAAGTGGCTCAAGGTCACGCGGACCATCCCGTGGCGCAAGCCGATCGCGTCGCTCAACTATTTGCTGACGTCGCATGTCTGGCGGCAGGACCATAACGGCCTATCGCACCAGGACCCGGGCTTCCTGGATCATGTCGCTAGCAAGAAGGCTGACGTGGTACGGATTTACCTGCCGCCCGACGCCAACTGCCTGTTGTCGGTGGCGGATCACTGTTTGCGCAGCCGCAATTATGTGAACGTGATTGTCGCCGGCAAGCAGCCCGAGGCGAATTGGCTGAGCATCGACGACGCCGTCCGCCACTGCACCGCCGGGGCTGGCGTCTGGGAATGGGCCAGCGATGAAGGCGAGCCCGATGTCGTGATGGCGTGCGCTGGCGACGTGCCGACGCTGGAGACGATGGCGGCGGTGATGCTGCTGCGCGACTATGTACCCGACATCCGCATCCGCGTCGTCAACGTGGTCGACCTGATGGTGCTCCAGCCGCAGTCGGAGCATCCGCACGGGCTCGACGAGCGCGCTTTCGATGCGCTGTTCACCACCGACAAGCCGGTGATCTTCGCCTTTCACGGCTATCCCGCGCTGATCCACAAGTTGACCTACCGTCGGACCAACCACCACAATATCCATGTCCGCGGGTATAAGGACGAGGGCACGACAACGACGCCATTCGACATGGTCGTGCTCAACGATCTCGATCGCTACCGTCTGGCGCTCGATGCGATCGAGCGGATACCGCGGCTGCGCGACCGGCTGCCAGACGAGACGGCGCGCTATTGGGCGCTGATCGAGCGGCACAAGCTGCATGTCTATGAAGAGGGCGACGACCTGCCCGAGATCCGCGACTGGCAATGGCGGCGGTGAGCGCGGTGGAGAGTCCGCGGCGGACCGGCGTGCTTACGCTCAACGAGGGGTCTTCCTCGCTCAAGTTCGGCTTCTATGCGG
Organism: Sphingomonas panacis; assembly: GCF_001717955.1. Classification (NCBI taxonomy): domain Bacteria; kingdom Pseudomonadati; phylum Pseudomonadota; class Alphaproteobacteria; order Sphingomonadales; family Sphingomonadaceae; genus Sphingomonas; species Sphingomonas panacis. Next base: position 2,467,878 of record NZ_CP014168.1, read on the forward strand.
CCGGACCGGACGGGGTCGAGGAATGCACGTCGGGGGAAGTGGAGGGGGCGCAGCCAGCCGATCTGTTCGACCGGATCGATGCGGACCTTGACGGCGCGCGTCCCGCGGCGATCGGACACCGCATCGTCCATGGCGGGCCGGAGCTGTTCGATCCTGTCGAAATCGATGGGAGCGTCCTGGCACGGCTGGAGCGGGCGACGGCGTTCGCGCCGCTGCACGGCCCGGCCGCGCTGTCGCTGATCCGCGCAGCACAGGCGCGGTACCCGGACGTGCCGCAGATCGCCTGCTTCGACACGGGCTTTCACAAGGGGCTGGAGAAGGTCGCCGCGGTTCTCCCGATTCCGAAGGCGTTCCGGGCGGATGGCGTACGCCGTTACGGCTTCCACGGCCTGTCGTGCCAATCGATCGTCCACCAGCTCGGGCAGGATTTACCCGATCGGCTCATCATTGCCCACCTCGGGAGCGGCGCCAGCATAACCGCGGTTAGGAAAGGGAGGTCGATCGACACAAGCATGGGTCTGACGCCGTCGGGCGGCATCGTCATGGCGTCACGCTCCGGGGATATCGATCCCGGCCTGCTGCTCTATCTCATGCGCGAGCGGGGTATGGATGCAGCCGCGATTGAAAATATGGTTGATCGTCGCTCGGGGCTGCTCGGTGTCTCCGGGGTATCGGGCGACCTGCGTAAGCTGCATGCTGCCGCTGCGACGAACGCCGATGCGGCCTTGGCAATCGCGGCTTTCTGCCGCTCGGCTGCAAAGCAGATCGCGGCAATGATGGTTTCATTGGGCGGCGCGGATATGATCGTCTTCACCGCCGGGATCGGCGAAAACGATGCCGTCGTCCGCTCCACCATTTGCGCGGATCTCGATTGGGCGGGTGTTTCGACGGACTCTGCCGCTACGGATGTACGTGTCGTCGTGCGGGTCTTGCCTTCCCAGGAAGGTGCTGAAATGGCGCGAGCGGTTTTCGCCCTCACAAACAGCGCGAACGGCCCTCACTAGCCTTACTTTGGCTGTCGGGCTGCTACCCGGCATTGTACGGCCGTGTGTCCCTTCCCATATATGCTATATCGCGCCAACGCTCCGGGCCGGCGACGACTGAGAGATGTGATGCTCCCGCTCGAATTGGGGTGCGCGCATGTCTCGGGCCATGAATTTGAAAGTTTCACCAGCGGATGTGACCGCGATGTGCGACCGGCACAACGTCGCCATCAGCGCCATCGAACCGCTTCCCGATGGCGGAACGCGTGTCGTGCTGACGAATGCAGCCGGTGCAGCGACGATTGCGAACCTGTTCAAGACCAAAGTCATCACCGGCACGGTACGGCGCACCTCGTTCTTCGCAGGCTGACAGCCGCCTGCGCACCTCAAGACGACAAGGAACACATCGTGGCCAAAGCCCAGAAGCGTGGAAACAAGGAAGTGCGCAAGCCCAAGAAGGTCGAAGTCAAGCCGATCGCGGCGATGGCGTCGGAGAAGAATGCCGTCAAGTTGAACGTCAAGTCGTAAGGTTCGATTTGAAGTATTAAGCGATGCTGTTTGGTATGACCCAGCCACCTTCACCAAGAGGCGGATGGATCACATGGACTGGTGTCGCCGGGTCCGCGATCGATGGGCCACGTCATCGATGTGATATTGCGGCCCCGGCCGCCCGTTCGCGAATATGGCGACGGGCGTTACTGCCGCCCGCCGGGCACACGCGCCGCTCGCGCGTCCCGCTGCCGTCCGAGATGGCGGTGGATCGTGCTGCGATGAATTCCCAGATGCCGTGCCGCCTTGCTGATGTTGCCGCGTGCCTCCGCCAGCGCTGCTTCGATGAGTTCGGCGTCGCGTATCGCGAACGCGTTGTTTTTGTGGCCGGAACCGTCGTCGAAATGCGCGCTGGCCAGCCCAGATCTGTCCGCAGGCGCATCCCATCGGCCGACCGCGCTGGCGCCGGTTCCCAGCCGTAATTCCAGAACAGCGCCATGATGCGCGCGTTCTTCGAACAATTCCTCGATGGAGCTTTCGTCGAGCGCATCCCAATGACGATCGACCAGCGCCAGTCCGCGGCGATTGCCGGCCACCAGCCGATCCTCGCGGAACACCAGAATGCCTTCGCGACTGCTGCCCAGCATCGCGGGATCGTCATGGAAGCGCAGCACGCGGCAGTCGTCGAACCGCTGGCGGAAGAGCCGATGCTCGATCTGGTCGACCGCCATGCGGATCATGCCGAGTGCGTGGCCGTGGCCGATCGTGGATGGGCCCGAAATGTCGAGCGCGCCGATGATCGCGCCGCGTGGGTCCATGATCGGCGTGCAGGCGCAACTCAGGACACCGTGCCCGGCGAAGAAATGTTCCGATCCGTGTACGGCAACCGGCTTGCGCTCGGCGATGGCGGTGCCGATCGCGTTGGTTCCGGTGCTCGCCTCCTTCCACGAAACGCCCGGTTGCAGCGCCACCTGCGCCGCGCGTGCGGCGAAGCCGAGATCGCCCAGCGTATCGAGGATCATGCCGTCGCCATCGGCGAGGATCACGACGCTGCCGGTCTCCCGCGCTTCGCCGGCCAGTGTCTCCAGTTCGGGCCGGCAGAGCCGGCGCAGCGCATTGTGCCGCTCACGCAAGGCGCGCAGCTCGCCGTCGGGGAGCGGCGCGAGCGACGGCAGGCGTTGCCCCAGCCCGAGGTCGGTGCAGCGGATCCACGATTGCAGCACCGGCGGACGTACCGTCGTGACGGGTAGGCGGCCCTCGCCGAAAAAGGCTTCGCGTGCCGAATCGATGCCGACGGTGTCCATCGCTGCTCCAACTCTCCTGAGTCTCGTGGCGCGGTCTGGTGCCGCATCCTGCGCCCGATAATAGCGCGTTTCGCGCGGACACCAAATGTCCGACTCACCGGATCGCGCCGCACGGCACTTCGGCGCGGGCCACCTGTCGCAACATGCGACACATCGTCGATCAAGGTGTCGCGCGCTGCGCCAGATGCGCCACATCGCGGGCAAAAATTCCGCCGCGAACCGTGCCGGATCGGGGTCGGCCGATTGTCAGCCGGCGCGACAAGGCGTTTCCTTAGTCCAACAACAAGGACGAGGAGAGGCACATGACAGTCCATCAGCCCATCACGGCGCGCACGGCGCCGTTCAAGACGCGATACGGCAATTTCATCGGCGGCGCCTGGGTCGAACCCATTGACGGCCGCTATTTCGAGAATCGCTCGCCGATCGACGGGCAGGTGATCTGCGAGGTTCCCCGCAGCAACGCCGCCGATATCGAGCGCGCGCTTGACGCCGCACATGCCGCCAAGGAGGCTTGGGGCCGCACCAGCCCGGCCGAGCGCGCGCTGATCCTGAATCGCATCGCCGATCGCATGGAAGAGTGCCTCGCCGAACTCGCCACCGCCGAGACATGGGACAACGGCAAACCGATCCGCGAGACCACCGCCGCCGACGTTCCGCTAGCGATCGATCATTTCCGGTATTTCGCCGGCTGCATCCGCGCGCAGGAAGGCGGCATTTCCGAGATCGACCACGACACCGTCGGCTATCATTTCCATGAGCCGCTCGGCGTCGTCGGGCAGATCATCCCGTGGAATTTCCCGCTGCTGATGGCCTGCTGGAAACTGGCGCCGGCGCTCGCCGCGGGCAATTGCGTCGTCATCAAGCCGGCCGAGCAGACCCCGGCCTCGATCCTCGTGTGGGCCGAACGGATCGGCGATCTGCTGCCGCCGGGCGTGCTCAACATCGTCAACGGCTTCGGGCTGGAGGCGGGCAAGCCGCTGGCGCAGTCGCGGCGCATCGCCAAGATCGCTTTCACCGGCGAGACGTCGACCGGCCGGCTCATCATGCAATATGCCTCCGAAAGCCTGATCCCGGTCACGCTCGAACTGGGCGGCAAGAGCCCCAACATCTTCTTCGCGGATGTCGCCGATGAAGACGACGACTTCTTCGACAAGGCGATCGAGGGGTTCGCCATGTTCGCGCTCAACCAGGGCGAGGTCTGCACGTGCCCGAGCCGCGCGCTGATCCACGAGCGCGTCTATGATCGCTTCATGGAGCGCGCGCTCAAGCGGGTCGAGGCGATGGTGCAGGGCGATCCGCTCGATCCCGCGACGATGGTGGGCGCGCAGGCATCCCGCGACCAAATGGAAAAGATCCTCTCGTATTTCGACATCGGCCGCGGCGAAGGCGCCGAGGTGCTGACCGGCGGGAGCCGCAACGTGATCGACGGTCTCGACGGCTATTACGTCAAGCCGACCGTTCTCAAGGGCGACAACACGATGCGGGTTTTCCAGGAGGAGATCTTCGGCCCGGTCGTATCGGTGACGACGTTCAAGGACGATGCCGAGGCGCTGTCGATCGCCAACGACACGCTGTACGGGCTCGGCGCCGGCGTATGGACGCGCGACGGCACCCGTGCCTACCGCATGGGCCGGGCGATCCAGGCGGGCCGGGTGTGGACCAACTGCTACCACGCCTATCCCGCGCATGCGGCGTTCGGCGGCTACAAACAGTCCGGCATCGGCCGCGAGAATCACAAGATGATGCTCGACCATTACCAGCAGACCAAGAACCTGCTGGTCAGCTACAGCCCGAAGAAGCTTGGCTTCTTCTAAGGTTTCCGCCGGGCTCGCTCGCCTCCGCACTGGATAGCGGCCCGGCGCTTCCCCGATTCCAACTGAAAGGAACTGTCATGGCAAAGACCATGAAGGCTGCCGTCGTGCGCGAATTCGGCAAGGCGCTGACCATCGACGAAGTCCCCGTGCCCGAAGTGAGCGACGGCATGATCCAGGTCGCGATTCAGGCGTCCGGCGTGTGCCACACCGATCTCCACGCCGCCGAGGGCGACTGGCCGGTCAAGCCCAACCCGCCGTTCATCCCGGGGCATGAAGGCGTCGGCTTCGTCTCCGCGGTCGGCAAGGGCGTCAAGCACGTCAAGGAGGGCGACCGCGTCGGCGTGCCGTGGCTCTACAGCGCTTGCGGCCACTGCGTGCATTGCATGGGCGGCTGGGAGACTCTGTGCGAAAGCCAGCAGAATACCGGCTATTCGGTCAACGGCGGATTCGCCGAATATGTCATCGCCGATCCCAATTATGTCGGCCATCTGCCCGCCAGTATCGGCTTCAACGAGATCGCGCCGATCCTGTGCGCGGGCGTGACGGTCTACAAGGGCCTGAAGATGACCGATACCAAGCCGGGCGATTGGGTGGTGATCTCCGGCATCGGCGGGCTCGGGCACATGGCGGTGCAATATGCGGTCGCGATGGGCCTCAACGTCGCCGCCGTGGACGTGGACGATGCCAAACTCGATCTCGCCCGCCGTCTCGGCGCGACGGTGACGGTCAACGCTCGCCACGGCGATCCCGCCGCCGCGATCAAGCGCGAGACGGGCGGCGGCGCCAACGGCGCGCTGGTGACGGCGGTCAGCGAGAAGGCGTTCGAACAGGCGATCGGCATGGTGGCGCGGGGCGGCACCGTCGCGCTCAACGGCCTGCCGCCGGGCGACTTTCCGCTCAACATCTTCGGCATGGTGCTGAACGGCATCACCGTACGCGGCTCGATCGTCGGCACGCGGCTCGACCTCCAGGAATCGATCGATTTCGCCGCCGCCGGCAAGGTCAAGGCGACGATCTCGACCGCGCGGCTGGAGGACGTCAACGATGTGTTCGCCCGCATGCGCAACGGCCAGATCGAGGGCCGTGTCGTCCTGGACCTGACCGCCTGAGGGGTGTCGCCGGGGTCGCGCGCCATCGCGACTCCGGCCACGCTCGATCTGCCCGCGCCAGATGCGCGAATCTCCGCCGCGCGCGCCGCCCGGATGCCGCTTCAAGGCGGCGTGCCGGTCGGCCACGAGCCTGCCGCCCCGCACGATAGCATTGCTTTGCGCCGCAAAGACGCGCATGGAGGAGGGGCTGACGTCGCATGCGACGGATATTGGGCCGCTCTGGCTCTCCCTTTGTCCCTTTCTAGCCTCACCAAAGCCGGGTCGCGCCCTGTTGGCGCGTACCCGTCATCTACAATGACAAGGGATACTCCTATGGTCACCGGCACCGTGAAATTCTTCAATATCGACAAGGGCTATGGCTTCATCCAGCCGGAAAACGGCAGCGGCGACGCTTTCGTCCACATTTCCGCCGTTGAGCGCGCGGGCATGAGCACGCTCGATAAGGACCAGCGCATCTCCTATGAGCTGGAAGCCGACAAGCGCGGCAAGATGTCTGCAGTAAACCTGCAGCAGGCCTGATCGGATGCGGAGCGGCGCCCCACGGCGCCGCTCCGCTTTCTTCGGCGGGCCGGGCCTGAGCCCGCGCCGCCCCTACATTCTTGCGAGTGGCGCCCGGCGCCCGGCGAATCTTTCGCACCGGGGCGCAGTCGCGCGCCTGAATGACGCTGCCGGTGATGCAGGGCGATGTCCCTCGCAGCGGCCAAGGTTCCGAACCGATCGGCTTGCGCGGCAAGTCGAAGATCCTACCCGGATAAAGGAAACGCCATCATGGCAGCGAAAGACATCCGATTCTCCGGGGCCGCCCGCGAGAGCATCGCGCGCGGCGTCGATATCCTTGCCGATGCGGTCAAGGTCACGCTCGGGCCAAAGGGCCGCAACGTTCTGCTCGACAAGGGCTACGGCGCGCCGCGCATCACCAAGGACGGGGTGAGCGTCGCCAAGGACATCGCCCTCAGCGACAAATTCGAGAATCTCGGTGCGCAGATGATCCGCGCGGTCGCCTCGCGCACGCAGGATCACGCTGGCGACGGCACCACCACCGCGACCGTGCTCGCCCAGGCGATCATGCGCGAAGGCATGAAATCGGTCGCCGCCGGCGTCAGCTCGATGGATCTCAAGCGTGGCATTGATCTCGCCGTGGTGCGCGTGGTCGCGGCGTTGAAGGCGCAATCGCGCCCCGTTTCGAACACCGACGAGATCGCGCAGGTCGGCATCGTCTCCGCCAATGGCGACGAGGAGATCGGCCGCATGATCGCCGCCGCGATGGACAAGGTCGGCAAGGAAGGCGTCATCACGATCGAGGATGCGCAGGGCACGGCCTTCGAACTCGAAACCGTCGACGGCATGCAATTCGATCGCGGCTATCTCTCGCCCTATTTCGTCACCAACGCCGAGAAGATGACGGTCGAGCTTGAACAGCCCTATATCCTCATCCACGAAAAGAAGCTGTCGGACCTTCAGCCGCTGCTTCCGATCCTCGAAGCCGCCGCCCAGTCGGGCCGTCCGCTGCTGATCATCGCCGAAGATGTCGAAGGCGCCGCGATCGCGACGCTCGTCGTCAACAAACTGCGCGGCTCGCTCCAGATCGCAGCGGTCAAGGCGCCGGGCTTCGGAGACCGGCGCAAGGCGATGCTCGAGGATATCGCGATCCTGACCGGCGGCGTGGTCGTGTCGCCCGATCTCGGCATGAAGCTCGAAACCGTCACGCTCGACATGCTCGGCAGCGCGCGGCGCGTGACGATCGACAAGGACACCAGCACGATCGTCGGCGGCGCCGGCGATGCGGCCGCGATCGCCGGGCGGGTCGAGGCGATCAAGCAGCAGATCACGCTCACCGACAGCGACTATGATGGCGAGAAACTGCAGGAGCGGCTTGCCAAGCTGGCCGGCGGCGTCGCGATCATCCGCGTGGGCGCCACCACCGAGGTCGAGATGCGCGAGCGCAAGGACCGCGTCGACGACGCGCTCCACGCCACCCGCGCGGCGGTCGAGGAGGGCGTTGTTCCCGGCGGCGGTACGGCGTTGCTCTATGCCTCGCGCACGCTCGACGGGCTGACCGGCGAGAATGACGACCAGACGCGCGGTATCGATATCGTGCGTGCGGCCCTGTCCGCACCGCTGCGCCAGATCGCCGAGAATGCCGGTCATGACGGCGGCGTCGTCGCGGCGCGCCTGATCGAAGGCAACGACCCGGATACCGGGTTCAACGCGCAGACCGAACGCTACGAGAATCTGGTCGCCGCCGGCGTGATCGATCCCACGCTGGTCGTCCGCTCGGCGCTTCAGGATGCGGCGTCGGTGGCGGGAATGCTTCTCACCACCGAAGTCGCGATCGTCGATTTCACCGAACACTCGCCCCGCTCGCCCGTCACGGCAGGCGCCGATGGCTTCTGAGCCACACATTCACGCAAAGGGAACCATCATGTCCAAAGCAATCTCTCGCCCGTATCTGGTCTGCAAGGACGACAATGGCGTGTACCGCGTGACCGTCAGGACCACGCGCTACAATTCGCAAAACTATCCGCTCGTATCGAGCGAGATGCTGGAGGATGTGTTCAAGACGCAGACCGCCGCCAAGACCTTCGTCCGCGAAACCTACCGCGCCGAACCCGGCGATATCGCGTACAAATAACGGCTGCCCAGCGATCGGATTGGCCTGCTGACGGCGGGTCCGATCGGCCGGCATCCTTGATCGGGGCGGCCCCGACCTGCGCCGTTGCGCACGGGTCGCGCTCGCGCTCCGGTCAGTTCCTGTCGGATACACCCATCGAACAGCGCAGTCCGCTGGAGGCTGCCGGTCTTTGCGACGTCGGCCTCGCCGACTGCGGCAATGCGAACTGCCCCTTGAACGGCATCGCTCAACATCCATATACCATCCACACGGATGGTAAGGATCGTAGGTGGCCGAAATTCACGAGTTCAAGCCCAAGGCGGACAGCGAGAAGATCACCATCAATCTCGGCTATGTCGATCTTGGCCATATCGATCTGATGGTGCGCGACGGCTTCTATTCGAACCGCACAGACTTCATCCGCACCGCGATCCGCAACCAGTTGGAGCGCCATCGCCAGGCGACCGAGACCTCGGTCGTGCGCAAGCGGCTCGATCTCGGCATCAGCTATTTCTCACGCGCTCAGCTCGAAGCGGTGCGTGATGCGGGCGAGGTGCTCGAAATCCGCGTGCTCGGCCTCGCCAGCATCGATCCCGAGGTTTCTCCAGACCTCGCCAAGGCGACGATCGCGTCGCTCACCGTCCTCGGCGCGCTGCACGCGAGCCCGGCCGTCAAGGCCGCGCTTGCCGATCGTGTCGCCTGAACATTCGCAGGATATTTTGACATGGCATTGAAGACATCGATGGAAGAGGCGCTCCGCCTGACGCGATCGGGCAAACTGGCCGAAGCGACGGCGTTGCTCCGCTCCGCCTTTACGCGCAGCGGTGGCGACGCGCCGTCCCCGGCAAGCGTGATCGGCGGCAAGCTGATCGAAAATCTGCCCTTCGCGCGGCCGAAGCCCGAGCCGGAGGCACCCGCCGGGACCGATACCGATGGCAGCTTCGAGGAGCGCAGCTACAGCGGCCCCGAAGGCACGATGCATTACCGTCTGTACCGGCCGGCGCAGGCGAAGCCGGGCATGCCGTTGGTCGTCATGCTGCACGGCTGCACGCAATCCCCTGAGGATTTCGCGCGGGGGACAGGCATGAACCGGCTGGCCGACGAACGCGGCTTCCTCGTCGCGTATCCGCGCCAGACTCAGGCCGCCAACGCGCAGAAATGCTGGAACTGGTTCAAGCCCGGAGATCAACAGCGCGATCGTGGCGAACCGGCGCTGCTCGCCGGCGTCACGCGGCAGGTGATCGCCGAGGAGCATGCTGACCCGGCGCGCGTCTATGTCGCGGGCATGTCGGCGGGCGGCGCGGCGGCGGCGATCATGGCGGCCGAATATCCCGATCTCTATGCCGCCGTCGGCATCCACTCAGGCCTCGCCTGTGGGGCCGCGCGTGATCTGCCGAGCGCGATGGCGGCGATGCAGCGCGGCGGCGGTGCGCGCTCGATAGGCACCGGACGGCGCTTCGTTCCCGTCATCACCTTCCACGGGGATCGCGACGCGACGGTCAACGAGGTCAACAGCCGCGAGATCGTCGCCGCCGCTGCCGCCGCAGCGCCTGCGCCGCTCACCGTGAAGACCGAAAACCTCCGCAATCCGACCGGCCGCTCCTACACCCGCGAAACCAGCGTCGACGCGCACGGCACGGTCCTGATCGAACGCTGGACGATCGCCGGCTCCGGCCATGCCTGGTCGGGCGGAGATGCGTCCGGTTCCTACACCGATCCGACCGGCCCCGACGCTTCGCGCGAAATGGTCCGCTTCTTCCTGGAGCGAAAGCGGGCCGCCTGATCGTCCCGCGGCGTGGGGAGGATGCCTACGAAGCCACCATCTCCGCGATCTTGGCGCTCAGCGCCTCGATCGCGAACGGCTTAGTGATCATCGCCATATTGGTGCCGAGAAAGCCCGAGCGGATCGCGGCGTTCTCGGCATAGCCGGTCACGAACAGGATCGGCAGATCGGGCCGATGCGCGCGCGCGACTTCGGCGAGTTGGCGCCCGTTCATGCCGGGCAGCCCGACGTCGGACACCATCAGATCGATATGCTGGTCGGATTGCAGGATCGGCAGCGCGGCATCGGCATCGCTCGCCTCGATCGTATGATAACGCAGTTCCTCGAGCACATCGCGCACCAGCAGGCGCACCGATTGGTCGTCCTCGACCAGCAGCACGGTCTGGCCATGCCCATCGATCACCAGCGGCGGCGCTTTCAATCCCTCGGCGACCGGAGCTTGCTCGGCGATCGGCAGGTAGATCTTCACCGACGTACCCTGTCCGGGCCGGCTGTGGATACGAACCTGTCCGCCCGATTGCCGCGCGAACCCATAGACCATCGACAGCCCGAGCCCGGTGCCCTGGCCGGTCGGCTTGGTCGAGAAGAAGGGTTCGAACACCTTCTCCAGCACCTCGGGCGTCATGCCGACGCCGGTATCGGACACGCCGATCATGACGTAACGGCCCGGCTCGATGTCCGGTTTTACCGCCGTATACGCGGTATCGAACTCGATGGCGTGTGTCTCGATCGTGAGTTGCCCGCCCTCCGGCATGGCATCGCGCGCGTTGATCGTCAGGTTGAGGATCGCGCTTTCGAACTGGTTGGCGTCGGTCATCGCCAGCGGCAGGTCGGGCGCGAGCGCGAAGTCGAGCGCGATGTTCTCGCGGATCGAGCGTCGCAGCAGATCGTCGAGCGATTGCGCCAGCGCGTTGATGTCGGTCGGCTTGGTGTCGAGCGACTGCCGCCGCGAAAACGCCAGCAGCCGCGCGGTCAGCGCCGCCGCGCGCTGTGCGGAGGTCGCCGCGGCGTCCATGAACCGTTCGAGATCGTCGGTCCGCCCGCTCGCGAGCCGCCGCTTCATAATGTCCATCGCGCCGATCACGCCGGTCAGCATGTTGTTGAAATCGTGTGCGATACCGCCGGTGAGCTGCCCGACCGCCTCCATCTTCTGGCTCTGCCGCAGCGCCGCCTCGACCCGGCTTCGGCTCGCCATCTCGGCTTCGAGTTCGGCGGTTCGCTCGGCGACCTTCTGCTCGAGCGTGCGGTTCAACTGGTCGAGCTGTTCGCCCTCGCGCCGCAGCGCCGCCTGCGACTCCGCCAGCGCCGCCTCGGCCTGCTTGCGCGCGGAGATATCGACCACGGTGCCGAGAAAGCGCAGGCGCCCCGCCGCGTCGCGGATCGTGCGTCCGCGCGCGTTGATCCACCGCGTCACCTTGTCCTGCAGGCCGATGGTGCGATATTCGATGTTGTAATGGCCATCGCCGTCGGGATCGAGCGATTGCTCAACCGCCGTCAGCGCCCGCTCCCGATCCTCCTCATGAAGCCCGGCGACGAACGAGTCCCGATACGTCACCTCGGCGTCCGCCGGCAGCCCGAACAACGCCTTGCAGCGCGCGTCGTAGATCAGGACATCGTTTCCGGGATCATATTCCCACGTACCGATGTCCGCCGCGCTCGTAGCCAGCCGCAGCCGTTCCTCGTTCTTCGCCAGATCATGCAGCCGGTCGCGCATGTCGAACTGCCGCTGGCGCGATCGCATCGCCGATCCGACCGCGCTCAGCAGCGAGGCGGTGCCGATCGGCCGTTCGAGCACGATCGTGTTCGACAGACTCTCGGCGATGCGCAGCCGCGCCCGCTCGCTCGACCGGCCCTCGATGTCACGGCGCGAGGCGAGCAGGATGAAGGGGATGTCCGACCAGGCAGGCTGCCCGTCGAGCGCCGCCTGCAACGGCTCCAGCCCGCCGCGCAACGCCTCCTCGGTGACGAGCACGACGCCGGTGCGATCGTCGAGCGCGCTGGCCAACTCGCCCACGCTCGCGCAGATACAGGCATCATACCCCTGCGCCGCCAGCAGCGCGGACACGCTCGCGGCATCGCGCCCATAGGGCGCGCTGACGAGAACCCGGTGGCCGAGCGGAGCGCGCCTATGGCTCAAGCCGGTCTTCCATCAGCGGATTGCCCGCGCCGACATATTCGGGCGTTCCGGTCATCACGCCCCGGAACTTGGTCAACGGTTCGCCGACGCGAACCCCGTGCGCGTCGATGCGCAGTTCGCGAATGGCGTCCTCATGCGGGCCGGCGCGGTTCTTGACGACCGAGATCGCCTTGCGGAGCCGTCCGCCGGCTTCGAAGAAGCGCAGCAGCACCACCGCATCGGCGACATAGGAGACGTTGAGGTTGGTCGCCATCGTGCCCAGCAGGCCCTGCTGCGGGTTGATGAGGAAGGTCACGACGCCTTGCTGGCTGAGATATGAAAGCAGCTCGTGCATCTGCAGGATAAGCTGCTGCTCCTGCGGCATCGCCGCCATATAGCCGTTGAGGCTGTCGAGCACGATCATCCGCGCGCCGCGCCCCTCGACCTCGCTGCGGATACGCGCCGCGAATTCGCCCGGCGAAATTTCCGCCGGGTCGATCTGCTCGATCCTGAGGCAGCCGTTGTCGAGATGCGTTTGCAGATCGAGATTGAACGCCCTGGCACGCGCCAGCAGCGTACCGATCCGCTCGTCGAACTGGTAGATCGTCGAACATTCGCCCCGCTCGCAGGCGGCGTGGATATATTGCAGCGCGATCGTCGTCTTGCCGCTGCCCGCCGCCCCGGTCAGTAACGTGCTGGTGCCGCGTAGCGGCCCGCCACCAAGCAACGCGTCGAGCGCGGGCACGCCGCTCGCGACAGGTTCGGCACCATAATCGCGATGGTGATGGGCCGCGATCAGCCGCGGGAACACGTCGAGCCCGCCCTTGCGGATCACGAAATCGTGATAGCCGGCGATGAAATCGACCCCGCGCAGCTTCTGCACCTGCAACCGCCGCCGCGCCGCGCCGAAGTCGAGCGTCAACCGCTCGAGCGTGATGACGCCGTGGCAGAGGCTGTGCAGCTGCGAATCGCGGCCGTTTTCCGATCCGGTCATGTCATCGACCAGCAGCACCGTGCCGCTGCGCCCGGCGAAGAACTGCTTGAGCGCGAGCACCTGCCGACGATAGCGCAGCGGATCCTGCGCGAGCAGCCGCATTTCCGACAGGCTGTCGAACACGATCCGAGTCGGTTTTACGCGCTCGACCTCGTCCTGGATGAGTTTGATCGTCTCGCCCAGTTCCATCTCCCAGGGGTGGAGGATCGACTGGTCGCGCGCGTCGCCGAGGATCTCGGATGCCGATGTGAATTCGAAGATCGCGAAATCGTCGATGTTCCAGCCGTGCGATGCCGCGACGATCGCAAGCTCTTCCTTGGTCTCGGACAGGGTGATGTAGAGGACCGGCTCGCGCTGTGCGACGCCTTCACGCAGGAACTGAAGCGCCAGCGTCGTCTTGCCCGCACCGGGCGCGCCTTCGAGCAGGTAGAGCCGGCTAGCCGGTAAGCCGCCCTTCAGGATCGTATCCAGCCCGACGTTGCCGGTCGATATTATGGTGCTGCCCGACATTCGCTCGCCACTCGCCAGAAAACGCCAGTCCTATGCCACGCTCGCCGTCGTGCAAAACCGTTGTTTTGAAAGATTCATCAAAGATTTGCTGATCTAAACTTGGATCAGTCAAAAAAGATCCAGCCGGCGGTCAGCGCACAGGGATGCTTGCGCGCTACGCGTTTTGACGATCGACGCTATTGTAGGGAAATGGTGCCCGGGGACGGAGTCGAACCGCCGACACTGCGATTTTCAGTCGCATGCTCTACCAACTGAGCTACCCGGGCATGATCCGTTTCGGATCGGGGAGGCGCGTCCTTAATCGGGCTTTTCGGTGCTGTCCAGCCCGCCGTTGCGCTCGGTGATGCGATTATCGGCATCTTCGTTCGTATCGACCGGAATCGTATAGCCCTCGCCGAGCCATTTGAGCATGTCGCGGTCACGGCAGCCGCGGCTGCAAAACGGCGTGTACTCGGGGCTGGGGGCGTTGCCGCACAAAGGGCAGGGCTTGGTTCTGGCCATCATCGTACCTCGAAACGGATATCGGCGCCGGTACGCCGTGCGAGCGCATCGCGCCAGTGGGCGCGCGCGGCAAGCGCGGCGTGGACCGCCGGCGAAACGTGGTGAAGCGCCGGCACCGGCGGCGGCGTCCGCTCGATCGCGCGCAGCAGCGCTCGCGCCCGCGCGCCGGCGGGATCGGCGCGAAGCAACTCGGGCAGCGATTCGCGGGTACGCTTGCGAATGATCTGGAGGAACCCGAAGCCGTTGACGGCGGTACGCTCGAACGGCTGCGGCAACCCCGCGTCGATCGCCTCGGCGACCGCCTGGCGCGGCCCCTTGCCAGCGATCGTCGGGAAATCCACGCCGATCGATCCGCCGATGTCATGCCGCACGATCGCGGCGGCGACCGCATGCGCCGCCGCCACCGCGAGCGGCTCGAGCGGCCCCGATCCATCGACGTCGAACAAGGTCATCGCCGGGGTCGGGATCATCCGCAACGCGCCGCCGGGAAAGGCGATGTCGCCGCCGATCGCTTCTTCCAGCACCTCGGACCAGCCCGCCGCCTCGAACGCATCGCTCTGGTGCGGCAGGCACATACGAACGGGCAGGGGGCCGGCGCTGATCCGCTCCAGCAATGTCGGCGCGGCGCGCGTCGGCCCTTCGGCTGGCGTCGCGCGCGGCAGTTTGTCGCGGCCCGCCTCGCGCACGGCTTCGCGGGTGATCTCGATCGTCAGCGCGGCGCCCTGGGTGATGCCCGGCGGGAGTGGTGAGAGCATCGCCTCGCCGCCCTCGAACCGCACGCGCCCCTCGCGGCCTTTCGTCGTGATCTCGATCAGCCGCGCCGCCAGCACCGCGCCGAGGCGCGGGAAGGTGTCGTCGAGTTCAATGCGCGCCTGGAGGATATCGCCGTCCTCGACCAGCGCGGCACGCGCCTCGCCGATGCCGGCTTCGTACAGCCATTCAGCCAAGCGCGAGACCCGAGGCGATCAGCAGCGAACGTGTTTCGAACAGCGGCAGGCCGATCACGCCCGAATGGCTGCCGGCCAGATAGCGCACATAGGCTTCGGCGCGGCCCTGGATGGCGTAACCGCCGGCCTTGCCGAGTCCCTCGCCGCACGCGACATAAGCGTCGATCTCGGCCGGCGACAGCGGCTTGAACGCGACGATCGTATCCACCATCCGCGTGCGCACCGTGCCGCCCGCGTCGATCGCACACACCGCGCTGATACAATGGTGCCTGCGCCCCGACAGCAGCGCGAGCAGTTCGCGCTGGACATCCTCGGTCTCGGCCGGTGGCAGGATGCGGCGGCCGACCGCGACGGTGGTGTCGCCCGCGATCACCACTTCGCCGTCGGCACGCGCCACGGCGGCGGCTTTCTCCTGCGCCAGCCGCAGCGCGTAGACGCGCGGCAGCTCGCGCGGATGCGAGCTCTCGTCGATGGCAGGCGCTTCGATTCGCGCAGGCACGACGCCAATCCGCGCGAGCAGATCGCGACGGCGCGGCGAGGAGGAGGCGAGAACGAGATTGGGCGTCATCGGTTCAGCTCGCACGGAAGATGTGATTCATCACCACCCTCCGTTCGCCCCGAGCGAAGTCGAGGGGCACGCGCATCGTGTGCGAGCGGGGCCTCGACTGCGCTCGGCCCGAACGGAAAGGGAGGTCGCCACATAGTCCGCGACGGCCCGCAGGCGTCACTTGAAGCGATAGGTGATGCGGCCCTTGGTGAGATCATAGGGCGTCAGCTCGACCAGCACCTCGTCGCCGACCAGCACGCGGATGCGGTTCTTGCGCATCTTGCCGGCGGTGTGACCGAGAATTTCGTGATCGTTCTCAAGCTTCACGCGGAACATGGCGTTGGGGAGAAGCTCCACAACCTGTCCACGCATTTCGAGCAGTTCTTCTTTTGCCAAACAAACCTCTGGGTGAAAGCGAATTTATAATTGAAGCGCGCCCATAGCGGGAAAGCGCCCCAAAGGGAAGCAGCCCGCAACCGTGCCGCCACGCGGGCGGATCAGGCGGGATTATATTGCTTCAGGAACGCTTCGAGTTCTTTGAGGAACTGGACCCGATCGGCTTCGGACGAGAGATGGTGATCGCCGCCCGGCTGTTCAACATAGCGATAGGTCTTCCCCGCCGCCTTCAGCCGGGAAACCATCAGCCGCGATTGCTTGACCGGCACCGTCCGGTCGTCGTCGCCGTGCATCAGCAGCACGGGAATCGAGAATTCGGCGGCGAAATTGGCGGGCGAGACCGCGGTCAGATCGGGTGCGCGCTCGCGGAAATAATCCTTGGTGCGCCCGCCGTTCAGGAACGCGCCGTCGTAGCGGATCATCCCCGGCATGTCGGACACGCCCGCGAACGAGACCGCGCAACGATAGATGCCCTCGTCGCGCTGCGCCGCGCGCAACGCCGCATAGCCGCCATAGGAACCGCCGACGATGCAGACGCGCTTGGCATCGGCGATCCCCTCGTGCGTCGCCCAAGCGACCGCGTCGGTCAGGTCATCCTGCATGGCAAGGCCCCATTGGCCCTTGCCGAGATCGGTGAACTTGGTGCCATAGCCCGAGGAACCACGATAATTGGGCTGAAGCACCGCATAGCCGCGGTTGGCGAGGAACTGCGCCCACCAGTCCCAGCTCTCGTCGTCGCGCGCGATCGGCCCGCCGTGCGGCATCAGGATCAGCGGCAGGTCTTTCGCGGCGCGCCCCGCCGGCAGGGTGAGAACCGCATGGATCTCAAGCCCGTCGCGCGCCTTGTAGGTGATCGTCTTGACGGGCGCGAGTTGCTTGCCGGCGAGCTGGCCGTTGATCTGCGCGAGCAGGTGCAACACGCCTTCCTTTGGCGCGTAAAGATAATAGCTGCCGGGAATCGACGCGCTCGCCACCTTGACGAGCAATTGCGAGCGGTCGCTGCTCCACGACACGATCTCTCCACGGCGATTGCCCAGCGCCTTGTCGAAATCGGCCTGGATCGCCGCCAGCACCGGATCGGTCCAATGCGTGTGCTGGTAGGTATCGGTGTAGCGCGCCCCGATCATCTGCGTCCGGTCGTCGGAGGTGAGCAGACTGTCGAGATCGTATCCGGGCACCGCATAGAGCGGTGCGCCGCGCGTCATCGTCTTGAGGTCGAGCGGATAGACGGTCGAGAAACCATCGGCATCGTCGTGGATCGCGAGCGCCTTGCCGGGGTCGGGCAGGAACAAGGCGGGATAATTGTCGAGCGAATTGCCCGCGCCCTTGGCGCGCTCGATCACGTGGAACGACCCCGTCGGCTGATCGCGGTAGAGTGCGCGGTAGCTGCGGTTCTGGTCGGTATAGCCGACACCGTAGCGGACCACGCCCGCACCGTCGGCATACCAGCTCATCACCGTATCGGTCGAATGGACGACCGTCTTGCTGCGCCCGGTCGAAACGTCGAAGTCGCGTACCTCGGGCCAGAAGTCGTTGTCGGCGTAGATGCTGCGCTGCATCGCGATCAGGACATGCGGGGAGCCGTCATGCGCCGTCCACAGGATGTCGTCAGCCTGTTGGCCGAGCGGATCGACGACGAGCGGGATGAGCTTCTTGCCATCGGCGCTGACGCTGATCGCGCGGGTGACGTAGAAATCGTTGCCCTCGACCGACTCGCTCTTGCCAACGCGGACCACGAGCCATTGATCGTTGACCCATTGCCAGTCGTTGAGATCCTGCTTGGCCGGGTCGATCGACGCCGCCTTGCTCTTGTCCGCGAGCGGGATGATCGCGAGCCGCTGTTTGCCGTGAACCGCGATCCGCGCGGCGATGCGCGTGCCGTCCGGCGACAGGCGCGGCGCTTCGATGAAGGGCAGGGTGGCGAATGCTTCGAGCGGGATCAGCGGGGCGGGGGCGGGGGCCGTCTGCGCCGCCACCGGCGACAGCGTGATCGCGCCCAGAGCCAACAGCGCCGAACCGGCGCCCGCACGTAAAACCCTCATGTCATCCCCCCGGACATCCCCCTCGGCGCGTCGCTGGTGGCAACACACCGAAGGGGTAAGCGTAATCCGGCGGAAGGGTTCGGAAAAGCGGAAAGTTTACAGCGCTCGCGTCACTCCAGACCAAGTGCCACGTGACTGCGCGAGCGGCTGTAGGCGAAATAGATCACCAGCCCGATCGCGCCCCAGCCCGGCAGCACCAGCTTCGCGGTCAGCGGCAGCGACAGGTACAGCCCGACGCAGCCGATGATCGCGAGCGGCGCGACCACCCACACCAGCGGCGTGCGGAACGGGCGCTTGCGGCTCGGATCGGTCTTGCGCAGCACCATCACCGACACCGCGACCATCAGGAACGCGAACAATGTGCCCGCATTCGAATAATCGGCCAGCCTGCCGACCGGCAGGATCGCCGCCGCGATCGCCGCGGCGATGCCCGTCACCACCGTCACGACATGCGGCGTGCGGAACTTCGGGTGGATCGACGCGAGCCTCGACGGCAGCAGGCCGTCGCGCGCCATCGTGAAGAACACGCGGGTCTGGCCGAACATCATCATCAGCACCACCGACGGCAGCGCCAGCACGGCGGCCAGCCCGACGAACCGCCCGACCATCGGCCAGTTGATCGTATCGAGAACATGGACGAGCGCTTCCTTCGAGCACACCAAAGGCTCGATCGCGCCCGTCGCGACGATCGCGGCGCAGCGGCCGGCGATCTCGGGCGTGCCCGGCGACAGCACCACACCCGACAGCGAGCGCACCGGCTGCGCACCGATCGCGCCGATCGCGCCCGAGGCGACCAACAGATAGAAGATCGTGCAGATGGTGAGCGACGCGATCAGCCCGATCGGCACGTTGCGCTGCGGGTTCTTGGTTTCCTCGGCGGCGGTCGAAACCGCGTCGAAGCCGACATAGGCGAAGAAGATCGACGCCGACGCGCCGAGCACGCCGAGCCCCGACGAGCTGAACGGATTGCCGAACCCGGTCGGCATGAACGGGTCGAAGTTCTTGGCGTTGAGCACCGGCAGCGTCAGCGCGATGAACGCGGTGAGCGCGACGATCTTGATCGCGACCAGCACCGCGTTGGCGCGCGCGCTTTCGGTCGTGCCGATCACCAGCAGCCAGGTCACGGCAGCGATGATGACGATGGCGGGAAAGTTGATCCAACCGCCGGTCTGTAGCGCGGTCGTCAGATCGGGGCTGGGGGCGGCACCGAACGCGAGGTACATGTTCGCCATCAGCGCATCGGCGTTGCTGATCGCGGCGGGCACATGCCACCCCAGACCATTCAGCAACCCGACGAAATGGTTCGACCAGCCGACCGCCACCGCACTCGCGCCGACGGCATATTCGAGGATCAGCGCCCAACCGACCATCCACGCCAGCACTTCACCGGTAACGGCGTAGGTATAGGTGTAGGCCGATCCCGAAACCGGCACCATCGAGGCCAGCTCCGAATAGCACAAAGCCGCCACCGCACAGACAAACCCGGCGACGACGAAGCTCAGCAACATGCCGGGACCGGCCTTTTGCGCCGCTTCCGATGTGAGAACGAAGATACCGGTGCCGATGACCGCGCCGACCCCCAGCATGGTCAATTGGAAGGCACCGAGCGAGCGGTGTAGGCCTTTCTTTTCCGCCGTGGCGAGAATCGCGTCCAATGATTTGACACGCCCAAAAATCATTCAAAAACCCCCGGAATGGCTGGCGATCGGCTCTCATGGCCGGCTTTCGGAAAGTCGCTGAGCCTAGTGGTAAATTCCTGCCACGCAATCCCCTTTACCGGGGTCAGGCGCTCGCCAGCATCGGCCCGAGCTTGCGCCCGGCGAAGATGTGGACATGGAGGTGCGGCACCTCCTGATGCGAATCGAGTCCGGTGTTGGCGAGCAGCCGATATCCCGGCGCGACCAGCCCCGCCGCCCGCGCCACCGCGCCGACCGCGCGGACGAACCCGGCGATCTCGGCATCGCTGCCACGCGCGCTGAAATCGTCCCATGACACATAGGCGCCGCGCGGGATCACCAGCAAATGCGTCGGCGCCTGCGGGTTGATGTCGTGGAAGGCGATCGCGAAGTCATCCTCATAGACTCGCTGCGACGGAATCTCGCCGCGCAGGATCTTCGCGAAGATGTTCTGATCGTCATAGGGCAGGGTGGCGTCGATCGGCATGGCCGGTTCCTCTCAAAAGCGATCTCTCATGTCCGTTACGCGGGCCGCGCCGCCTTCTCGTCGATCCCCGACACGCCCTCACGGCGGTGCAGCTCGGCGCGCACGTCTTCAAGGGTCAGTCCGGCATCGGCGAGCAGTACGAGCAGGTGGAAGACGAGATCGGCCGCCTCGCCGGTCAGCGCCTGCGGGCTTTCGGAGACGGCGGCGATCACCACCTCGGTCGCCTCCTCGCCGACCTTCTGCGCGATCTTGGCGCGGCCCTTGCCGAACAGCCTGGCGACATAGGAGGAGGCGGGATCGGCGCCCTTGCGCGCGCGGATCGTCGCTTCGAGCGTGTCGAGGAAATCGGTCATGCCGTTCCGTCCCGATCGACCGGCGGCTTTTGCCGCGGCTTGATGAAGCGTTTGCGAAGCGCGCGGCGGACGAGGAACACGCCGATCGCCGCCATCACGAACAAGGCGATGTCGGACGCGGCCGGCGCGGTGCGTTCGACCGGAACGCCGGTGTGCGCGGCGGAGGCGGTGAGGGAGAGGAAGGACATGAGCGCGCTTTAGCAGCGGCAAAACGAAATGCCATCTCTCGTCGCCCCGGCGCAGGCCGGGGCCGCTGGGTTTGGGCCACCCGTCTCGCCAAATTACGCAACGGCCCCGGCCTGCGCCGGGGCGACGATCAGGCCAGCGGCCGCCGCACCGGAATCCCCGCCGCCGCCAGCGCGGCATGCGCGTCGGCGATGCTCGCGTCGCCGAAGTGGAAGATCGATGCCGCCAGCACCGCGCTGGCATGCCCCTCGACCACGCCCGCGACCAGATCGGCGAGTCCACCAACCCCGCCCGAAGCGACCACCGGCACGCCGACCAGATCGGCGATCGTCCGCGTCAATTCCAGATCGAACCCGCTGCGAGTCCCGTCGCGGTCCATCGAGGTGACGAGCAGCTCGCCCGCGCCAAGTTCCGCCAGCCGCACCGCATGCGCGACCGCATCGATGCCGGTGCCGCGCCGCCCGCCGTGGGTGAACACTTCCCAGCCCGATCCACTGCGCCGCGCGTCGATCGAGGCGACGATGCACTGGCTGCCGAAGCGATCGGCGATCTCGGCGACGACCTCGGGCCGCGACACCGCCGCGCTGTTCACCGCGACCTTGTCCGCCCCCGCCAGCAGCAGCGCGCGCGCATCCTCGGCCGATCGCACCCCGCCGCCGACCGTCACCGGCATGAAGCACACCTCGGCGGTGCGCCGCACCACGTCGAGGATCGTGCCGCGCGCCTCATGGCTCGCGGTGATGTCGAGGAAGCACAATTCGTCGGCGCCCGCCGCATCATAGGCGCGCGCCTGCTCGACCGGATCGCCGGCATCCTTGAGATCGACGAAATTGACGCCCTTGACCACGCGCCCGTTGGCGACGTCCAGGCAGGGAATCACGCGCGCACGGACGGTCATAGGTGCGAAACTCCCGGGAACAGGAGCAGCACGCCGCTCATCGCGAAACCCAAGGCGATCACGAATTCGATTCCCGCCGTCAACCAGAACGCCGAAGGGCTGGAAATGCGCGAGAAGACGATCGGATTGATTCCTCCGAGAAAAACAACGGGCATCGCACCCGCGCGCCAGCCGTCCAGAACGACGGACCCCGCGTAGGCCGCCAGCCCGAACATTATGAGGGCGGCGAGGATGCTCACGCCCCCCTCGCCACCGCCAGCGCCTCGGCCAGATCGAGCCGCCCGTCATACAGCGCGCGGCCCGTAATCACGCCCTCCACGCCATCGCGGTTATGCCGCGCCAACACGTGAATTTCGTCGATCCCGGCGACGCCGCCGCTCGCGATCACCGGAATCCGCACCGCGCGCGCGAGATCGACCGTCGCCTCGACGTTGCACCCTTTGAGCAGCCCGTCGCGCCCGACATCGGTGAACAGCAACGCCGCCACGCCCGCATCCTCGAACCGCCGCGCCATGTCGGTCACGGTCACGGTCGAGACATCGGCCCAGCCCTTGGTCGCCACGAACCCATCGCGCGCGTCGACCGCGACGACGATCCCGCCGGGGAAGTCGCGCGCCGCGTCGCGCACCAGATCAGGGTTCTCCAGCGCGGCGGTGCCGATCACCACGCGCGCCACGCCAAGATCGAACCAGCCTTCGATCGCCGCGCGCGTGCGGATGCCGCCGCCGAGTTGCACCCGTCCGGGGAAGCGCGCCACGATCGACCGTACCGCGTCGCCGTTGACCGAATCGCCCGCGAACGCGCCGTCGAGATCGACGACATGGAGATGCTCGGCCCCGGCATCGGCGAACAGCATCGCCTGCGCGGCGGGATCGTCGCCGTACACGGTCGCGCGCGCCATATCGCCCTCGGCGAGACGCACGACCTGACCGCCCTTGAGGTCGATCGCGGGGAAGACGATGAGGGTCATGGCAGGTCCGTTATATGTGGTGCGCAAACCGTCACCCCAGCGCAAGCTGGGGTCTCTACGAGGAGGGCGTCCGGCCAAAACCGGGAGATCCCAGCGTGCGCTGGGATGACGCGTGGGGCGGGGCGGGTCACGGCGCCCATGTCAGAAACCTCCGCAAAAACGCCAGCCCATAAACCTGGCTCTTCTCGGGGTGGAACTGCACCCCCAGGATATTGTCCCGCCCGATCGCCGCGACGACCGGCCCGGCATGGTCGCTCGTCGCGACGACGTCGGCGCCTTCGAACGCATAGCTGTGCAGGAAATAGGCCTCGCCCGGCACGATCAGCGGATGCGCGACGACCGGCACGACATCGTTCCAGCCCATGTGCGGCACCTTCGCCGCCGGATCGGCGGGGGTGAGCCGCCGCACGCTGCCCGCGACCCAGCCGAGGCCCGGATGCACGCCGAACTCCTCGCCAGTCTCGGCGAGCAACTGCATGCCGACGCAAATACCGAGAAACGGCACGCCGTCCCCGCGCACGCGCCGCTCCATCGCCTCGACCATCCCCGGCACCGCGCGCAGCGCCGACGCGCAGGCGGCAAACGCGCCGACGCCCGGCAGCACGATCCGGTCGGCGTGTGCGACCACATCGGCATCGGCGGTAATCACGATATCGCTCGCGCCAGCCGCCTTGAGCGCATTGGCGACCGAATGCAGATTGCCCGCGCCGTAATCGATCAGCGCGAGTGTCATCTCGTCGCCCCGGCGCAGGCCGGGGCCGCCGCGTAATAGGGCGCCCCGCTCGCAAAATTACCCAGCGGCCCCGGCCTGCGCCGGGGCGACGAGCGTGGCATCACAGCACCCCCTTGGTGCTCGGAATCGCATCCGCCTTGCGCGGGTCGATCTCGGTCGCGGTGCGCAGCGCCCGCGCGAGGCCCTTGAACGCGCTCTCGATGAGATGATGGTTGTTGGTGCCGTACAGCCGCTCGACATGCAGCGTCAGCCCGGCGGCGCCAGCGAAGCTGTGGAACCAGTGGCCGAACAATTCGGTGTCCATCTCGCCGAGCCGCGGCGTGGTGAAGTCGCACTTCCACACCAGATACGGTCGCCCGGAAATATCGAGCGCGACCTGGGTCAACGTCTCGTCCATCGGCGAAAGCGCATCGCCATAGCGGCGGATGCCCTTCTTGTCGCCGAGCGCCTTGGCCACCGCCTCGCCGATAGCGATGCCGGTATCCTCGACGGTGTGGTGCTGGTCGATATGCAGATCGCCGACGGTCTTCACATAAAGGTCGATCAGCGAATGCCGCGAAAGCTGCTCGAGCATGTGATCGAAGAAGCCGATCCCGGTCGAAATCTCATAAAGCCCGGTGCCGTCGAGGTTGACGGTCACGTCGATCGAGGTCTCGTGGGTCGAGCGCGAGATGGTGGCAATACGCATCGCGCCTCCATAGCGCCCACGCGCCGTCATGCAATCTTGGCCGTGCCGGTCGCGTGTTCGCCCAAGCTTGACCCTGCGCCAAACCCCGCTACCCAAGGGCGCATGAGCGACGGTATGCCCGACAGCCTGATTCCCTATGACGAGATCGTGCAGGAAGCCCTGCGCGCCGTGGTGGGGCGCGTGCTGGGTTCGGTGGCGTCGAACGGCGGACTGCCGGGCGACCACCATTTCTACATCACCTTCAAGACCCAGGCGCCCGGCGTCGACATTCCGCAGCGTCTGATCGAGCGTTTCCCCGACGAGATGACGATCGTCATGCAGAACCGCTTCTGGGATCTGCTCGTCGACGATTCGAAATTCTCGATCGGGCTGAGTTTCAATCAGGTGCCGTCGAAACTGGTGATTCCCTATTCGGCGATCACCGGCTTCCACGATCCGGCGGTCAACTTCGAACTGCGCTTCCAGGCGCAGGAGGGCCCCGAAGGCCCCGACCCGCAGGAATCGGCCGAAAACGACGGCCCGACCGTGACCCCGGTCGAAGACGGCTCCAACGTCGTGAGCGTGGATTTCAAACGGAAGAAATAGGGAGCGAGGCGAGCAGCAAAGCTGCGAGCCGGTCGCGCGAGCGACGCGAACCGCCGGCCGACGCGGCAAAGCCGCGTCCGACGTCACGGGATGTATTCCCGTGACGGCCTGAAATCGCGCCTCCCGCTGTCCTACACCCCGCTTGATACGCTATGTTCGCGTGGCCATCTCCCTTGCCTGAGTCCGCCGCCGCCATCCCGCCCACCGCGTGCTGGATAGGCAACGTTAGCCATCTTTGCCCCTCGAGGTTCGCATGACCGACACCCGCACCGAAACCGATTCGCTCGGCGCGATCGACGTCCCCGCCAGCGCCTATTGGGGCGCGCAGACCCAGCGCAGCATCGAGAATTTCCCGTTCGGCGCGGCCGAGCGGATGCCGATCGGCATCATCCACGCGCTCGCGATCGTGAAGCAGGCGGCGGCGCGGGTGAACCGCCGCCACGGCCTGCCGCCGGAGATCGCCGACGCGATCGACACCGCCGCCGCCGAGGTGATCGCAGGGCAACACGACGACCAGTTCCCGCTCGTCATCTGGCAAACCGGCAGCGGCACGCAGAGCAACATGAACGTCAACGAGGTGATCGCCGGTCGCGCCAACGAGATCCTTACGGCCAAACGCGGCGGCAAGGCGCCCGTCCACCCCAACGACCACGTCAACATGAGCCAGTCGTCGAACGACAGCTTCCCGACCGCGCTCCACATCGCCGCCGCGCTCGCCGCGACCCGCGCGCTGGTTCCCGCGCTCGAACAGCTCGAAGCCTCGCTGCTCAAGAAGGTCGAGGCGTGGGGCGATATCGTCAAGATCGGCCGCACGCACTTGCAGGACGCGACCCCGGTCACGCTCGGCCAGGAATTCTCGGGCTATTACGCGCAACTCCGGCTCGCGCGGACGCGGATGGTGCCGCTGATCGAGCATGGCCTGTGCAAGCTCGCGCAGGGCGGGACGGCGGTCGGCACCGGCCTCAACACGCCGCCGGGCTTCGCCGAGGACATCGCCGCCGAGATCGCGTCCCTCACCGGCCTGCCGTTCGAGACCGCGCCGAACAAGTTCGAGGCGCTGGCGACACACGATACGCTCGTCGATTTCTCCGGTCGCCTCAACACGCTCGCGGTCGCGCTCACCAAGATCGCCAACGACATCCGCCTGCTCGGCTCGGGGCCGCGCTCTGGGCTGGGGGAGATCGACTTGCCCGCCAACGAACCCGGCAGTTCGATCATGCCCGGCAAGGTCAACCCGACCCAGTGCGAGATGCTGACGATGGTCGCCGCGCAGGTGATCGGCAACCATCAGGCGGTGACCGTCGGCGGGCTTCAGGGGCATCTCGAACTCAACGTGTTCAAGCCGCTGATCGGCGCCGCCGTGCTGCGCTCGGTCGATCTGCTCAGCGTCGGCATGGCGAGCTTCGCGGAGCGGTGCGTCGAGGGAATCGAACCCAATCGCGGGCGAATCGCCGAACTGGTCGATCGCTCGCTGATGCTGGTGACCGCGCTCGCGCCCGAGATCGGCTATGACAACGCCGCCAAGATCGCCAAGCACGCGCACGCCGAAGGGCTGACGCTCAAGGAAGCCGGGCTGGACCTGGGTCTAGTCGATGCCGACACGTTTGACCGGCTGGTGCGCCCCGAAACAATGGTGTGATTTCGCAACCAGCTCCCCTCCCTTGAACAAGGGAGGGGCCGGGGGTGGGTTGGTTCGCGAGCGAAGGTGCCGCCCCGCCACGAGCCGACCCACCCCCGCCCCCTCCCTTCCAGGGCAGGGCTATCGCATTTGGCGGAGGAGGGTTGCGAGGTAGTGGTCATCCCATCCGGCGCGTTTGATTTTGGCGCGGATGGAAAGCTTTCTTGGATCGTGCTGGAGAAGGTTGAGGGCGAGCCTTCGCAGGAGGGCGAGGTTTTCGGCGCAGTGATCGGATCGGGTGTGGATGCGATCTTCGCCGAAGGCGACATCGAGCAGCCAGTGTTGCTGATTCTCGATCGTCCAGTGTGCCCTGATCACCCGAAGCGCCTCGCGCGGCGGCAGGAAGCGGGAGAGGATGGCATAGCGGGTGTCGGTTTGCTCCTCGCCTTTGACGCGGCGCAGACTGTCGATCCGCACGATGGCGCCCAGACCCTCGAAGCCATATCGATCGGCCCAGTCGGCGGGCGCGGGGACGACCCATGCCCGCCGCTCTTCGTATCTGCCATGCGCGGTCTCGCTGGTGCTGGCAGCCTGTGCGGCGTCGGGATCGGCGAGCAGATCCCGGATCGCGGCGTGCAGCGGTCCGCGATTGCCTTTGATGATCAGAGCATAGTCGCCACCGCGCGCCCGTATCGCCGAGACCGTCCGGCGGCTGGCATGCAGCGCATCGGCGGTAACCGTACAGCCGGTCAGGTCGAGCAGGGCGATGATCTCGCGGGCCGCGGTGACTTCGCTGCGATTATGCGCGCGGCACTGGCTCAGCACCAGCCGATGATCGGCCGCCCAGGCGCTCACCAGATGCAAAGGCATGGTGCGGCGCGCGCTATCGACGGCCCCCCGCAACGACTTGCCGTCGATGGCAATGATTGGCCCGGCGATCCCCTGGCGCTCCAGCGTTGCGGCAAAAGCACTGACGAAGCGCTGAAACGCCCGCTCGAACGACGGCGGATCGAGCGTGCGAAAGACCCGGCTGAACGTGTCGTGGCTCGGCGTTCCATGATCCAGCTTCAGGAACTGGCCAAGACAGTCCCGCTTCGCCTCGCCGAACTCGGCGATATCGACGCATGTCTCGGCCCCACACAGCAGCGCGGCGAACGCGATCAGCAAGATATCCGGCAAAGCATGGCTGCTGTTCGAACGTCGTGGGTCCGGCACGACATCGAACACCTCACGGAACCCGCGCATACCAATCTCCCCGGCAACCCAGGAGAGACTACAGAATCCAATCTATCAAACTTGGATAGCCCTCTCATCGCCAAATGCGATTCCCCTGCTTCCAGGGAGGGGAGACGGAAGGAACAACCTTTCCCCTCGCGCTTTGAGCGCTCGAACAAGGAGACTCACATGAACTTCACCACTCTGATTGGTGCCGCGATCGGCGCAGCCATCGACGGTTCGGACGGCGAGGACAGCACCGTCGATGGCGCGATCGAGGGTGCGATCGTCGCGACCGTGGTGCGCGCGGCGATCCCGCTCGCGCTGACCTTCGCGACCGGCTGGCTGGTGCTGCGCGGCATCGGCAAGCTCAAGGATGCGGCGTTCGGCGCGTCGGAACCGCAGGCGTAAGCGTCTTGGCGGGTTGACGGGGCAGGGCCGGGCGCGCCAGTAGCGCGCGATGAGCGTACATAACCCCGCCGACCCGCACGGCTTCAAGCGCCGTGGCGTGCTGTTCGTCCTGTCCTCGCCCTCGGGCGCGGGAAAATCGACGATCGCGCGCAAGCTGCTCGCCGACGAGACCGAGCTGCATATGTCGGTTTCGTACACCACGCGACCGATGCGCCCCGGCGAGGTGGATGGCGTCGATTACCATTTCGTCGATCTCGAGCGCTTCCGCGAGATGGTGTCGAACCACGAGTTCCTCGAATGGGCGCATGTCTTCGACCACCGCTACGGCACGCCCAAGTCACAGGTGTGGAGCGAGCTGGGCAAGGGCCACGACATCCTGTTCGATATCGACTGGCAGGGCGCGCAGCAGCTCCACCAGCTCGCCGGTGGCGACATCGTCCGCATCTTCATCCTGCCGCCCTCGATGGAGATCCTGCGCGAACGGCTCGAACGCCGCGCGACCGATTCGATGGCGGTGATCGACGCCCGCATGGCCCGCGCCGCCAACGAGGTGAGCCACTGGGACGGCTATGATTACGTCCTCGTCAACGACGATGTCGAGGAATGCTTCGCCTGCGTGAAGACGATCCTCGCGGCGGAGCGGCTGAAGCGCTCGCGCCAGACCGGGATCATTGGGTTCATCCGCAAGCTGCTCCGCTGATCACGCCAGACGCAGCAAATCCAGCACGCGAACGCCCGCGTCGAAATCGCGTTGCCGCACCGCGCGGGCATTCTCGGCAAGCGGGTCGCGGCCCCAGCGGTCGGCCTGGAACTCTTCGTCGACGATCGCCGCCGTCCACACATCTTCCGGGCTTGCCGCCCCCTCGATCAGCGCGAGCGCCGCGATCAGCGAGCCGCTGATCGTCACGATCGGCGACAGCGCGGCCAGTTCGAACGCGCCGCGCGCCGCAACCGCCTCGCCAAGCCGTGCCAGCGTCGCGGGCGGTTGCGCGCGGTGCATGATGCCGGTGACAACCTCGAAATGCACATCGTAGCGACGGCGCGCCCAATCCAGCAGCGGCTCCCACGCCGCCGCCTGCCGCGCGGCCAGTTCCTCGGGGTCTTCGGCGCGGTAGCAGAGCAGGTCGCTTTCGCCATACGCCGCGAGACCCGCCGCGAAGAGCGCCGTATCGCTTGCAATCCGGTCGATCGCCGCGTTGCCGAGTCCGGTCAGCGGCATCGCGCCGGGATCGATCGTCTCGCCGCACGCACGCCATTCGTCGGCAACCGCTTCGGCCAGCGCGTGCGTGGGCAGCAGCAGTGGCGCTCGACCGGGGGTCCGCAGCGGCTTGCCGTCGAGCCGGACGCCGCGTTCGGCATCGACCGTCACGTCTTTCCAGAAACGCTTCATTCGGGCGGCGTCCGCCAGCGGCGCGCGAGCGCGCGCGGCACCACCGCCATCATGAAGAGCGCCGACAGCACCAGCGCCGTGCCGATGATTTTCGGAACCACCGCGTCGGTGCGCGCGATCAGGATCAGCCCCAGCACCGCCCCCGCCGTAGCCGCCAGCCGCGCTCCGACGATGATCGACCAATGTTTCGCGTCGTCGTTCATGCCACCATCAACCCGGTCAGCGCGGACACTTCACTGGCGACTGCATGCGCGCCCGCCGCGTGCAGTTCATGCGGCGAATGGTAGCCCCAGCCGACGCCGAGCGCGCGCGTGCCGGCAGCCCGCGCCATCAGCATGTCGTAGCTGGTGTCGCCGATCATTACCGTCGTTTCTGGTGCCGCACCCGCATCCGCCATCGCCTGCTCGATCATCGACGGGTGCGGCTTGGAGGGGTGGCGGTCGGCGGTCTGGAGCGTGATGAAACGCGCGGTCAGCCCGTGTTTCGCGAGAACATGCGCCAGCCCGCGATCGGACTTGCCGGTCGCCACCCCAAACAGCCAGCCGTCCGCCCCAAGCTGGTCGAGCGCGTCGATAATCCCGTCGAAGAGCGGTTCGTCGGCAAGCGCACCGGTGCTGCGCATTTCGAAGAACCGAGCCTTGTAATCGGTAGCGAGCGCATCGTGCTGCGCCGCCTCCGCCTGCGGTAGCAGCGCCTGCATCGCTTCGACGAGGCTGAGACCAACAATCCGCCGGATCGCGTCGCGTTCCGGCACGTCGATCCGGTGCAGCGCGAACGTATCCTCGACTGCGCGGCAGATATTTGCCTGGCTATCGACCAGCGTGCCGTCGCAGTCGAACAGAGCGAGCCGGTTCATAGGGCGCGCATCCATCGCGCGATGTCGCGCCCGCCGGACGCGTCCGCACCATCCGCCGCCGCCAGTCGTGCCGCTTCGGGTTTGTTCTGCCCGAGTTTGAGCGTGCCGCGCCACGCCTGCACCTCCAGCGTGAAGCCGACGATGCCCTGCGTCATGCGGTCGAACAGCGCGGCGTCCATCTTGTCCCGCGTCCATGGCGCTTTCGGCGCGAGCCGCGCCTCCTGCTCACCGGAGAGCGCGCGTATCGCGTTGTGGTCTTCCCGGCGGAAAGCGGAAGCGGGGTGCATCACGCCGGCCGCGCGGGAAACTGCATCAGGTTGATCATGCTCATAACCGTGTCACCCCGCTGATCGGTCACGGTCGTCCGCATCGTCACCGTGCCAAGCTGCGGCTTGCTGGCGGAGCGCCGTACAGCGACGATCTCGCGCCGTGCGGTCAACGTAGCGCCCGGCCGCACCGGCTTCAGCCAGCGCAGTTCGTCCGCCCCGATGCCGAGCAACGGCGTGTCGCCGAACGGGTTGTTTGCGATGAAATCCCGCATCACCAGCGCGGCGACGTGCCAGCCGCTCGCGATCAGGCCTCCGAATCGCCCGGAGGCGGCGGCCTCCGGGTCGATGTGCATCGGCTGTGCGTCGTATTCGCGTGCGAACCGCACCACGTCCGCCTCTTCCACCACGAACCGCGTGCCGGTCCAGGCGTCGCCCGGGCTGAGATCGTCGAGGTACAGCGCGCTCATTTGGTCGGGGCACCGCGCCGCCGGCGTTCGCCCTTGCGGTCCTTGCGCACCGTCTTGGCGTGTTGCTTGGCCTGCTGTTTCTTCACCGCCTTGCTGGGGGGCGGGGGCGTGTCGAGCGGCATGTTGTCGCCGAGCATCTCCTCGAACCCGAAATGCTTGAGGCTTTCGGCGAAGTGGCGCGGCAGTTCGGCCTTGACGTCGATCACGCCGCCATCGGGATGATCGATGCGAAGGTTGCGCGAATGGAGGTGCATCTTGCGGCTGATGCTCCCGGTCAGGAACGCGGCCTGTCCGCCGTATTTGCCGTCGCCGACGATCGGATGGCCGATCGCCGCCATATGGACACGCAACTGGTGCGTGCGCCCCGTGTACGGGATCAACTCGACCCATGCGCAGGTTGTGCCGGCGAGTTCGATCACGCGGTAGCGCGTGCGGGCGGGAGCGCCTTCGGCCTCGTCGACGTGCATCTTTTCGCCGCCCGAGCCGGGTTGTTTGGCGATCGGCAGCTCGATCATGCCGTCCTCGATCGAGGGCACGCCGACGACCAGCGCCCAGTAAATCTTCTTGGCGGTGCGCGAGGAGAAGGACTTCGAGAAGAACGCCGCCGCGCGGCTGGTGCGCGCGATCAGCAACGCGCCGCTGGTATCCTTGTCGAGCCGGTGGACGAGCTTGGGGCGCCCGTCGTAATCGTCCTGATAGGCGTCGAGCAGTCCGTCGACATGCTCGGTCGTCTTGGTGCCGCCTTGCGTGGCGAGGCCGGGCGGCTTGTTGAGGACGATCGCCTGCGCGTCGCGGTGAATGACGAGTTCGCGCGCGAAGGCGATCTCGTCATCGCTTAACGGCGGACGTTCACGCTTCACCGGCGCGTCGGCGCGAACCGGCTCGGCCGGTGGTACGCGGATCGTCTGGCCGGTGGTGATACGGTCGCCCGGCGTAGCACGCGCGCCATCGACACGGAGCTGCCCGGTGCGCGCCCATTTCGCGACGGCGGTGAAGCTGGTGTCGGGCAGATGCCGCTTGAACCAGCGATCGAGCCGGATGCCGTCGTCGTCGGATTCGACGCGGAAGCTGCGAACGTCGCCTTCGTTTCTCGGGGTCTCGCTCATGCCACGGCTCGCGCGGAAGACAGGCCGCCGATCACATCGGCCGCTAATGTACCAAAGGGAACGCTCGTCCCGAACAGCGTCGTCGTCAAACGGCCACCGTGCCGCCGCCCGGCGGTGCCGATCGCGCCACGCGTAAAGACCAGAAAAAATTGTGTCATGGCGCCCGTTAGCGCGGTTCGGCGCGAAAGAGAACCTGTGCTTAGGTTCGAGCCGCGTCAGCTTCCGTTGTTCGCCACCAGATCGACATCCGTTCCCCCATCTCGGCGCGTGGTGAGGAACAGCGCGAAGGCGGCGCCGTCTCGGCCGCGCGTGCCGCCGAGTACGTGCTGGCTGCCGTCGGCTTCATGCTCGGCGGCGAAGCCCGCGCCAGATGCGCGGGTGTAATACCAGTCGATCACGGTCTGAAGCGGGGCCGTAGTCGCGAAGCTGACCGCGCGGAGCGCGCACCCGTTTTCCGACGCACCGGCTGCTTCGCTGACTCGGGCATTCGGATAAAGTGGCAGATCGGCCGGGAGTCTTGTGGCCCAGTTCGCCGAATAGTGCATTTCGCCCGCGCAATTCGCGGTGCGCTTGTCCTTCTGGCGAGATGCCAGCGCCCCGAGTGTCAGCGACTGGCGCGCCGCCTCGCATTGCGGGCACGACCCGTCAGCCTTGGGCGCTGGTGCGGATTTGAGCGTCTCGCTGGTACCGGCGCCCGCGCCGGTGGCGGCGCTGCTCGTGGCTGCTGTCACGCTATCAGCCGGGACCGCGCCCGAATACGGCTGGGCGGGCGGACGCACGGCATTGTCGTTGGCCTGCTGTGTGAGCGCGGGATCGACCATGATCTGATCGTGCAACGCCGCCATCATCGCTGGATCGCGGCCATTGCCGCTACCGGCATCGGCCAGTTGGTTGTCGAGCGAATCGAGATTGCTCTGCTCGGTGTTGCGCGCGCCGCAGCCGGCGGTCGCCAGCGCGAGCGCGAGCAGGGCGATCAGCCGGTTACCAGGCATTCCAGACGCTCCCATTATCATTCGGGCGGACAATGCGCGCGCTTGACGTATTTTCGGTTAAGACGGAACGCAGGAACGCGGTTAATTGCCGAAATCCCCGTTAACCAAGCTCGGCGCGCTTGCCTTGCGATGCAAGCGAAGTCATCCTGCTACCTATGCTCAACCTGCTCTCTATTCTCGTCGGCGTGCTCGTCTTTTTCGGAGCGATCATCGGGTTCATCCCGTTTTTCGGCTGGTTCAACTGGCTGCTAATCCCGCTTGCCTTGTTCGGCGTGGTGCTGGGGATGCTGTCCTCGCACCGATCCGGGCGGAATCTCAATATCGTGTTGATCGTGTTCTGCGCGCTTCGTCTGATGATCGGCGGCGGGCTGTTCTAAAACAAAGGCCCGGCGATCGCTCGCCGGGCCTTTTGCTTGCTCGCCAGATCCCTCCGCTCAGCGGCAGGTCACCTGGCCACGGTCGATCGACGTGCCAAGCGCCGCACCGCCAGCGACCCCGAGCAATGTACCGAGCGTGCTTGACCGGCCATTCGATAGCGCATTGCCGAGCAATCCGCCGGCGAGACCGCCGACGATCAGGCCGGTGGTGCCGTCCGAGCGGCGGCAATAATAGCGGCCGTTGCTGCCACGATAGATCCGGTCGTAGCGACCGAGCCGGCGTGGCTGGTAATAGCCGCCGTCGCGATAGTAGCGATCGGCGTAATAGACGCGCTGGCCGGGTTCGGGCCGGTTATAGTCGTAGCCGCGATACTGGCGCCAGTCGCGACCGGGACCGCGCCCGTTTCCGCGCCAGTCGGAACGGTCGGGTCCACGGCCATCCGGACCGCGTCTGTCAGGACCGCGCCCGTCCGGCCCGCGTCTGTCGCGGTCGTCTCGGCCGGGGCGGCCATTGTCCCATTGGCGATCTTGCGCGGTGGCGGGGATGGCGGGGACCAGCGTCATCGCCGCGATGGCAGCGAGTATCAGCTTGCGCATATCGATATCCTTTTCGTTCGATAGACGCAGAACCCCCGGCACTGGGCCGCGGTTGCGTGAACGGGAAACAACGTTCCGTTCACGCAACATCGATCGAATCGCTCAGCCGTTGAGCGTGTGCGTCAGCGTGATCTCGGCATTGAGAACCTTGGAAACCGGGCAATTCGCCTTGGCGTCGGCGGCGATGCTCTCGAACTGGCCGGGTTCGATGCCGTCGATCGTCGCCGTGAGCGCGAGGTCCGAACGGGTGATCTTGAAGCCGCCGTCAGCTTGCACAACCGTCACCTTGGCGGTCGTCTCGAGCGTGCCCGCGCTATACCCGGCCTGCGCCAGCGCGAAGCTGAGCGCCATCGTGAAACAGCTCGCATGGGCGGCGGCGATCAGCTCTTCCGGGTTGGTGCCGGGTTCCTCGCCGAAGCGGGTGGTGAAGCTGTACGGCGAATCGGAAAGAACGCCCGACTGGGTCGAGACGTGGCCCTGACCCTCCTTGCCAAAGCCTTCGTAACGCGCGGAACCGGAACGAGTCGTCATGATGCGTCTCCTTGTCGTGAGGCTTGCCCCGCCGGTGATGTCGCAGCCTGTTACGGCATGACGGCACCAGAAGGATCAGTGCGGAGGCGAAACGTTCGCGCAGCGCTCAGGTTTCATGCCTCGCAAAACAAACCCGGATCAACCCTGCGCGAGTATTGTCCGCGCCCTGTCGCAATCCGCTGCAATCGCATCCGTGAGCGCGTCGAGCGTGTCGTACTTTGCCTCCGCGCGGAGGAATTCGATGAGCTCGACCGCGATCGTCTGCCCGTAAAGGTCGCCGGAAAAATCGAAGAAATAGGGTTCGAGCAATTCCTTGGGCGGATCGAAACTCGGCCGCACGCCAAGGTTCGCGGCGCCGTTGAGCACACGCCCATCGGGCAGGCGGCCGCGCACCGCATAGATGCCGTAGGTCGGGCGCAGATATTTTCCCATGTCCAGATTGGCGGTGGGAAAGCCGATCGTCCGTCCCAACTTCGCGCCGTGAATCACCGCGCCCTCGATCGTGAACGGGCGGGTGAGCAGCCGCGCCGCGCCGCGTGGATCACCGTTGGTCAGCGCCGCGCGGATGCGGCTCGACGAAACCGCTTCACCGTCGAGCGTGACCGGGGAGACCGATTCGACCGAGAAGCCATGGCGCGCGCCAAGGCCCGTGAGAACGTCAATATTGCCGCTGCGTGCCTTGCCGAAGGTGAAGTCCTCCCCAGTCACCGCACCACCCAGTCTGATCGCCGCGATCAGCCGTTGCTCGACGAACGCTTGCGCGCTCAAGGCGGCGAGCGCGGCGTCGAAGCGAAAGACGATCATCGCATCGGCACCGGCTTCAGCAAAAAGCCGCTCGCGCTGGTCGAGCGTGGTGAGCCGGAAGGGTGCGGCATCGGGCTTGAAGTAGCGCACCGGATGCGGATCGAACGTCGCGACCAAAGCGGGCCGCCCCTCGGCGCGGGCGCGCTCGATCGCTCGGCCGACCACGGCCTGGTGCCCCAGATGGAACCCGTCGAAATTCCCAAGCGCCACGATACCGCCGCGCAGAGCCGCCGGCAGCACCGAGCTGCCGTCAAGCCGCTCCATGTCGGCGGGCTATAGGGGGGCGGCGCAGGGCGCGCCAGTGGGGTTGCGCACGCATCGCGTCAGCGGCGCGGTACGAGCGTGAGGAAGCTGTAGGCGGGGCGCTCGCCCTCGGCTGGATGATCCTCGCGCGCCAGTTCTTGCCATCCGTCGGCATCGAGTACGAAATGCGCGTCGCCTTCATAGTCGCGGTGAAGGACGGTCACTTCGGCGCGGTCGGCCCGATCCTCGACAAGCCGGAAGATCTCTGCGCCACCGATCACCGACATGTCCTTGCCGGCGAGTGCGAAGGCTTCCCCAACGGTATGCGCCACCTCCGCGCCCGGCGCCGACCAAGCCGCGTCGCGCGTCAGCACGATATGGCGGCGGCCGGGCAGCGGCGCGGGGAAGCTCTCGAACGTCTTGCGGCCCATCACCATCGGCTTGCCAAGCGTCAGTGCCTTGAACCGCTTCAGGTCGGCGGGGAGATGCCACGGGAGTTTGCCGTCACGGCCAATGACGGCGTTCTGCGCATGCGCGAAAACCAGCGTGATCACACTGCCACCGATGCCTTGATATGTGGCTGCGCGACATAATCGTGCAGTACGAAATCCTCATACTCGTACCCATCGATCGAGTCGGCTCGCCGCTGGATCTCCAGCCGTGGCAGCGGCCCCGGCGCGCGGGAAAGCTGCTCGCGTGCCTGATCAAGATGGTTGGAATAGAGGTGGCAGTCGCCGCCAGTCCAGATGAACTCGCCCGGCTCCAGCCCGCATTGCTGTGCGAGCAGATGGGTCAGCAACGCATAACTGGCGATGTTGAAGGGCACGCCGAGGAAAATATCGGCCGAGCGCTGGTAGAGCTGGAGTGATAGTCGTCCGTTCGCGACATAGGTCTGGAACAGGCAGTGACACGGCGCCAAGGCCATCGCATGCAGGTCGCCGGGGTTCCAGGCGGAGACGATCTGGCGGCGTGAGGCGGGGTTGGTTTTGATCTGTTCGATCAGTTCGGCGATCTGATCGATGTGGCGGCCGTCCGCCGTCGCCCAGTCGCGCCATTGCTTGCCATAGACCGGGCCGAGATCGCCGTCCTCATCGGCCCATTCGTCCCAGATGCTCACCTTGCGGTCGCGCAGCCACTGAACGTTGGTGTCGCCGCGCAGGAACCACAACAGTTCGACGATGATCGAGCGCAGGTGCAATTTCTTGGTGGTGAGAACCGGAAATCCCTGCGCGAGATCAAAGCGCATCTGGTGGCCGAACACCGATTGCGTACCGGTGCCGGTGCGGTCCATCTGCTCCGCGCCGGTATCGAGGACTCGCCTCATCAGATCGAGATATTGCTGCATGCGCGCGGTCTAGCGCGCGCCGCTTCGCGCGTCACCGCCGATGTGAATAGCCCCGAAATGGAGGGGTGTCCTTCCACGCCCTGCTGAACACGGCATCATTGCGGGGTGGAACTGTCATCGATCCCCGTCGCGCCGCCCAGGGCGGCCTTCCGCAAACTCGATGCCGAGCATGTCGCGATCGCGCTGTTCGCGCCGATCCGCGATCTCGCGACCGAGGTCGCGATGTTCGCTTATGTCGATTCCGATTGGCGGCTGCTCGGGGTCCGGACCCGGCCATCGAACGAAACGGGCACGGTCGACGTGCCGATTCGCGCGATCGTCGCGGATGCATTGGTCTTCGACGCGGCCGGCGTGGTGATGGCGCACAACCACCCAAGCGGTGATCCGACGCCCAGCGAAGGTGACCGCGCGCTCACGCGGCGGCTGGCACGAGCGCTCGATGGGGTGGGCGTGCGACTGATCGACCATCTCGTGCTCGCAGGCCCCGAGACCGCGAGTTTCCGGCGCATCGGGTTGCTATGAGTGCGGGGACGATATCGCCGATGCGGGGCCGGTCGTCAGCCTTACCGATTCACGCACGCCTTGATCGTCGTCGGCTCCGGCCTCGGACCAACTGCTTTGAACATCGCGAGATAGCCGCCCGCGGTGGGCAGGTTCTGCCTTTCGACCTGCACGTAGCCCACCGCTGCGAATTCGCATTTCAGAAGCGCGGGCGGTGTGCCGTGGTGTTGGGTCGGGCGGTCAGCGTCGAGCACTACGACGAGCCCGCTCGGCTTGAGTGACGGGCGCATCCGCCACAGGAATTCGTAAGGCTGGCCGATCTCGTGATACATGTGGATCATCAGCACGCGGTCGAAGCTGTTCGCCGGCAGTTTCGGATCAGCGGGCGTGCCGAGCCGCACGCTGACGTTGTCGAGCCGGTCGCGCGCGACGCGTTCCGCCAGTGCGTCGTGGACGCTGGCGACGATATCCTCGGCCAGCACGCGGCCCTCCTTGCCAACGCGCGCGGCGAGGCGGATCGTGTAATATCCTTCGCCCGCGCCGAGATCGGCTACGGTCATGCCGGGCTTGATGCCGGCTTTGGCCATCACCTGCTGCGCTTCGTCGCGGCTGTCACGATCCTCCTCGGTCGACCAGCGCGGCGATACGATCCGTGCGACCGGGCGGTCGGCGGCGGGGAAGGGGCCTTCGGCCTGTTGCTTCGCCGCAGGGGTGCAAGCGGCGAGCGCCAGCAGCGCCAGACACGAACCCTGGAGGTTCCCCCGCCCCATGATCAATCGACGTCTTCGACCTCGACCGTCTCGCCGGTGACGCGCTGCGAGAGCGCGGCGGCCATGAACGCGTCGAGATCGCCGTCGAGCACGTCGGACGGGCTGGTAGAAGTGACGCCGGTGCGCAAATCCTTCACCAACTGATAGGGCTGAAGCACGTAGGAGCGGATCTGGTGGCCCCAGCCGATATCGGTCTTGCTCGCGTTCTCCGCACTCGCGGCGGCTTCGCGGATCTGCAATTCGCGCTCGTAGAGTTTGGCGCGGAGCTGGTTGTACGCCTCGGCCTTGTTCTTGTGCTGCGAACGCTGGTTCTGGCACTGCACGACGATCCCGGTCGGAATGTGCGTGATACGCACCGCCGAATCGGTCGTGTTGATGTGCTGCCCGCCAGCGCCTGAGGCGCGGTATGTGTCGATGCGCAGGTCGCTCTCGTTATACTGCACGTCGATATTGTCGTCGATCACCGGATAGACCCACACGCTCGCGAACGAGGTGTGGCGGCGCGCGGCGCTGTCGTAGGGGCTGATGCGGACAAGGCGATGAACGCCGCTTTCGGTCTTGGCATAGCCGTAAGCGTTCTCGCCCTTGAGCAGCAGCGTCGCCGATTTGATGCCGGCCTGCTCGCCCGAATGGTGATCGACCAGTTCGACCTTGAGCCCGTGGCGCTCGGCCCAGCGCGAATACATGCGCTGGAGCATGCCGGCCCAATCCTGGCTCTCGGTGCCGCCCGCGCCGGCATTGACCTCGACATAGGTGTCGTTGCCGTCGGCCTCGCCGGCGAGCAGCGCCCTGACCTTGTCCTCGGCGGCACGCTTCGACAGGGCGGCGAGCGCGGCGACGCCCTCGTTCTCCATCTCGGTGTCGCCCTCGGCCTCGGCCATTTCGATCAGTTCGGCGGTGTCGCTCAACTCGCTCTCGATCGCCCGCGTCGCGCTGATCGCCTCGTCGAGCCGACGACGTTCGCGCATCACCTCCTGCGCCGCCTTCGCGTCGTTCCACAACGTCGGGTCTTCGACGCGCGCGTTGAGCTCGTCGAGCCGGCGCAAAGCGCGGTCCCAGTCGAGGAAGCGACGGAGCAGCGCGAGCGAGTCCTTGATCGAATCGATATGTGCCTGCGCTTCGGCGCGCATGGTGGGTACTCCAGGTTCTGATCGTCGCCCCGGCGCCAAGGAATTATGGGGCCGGGGCCGTTATGTAGTGATGCGAAGCCGTCGCGACAAACGCACCGGCCCCGGCCTGCGCCGGGGCGACGGCTAGTAGATTCCGCCCTCTCTTTGCAAGAAGTCGCTATCGCGGCGTTGCTCACCGGCCTGCGCCGCTTGCGCCGCCTGTGCCCGCGCAGCGGCTGCGGCCGCGGCGGCAGCGGCTTCCTCGGGCGTCTGGCGGTGGAACACTCGGCGCGGCTCGCTCTCGGGCTTGAACGCTTCCCAGATCACCGCCGCCTTGGGGTCGGCGGTCGGCCACGTACCGTAGACCGGCTTGCCCGAGGCCCGATCGATGCGGACCATGCGGATGCCCGGTGGGGCGCGGAACGGCACCTTCGGCAGCCCCTCATACGCCTTGACCGCGAATTCCTTGAAGATCGGCGCAGCGATCGTACCACCCTGCGCGTAACCCCCGAGACCGTGCGGCGTGTCGTAGCCGATATACAGGCCGCCGATCATCTGCGGGGTGCCGCCGATGAACCACACGTCGGTCGGGCCGGAATTGGTGCCCGTCTTGCCGAACATCGGCCGGTCGAGATCGCGCAGGATGGTCGCGGTGCCGCGCTGAATCACGCCCTCGGCGATGTGGACCATCTGGTACGCGGTCATCGCGTTGACGACTTGCTTGCCGCGGTTGACCGGGCGCGGCATCGCCTTGCCGTTCCAGTCGGGCGCGTTGCAGCCTTCGCAGGCATGCCAGTTCTCGGGCCAGATCACCTTGCCGTGCCGATCCTGCACGAAGTCGATCAGCGTGCCCTGATGCGCCTGTCCGTGATTTTCGAGGATGGTGTAGGCGTTGACCATCCGCGCCACCGTCGTTTCGCCCGCGCCGAGCGCGAACGAGAGGTAGGGCGGATATTTGCCAACCCCGATCCGGTCCATCAGCCCGACAACCTTGGGCATGCCGGTCTGCGCGGCGGCGCGGACCGTCATCAGGTTGCGCGACTGCTCGATGCCCCATCGCATCGTGTGCGGGCCGGAGCCGGCGCTGCCGCCGAAATTCCGGAAGCATTTCTGCCCGAGCCGTGCGCCCTGGAAGACGCAGAATGGGCCGTCGATGATAATCGAGGCCGGCGTCATGCCGTTTTCCAGTGCGGCCGAATAGACGATCGGTTTGATCGTCGATCCCGGCTGGCGCAGCGCTTGGGTGGCGCGGTTGAACGCCTGGAGGCGGAAGTCGAACCCGCCCTGCATCGCCAGCACGCGCCCGGTCGACGGTTCCTCGACGACGAACGCGCCCGAAATCTTGGGCACAGCGCGGAGCGCGAACTGGTCACCCTCGGGGGCGACGGCGAGGATGTCGCCCGGTTTGATCGCGGCGAAGGCGGTGCCGCCTTGCCCGCGTACCGGCATCTGCGCGGCCCAGCGCGGCATCGTGCCGGTCTCTCCGTTCGAGAAGCCGAGCGTCGCCGAACTGCTGTCGACTGCGGTGACGATCGCGGCGCGCCAATCCTGATAATCGAGGCCGATATGGGTGTTGAGCAGTGTCGACAGCCAGGCATCACCAGTAATCTCGGCGTGACCGAGCGGCCCGCTCCAACCGCGCCCGCGATCGTAGCGCAGCAACCCGTTACGGAGAGCCGTCTGCGCATAATCCTGGATGCGCTGGTCGAGCGAGGTGCGCACCCATAGCCCGCCGGCATAGACGCTGTATGGGCCGGCGTTGCCGTCCTCGCCGAACTTATCGATCAACTGGCGTCGGACTTCCTCGACGAAATAGCCGGTGCCGGCAGTCTCGGTCTTTGGCGTCTGGCGTGGCACCGTGCCGAGCGGCGCGGCATCGGCCTGCGCATATTGGCTCTGATCGATGAAGCCGTTCCTGAGCATCTCGGCGAGCACATAATGGCGCCGCGCCAGCGCGCGCTCCGCATGGCGATCGGGATCGTAGTTCGACGGTCCTTTGGGAAGGATCGCCAGATAGGCGAATTGGGCAAGGTCGAGTTCGCTCAGTTCTTTACCGAAATAGGCGTAGCTCGCCGCCTCGACGCCGAAGGCGTTACGGCCGAGTGCGATCTGGTTGAGATAGAGTTCGAGGATCTGCGGCTTGGTCAGCGAATCTTCGATCCGGTAAGCGAGGATCGCCTCCTTGAGCTTGCGGCTGTAGCTGTGCTCGTTGCCGATCAGCAGGTTCTTGGCGACCTGCTGCGTGATCGTCGATGCGCCGCGCGCGCGCTTGTTGCGGGCGAGGTTGTCCCACAAAGCGGAGGCGATGCCGGCGTAATCGACGCCGTGATGCTCGAAGAAGGTCTTGTCCTCGGCAGCGAGGAAGGCGCGCACCAGCAGCGGCGGATATTCGTTGTAGCTGAGTTCGACGCGGCGCTCGCGCGCATAGGAATGGATCGGCAGGCCGTCGATCGCGCGCACATTGGTCGGCAGCGGCGGCTCGTAGACGCGCAGTTTGTCTACCGAAGGCAGATCCCGCGCGAACAGCGCGAAGAACGCGGCATAGGCGATCGCCGCCAGGACGCCGAGCACGAGCAGCAGTTTCACCCACCAGCGGCCCCAAATGCGGCCCGCAAGCCCTGGCAGTCCGTCCGCCTCGCGACGTAGGCGGAAGTTCACGCTGGAATCATCGTCGGCCATATCCGGGGCAGGCTCTAGCAAGTTTCACGCGCGTTGCCAGCCTTGCCGGTGAAATGTGCGTGTTACCGCGTGGAAGCGAGCCGCCGGGCGAAATGCACATCCACCGCGCGCCGCACGCTTTCCGCAATTGCGCGGCGACCGGCGGGGGAGTCGATGAAGTCGGCATCGCGTGGGTTTGAGATATAGCCGGTCTCGAACAGGATCGAGGGCATGTCGGGTGCCTTCAGCACCATCAGCGAGGCCATGCGGTGAAAGTTCGGTTTCATCGGCACCAGCGGCTGCGCCTCCCGGCCGAGCAGGCGGGCGAAATTGGCCGAGGAGTTCATCGTCTCGCGCTGGGTCAGGTCGATCAGGATCGAGGAGATGTCGGCCGAGGTCGAGGCGAGATTCACGCCGGCGATGATGTCCGCCTTGTTCTCGCGTGCGGCCAACCGCGCGGATTCCTTGTCGGACGCCACTTCGGACAGCGTGTAGACCGAGGCGCCACTGGCATCACCCGAGCCGACGCTATCGCAGTGGATCGAGATGAACAGGCTCGCGTGGAGCTTGCGCGCGATGCCGAACCGCTCCTGGAGGATGATGAAGCGATCGTCCTCCCGGGTGAGCGCGACGCGCACCCGCCCCGATTGGATCAGTTCGTCGCGGATCGCCTTGGCGATGCGCAACGTCACGTCCTTTTCGCGGCGGCCGTCGGTGGGTGCGATCGCGCCAGGGTCTTGCCCCCCATGACCGGCGTCGATCACCACCAGCGGCCGGCTGGCATCATCGCCATAGACGCGGGGCAGACGGAGCTTGCGGCTCGACGGCGGAATCGGCACGGCAACCTGATATTTGCGGATCGGCTGCGTCTTCGTGTCGAAGGGGAGCGGCAAGAAGTGCGCGCGGCTTTTCTTGGCGGCGCTTGCGAGGACCGTGTCATCGACGGTGCGTAGCGCGATCGTTAGGTCGCGACGGTCATCGCCGAAACTGCCCTCGCGAACCACGGCAGGGCGGGCGAGCAGGACGGCCGAAGCGTCCGCAGCGTCCGCGACGCTGCGATCGAAGTGCAGGACGATACGGTCGCGATGTACATCGACCCGTCGCACTGTCGCGGCCCAACCCGGGGCGCCGGCAAACCAGCAGGCCAGCAAGGCGAGGATCAACGACACGCGAGCGTAATGCCGCGTCGGCACGCGACCGGTCCAGCGAAAAGGCATCGTGGGAGAATCCCAATGGTTACGCAGTTACTGCGATCGTTCTTTCACGGACGAGTCACCTCACGATGAAACGGCAAGGTTAACGCGGCGTTCGGCAATCGATCCGCGCTGTGCCGCGACAAAAATGTGCCGGTTGCTGCGCACCGTTTGGGATGCTACGCATGCGCAGGCACCGGAAAGCG
The DNA here is from genome assembly GCF_001717955.1 of Sphingomonas panacis. Taxonomy (NCBI): domain Bacteria; kingdom Pseudomonadati; phylum Pseudomonadota; class Alphaproteobacteria; order Sphingomonadales; family Sphingomonadaceae; genus Sphingomonas; species Sphingomonas panacis. The sequence goes on from NZ_CP014168.1 coordinate 2,511,258, forward strand.
CTTGTTTTGGCGCTGCCCCGGTCGATCCGGTCGCCCGCAAGCTATTGCGGCGACTTTTCAGGTTGACGTTCGCATGATGCATTTCTCCACAAGCTCGCGCCGACCGGCTTTTGCCGGCGGCTTCGCGAGCGCGCGGAGTGCCGTGGGCCAAGCGCCCGGGCGTGCGATGCGAGCAGAGGCGATTTTCGAAACCCATTGCGGCCACCGGCCGGGCGCGTTTTCCGCCCGGCACGCGCCGCGTCATGATTGCGCGCGGAACGCCCTGTACGGCCGTGGCCCGCGCGCCCGGAGAACATTAAATGACCACGCGTATGCTGATCGACGCACGCCACCGGGAAGAAACCCGGGTGGCTGTCGTCAAAGGGAACCGAATCGAAGAGTTTGATTTCGAATCTGCCGAGCGCAAACAGCTCAAGGGTAATATCTATCTCGCCAAAGTAACCCGCGTCGAACCCTCGCTTCAGGCGGCGTTCGTCGATTACGGCGGCAATCGCCACGGTTTCCTCGCCTTCAGCGAAATCCACCCTGATTATTATCAGATCCCGCGGGAAGATCGCGAAGCGTTGCTGCGCGAAGAAGCCGAGCACGCCGAGCAGGAAGCCGCCTTGCGCGCCCAGCAGGATGCCGAGGACGACGATTACGAAGACGGCGAGAACGACGGCGACGATCACGAGATCGACGAGGATTCGGTCGAGCGTTTCGAAGATGACGGCGGCGTCGATGCCGAAGCCGCCGCCGAGGAAACCGGCCGCCGCCGCAGCCGCGGCAAAAGCCAGTCGGACGACGCGGTCGAGGATTTGCGCGAACGCCGCATGAACCTGCGCCGCCGTTACAAGATCCAGGACGTGATCCGCCGTCGGCAGGTGCTGCTGGTGCAGGTCGTCAAGGAAGAGCGCGGCAATAAAGGCGCGGCGCTGACCACCTATCTGAGCCTCGCCGGCCGCTATTGCGTGCTGATGCCCAACACGTCGCACGGCGGCGGCATCTCGCGGAAAATTTCCAACGCCGGCGATCGCAAGCGGCTCAAGTCGATCATGGCCGAACTGACGCTGCCCGCCTCGATGGGCTGCATCGTCCGCACCGCCGGGCTCCAGCGCACCAAGGTCGAGATCAAGCGCGATTTCGATTACCTCGCCCGGCTGTGGGATGGCATTCGCGAAACGACGCTTCAGTCGTCGGCGCCCGCGCTCGTCTACGCGGACAGTGATCTGATGAAGCGCGCGATCCGCGACATCTACAATCGCGAGATCGAGGAAGTGATCGTCGAGGGCGATGAGGGCTATCGCCAGGCGAGGGAGTTCATGAAGCTCCTGATGCCGAGCCACGCCCGCAAGGTGCAGCATTATTCCGATCCCGTGCCGCTCTTCCAGCGCGCCGGCGTCGAGGATCAGCTTTCCGCGATGTATCACCCGGTCGTTCAGCTCAAGTCGGGCGGCTATCTCGTCATCAATCCGACCGAGGCCTTGGTGTCGATCGACATCAACTCGGGACGTTCGACGCGCGAACACAATATCGAGCAGACCGCAACCGCGACCAATCTCGAAGCCGCGACCGAGATCGCGCGTCAGTTGCGGCTGCGCGACATGGCCGGCCTCGTCGTCATCGATTTCATCGACATGGATCATTCGTCCAACGTCCGAAAGGTCGAGAAGGCGATGAAGGAGGCGCTCAAGAACGATCGCGCGCGCATCCAGGTCGGTCGCATCTCGTCGTTCGGGCTGATGGAAATGAGCCGGCAGCGGCTGCGCACCGGCGTGCTCGAGGCGTCGACGCGCCCGTGCCCGCATTGCGAAGGCACTGGCTTCGTTCGGACCGCCTCGTCAGCTGGGCTGTCGGCGCTGCGTCTGCTCGAGGACGAGGCCGCACGCGGTCGCGGATCGCAGTTGACGCTGCGCGCGAGCCAGGAAGCGACCTACTACATGCTCAACCGCAAGCGCGCGGAACTTGCCGAGATCGAGGATCGCTACGGCGTCACGATCGAGGTCGTTCCCGATGGCGAGCAGGAAGGCGCGCGCATGACGGTCGAGGCCTCCGGCCCGCCGCCCGAGCATCCGCCGCGCTTCGACGCGCCGATTATCGAGGTCGACGAGGACGACTATCCCGAGGAGATCGAAGAGGAGATCGAGGCCGAGGAAGAGATCGAAGCCGAGGAGGGCGAAGACGCTGAAGACCGTCCCCGTCCGGGCGAGACGCGCGCCGAGGGCGAAGCGCGCGGTCGTCGTCGTCGCCGGCGTGGACGTCGCGGTCGCAATCGTCCCGAAGGCGAGCAGACCGAGGGCGATCGGGATGAGGCCACTGACGTGGCGGCATCCGAGCCGGACGCGGTCGAAACCGAGGCGGCTCCAGCCGACGTCGTCGCTCCCGATGCAGGCGACGGCGAGGGCGGCGAGGGCCGTCGTCGCCGCGGCCGGCGCGGTCGCCGTGGCGGTCGTCGCGGTGAGGGCGAGGCCGCCGCATCGGCGACTCCGTCCGAGGGTGAAGCGCCTGCCGGCACGTTGCTGGAAGGCGTAGAGGAAGGCTCGATCGAGGCCGTAGCGCTTGCCGACTATGCGGCGGACGCAGTGGCGGATGCTCCGGTCGAGGCACCTGCCGAGCCCGAAGCCGTCGAGGAGGCGCCCAAGAAGAAGGGCCGTCGCCGCAAGGCCGTTGCCGAGGCGCCGGTAGAGGCCGCGCCCGAGCCGGCGGTGGAAGCGCCCGTCGCCGAGGCCGAAAAGCCGAAGCGCAAGCGCCGCACCAAGGCCGAGATGGCTGCCGCCGAAACCGTCGTCGTCGAAGCTCCGGTGGTGGAAGAAGAAGCCAAGCCCAAGAAGCGTCGTGCGCCGCGTCGCAAGGCCGATGACGCCGTAGCCGAGGCGGCTCCCGCCGCAGCGGAGCCGGAGGCCGAAGCCGCCGCAACCCCGCAAGGTGCTACGCCTGGCGAGATCGATCCCGATCCGGGCGAGGCCGGATCGCCGCGGCGCGGCTGGTGGCAGCGCACCTTCGGGGCCTGACCGATCCCGGCGGGGCTTGCCTGATGGCAGGTCCCGCCGGAACCGCTTCACCGTGGGTTCACGCCATGCCGAGCAGGAGCGCCGAGCCGACATATGCTTCGAGTGAAACGCCTCTTCGCCGGCTTTGCCGCCGCGCTCCTGCTGTGGACACAGCCCGCCGCCGCGCAATCGATCCTGCGCGATGCCGAGACCGAAGCGCTGTTCAACGATATGTCTCGGCCGTTGATCCTCGCCGCCGGTCTGTCGCCGAACACTGTCAAGGTGATCCTCATCAACGATGACTCGATCAATGCCTTCGTCATCGGCGGGCAGACCGTCTACATCCATTCGGGCCTGATCGCCGCCGCAGACAACGCCAATCAGGTGCAGGGTGTGATCGCGCACGAACTCGGCCATATCGCGGACGGGCATGTCGTGCTGGCCGATGCCGGCTATCGTCCCGCGCTCGGCATTTCGATCCTAAGCCTCGTGCTCGGTATCGCGGCGATGGCGGCAGGCGCGGGCGACGCTGGCGCGGGTATTCTCGCTGCGGGCCAGACCGCCGCCGGCTACAAGGCCGCAGCGTTCAGCCGCGTCCAGGAATCGACCGCCGATGCCACCGGCGCCAAGTTTCTCCGCCAGGCCGGGATCAGCGGCAAGGGCATGCTCACCTTCTTCAAGAAGCTGCAAAGCCAGGAATATGCGGTGGGCCTGCAGAACATCGACCCGTTCGCGCAAAGCCACCCGCTGAGCGGCGACCGCATCGCCACGCTGACCGCCGACGTGAGTGCTTCGCCCGCGTATAACACTCCGCTCGACCCCGGTCTGGAAGAGCGCTTCAAGCGGGTGAAGGCAAAGCTGACCGGATATGTCTCCGATCCGAAGACCACGCTCAACATCTATCCGGCGAGCGACACCTCCGAATACGGGTATTATGCCCGCGCGTATGCGTGGCACAAGGCCGGCTATCCTGACAAAGCGGATGCCGAGACCAAGGCGCTACTCGCGATCAAGCCGCACGACCCGTATTTCCTCGAAGTGCGCGGGCAGATCCTGCTCGAGGCGGGCAAGCCGCGCGACGCGCTGGCACCCTTGCGCGAGGCGACCGAACTGACCCGCACCGAACCGTTGATCGCGACGACACTCGGCCACGCGTTGATCGCGACCGAGGACAAGAGCAATTATCCCGAGGCGGTGAAGGTGCTGCGCTCCGCAGTCGCGCGCGATGACGACAATCCGTTCGCATGGTATCAGCTTGGCACCGCTTATGAGCTGTCGGGCGACGCGCCGCGCGCGATGCTTGCCACGGCCGAGCAGGCGAGCCTGACCGGTGACGTACCTCGTGCAGCCTATAGCGCGAGAGCCGCTATGGCCGGGCTGCCGCCGAACAGCATCGACTGGATTCGCGCGCAGGATATCGCGATGACATCGATGAACGAAATCCAAGACAATCCTGGAAAGTACAAGAAACGCCGATGAGCCGATTCACGATACCGCTGGCCGCGCTGCTCGGCGCCGTGCTCGGCGCGGGTGCGATGTTATGGGGCAGCGGCCATTTCGCGCCGGCTGGCGATCAGGCACGGATCGAGCAAGTCGTTCACGATTACCTGCTCGCACATCCCGAAGTTCTGCCAGATGCGATGGATGCGCTGCGCGACAAGCAGCATGCGAAGACGATCGCCGACAATCATGCGGCGATCCTGGAGCCGTTCGGCAGCGCCTGGGCGGGGAGCGCGCATCCCGACCTGACCATCGTGGAATATTACGACTATAATTGCGGCTATTGCCGCGCCAGCCTGCCCGCGATCGCGCAATTGCTGGCGAGCGACCCCAAGTTGCGGATCGTGTTCCGCGAGTTCCCGGTCCTAGCGGATTCAAGCGCGAGCGCTGCGCGGATGAGCCTCGCCGCCGCCGAGCAGGGCAAGTTCAAACCGTTCCACGACTCGCTCTATGCGGGTGGTCCCGTCACCGATCAGTCGATCGCCGCCGCGGCAAAGATCGCGGGCGTGGACACCGTCAAAGCCGCGGCGTTCGCACCCAAGGCCGACGCCGAAATCGCGGCGAACATGGGAATCGCCCGGCAATTGGGGCTGACCGGTACGCCGAGCTGGGTGATCGGGAACCACGTCGTTTCCTCCGCGCTGCCGCTGGAGGATTTACAGAACCTGGTTGCAAAGGCACGGGCGAAGGGCTGAGGGCATCCGTTCTTTCGCCTGTCAGCAGAACGCCGGCACGGCCTCGTAATCGATCTCGCGGTCGTCTGTACGCATACGTTCGTCGATCATCTGCTGCCAGAACGCGGCTTCCTGCTGCGCCCGTTCAGCGCATTCGCGTGAGCGACGCGCGAGGTCGATCATGTCTTCCAAGTTCATCGTTGCTCCCTTTTTTGCCGAATATCGCACGCTTTTATCGCGGTCGAACGATGCGGTGCACAACAAGATGCAGCGAAAACATCGTTAACCTTTTAGGATGTGGCATTGCTGCGACGAGCCGCATCGCGTGGCTCGCCGTTGCAGTGCCGCAGCGTCGTCCCTATCTGCGCGGCCACAAGGGGAAGCACATGCAACCGATCCTGTCCGTCCGGGGCGTCTCGAAGACTTACGCCTCGGGCCACCGCGCGCTCCAACCCGTCGATCTGGATATCACGAAGGGAGAAATCTTTGCGCTGCTCGGCCCGAATGGGGCGGGCAAGACCACGCTCATCAGCATCATCTGCGGCATCGTCACGCCGTCCACGGGCACGATCACGGTGATGGGCCATGATGCGATCCGCGATTTTCGCGCCGCGCGAAGTGTGATCGGTCTGGTGCCGCAGGAACTCTCGGTCGACATGTTCGAGACGGTGCTCGCGAGCGTGCGGTACAGCCGTCGCCTGTTCGGCAAGCCCGGGCATGACAGTTATATCGAGCAGGTGCTTCGCGACCTGTCGCTGTGGGACAAGCGCAACGCGAGGATTCGCGAGCTGTCGGGCGGGATGAAGCGCCGTGTGCTGATCGCCAAGGCGCTCAGCCACGAGCCCGACATCCTGTTCCTCGACGAGCCGACTGCCGGCGTCGATGTCGCGCTTCGCCGCGATATGTGGAAGCTGGTCCACCGGCTGCGCGAGAAGGGCACCACGATCATCCTGACGACGCACTACATCGAGGAGGCCGAGGAAATGGCCGATCGTGTCGGCGTGATCGACAAGGGCCGAATCATCCTGATCGAACAGAAGACCGAACTGATGAAGAAGCTCGGCAAGCGCCAGATGCTGATTTCGCTGCAGGAGCCGATGGCGACGATCCCGACGGACCTCGACGAATGGCATCTGGCGCTGGAGGATGAGGGGCATACGCTCCGCTACGTCTTCGATGCGCAGGCCGAGCATACCGGCATTCCCTCGTTGCTGCGCAAGCTCGCCGAACTCGGCATCGGCTTCAAAGATCTGGAGACGAGCAAGTCTTCCCTCGAGGATATTTTCGTCGATCTGGTCGAACACAAGGAGCAGGCGGCATGAACGCCGAGCCACAGCGTTCTCGCGCGAAAGCGGGAGTCCAGAGCAGCGCAGGGCAGCATATGCGGCTCTGGAGCCCCGCTTTCGCGGCGGAACTGAAGGAATGCATGCAATGAGCGGCATCAACACCCACGGCGTCTGGGCGATCTACCGCTTTGAGATGGCGCGCTCGCTGCGCACGATCTGGCAGAGCGTCGCAACCCCGGTCATCACCACATCCCTGTATTTCGTCGTGTTCGGCGGTGCGATCGGATCGCGGATCAGCACGGTGGGCGGTGTCGGCTACGGCAGCTTCATCGTGCCAGGCCTCATCATGCTGTCGCTGTTGACGCAGAGCATCTCCAACGCGTCGATCGGCATCTACTTCCCCAAATTCACCGGCACGGTGTTCGAACTTCTGTCAGCACCCGTCACCGCGATGGAGATGGTGGCGGGGTTCGTCGGCGCGGCGGCGACCAAGTCGATCGTGCTGGGGCTGCTGATCCTCGCCACATCGGCGCTGTTCGTGCCGCTGCATGTCGAACATCCGCTGGCGATGATCGCGTTCCTGGTGTTGACGAGCGTGACGTTCAGCCTGTTCGGGTTCATCATCGGCATCTGGGCGAACGGGTTCGAGCAGCTTTCGGTGGTGCCGGCGCTGCTCGTCACGCCGCTGACCTTCCTCGGCGGCGCATTCTACTCGATCGACATGCTGCCGCAGCCGTGGCGCACGATCAGCCTGTTCAACCCGGTCGTGTACCTGATCAGCGGCTTCCGCTGGAGCTTCTTCGGCAAGGGTGACGTGAGTATCGGCCTAAGTCTTGGCGTGACGGCGGCGTTCATGGTGGCGTGCCTGCTGGCGATCGCGGCGATCTTCCGGACCGGGTGGCGGCTTAAAAACTGATCCAAGGCCCGTCATCCCCGCGCAAGCTGGGATCTTTTCGGGGAGGGCGCCCGGCTGACACCACGAGATCCCAGCTTGCGCTGGGATGACGATTGGCCTTTGGCGACGGTGTTACCGCATCACCGGCAGCGTGATTCGCGATCCCGCGCAAACCCGCTGCGTCGCCTTGACGAAGTCCGCCGGCTTGGCACGGGCGATGTTGGGGACGAACGTCTGCGGGTTGCGGTCGATCACCGGGAACCAGCTCGACTGCACCTGCACCATGATGCGGTGCCCCTTCTGGAAGACATGGTCGTGGTCGCGTAGCGGCACGTCCCATGCGACAACGCGGTTGGGCACCAATGCGCGCGGCGCGGTATCGCTGGCGAGGAACTTGCCGCGCCGCACCTCCATCGCGATCGGCCATTCATAGCCGTTGAGTTGCCGCGTGTAGGCACCCAGCGGTGCCGCCATGTCGAACTGCTCGTAGGTCTGCGGCAGCACGTCGATCAGTTTTACCACGAAATCGCTGTCGGTGCCGCTCGTGCTCGCCAGCAAGGTCGCGGCGAGTTTGCCGGTTACGGTGAGGTCCGCGTCGAGCGGTGCGCTCACATAGCTCAGCACGTCGGGACGATGATCGACGAAGCGTTGGTCCTCACTCTCCCACCAGCGCCACTCGGGGCGCGGATAGGTCGGTGAAAGCGGGCGCGAGCGGAACGGCACCGGATTGGCGGGATCGGACACGTAATCGCGGCATGCCTCGCCCTTGGCCGGCGCAGCGAACGAGAGCGAGCCGTCAGCGTGGAAATACAGATCGGTCGGCGTGGCTCCGGTAGGAGGCCAGTGGCGATAGGTTTTCCACACGTTCGATCCCGATTGCAGCATCTTCGCCTCGAAGCTCGGGCGCTCGCCAGTGCCGTGCAGCCAGTAGCGGAAGAACGGCGTCTGGATCTGGTCGCGGAACTCGATGCCGGTGTCACGGCCGAGCGGGATGCGGCCGAGCATGTCCATCTTGCCCTGCCAGGTGCCGTGCGCCCATGGCCCGGCCACCATCTGCGCGAGGTGATCGGGATCGTTGGCCTGCTGCTTCTGGTAGATCTGCCAGCTTCCCCACGGATCTTCCTGATCCCAGAAGCCGGCCACGTTGAGCGTGGGCACGGTCGTCTTGCCGAGCGCGGTCGTCCAGTTCTGGCCGGTATAGAAACTGTCGTGGTTGGGATGGTCGAGCAGCGCGTTCAGCATCGGCACGCTGCCCTTGAAGTAGCGCGTGTCGAGGTTCTCGACCGCACCCAGCGCGAGAAACCATTCGTAGGTATCGACAGTGCCATAGTCGAACGGCTTGTTCTGCGTCTTGTCGACCTGAAGGCTGGAGACCCAGTCGGTCGTATAGCTCAGCCGCAGCGCGCCGTTCCGGTGGAGGTCGTCGTTCTGCCAATAGTCGATCCATGCCGCTTGCGGGCTGACTGCCTTCAGCGCGGGGTGCGGGTGGACCAGCGATACAGCTGCGGCGAAACCGGGATAGGAGACGCCCCACATCCCGACCCGGCCATTGTTGCCGGGCACGGATTTCACCAGCCAGTCGATCGCGTCATAGGCGTCGGTGGCCTCATCGACGGCCTTGGGATCATTCGGGTGGACTGCGGTCGAGAGGGTGAAAACTCCGTCCGAGCCGAAGCGCCCCCGCATCGACTGGAAGACGAAGATGTAACCGTCCTTGACCAGCGACTGCCAGCCGAGCGGCACGGCTTTCGGCGCGGCATCGGGCACGCCGTAGGGCGTCCGCTGGAACAGGATCGGAAGCGGCCCGGTGCTGTCGCGCGGGCGCAGGATCACGGTCTCCATCTTCGCGCCGTCGCGCATCGGCACCATCACCTTTTCGAAGGTGAAGGGCGACTGCTGCGCCGTCTCGGCGACCGGCGCCGCTTGCGGGCGCGCGGTGACGAGCGCGGGCAGGGCGGTGGCTGCGAGCAGCAGCAGGAGACTTGGGGCACGCATCTGAACTTCCTCCCGTTTGGCGGGAGTCTAGCCGTTATCGTACAGCCCTGCCAATGGCATCAGAGCGGGATGCGCGCCATCAGGAAGTCGGGCATCGGGCCGTTCCAGCCATCGTCCGGGCCGTCGTCGGGTTCGCGGCGATCACGGCGCGGGGCACGGTCGTCGCGCGGTGGACGGGTGTCGCGGGGGGCGCGTTCCTCGCGGGCCGGGCGTTCGGCGCGTGGTTGGCGTTGCCCGCGGGGCGCGGGCGCCTCGCGGACCGGCTCGGCTTCGCGCGGAGCGGGTTCGGCGACGGGCTGGGCCTTGGGGGCGGCGGCCGCCGCCTTCGGCTCAACCTTCTTGCCGCGCGTGCGCTTGCGGGGGCCTTCGCCCTCGGCATGGGCTTCGTCGATCGCGCCTTCGAAACGCTCGATCTTAAGCCCGGTGAGCTTCTCTATATTCTCGATATTCTCGGCATCGTCGGCGGTGGCGAAGGTGAAGGCGACGCCGGTCGCGCCGGCGCGGCCGGTGCGGCCGATGCGGTGGACGTAATCGTCGGGATGCCACGGCGCGTCATAGTTGAAGACGTGGCTGACGCCCTTGATGTCGAGTCCGCGCGCGGCGACGTCGGACGCGACGAGCACATTGACCTCGCCTTTCTTGAAGCGTTCGAGTTCGGCGATGCGCTGCGCCTGTTCCATGTCGCCGTGGATTTCGGAGGAACGGAAGCCTGCGCGCTGCAAAAGCTTGTTAAGGTCGCGCACAGTGGTCTTGCGGTTCGAGAAGATGATAGCGGTCTTCACATCCACCGCGTTTAGCAGCTCCTCGAGCTTTTCGCGCTTTTTCGAGGCGGTTACCGGCACCAGCCACTGCTTGATGTTGGTGTTCGCCGTTGCCGGGCGCGCCACTTCGATCGTCTTGGGGTTGCTCAGGAATTTATCGGCGAGCTTCTTGATGACCGGGGGCATCGTCGCCGAGAACAGCAACGTCTGGCGCTGCGGCGGCAGCTTGGTGCAGATTTCCTCGATGTCGGGAATGAACCCCATGTCGAGCATCCGGTCGGCCTCGTCGATCACCAGCAGCGAACAGCCGGTGAGCAGGATCTTGCCGCGTCCGAACAGGTCCATCAGCCGGCCCGGCGTGGCGATCAGTACGTCGACGCCCTTTTCGAGCGCGGCCATCTGGTCGCCCATCGAGACGCCGCCAATCAGGAGTGCCATCGAGAGCTTGTGATTTTTGCCGTATTTCTCGAAATTCTCGGCAACCTGCGCGGCGAGTTCGCGCGTCGGTTCGAGGATCAGCGAGCGCGGCATCCGCGCGCGGCTGCGGCCGTGCGCGAGGATGTCGATCATCGGCAGCACGAACGACGCGGTCTTGCCGGTGCCGGTCTGTGCGATGCCGATGATGTCACGCATCATCAGCACGCTCGGGATCGCACTCGCCTGGATCGGAGTCGGCTCGGTATAGCCGGACTCGGTCACGGCTGCGAGAAGTTCGTCGGAAAGGCCGAGATCGGCAAAGGTCATGAAGGTTCCGGATATTAACGCGCCGCGGGGCGATAGCGCCTGCAGGCCGGCCTAGCGCTTGCGGATTGGCGCGCAAATGTCAAGGAAAAGGGCGGGTTGTCACCTTTCGACGACGCGCCGGAAGGTTTCGATCGGACATACACCGCCCGATCGCGAACGAATCGCGTCCCGCCCGGCGCACAGCAGGCCATCGTCGGGCAGGCGCAGGTACAGATCGGGATAAAAGTCGAGCGCCGGGCAATTGTCGTCGAAGCGCGCACGGATCCGCTCGCCCGTTTCCAGGAGCAGATCGATGCTGTCGCGCCCGGTGATGACCGCGCGATCGAGCGTGGTCAGCGGCACGCATTTCGGCCCGCGCTTTTCCTGCAGGCGCACCGGCCGCTCCGCCCGTTCGCGCGCTCGCGGATCGATCATACGTGGAATGCGAATGACGATTCGGGAATGGAAAGTGAGCTGCGCCATCTCGATCCGTTCGATCGGCGCGTCACGCGGCTGGTCGGCCGCCGCGACAGGGGCGAGCGCGAGCAACGCGAGCAGGGAAGTGACCGGATTCGGCATGGATTTCTTCAGCTTAGTGAAAACGCTTGAACGGATGATGAACTCGCACCGCCGCTCATGTCTCCGCGATTGCCGAGCGGAACGCGCACATGATAGGCACCTTTGCCATGAATACAGCACAGTCCGCGCTCGTCGAGGCGGTTCGCGTCGCGCTTGGCGACAAGGCCGTCGTCACCGACCGGCACGATATCGCGCCGTGGGAAAACGACTGGCGTGGTCGCTACCACGGCCATGCCCCTGCGATCCTCGCGCCCGACACCGTCGAGGGTGTCGCAACGATACTGAGGCTGGCACATGCGCGCGGCGTGCCGCTGGTGCCGCAGGGCGGCAATACTTCGATGGTCGGCGGGGCGACCCCGCCGGCGGATGGATCGGCGCTGATCCTGTCGCTGCGACGGATGAACCGCATCCGCGCGATGTCTGCGGCGGACAACCTCGTCGTCGCCGAAGCCGGGGTGATCCTCGCCGATCTGCACGCGGCGGCGGCGGAGCGGGGCCGGCGTTTCCCGTTGACGCTCGGGTCACGCGGCAGCGCGACGATCGGCGGGCTGACCTCCACCAACGCAGGGGGCACGCAGGTGCTGCGCTTCGGCACGATGCGCGGGCTGGTCGCGGGCATCGAGGCGGTGCTGCCCGACGGCAGCATGCACGCCGGGCTGGCAGCGCTGAAAAAAGACAATCGCGGCTACGATCTCAACCAGTTGCTGATCGGCGCGGAGGGCACGCTCGGCATCATCACGGCGGTCACGCTGCGCCTGGTGCCCGCCGTGACAGATCGGGCGGTGGCGTGGGCCGCCGTCGCCGATCCCGCCGACGCGCTCGCGCTGTTGCGCCGGCTGGAAGCGGCGACTCATGCGATCGAGGGGTTTGAGATCATTCCCGGCGATTCGCTGCAGCTCGTGCTCGACCATATCCCGGGCACGCGTGCGCCGCTCGGCGGCGCGCATCGCTGGCATGTGCTGATCGAGGCGACGGCGAGCGACGCGCAGGAGGAAGCCCCCGCCGCGTTGCTCGAACGTCTGCTCGCCCCCGCCATCGCCGACGGGCAGGTCGCCGACGCGGTGATCGCGGCGAGCGAGGCGCAGGCGGACGCGTTCTGGCGAATCCGCGATTCGCTATCCGAAGCTGAGCGCGCCAGCGGCCCGGCGGTGCAGCACGACATATCGGTGCCGGTGGCGGACATGCCGCGCTTCATGACCGAAGCGGCGACAGCGTGCGAAGCGCGCTTCGCAGGCGTCAGCGCCGCGGCGTTCGGGCATCTCGGCGACGGCAACGTGCATTTCCACGTCCGTGCGCCCGCCGGCGTAGATTCCGCGCTCTGGTATGCGGGGGACGCACCCGGCATCACCCGCTTCGTCAACGATCTGGTCGTCGCCGCCGGCGGATCGATCTCGGCGGAACACGGTATCGGCCAGATGAAGCTGCACGAACTCGAACGGCTTTCCGCGCCGGCGCGGCTTGCCGCGCTCCGCGCGATCAAGGGCGCGCTCGATCCGCAGTGGATTATGAACCCCGGCAAGCTCGTCGCGCTTGCGCCGATCCCGCGCGCACCATAGAGGCCACCGCCAATCGGCGCGCTCGATAGAGGCCCGCTTACACGACCCTTTGGAGATGAAATATGGCCAGCGCGCCGCAACAAGCCTCGCTTCCCTTGTTCTACAACGCGCTCGAGCCGCTTTCGAGCGGGGCACATGCCGCGTTCAAGCTGCGCCAGATCGACAGCGCGCCGTTCCTCGTCAACCAGCATGCGATTCCCGTAACGGTCGATGAGTTCATCCACGTCCAGCGGTCGATGCCGATCGTCTTCACCGCCGGCGACGAGCCGGTCCCGATCGCGCTGATGGGCCTGAACGAGGGCGTCAACGTCTTCATCGACGACGAGGGCAAGCTGAGCGACCCGTCGACCTACGTTCCGGCCTATGTCCGCCGCTATCCGTTCATGCTCGCCAGGCTGACCCCGGATGCGCAGGAACTGTCGCTGTGCTTCGATTCGACCGCCGACGTGATCGGCGCGTTCGAGGAGGGTGAGCCGCTGTTCGAGGACGGCAAGCCGACCGCGATCGTCCAGAACATCCTCCAGTTCAACGAGATGTTCGAAGAGGCGGGCGCCCGCACCGGCAATTTCATGCGCGAACTGCGCGAACTCGGCCTGCTGATGGAAGGCGAGATTTCGATCCAGCCCGAGGGCGCGCCGCAGCCGTTCGTCTATCGCGGCTTCCAGATGGTCAACGAGGAGAAGCTCAACGAGCTGCGCGGCGACCAGCTACGGAAAATCCAGAAGAACGGCATGTTGCCGCTGCTGTATGCGCACCTCTTCTCGCTGCAACTGATGCCGCAACTGTTCGACCGCCAGAACCGCGCCGGCAAGGTGCCGCTGCCCCCGCTCGCGAGCTGAGCGGGGCGGGCGCACCCCGCTCCGCTTTTCCGAGCCGGTTTACAAATGGGCTTCCGCACGCGCGGGAGCCCATTTTGTTTGGTGGGTGGTGGGCGCATCGCGCGGCACCGCATCATGATCGCGCAACCGCGGATGCGGCGTGAACATGTCACAAAAGCGTAAGATTTCCGCCGCTTGCGGTCATTCGTCGCAATGTGATTTTTTAGCCTTGAAGCCCCCATACCCCCTGCCTATATTGCGGTTGCGTGGCTTCGTGTCCCCCCTTTCGCGAGGCCATGCGATACGCTTTCAGCGTATCTCCTCCCTGAACCTTGGCCACCGCGTGCTCCGCACGCGGTGGTTTTTTTGTGTCCTGGTGCGAAGCGTTCGGCAGGGTCGCGTGCGGGCAGGCGGCTATTCCGCCGCGATGGCGCTCGGTCTGGGCAGCGCTTCGTCGGCGACCGCGGCGATGATCCGGCGCAGCAGCGCGGCGGTCGCGATCAGTCCGTCGCCGGGCTGGTCGAGCGCGGTGTCGAGATACAATGCGCGATCGAACTCCAGTTGCACCGCGAAGATGTGCCGTGCCGGGTCGGCGTGTGTGTCGATGATGTGTCCGCCCGCATAGGGCACGTTGAGCGCGACCGGCACGCCGGCGGCCTGGGCCTCGGCCTCGATCCGCGCGACCATGCGGGAGGGCGCGGCGCGGCCGAAGCGGTCGCCGATCACCAGCCGCGCCTGCCCGCCGCCAAGCGACGGCATCGAATGCACGTCGAGCAGCACCGCCACGCCGAAACGCGCCCGTGCGGCCTCCAGCAGCCCGCCCAGCGCGGCGTGATAGGGCCGGTAATCCTGAACGATCCGCGCGGTGACTTCCTGGCCATCGAGCTTGCGCCGCCAGATCTCGCCGGTGCTGGCGGTGCGGCGCGGGATCAGCCCGAGCCCGCCGCGCAGCTTCGCGGTCGCAACCGGCAGCGATTTGGCGGAGACGCCCGTGTCGATCGCGGGATCGCGCTCCTGCTCGCTGCGGTTGAGGTCGATCCAGGCGCGCGCGCGGCGCTGGACGATCATCGTCTTGTCGTTGCGCGCCGCCAGTGCGAGCGCGTCGGCGTGGCGATCCTCGAGCCCGACGAGCGTTTCCGGCGGGACTCGCAGAGCGGCCCGCATCGCCAGCGGATAGTCCCGCCCCGCGTGTGGCACCGACAGCACGATCGGGCTGACCGGGGCGCCCGCGCCGTACAGATCGAAAGACGGAAGTGCCTGCGCCATCAAGCGGAGCCTACGCGCGGCCACGGGCTACCGCAATCGCGGGATCGCGGCTGGAAAATGTTAAGGGCTTTGCGCATAGACGCCGATCCAAGGGCTTGGGCGAAACGCGATGATACGGATCTTGTTGGCGGAGGACGATCGCGTGATGCGCGAGTACCTCACACGCGCGCTGGAGCGCTCGGGCTATGCGGTGAGTGCAGTCGATCGCGGCACGGCTGCGGTCCCGCTGCTGGAGACCGAACCTTTCGACCTGCTGCTGACCGACATCGTCATGCCCGAGATGGACGGCATCGAACTCGCACAGCGCGCCGGCGTGATCGCGCCCGATTTGCGCGTGATGTTCATCACCGGCTTCGCGGCGGTCACGCTCAAGGCCGGAAACGCAGTGCCGCAGGCGCGCGTGCTCTCCAAACCTTTCCACCTGCGCGACCTCGTGCTGGAGGTGGACCGCATGTTCGAGATGGAGCGCGTGAGCGGCGGCTGATTTTTCTGACAAACCGTGCTTGCGCGAGGGGCCAACCCTCGTTATTGGGCGCGGCTCGCAAGGCTTACGGGCCAAGCGCGTGGGCGTGTAGCTCAGTGGTAGAGCACTGTGTTGACATCGCAGGGGTCGCAAGTTCAATCCTTGCCACGCCCACCATTAAAGGGCCGCTGATCCGCCGGATCAGCGGCCCTTTTTGCTGTGGCCCGCTTGCCGCCGCCGCGCGCGCCGTTAAACATCCGTGCGGGCAGGGGAGACGCGGACGTGGCGACGATGATAGCAGGAGCGGGCTCGCCCGAGCCGACGCGGCGCGACATTCAGCGCGTCATCGCCGCATCGTCGTTCGGCACCATGTTCGAATGGTATGATTTCTTCATCTACGGCACGCTCGCCAAATATATCGGTGAGGCATATTTCCCGACCGACAACGTCACGGTGCAGACGCTGCTGACGTGGGCGGGGTTCGCGGTCGGCTTCGGGTTCAGGCCGCTGGGCGCCATCCTGTTCGGGTTTCTGGGTGACCGGCTCGGGCGCAAATACACCTTCCTCGTCACGATCGCGTTGATGGGGCTGGCGACCGCCGGCGTCGGGCTGGTGCCGTCGAGCGCGTCGATCGGGCTGGTCGCGCCAGTGATCGTGATCGGCCTGCGGATCTTGCAGGGGCTGGCGCTGGGCGGTGAATATGGCGGCGCGGCGATCTACGTCGCCGAGCATTCGCCGCCGGGGAAGAGCGGCTTTTACACCAGTTTCATCCAGGCGAGCGTGGTCGGCGGTTTCCTGCTCAGCCTGATCGTGGTGCTGTCGGCCAAGGCGTTGATGCCGGCGGCAGTGTGGGCGGACTGGGGCTGGCGGTTTCCGTTCGTGTTCTCGCTGGTGCTGCTGTCGATCTCGCTGTGGATGCGGCTCAAGCTGTCCGAAAGCCCGGTGTTCCGCGCGATGAAGGAAAGCGGCGAGACGGCGGTGAACCCGTTCGTCGAGAGCTTCACCTTTCCCGGTAACCTCAAGCGGATATTCGTTGCCCTGTTCGGCATTTCGGCCGGGCTGACGGTGATCTGGTACACCGCGATGTTCAGCGTGCTGGTGTTCCTCGGCACGATGCGAGTCGACGATACCGCCGCGCAGATCATCATCGGCGTGGGGGCTGCGAGCGGGCTGGGGTTCTTCGTGCTGTTCGGCTGGTTGTCCGACCGGATCGGGCGCAAGACGCCGATCGTGGTCGGCTATGCGGCGACGCTCCTGCTGCTGTTCCCGATCTACTGGATGATGGGCAGTGCCGCCAACCCCGCGCTGGCCGAGGCGTCGCGCCGCGCGCCGGTGGTCGTGTCGGGGCCGCACTGCGCCTATGATCCGTTCGCCAAGAAGCAGACCGATGCCTGCGGCAAGCTGCTCGATTATTTCTCGAAGAAGGGCGTGCCGTACCGCAAGGCGCATACCCCGGTGACCTTGGTGCTGATCGGCGGCGAGGCGGTGCGCGATACCAGCCGCGCGGGGCTGGACGCGGCGCTGACGCAGGCCGGCTACCAGCTCGACAAGGTCGTGCCGTCGGTCCGCAACATCGCGGTGATGCTGGTCGCGATCGTGATGCTGGGCGCGCTGTCGGGGCTGACCTTCGGGCCGGTCGCGGCGCTGCTGTCGGAGATGTTTCCGCCGCGCATCCGCTACAGCTCGATGTCGATTCCCTATCATATCGGGACCGGCTATTTCGGCGGGTTCCTGCCGTTCATCAGCCAGTACATCATCGCGCGCACCGGCAACCCGTATTCGGGGCTGTGGTATACGATGGCGGTGGTGGCGATGGCGTTGCTGGTGACGATCTGGGGATTGGGCGAGACGCGCGCCGGCACCGCGGAAGTCGAGTAAGCGCGCGCGGATTGCCGCGCGGGGTGCGCCGCCCTAGATCGGCTGCGATGGATGATCCGCAAACTTCGGTCCCCGCCGCAACGCTGGTGATCTTCCGCGACCGGGACGGTGCCGTGCCGGACCTGCTGATGGTCGAGCGCGCGAAGGCGATGGCGTTCGCGGGCGGCGCGACGGTGTTCCCCGGCGGGCGGGTCGATCCGGGCGATCATGCGCTGGCGGCAGGGTTCGACGGCGATCCCGACGACATTGCCGCGCGGATTGCCGCGATCCGCGAGACGATCGAGGAAGCCGGCGTGCCGGTCGGCCTTACGCCGATGCCCGATGCGGTGGCGCTGGCGGGCCTGCGGGCAGCGTTGCACGATGGTGTGGCGCTGGGTGCGGCGCTGCACGCGGGCGGCTTCACGATCGATCCCGCGGCGTTGGTGCCGTTTGCGCGGTGGGTGCCGGCGCACCGCGCGCGGCGGGTGTTCGACACGCGCTTCTACCTCGCCGCACTTCCTGCGGGTGCGCCGGAGCCGGTGGTCGATGCGACCGAGAACACCTGCGTCTTCTGGGCGAGCGCGCGCGGCGTGCTGGAGGAGGCTGCGGCGGGGCGGCAGCATGTGATCTTCCCGACCCGCCGCAATCTCGAACGGCTCGCGCAATATGCGGATTTCGCGCAGGCGCGCGCCGACGCCTTGGCCTATCCGATCCGAACCGTTTCACCGTGGACCGAGGATCGCGCCGGCGTGGCGCACCTCTGCATCCCGGATGATCTCGGTTATCCGGTGACGGCCGAGCCGGTTGCGAACGCAAAGCGCGGGTGATGGCGGCGTTCCGAAGCGCCGCGCTGGCGGTGCTGATCGCGGCGCTGCTGCTGGTGCTGATCCTCGCCGCGATCGCCGGCTTGCGTAGCAACCCCGAGGATCTGCCGTGGACGCCGCTGCATCTGAGCCAGCCGGTCGGGCTGTTCACCGGCCGCAAGCTCGCCGGGCTGCACGACAAAGGGCCGAAATGCGAGAAACTGCTCACCGAGGCCGGGGTGCGGTTCGAGACCGCGCCGCCGATCAAGGACGGCATCTGCGGCTATACCGACGGGCTGCGCCTCGCGGCGAGCGGTGCGCGGCGAATCGTGCTCGCGCCGGCTGATCCGGTGATGGCGTGCCCGGTCGCGGCCGGCTTGGCGATGTGGGAGTGGAACATCGTCCAGCCCGCCGCGCAGCGCTATCTCGGCGCGCCGGTGGTCGCGATCGAGCAACTCGGCACCTATAATTGCCGGTCAATCCGCGGCAGCGCCACGGCGCTGAGCGAACATGGCAGCGCCGACGCGATCGACGTTTCGGCGTTCCGGCTGGCGGATGGCACGCGCATCACGCTGAGCGACGATTGGAAGGGCGACGGCCCGCGCGCGACCTTCCTCCACACCGTCCGTAACGGCGCCTGCAAGTTGTTCTCGACCGTGCTGTCGCCCGAATATAACGCCGCGCACCGCAACCATCTGCATCTCGATCAGGCGGCACGCGGCGCAATGGGCTGGCGCGCGTGCCGGTGACGTGAGATCCATCAGTCGATCAGCGCCCGAACATCCTTGAGCAGAACGAACATGTGGAACGGGTCGGTCGGCGAGGGCAGGAAATCGTGGCGTTCGTAAAAGGCGCGCGCGTTGTCGTCCTTGGCATGTACCACGAAGGCGCGGATGCCGGCGATCTCCGCCGCCTGCAATGTCCGAAGCATGGCGTCTTTCAACAATCCGGCGCCAAGGCGCTGGCCCTGCCGGTCAATGCCGACGGCAAGCCGCGCCAGCAGCATGACCGGGACAGGATGGCGGGCGAGACCTTTTTTGAGGCGCTCGGCGGCGTCGTCAAAGGCGATGTGGCCCACCGCGAGCGTGTAGAATCCAACCACATGCTCGTCGTCGAGTGCGACATAGGTCCGCGACGCGCCGGCCTGCTGGTTCTGCCACGCATAGCGCGTGAGATAGCGGTTCAGTGCTTCCTTCCCACAGTCGAACCCTGCGATGGCGTGGCCGGGTCGCAGCGTCTCGATACGCAAGCCTTCACTCACTTGGGCAGACGTATGTCGAACGGACCCGGCTCGGACAGCAGTCTGGCCAGCCGTGGCAGCGGGCGCGTTGGTGCGTCCAGTGCCGTTTGAAAAGCGGCCCATTGCTCGGCATCGAGGCCGAAATGCTGCCGATCGGGCAGCGTCTCTTCCGCACGGGCAAGCGCGCTCTCCAGCACGAACTCACTAACCGACCGGCTGCTCGCGCGGGCCGCCGTCTGGAGGATATGCTTCGCCGCCGCGGTGACGCGGAGATCGACCTTTTCCGTGCGGGATGATGTCGTGACCATGAGCGAGCCAACCTTTCTTGGCCACTCTACCATAGTTGCCCGACATTGTCATGACAAACCGAAGCCAATCAAGCTTGTGCGGGAGGACGCATTCGGCAGCGATGCCCCCTCCCGCTTGCGGGAGGGGGGCGTCACCGCATGCCGTTCAGTTCCGCATCGCGTTGGCTTCAACCTTTTCGACCCATTTCGGATAGAAGGCCGGCTGCCGGTTCGACCAGCCCGAGGCGGTCGCCGCGGCCTCGCTGATCGACTGGAGCAGTTTGCGGCGCAGATCGGGATGCAATTGCGGCAGCGCCGCCGCCGAGCAGAACGCGGCGGGCAGCCACGGCCGTACCTCGGCGCCGATCAACCGCTCGTACAGGAAGCGATAGGCCGAGAAGGTGGTAAGCCGACCCTGACCGAGATCGAACGCCGTCACCGTCATCAACGGGGCGAGGAAGGGCTCGATCGCGTCGAGGCCGCTGTCGTCCGGGATCATCAGCCGGATGTCGGGGAGGCGGCTGTAGAGCCGAGCCTGCGCCCGGATGCTCGCCGCCTCGACGACATCGCGCGACCAGCGGCTCATCGCATCATCACGGTCCAGCCCGATATCAAGCGAGCGGCGCACATAGCGCTGCGTCGCCGACGAGAACCCCGCGAATTCCTTCATCTCCGCCAGCGTGACCGCACCATTAGCCGGCTTCATGCGCGCACCCATAAATCCACCCCGCTCGACCGTTCAACCGGGAGACACTGCGCCGAGATGGTTGAGGCCATGCTGAACGCGCCGTCGCCCGATATTCACATCGCATCATATAATGTGTTGCGATGCAACAAAGGTTGCGACGAATGGAGATCGAACCGTATTCTTACGGTAGCGAAAGTGACACTTTCACTCTGCGCGCGGCGTGGAAGCTTTAGGACTGCGGGATTTACATGGGGTTCTCCCGCGAACGCGGGAGTCCAGAGCCAAGCAGCGCCGCGTGTGCGGTCCTGGGCCTCCGCATGCGCGGGGAACGCCCTGATGTCCTGGAGTGAAGTCTTCCCGCCCCCGCCAGCATGCGACAGGGGCGGGACGTATCAGGCGGACTTTTCCTGCTGCAACTTGCGTTCCGCTTCCTCGTCATAGCCGGAGGACGCCGGAGGGGTATCGTTGCTCTTGGGCTGGCTGGTCGAGGGCGGATCGCTCGCGTCCATCGACTCGTCGAGGCCGCGATCGAGCTTGGCCTCGGCATTGGCCGGGTCGCGCTCTAGGCGCGCGGCGATCGACTCGTCCTGTCCCGCATCCTGACGCGGATCGTGGACGTGCGCACCCGTATCGGTGTCCTTAGCGACTGGCGTATCGTCCTCTGTCATTACCGTTCTCCTATCGGTTACGCGGGGAGAACGATCGAAACACAGGCCGCGTTCCAGCGGCTATTGGTCGATCCGCTCGACCACGATTTGCTGCTGGTTGAGCGTGGCGGCGCCAAACGTGGTCATGAAGGCGATGTCGGTGGCGTCGCGACCGACCGCGATCCGCACCAGATCGCGCGCGCTGCCCATGCCGGTCGCATCGACCAGCCGCCACGCACCTTCCAGCCACAGTTCGGCGACCGCGTGGAAATCGGGCGGTTCGACGCCGGGAGCATAAGCCGAGACGCAACGCGCCGGGATGCCGCCGGCACGGGCAAGCGCGACGAGCAGATGGGCATAGTCGCGGCAGACGCCCTGACGGTTGGCGAAGGTCATCAATGCTGTGGTCGCGCCGGTGCTGCTGCCCGAAGTGTAGGTGAGGTGATCGCCCACCCACTCGGTCAGCGCGGCCGCGAGCGCACCGCCGCGCAGGCCGGCGAAGGTCTGTTCGAGAAAGCCCTGGAACTGGTCCGATTCGCAATAGCGGCTCGGCATCAGATACGGCACCGTCTCGGGCGGCAGCAGCCGCGGTGCCGTATCGCCGAGCGACGCCAGCGCGACATCGTCACGGTCGATGATCACGACCGCCTGATAGGTGGCATGGAAGCGATTTTCCGCGAGCGCCCAGCACCGGACACCGACATCGTCCGCGCCCGGCATCGCGCGCAGCGGCTCGTTGCTGGAAATCAGCAGATTGTCATATTCGAGCTGCTGGTCCGCCATCGCCGCGGCCTGCACCAGCAGCAGCATGTCGGTCGCGCCATCGATATCATAGTCCAGTTCGACGTCGATCTTGAGGCGCATTTTTTTCCCTTTTGGCAAGCGAAAGGCCCGGCGGATCGCTCCGCCGGGCCTTCCCGATATCAGACGTTTGTGACGCCGCTTAGTTGCGGTTGCCGAACAGACGCAGGATGAACAGGAACATGTTGATGAAATCGAGGTACAGGCTCAGCGCCGACATGATGATCGTATGCTGCTCCGCACCGGTTCCAGCGACCTGCGCATACAGGCTCTTGGTACGCTGCGTATCGTAGGCGGTGAGGCCAGCGAAGATCAGCACGCCGACGAAGCTGATGACCAGATCGAGCGGACCCGAGTGGAAGAACAGGTTGAGCAGGCTCGCCACGATCAGGCCGACGAGGCCCATCATCAGGAACGTGCCCATCGCCGACAGGTTACGGTTGGTGGTGTAGCCATAGAGGCTGAGGCCACCGAACGCCGCCGATGCCGCGAAGAACGCCTGCGCGATCGCGATCGGCGAATAGACCAGGAAGATCGTTGAGAGCGACAGACCCATCGCCACCGCGAAGCCCCAGAACATCGCCTGAAGCGCACCGGACGACATGCGACCGCCGCCGAAGCTCATGCCGAACACGAAGCCGAGCGGTGCGAAGCTGATGACCCATTTGAGCAGGCCGGGGCCGCCGAACACCTGAGCGGCCATGCCGCTGGCGACGAAGCCGAGCGCCACGATGCCGCTGAGCAGCACGCCCGAGAGCATGTAATTGTAAACCGACAACATATAGCGGCGCAGACCCGCGTCGAACGCGCCTGCGCGCGCCGCCGAGTCCGCCCCGAAGGGGGCTGCGCCGGGACGGGGATCAGACCAGTTGGCCATTGTAACACATCTCCTTGGACCGGCCATGTGCCGGTTCTTCGCGAATATCGGCGTTTGCGAGGGGCTTTTCAAGCAATTCCGCCTTATCAAGATGTCGTTGTCTTCTGTTAATGATGTGTTGCCATGCACCGACTTTTTGTTGCTCTCCGCCCGCCGCGTGCCATCCGCCTGCACCTTGCCGACGTGATGCACGGCATCGGTGACGCGCGCTGGCAGGATGACGACCAGTTGCACCTGACGGTCCGCTATATCGGCGAGGTCGACCGGCGCATGGCGGAGGATATCGCGGTGGAACTTGGCCATGTCCACGGGCACGCGATCACGGCGGCGGTGGCGGGTGTCGGCGCGTTCGACCGGCGCGGGCGGATCGACGCGTTATGGGCGGGGCTGACCCCACATGATGCACTGGCCGCGCTTCACCGCAAGGTCGATCACGCGCTGGTGCGGCTCGGCCTGCCGCCCGAGGGGCGCGCCTATCTGCCGCACATCACGCTCGCCCGGCTGCCGCGCACCGCCGATCCGCACGAAATCGAACGCTGGCGCGCGGCGCAGGCGGGGCTGGCGAGCGCGCCGTTCACGATGGAGCATCTGATCCTGTTCGAAAGCACCCTCGGCGCCGGGGGTGCGCGCTATGATACGATCGCGCGCTGGCCGCTGGGTTGAGCTT
This sequence comes from Sphingomonas panacis, assembly GCF_001717955.1. Taxonomy (NCBI): domain Bacteria; kingdom Pseudomonadati; phylum Pseudomonadota; class Alphaproteobacteria; order Sphingomonadales; family Sphingomonadaceae; genus Sphingomonas; species Sphingomonas panacis. The sequence continues at coordinate 2,534,610 of NZ_CP014168.1, forward strand.
CAGGTTTTATCCGCGTCGGCCGAACCCCACACCGTTCGTCCCGAGCGAAGTCGAGGGACAAGCCCAAAGCGCTGCGCATGGTGTCTCGACTTCGCTCGACACGAACGGGTGAGGAACGGTCGGCTGCGCTCAAATCCCGTCGATCATGTCCGCCAGCACCTCGAGGCACGATCCCGCCAGCCGCTTGCACCGCTCCGGTGACCAGCCGAATTCGGCATCGGCATTGGCGTCATGGTCCTTGAAGGGCATTTCCAGCGTCATCGCCACCGCGCCGAAGCGATTGGCGAGCTGGTTGGTCGACATGGTGAGGTTGGCCTTGCCCGGCGCCGATTTGCCGTAACCCTGCTCCATCTGGAAATCGGGCGTGTGCGCGGTGAGACGGCGCTGGAAATCGTAGAAGGCTTCGCCCTGCGCGTCGGTCCAGTTGGGGATGCCTTCGAACCCGGCGATGAAATTGGCGGGAATCGATTCGTCGCCGTGGACGTCCATCGCGAAGGCGACGCCGGTCGCATCCATCGCGTTGCGCACGCACAGCACCTCGGGGCTCTTTTCCAGCGTCGGCGCGTGCCATTCGCGGTTGAGGTTCACCCCCGCCGCATTGGTGCGCAGATGGCCGCGGAAACTGCCGTCGGGGTTCATGTTGGGGACGATGTGGAACGTCGCCTTTTCGCGCAGCGCCGCCATCACCGGGTTGGCGGTGTCGGTGAGGCGTTCGAGCGCGCCCTCGGCCCAATATTCCGCCATCGTCTCGCCGGGATGCTGGCGGGCGTAGAGCCACACCGGCTTGGGTCCGTCGCCAAGCGTGAGGCAATCGATCGCGCGCCCGTCGAGCGTCTGGCCGAGTTCGCGGTGGGTGACGCCGGGTTCGCGCGCCATCCGCGCGATCAGGGCATCGTGCCGGTTCATCGTGTACGGCGCGAAATAGGCGAACCAGACGAGTTCGCTGCTTCCGTCCGAGCCGAATTCGAGCGCGCCGTCGGCATAGCGGGTCGGCGCGAGGCGCCATGTCTCGCGGTCGGTGCTCATCCGCACCTTGTAGCCTGGCCAGCCCGGCGGATAGGCCGATCCGCCGGCGTTGACGATCCGGTAGGTGAGCGCGCGACCGTGCGCGCCCGCCACCCGGAAATGGAACCATTGGTAGAAATCGCTATGCCGGTCGGTAACGATTTCCAGCGTGGCGATATCGCCCTCGATGCCGACCACGCGGATGTTGCCGCTGTCGAAGGCGGCGTTGATGCTGATGCTCATCGCACCGTGATAGTGCGCCCCGATTCACCGGGGAAGCCCCGGAACAGCGCGTTCGCCAGTTTGTGCGCGGTGGCGTCGGTCTGCGCCGCCGCCGCCGTCTCGGGCGCGGCGGTGCGCGCGCGGCCTTCCCAGACCACGGTCGCGTCACTGCGGCGCTTGATCTGCACCGATAGCTCGGTGAGGATCACGTAGCGCTGCTTGGGCTTGCCGATCGGGAACGAAATGCCGCCGCCGAGGCCTATGCCACCGCCGCCGCCACGGCGTCCGCCACCAGTGAAGCCGCCACCGCCGAGACCGAGCGACACGCCGGAGCGCTGCGCCGGCCCGTCTTCCTCGGTGGTGCGCGTGAAGCCCACGACGGCGAGGAACTGACCCGCATCTCCAGCCGGCGGTACGCCGTAGCCATAGTTGAGCAACTCCGTCTGCACCGCGGCGGCATAGGTCTTGAACTCAAGGCTGGCCGGCGATCCGCCCGCCATCGGCTCCACCGCGAGCGTACCCGTCACCACCGGCGCGCCAAGGTGGAAGCGCGTGACCTGCACTGGGCCGCCGTTCGTCGTCGCGCATCCCGCCAGCGCCAGCGCGGGGAGGGCCATCGCCATTGCAATGAAGGCTTTCATGGTCGTGCTTTCCTTACCTTACGAGCGCGCTCGTTACCCTTGTGGAACGCTCGCGCGGGGTGATCGTATCCCGCTTGAGCTCCACGGATTTGTCAGCAATGTGTCGGCGGCACGAGATTTTTACCAGCCGCGCCGCCTTGACTTGGAAGGGGCGCGACTATAGGCGAGCGCCTCTTTTCACGAACCCCTGAACCAAGAAGCGAATCGATCATGAAGATCCGCAATTCCCTGAAGTCGCTCAAGGACCGGCATCGCGATAACCGCGTGATCCGCCGTCGCGGCCGCACGTATATCATCAACAAGACCAACCGCCGCTTCAAGGCCCGCCAGGGCTGATTGTGGCGGGAACGCCGTCTGTCGTCATTTTCGACGTCGGCAATGTCCTGTTCGATTGGAACCCGAGGTTCCTCTACGAGCGCCTGATCGACGACGATCGGGCGCTCGATGCGTTCCTGCGCGATGTCGCGACCAAGGAATGGCATTTCCAGCATGACGCTGGCCGCCCCTTCGCCGAGACATCGGTGGAGCTTGCCGCCGTGCATCCGCAGCATAGCGACCTGATCGCCGCCTGGGGGCCACGCTTTATCGAACAGCTCGGCGATATGCTGCCGGGGATGCGCGAGCTCGTCGAGCAGCTCGATGCGCGCGGCGTGCCGCTCTACGCGATCACCAATTTCTCGGGCGAGTTCTGGCCGCCCTTCCGAACCCGCGAGGCGGACATCTTCGACCGCTTCCGCGATATCGTCGTGTCGGGCGACGAGCTGCTGACCAAGCCCGATCCCGCGATCTACCACCTCGCGCTCGACCGGTTCGGCGTGACGGCGGCGGACGCCGTATTCATCGACGATCGTGCCGACAACGTCGCCGCAGCCAATGCGGTCGGTATTCACGGGCTGGTGTTCGAGGACGCGGCGACGCTACGCGCCGATCTGGCGCGGCTCGGGGTGCTGTAGAGCGTAACCGCCGTTTGGTGCGTTGGGCCGACATGGCGCACAAGAAGCTCACCCTCCCAACCAAGACGTGCGCCGCGTGCGCGCGGCCGTTCGTGTGGCGCAAGAAGTGGCAGCGCGACTGGGAGAGCGTGAAGTTCTGCTCCGACCGTTGCCGCACGAAGGGCGCGAGCGGATAGTGCGCGCTTATCCGGGCGACGCGGCGGAGCCGGCCAGCAACCCGCCGTCGATATGGATGTCCGTACCCGTCACATAGGTCGCTTCGTCGGATGCGAGCATGACCGCGACTGCGGCGACCTCATCGGGTGTCCCGAACCGCTTCAAGGGCGTGTCGGCGACGAGCGCCTGCATCCGCGCCTCGCGATCGGGACCGTTTCCCAGCATCGGTTCCCACATCGGCGTCAGGATCGCGGCGGGGTGGATCGCGTTGCACCGGATCGTCCAGCCCTGTTGCGCGCAGTACAAAGCGACCGTCTTGCTATGATTGCGGATCGCCGCCTTGGAGGACGCATAGGCCGCCGCCATCGGAATGCCGACCAGCCCGGAACGCGACGCGATGTTGATGATCGAACCCGCACCCTTCGCCTTCATCGCGCCGATCGCATAGCGGCAGCCGAGGAACGTCCCGTCGAGATTGACGCGGTGGACCGCGCGCCAGTCGGCGAGGCTGGCATGCTCGGGGTCGTTCGCGGTCGCGCCCGATTCGAACCCGGTAACGCCGGCATTGTTGACCACGACATCAGCAATTGGAACGACGCTGGCGAGGCGAAGCCAGTCGGCTTCCTCGCGGACATCGAGCGGTTCGAACCGGCAGCCGATCTCGGCGGCGGTGGCCGCGCCGGTGGCTTCATCCACATCGGTGGCGATGACGATCGCGCCTTCGTCGTGAAAGCGCGCCGCGATCGCGCGGCCGATGCCACGCGCGGCGCCGGTAACGACGCACGTCTTGTTCTTCAGTCTTTGCATGATGATCTCGAAACAGAGTCCAGTCGGCGGATCGCTCCGCTGCGAAGGGCCGCGTCAGCGGTGGCGCTGGATCATTTCGAAAACACTCCTTGAGATGCGGCCTGTTTATGCTCGTCGCGCTTCGCAGGCAAGCAGCGGCTGCGGTGCCACCATCGGGAACTCTTGCAAAGACGGCGTGGTTCGTGTACACGTGAGTACACAAGGAGTCTTCGTCATGGAAATGTCGGTACGGGAAGCTCGGGCGAACTTCGCGTCAGCGCTCGACGCTGCGGCGAAGGGCGAGCAGGTCATCATCACCAAGAACGGCGAACCCGTCGCCGAACTCGGTCCGCCGCGCAAGAAGAAGGGCGGGTTCGATTTCGAACGGAACGAACGGGTCCGCAAGGAACTCGGCCTCGACAAATACGACGGCCCGCCGCTCGACGATGCATGGCTCGAAGAGTTCAACGACGCCGCTTGGGGCCGGGAGCTGTTCGGGCTGGGTGACGATTGGCAACCCGGTCGCAAATGAGGGTGTTGCTGGACACCCACATCCTGTTGTGGATGGCGCGCTCTCCCCAAAAGCTAAGCCGGTTCGAGCGAGGCATTCTCGCCAGCGAGGATGTCTCGCTTCTGGTGTCGGTGATCTCGATCTGGGAAATTCGAATCAAGTGGCAGAAGTTCGATCGAAACGGCGTTCGCAAAGGCGAATTGTCGCCAGAAGATGCGCTGACGTACGTCGAGCGGAATGATCTGGCCCTTATACCCTTGTCCGGAGCGGATTTTACAACCCGGCTGGAACCGCCGCTGGTGCACAATGATCCGTTCGACGAAATGCTGCTCGTTCATGCGGCGCGGCGCGATGCGAAGTTGCTGACGCGCGACCGGCAACTGATCGGGCACCCGCTGGCGATCACCCCCGTCTAGCCGGCGTCCTCGGCCTCCACCGCCATTGCCAGCGCGTCGATCTCGCGCAGCATAGCGACGAAGCCTTCCACCCGAGCGGCATCGAACCCGCCGAAGACACGCTGTTCCAGTTCCAGCGCTTTCGGCGCGACCTGTTCGTACAGCGCCCGGCCCGACGCGGTCAGCCGCAGCAGGTGCGAGCGGCGGTCGCCCGCGTTGGGGACGCGCTCGACGAGGCCGCGTTCGACCAGGGCGATCGCCGCGCGGCTGACCGTTACCTTGTCCATGCGCGTGTTCGCGCCGATCGCCTGTTGGGTGATGCCGTCGCCCTCGGCGATCACCGCGACCAGCCGCCACTCGGGGATCGTCAGTCCGAACAGCGCCTGATAGGCGCGCGCGATCCGGTCGCTCACCAGGTTCGAGGTGAACGATAGCCGGAACGGCAGGAAGTCGTCGAGCTTCAGCGCGGCGTCATGCATCGCGTGAGCCTAGGCGGGCATGCCGCCGGGTTCAACTGCCGGGCAGAGTCGCCTTGGGGAAGCCCGCCCACGCCGCGTCGTAATCGGGCAGGGCATGTTCGAGCGCGAAACGGGTCGGGCGATACGGCCAGCAGCTTTCGACCATGAACGCCATCGTATCGGCGATCTTGCGCGGTTGCAGATCGGCCTCGCTCGCCGCGCGCCAGCTCGCCACGTCCGGGCCGTGACCGGCCATCAGATTGTGCAGCGACAATCCCCCGGGCGCGAAGCCGTCGGCCTTGGCGTCATAGGCGCCGGTGATGAGGCCCATCGCTTCCGACATCACATTGCGGTGAAACCACGGCGGGCGGAACGTGTCCTCCGCCACCATCCAGCGCGGCGGGAAGATCACGATATCGGCATTGGCGCGGCCCGGAACGTCCGACGGCGAGGTCAGCAGCGTGAAGATCGAAGGATCGGGATGATCGAAGCTGACGGTGCCGATCGTGTTGAACCGCGCGAGATCGTATCGCCACGGCGCGACATTGCCGTGCCACGCGACCACGTCGAGCGGGCTATGGTCGAGCGTGGTTATCCACAGACTTCCCAACGCCTTTTGCACAAGCGTGAAGGGGGCGTCGATGTCCTCGAACCATGCGACCGGGGTCTCGAAATCGCGCGGATTGGCGAGGCCGTTGGCCCCGATCGGGCCGAGATCGGGCAAGCGGAACAGCGCGCCGTGGTTCTCGGCGATATAACCGCTGGCGGCACCATCCGGCAGCAACGCGCGGAAGCGAACCCCGCGCGGGACCAACGCGATCTCGCCGGGCGCGACATCGATCCGGCCGAGTTCGGTAAGCAGCGTGAGGCGACCCGCTTGGGGCAGGAACAGCAGCTCGCCATCGGCATTCACGAACGCGCGCTCGGTCATGTCGCGATTGGCGGCGTAGAGGTGGACCGCGACGCCCTCCAGATCGGCTGGATCGCGGTTGGCGAGCATCGTGGTGATGCCGTCGATCAGGTCGGTCGGTTCGGTTGGCGCATCGATCGGCGACCAGCGCAGCCGGTTTGGTGGCAGCGGCGCATCGTCGGTGCCCGGTGCGAAGCGCGGTGCGCCCTGATAGCGCGTGTAGGGCGGGTGTTCGGCGGACGGGCGCAGCCGGTACAGCCAGCTCCGCCGATTCTCGTGGCGCGGCGCAGTGAAGGCGGTGCCCGAGAGCTGTTCGGCATAGAGGCCGAAGGCGGGCCGTTGCGGCGAATTGCGGCCGATCGGCAGCGCGCCCGGCACGGCCTCGGTGGCGAAGTGGTTGCCGAAGCCGGTGAGATAGTCGGTCACGTTGCGTTTCCTTGAGGCATCTCCATTCGTCCCGAGCGAAGTCGAGGGACAGACCTCGGCGCTACGCCATGTGTCTCGACTTCGCTCGACACGAACGGTCTTGGAAGCAAAAGGGCCGGACTCAGCCCTCCACCGTCACCACGCCGCGGCGAATCTGGTCCAGTTCGATCGATTCGTACAGCGCCTGGAAGTTGCCGTTGCCGAACCCTTCATTGCCCTTGCGCTGGATGATCTCGAAGAAGATTGGCCCGAACATATTCTCGGTGAAGATCTGGAGCAGAAGCCCCTCAGTCTCGACGTCGCCGTCGATCAGGATACGGTTGCGCTTCAAACGCTCGAGATCCTCGCCGTGGCCGGGGACGCGTTTGTCGACCAGTTCGTAATAGGTCTCGATCGTGTCCTGCAACCGCACGCCGCGCGCGCGCAGCGCCTCGACGGTGGCGAAGATGTCGTCGGTGGTCAGCGCGAGATGCTGGATGCCTTCGCCATTATATTCGCGGATGAATTCCTCGATCTGGCTCTTGTCGTCCTGGCTCTCGTTCAGGGGAATGCGGATCGCATGGTCGGGCGCGATCATCGCCTGGCTGAACAGACCCGTCGCCTGGCCCTTGATGTCGAAGAACTTCTGCTCCTCGAAGCCGAACAGGGTACGGTAGAATTCGCTCCACACCCGCATCTGCCCGCGCCGGACGTTGTGGGTGAGGTGATCGAGCAGGTCGAGCCCGACCGAATTGCGCGCCTCGGCCTCACGCCAGCCGGGGAACTCGGCCCAATCGGCATAGAGGTCGATGCCGTCCTGGATGAAATAGAGGTACGAACCGCCGATTCCCTGGATGACGGTATCGTCTTCCTCCGTAGGCTTGGCGCCGTTGGCGAGCGCCCATTCCATCGCCTTGGCCGGATCGGCGACGCGGAACGCCATCGCACTCGCCGAGGGGCCGTGTTCGCCCCGGAAGGCGGCGACGCGGCCAGCCTCGTCGCGGTTGATCATCAGGTTTATGCGGCCCTGCTTGTAGCGCGTGACGTTCTTGCTGGGATGGCGGTGCGTGGGAGTGAAGCCGAGCTGCTCGAGCAGCCGGCCCATGCCTTCGGGATCGGGCGAGGTGAACTCGACGAACTCGAAGCCGTTGAGGCCCAAGGGGTTCTGGCGCGGGGTTGATTCGGCATCTTGTATCATGTGATACTAGATACGCGTGCGGCAGAATGGTGTCAAATGTAACCATATCGCTTGGTCCGCTACAATCGTCGCCCCGGCGCAGGCCGGGGCCGGTGGGTTGCTTGGCGAGCGGATTGCCCGACACGCGGCGGCCCCGGCCTGCGCCGGGGCGACGGTCAGGCCGGGCGGCGCTGCCGCGCGACATTGCGCGCGCCGCCGACGATCCGCGACAGGATCAGGTCGTCCAACCCAGCATAGCCCAGCCCGAGATGGTCGGGCCGCACCGTCGCGGTCTCGATCAGGCCGAGCGCGCCGGTGCGCAGCCCGATCCGACCGACCCGCGCCCAGCGCCGCGCGGTTTCCCAGCGCAGCAGCCGGCGGCTGGCGGCGTCGGGGCGGCGCGTCTCGATGAAGTGCGTCTGCAGGCGCACCAGCGCGTCGCCGAGCCGCTGTAGCGTCTCACGATCGGGTACGGGGATTTGGCCCATCACGTGCAGGACGATCAGCGACGCGACCGCCTCGGCCTCGTCGCCGAGATGATCGCGGTGCGCGTCGGCGAGGATCGACACCGAACAGGCGCGCAGTTCCTCGACGCGGCGCTGCGAGAGGCCGCCGCCATGCCGACGATAGGTCACCAATTCCGCGTCGAGCCGCGCGATCGTGCCGAACCGGGCGATGCGGTGGTAGAGATCGTAATCCTCGGCGCAGATCAGCTCGGGGCGCATGAAGATGTCGAGCTTGCGCGCGGCGTCGGCGCGCATCATCACCGACGACCAGACAAGCGGGTTTTCAATCTTGAGCAGCCATTCGATCACGCTCGGCGTGGTCGCGGCGGCGAGCGTCGCTGGCAGGATCGCCCCGTTTTCGAGGATGTTGGCGGCGGTGCCGAGCAGTACGGTCTCGGGGTGCGAATCGAGATAGTTGACCTGCGCGGCGAACCGCTCCGGGTGGCAGAGATCGTCATGGTCGAGCGCGGCGATATAGCGACCGCGTGCGTGCGCGAACGCGGTGTTGCGTGCCAGCACGACGCCCTGGTTGATCGGCGATTCGATGACGCGGATGCGCGGATCGCCGATCGCCTTCAGCACCGCGAGGCTGTCGTCGGTCGAGCGATCATCGACCACGATCAGTTCGAAATCACCGAACGTCTGCGCCTGCAAGCTCGCGATCGTCTCGCGCACGAGCGCCGCGCCGTTGTAGATCGCCATCAGCACGCTGATCGTCGGGGCGGGGGCGGCTGTCATCGGGATCGGCGTACCGCCTTGGTGCTAAAATGCGGTTACGCGCTCGGCTGCCCGTCGTTTTGCGCGGCAAGGCCGAGCCGCGCCTCGATCCGGTCGAGCCGCTCGGCGATCGCCATGTCGATCTTCTCGTGCAGGCGCAGGATCTCCAGTTCGGTGCGCAGATTGACCTCATAGTCGAGGCTCGCTGCGAGCCGGTCCTTCTGCGACTGGCGGTTCTGGCTCATCATGATGACCGGCGCCTGGATCGCCGCGACGGTCGACAGCATCAGATTGAGAAAGATGAACGGATAGGGATCGAACGCCAGACCCCAATGCGTCAAGATGTTGCTGTTGAGCAGCATCCAGCCGAGCAGGATGATCGCGAAGACGATGATGAACGACCACGAACCGCCGACCGCAGCGACCTTGTCGGCGAGGCGCTGGCCATAGGTCGAGCGTTCGTCGGCGACGTCGGCGGCGTCGCGTGCGATCGGCAGCTTCGACTCGATCTTGTCGAGGACGTTGCGCTCTTCGGGATCGAGCGCCTGACGGTGCCGGCCGGGGAACATGCGGGCGAGCGGATTGTGTTGCGAGGCCATGTCGCTGCTTACTCCAGAATCATCGGCAGCGTCGGCGTCACGTAAGTTTCCAGATCGAGCGCCCATTCGGTGCCGCCGTCGGCACGGTCCGCGGTCTTGACGAAGCCGAGCTTGGCGAAATGGTCGCGCACCATCGCGTTCTTGGCGCTCGGGATATATTCGCCGACCAGCCGCGCCGCGCCGGCGGCGCGCGCCGCCGCCGCGACATGCGCGAGCACGGCTTCCTCGACGCGGCGGCCGAGCACGCGGCAGCTCATCAGCCATGTCTCGCAGCGCCATTCCTCCGCGCCGCGTGCGAAGATCAGCACCGAGATCATGCCGTTGTCGCCGAAGCGGTCGGCGAGGCGGACTTGCATCGTGAAGCGCGTGGGATCGGCGGCGATCGCGGCGATGTCGGCTTCGGTGTAGCGGCGCGTCGTCAGGTTGAACTGGTTCGATTTGTTGGCGAGCTGCGCGATGCGGGCGCGGCCGGCGTCGTCGAACGGGGCGATCGTGCAAACCATCTCGAGCGAGGCGTGATAGTCGTGAAGGTTGCTCACAGACGTCATCGCGGCGGCGCGCTGGGCGTTGGCGCTGTACATGGCGGCGCGGCTGCGATCCTCGGCGCCGAAGGAGACGGCTTCGAAATAGCCGGCTTGCCCTAAAATCCGTGTGAAATCAGCAGGATCGCTGCCGATTTCGGGGACGGCGACCTCGGGCAGTTCCTGGCGGACCTGGGCGCGTTCGGCGGGGTTGTCGTCGAGGAAGACGAGCGCATCGGTGCCGATGTTGAGAGTCGCCGCGATCTGCCGCAGGTTGGATGCCTTGTCGGTCCAGTTGGCGAGGAACACGGCGATATGCTCTTCGCGCAGCAGCATTTCGCTATGCCCGCCATTGGGACCGATGAAGGGCAGGCGCGCGGCGGAATCCTCGTTCTTCGAACACACCGCCAGCACGACGCCGCGCGCGCGCAGATCGAGCGCGAACGCCTGTACGGCGAGATGCGCCTCGCCGGTGCCCGAACCTTGCCCCAGCAAAATGCCGTCGATCCCGTCGTCGCCGATGATGCCGCCCCACAGCGTGTTGTCGAGATCGAGCACGAGGCACTTGCGCGACAGACCGCGAAACGCGGCGAGCAGCCCGCCGAGCTTGTCGGCGTAGAGCGGAAGCGCCTCGACCGCGAAGGGGAGTTTGGCATCGTGCCACAAACGCGCGTCGTGCCACTGCCTGAGCCCGACGCTGGCGGCGAGGAAGGCGACGTCGAGGACGAGATCACCGCTGCCGGCGACGCTGCGCAGCAGCCGGGCGTTGAACTCGGCGATCAGCCAGCGCACCGTGCCGGCGAGCTGGCCATCGAAGCTGCCGAACAGGCTCTCGACCGGGGGGGCGAGCGTCTGGACGATCACCGGCGCGCCGGCATGCGCGCGCGCGCCCGCGCGGAGGGCGGCGACATAGTCGAACGCGCGCGTGACGGTCGCCTCGGCTTCGGCGGGGTCGAGGCAGGGGCGGGCGAGGCCGAGCGCCTGCGCGTCGAGCGCGAGCAGGATCGCGTCGGGCCGCGATTGCGCGAGGCTCGAACCGGGATCGAGCAACGCCTGCGCGGCCTGCCCGTAATCGGCGAGTTCGACGCTCAGTAGCAGCCCGTGGCGCAAGGCGGCGGCGGGAAGCGCATAGGCGATCCCCTTGGCGGTGTGCGACGCGACGATACCGAGCTTGAGCGGCCTCAGCCCCGCGCCGGCGAGATCGCCGACCCGCGCCGAGACGACGCGGCTGGCCTGTTCGAGTTGGGTCGCATCGAGTGCCGTCTGGACGAGCGCCCGCAACGCGCCCGCGTCGATAGGGTCGGCGGTACGGATCGCCTTGAGCCGGGCACGGAAATCGGCAGGCGCGGGCAGCAGCCAGGGGAGGGCGAACGGGTCGCTCACGGCCGCGTCCTCAGCCGTGCATCAGCCAATATGCGCGGCGATGCTGTCGACGAGATCGCCGACCTTCGAAAAGCCCTCGATCTCGGCGCTGGAGAAGCGGAAGCCGAAGCGCTTCTCGACCGCGACGATGAAGCGGATGTGGCTGAGGCTGTCCCATTCCTCGATCACCTCGGCGGAGAGGCCATCGGAATAGTCGAGTTCGTCGAGGTCGAAGACATCGCACATGATCTCGGTAACGATGCCGGTGATCTCTTCGCGGTCCATGGTGTCTTCCCTTGCGAATGTGGCGTCGATCTGGCGCAAATCGCCGTACAACGCAATTGCACAAAAATTGCCGTTCGGGTCAGCCGACGCTGAGGAACCAGCGCTGCATGCTCTCCAGCCCGATCGCGGTGAGCTTGCCGCCATAGGCCGCGCCGGTATCGATGCCGATCCGGTTTGGCTGGACATCCACCTCGCCCGTCGGCGTGTGGCCGTGGATGATGAACTTGCCGAAGGCACCGCGATGATCGAGGAACGGCTGGCGAATCCAGCGCAGATCGGCGGGTTGCTGCGCGTCGAGCGGCACGCCGGGGCGCACCCCGGCATGGACGCAGAGATAGCCGCCGATCTCGATCCGGTCGCCAAGCCCGGCGAGGAAATCGACATGATCGGCGGGCACGCGCGCGCGCATGATGTCGATGAGTTCGGCGTCGCTGCCGGCGCCATAGATTTCATCGACGATGCCGTAACTGGCGAGCGTCGTATCGCCGCCGATCCGCAGGAACATGCCCAGCGCCTCGACATCGCCGTCGAGCGCGAGGAGAAACACTTCCTCATGGTTGCCGGTGATGCAGGACACGCGATCGTCCGAGGCGACGAGATCGCGCACCCGCTCGACCACCTCGCGCGAGGCGGGGCCGCGATCGATCAGGTCGCCGAGGAAGACCAGCCGCAGCGCGGCGGGCGCGCGGCGGGCGTGATCGGCGAAGACATCGTCGAGCAAGGCGTCGAGCAGGTCGGCGCGGCCATGCACATCGCCGATCGCATAGGCCCGAACGCCCGGCGGGATCATCGGCGGCGGTGGCGGCGGGACGCGTTTCTTGAAGGGTAAGCGGAACATCGTTTAGCCGATACTACGCGCTTCAGTCGCCGCGCGCCATCGCGGGATCAGAAGGCGTTCCGGTGCAGCAGCACGCGGAAGGTCATCGCGATGATGAGCAGGTCGCGCCAGATCGACCAGGTATCGAGATATTCGAGATCGGCCTGGAGCCGGTTGCGCAGATCCGATTCGTAGACGGTCGCGCCGCGATAGCCGCGCACCTGCGCGAGCCCGGTCAGGCCCGGCTTGGCGGCATGGCGATGCCAGTAGCGCGTATCGACTTCCCAGAACAATTTGTCGGCGGCGCGCGAGCCGAGCGCGTGCGGGCGCGGGCCGACGATGCTCATGTCGCCCTTGAGCACGTTGATGAGCTGAGGCAGCTCGTCCATGCTGGTGCGGCGGATGAACTTGCCCACGCGCGTGACGCGATCATCGTCGCGCGAGGCGGAGCGCGCGCCCGCGAGATCGGATTCGAGCACGCGCATGCTGCGGAACTTGAGCATCTTGAACATCTGGTTGCCGCGGCCGATGCGAGTCTGCTTGAAGAACACCGGGCCGGCGCTGTCGAGCTTCACCAGCACCGCGATGACCGCGAGGATCGGCAGCAGCGCGAGCAACGCGCCGAGCGCGAGGCTGAAATCGAACGCGCGCTTCATGAACCGATCGAACAGGCCGAGCGGACCGTTGGCGATGACGATGGTCGGTTCGCTGCCGTGGCTGCCCATGCCGAGCGGCGCCAGATCGCGCAGTTCGGGCGCGACGATCTCGCTCTGGATGTTCGCGCCTTTGAGCGCATGCGCCCACGCCGTGCGGCGCTCGGGGCTGCACGCGACGACGACGCGATCGGCGCTTTCGAGCGACTTGGCGAGCCGGTCGTACATCACCGGATCATGCTGTTCGGGATCGAAGAATGCCTCGGGCGAGATCACCACCGAGAATTTGCCCGGCGGCACGCGCTGATCGCCTTCGCAGATCAGGATCACGCTGAACGGGTTGCCGCCGATGATCGCGGCCATGTGCTTCACGAACAGGTAGCGCGCCGCGATCAACGACCCGAGCGAGAAGATCGCGCCCAGCGTCACCAGCATGCGCGGGAACCCTTCGGACGCGCGCACGAAGAACGCGACGAAGATCACCGCACTGATCGCGATGACGAGCGCCTGGGCGCCCTTGGCGACAGCGCGGAACGGGTCCTGAAGGTTGGCCGAGGCATAGGCATGCGCGTTGAGCGCGATGACCAGATACATCGGCAGCAGCACCGCGAGCAGCACGAGCCAGTTCTTGTCGCTGCCGAACCGGGCGCGCAGCAGCGCCGCGGCCATGAACGATGCTATGATGCACAGCAGATCGAGCAACATCAGGCCGGTGAAAGCGCGGCTGCGCAGCGCGGAGGCGCGCGGGCGCCACGCGGGTGTGCTGACCGAGGTCATCGAATCACGAGACCCAGGCTCTTGCGCCCAGCCGGATCGTCCGAGTTCCAGGTTCATGTTGGCTTCCCGCGCAGTGATTCAATCGTTGCGTGCCCATAAAAGTAAAGGAATTCACCCGTTCTATAAAGCGTATTTTTGCAGTGCAGCATAAAATCGCGCTGCGGCGAACCCAATCCTGCGCGTTCGTGCCGCAAGGAATGGCATAGTCCCTTGAAAGTAAAGCGATGAATTGGCGAACTGCGTACAGGATGCGTTAGGGATATCCGCGATCGGGAGCGTCCCGCATCCCATTCTGGATCGCGATGCGCCCGTCCGCGACGACGCCCGAACATCGACCGCCGGCCGACGTGTGTCGCGTGATGCATGGTCGCCGATGCACTCGGCTGCGTTCCCCAACGCACTCTCCACCGCGCTCCCCTTTTCTCCGCAACGGCCAGTATCGGTCTCTGGTCGCATGCGATCGGAAACGAGCGCGCAATGGCACATTGCCGCACGCTTGCGCAATGACCATCATCCGCGGTGGCGGCGTTCGGTTTTCCGTCGCATTTCCGCCGGGTCGGCTCGCGGCACGCGAGCGTGCGGTCAGCTGGCGAGGCGGAGCGGTTCCGGCTCGCCCCATGCCTTGGGCGCGGGCTGATCGGGCCAGATGCCGCGCGTGTCATAGACCTGCTTGCCGATGCGCTCATCGAGCGGGACCGATTTGAACATGTCGTGATCGACCAGCACGATCATGATGCCGCATTGCTCGATCGCGGAGTCGATGTCGATCAGGCCAGCGCCCGTGCCCGCGAAGGCGGCGGGCAGGGCGTTGGTATAGGGTTCGACCACGGCGATGCGGCTGCCGAAGCGGCGTGCCAGTTCGGTCGCGACCTTGAGCGCGGGGCTTTCGCGGAAATCGTCGATGTTCGCCTTGAACGCGAGGCCCAGGCAGGCGACGCGCACGCCCGGCCGCGCCTCGATCAGCGCGGCGGCGCGCGCCACGACATACTCGATCTTGGCGTCGTTTACCTCGCGCGCGGTGCGGATCAGCGGCGAGTTTGCGGGATCGGCATGGACGAGGAACCACGGATCGACCGCGATGCAATGCCCGCCGACACCGGGGCCGGGCGACAGGATGTTGACGCGCGGATGGCGGTTGGCGAGGCGGATCACCTCCCACACATCGACCTCCATCGTATCGGCGAGCCGGCTCAGTTCGTTGGCGAAGGCGATGTTCACATCGCGGAAGGCGTTTTCGGTGAGCTTGGTCATTTCCGCGGCGCGGCTCGTCGTCGTCACGCAGGCACCGCGCACGAAGCGGCGGTAGAAGGTCAGTGCCTTGCGCGCGCACCGTGGGGTGATGCCGCCGATCACGCGGTCGTTGTCGATCAGCTCGACGAGGATGCGGCCGGGCAGCACGCGCTCCGGGCAATAGGCGATGGCGATGTCGGAGCCTTCTCCGGTCTTGCCGGGCACCTTGAGATCGGGGCGGAGCTGCGCGAGCAGATCGCGCACCTTCTCGGTGGTGCCGACCGGCGAGGTCGATTCGAGGATGACGACGTCGCCCACCTTGAGCACCGCCGCGATCGTGGTGGCGGCGCGCAGCACATAGCCGATGTTGGGGGCATGATCGTCCGCGAACGGCGTCGGCACGGCGATGACGAACACGTCGGCCGGCTCGATCTCGGTCGCGGCGCGCAGCGTGCCGCGCGCGACGACGCCCGAGACGAGGCCGTCGAGATCGACCTCCTCGATATGCACCTTGCCCGAATTGACCGTCTCGACGACGTGCGCGCTGACATCGATGCCGAGCACCTTGGCGCCGGTGCGCGCGATCACCGCGGCGGTGGGTAGCCCGATATATCCCAGACCGACGACGACGACCTTGAGTTCAGCATTGGAAACCATCAGCGACGATCCTTGCAATCCGCTCGGATGCATGACCGTCGCCGAACGGGTTGTGGGCGCGGGCCATGACCGAATAGGCCTGCTTGTCGTCGAGGAGAGTTGATATTTCGGAAACGATTCGGTCGGAATCGGTCCCGATCAGCTTCGCGGTGCCCGCGATCACGCCTTCGGGGCGCTCCGTCGTCTCGCGCATGACGAGAACGGGCTTGGCGAGCGCGGGCGCTTCCTCCTGCACGCCGCCCGAATCGGTCAGCGCGATCTCGCACATGCCCAAAGCGCGGATGAAGTGCGGGTAATCGAGCGGTTCGATTCGCGCGACATTGGCGCGGTCGCCCAGCAGCGCGTCCATCACCGAGACGACGTTGGGGTTGGGGTGGACCGGGAACAGCACCGCCGTATCGGGCCGGTCGGCGATTCGGCCGATCGCGCGGGCGATGCTTTCCATGCCGCCGCCGAAATTCTCGCGGCGGTGCGTGGTGACGAGGATCAGCCGCTTGCCCGCGAACCGCGCGGCGATCTCGTCGAGACCGGCGGCGAGCGACGGATCGGCATCGAGCTTGGCGCGAGTCGCGTGGAGCGCGTCGATCACGGTGTTGCCGGTGACGTGGATCGTGGCGGGCGCGATGTTCTCGCGGCGCAGCGCATCGGCGGCGGTTTCGGTCGGCGCGAAATGCTGATCGGCGATCGGCGCGACGATGCGGCGGTTTACTTCCTCGGGCCAGGGCTGGTATATATGGCCCGAGCGTAGGCCCGCCTCGACATGGCTGACGGGCACTTTCCTGTAATAGCCGGCGAGCGCGCCGACCATGGCGGTTGCGGTATCGCCCTGTACGATGACACGGTCGGGCTTCTCGGCGTCCATCACGCCGCCCAGCCCGGTCAGGAGCCGCGCGGTGAGCCGGTCGAGCGACTGGCCCGGCTCCATCAGGTCGAGGTCGATGTCCGGGGTGAGACCGGCGATCTCGAGAACCTGATCGAGCAGGCCGCGATGCTGGGCGGTGACGCAGGTCCGCACGACGAGGCCGGGCATGTTTTTGAGCGCGGCAACGACGGGGAACAGCTTGATCGCCTCGGGCCGTGTGCCGAAGATGACGAGGACGGTGCGCGGCGTGGAGGTCTGCATGGCGAAGCCTTTGCCGATCGAGCGTTAAGGACGGGCTAACCGCTCCTTCGTGACGAAGAATTCATGACCAAGCCGCCGCGGTCGGGAGTATGCGACCGCCATCCGTTTTTGGAACTCCGCCGGAGCCTGACCGCATGAATATCGTGCAGCGCATTTCCTGCATCTTCGGGAAACATCACCGCGACCGCCACTCTGTCTGGCATGATGGCACCTCGTTTCGAGGCGTCTGCAAGGGATGTCGCGTGCAGATGGTGCGCGATTTCCACGGCTGGCATGTGCTGGGGAAGGAAGATCAGACGGCGGCGAAGCCGGGGGTCTGATCCGTGCGGCCGCCACAGCTCCGGCAGCCGGGGTCTTTGGGCAGGGCGATGGTGCGGAAGCGGAAGGCGAGCGCATCGACCAGCAGTAATTTACCGGCGCTGTCGTCACCGAAGCCGGTGATCGCGCGCAGCACTTCCAGCGCGGCGAGGCTGCCCATCACCCCCGCCATCGCGCCGAGCACGCCGGCTTCGGCGCAGCTCGTGTCGGGCCGGTCGGGATCGTCGCCGACGAAGCAGCGGTAGCAGGGCTTGTCCGCTTCCCAGCCACGGAACACCGCGAGTTGCCCCTCGAACTGCGCGACCGCCGCCGAGACGAGCGGCACGCGTGCCGCCAGCGCAGCATCGGCCACCGCGAGTCGCGCGGCGAAACTGTCGGTGCCGTCGAGCACGACGTCGGCACCGGCGATCAGACCGGCGGCATTGCCGGCGTCGAGCCGCACCGCGCGCCCGGTCACGCGCACCGCCGGGTTGAGCCGCGCCACCGCCGCCGCCGCCGCCGCCACCTTGGCCGCGCCGACATCGTCGCCGCCGAAGATCGTCTGGCGCTGGAGATTGGAGAGATCGACGCGGTCGTCATCGATCAGGATCAGCTCGCCGACGCCCGCCGCCGCGAGATACTGGATGGCGGGCGATCCGATGCCGCCGGCGCCGATCACCGCCACGCGTGCGGCGCGCAGTTTCCTCTGCCCCGCGCCGCCGACCTCGCGCAGAACGATGTGGCGGGCGTAGCGGTCTAGCTCAGCGTCGGTCAGCGTCATCCCTGCCAGTCATAGACCAGAGTGGCGCGATACCACATCGCCGTCGGGCCATCGCTGAGATTGGCGCGTGCGAAGCTGGTGACGAGCCCGGCGCTATATTGCTCGACCGTCGGGCAATCGATCGCGCGCGGTACCGCGCGGCGCAGGATTCCGTCCTGATCGACCAGCGCGGCGACATCGACCTTGACGACATAATGGCCGTCGGATGGCCTCTGCATCGCGCAGCGGCCGGCGGCGACCTCTCCGGCGACGAACTTGACGAGCGGCGCGGTGATGGTCGGCGCATCGACATAGGGGATCGGCGCGAGCCTCGACCAGTCGGTCGGCAAGGGCGGGAGCGCGTCGGTGGTCGCCTGAAACAGCAAGAGGAAGGCGAGCATCACCGCCCGGTCGATCCGAACCCGCCGCTGCCCCGAGTCGTTTCGTCGAGATCATCGACTTCGCCGAGCGTCGCGCGCTGGACGGGGGCGGGGACGAGTTGCGCGATCCGGTCGCCGCGCGCGATCTCGAATGGTTCGTCGCCGAGATTGGCGAGAATGACCTTCACTTCGCCGCGATAATCGCTGTCGATCGTGCCCGGCGTGTTGAGGCAGGTGACGCCGTATTTGAGCGCGAGGCCAGAGCGTGGCCGGACCTGCACCTCGAACCCATAGGGAATCGCGATCGCGAAGCCGGTCGCGACCGCCGCGCGCGCGCCGGGCGCGAGCGTCAGCGCCTCCGCGGCGACAACGTCCATGCCGGCGGCACCCTCCGTCGCATAGGCGGGCAGGGGCAGGCCCTTGCCGTGATCGAGACGCTTGATGCTGATGGTGATGGGCGGTGGACTCATGGCGCGCATCTTAACGGTTGTGAGGGATTTGTCTAAGGCCGCGCGCTCATGCGCCCCCGGCGAGCGCCGCGAGGATTCGTTCGGAGAGCGCGTCGGCGACCGCCTGCTTGGACATGCGCGGCCAGCTTTCCACCCCCGATGCGGTGACGATGTGGACGGCATTGTCGGCGCCGCCCATCACGTCGCCCGACACGTCGTTGGCGACGATCCAGTCGACCGCCTTGCGCTCGCGCTTGGCCGTGGCGTGTTCGATGACGCGCTCGGTCTCGGCGGCGAAGCCGATCAGCAGGCGCGGGCGCTCGGGGCTTTGCGCGAGGCCGGCGAGGATGTCGGGGTTCTCGACGAGCTGGAGGATGGGCGTGCCGGCGCCCTTCTTGATCTTCTGCGCGGTGCTTTCGACACGCCAGTCGGCGACGGCGGCGACCAGCACGGCGGCGTCGGCGGGGAGCGCCGCCTTGACGGCGGCGGCCATGTCGCGCGCGGTTTCGACGTCGATGCGGTCGACGTTGGGCGGCGTTGGCAGTGTCACCGGGCCGGCGATGAGCGTGACTCGCGCGCCGCGCTCGGCAAGCGCGCCGGCGATCGCGAAGCCCTGTTTGCCCGACGAGCGGTTGGCGATGTAGCGGACCGGATCGATCGGTTCGTGAGTTGGGCCGGCGGTGATGAGGATGTGGACCATTATCGTCGCCCCGGCGCAGGCCGGGGCCGCTGCGTAGCTTGGCGGGCCGATTGCCCCACACCCAGCGGCCCCGGCCTGCGCCGGGGCGACGAGTTTCGCTTCGTCACGCGAGCGCGGCCTGTATCGCCGCCAGAATCGCGTCCGGTTCCGGCAACCGCCCGGCGCCGAATTCGCCGCAGGCCATCGGGCCTTCGTCGGGTTCCAGCACGGTCAGCCCGTCGCCGCGCAGCGTCGCGACGTTGCGGCGAGTCGCGGGGTGGCCCCACATCCGCACGTTCATCGCCGGTGCGACCAGCACCGGCTTGTCGGTGGCGAGCAGCACCGTCGTCGCGAGATCATCGGCGATGCCGGCGACCATCTTCGCCATCAGATCGGCGGTGGCGGGGGCGACGACGATCAGGTCGGCCTCGCGGCTGAGCTGGATGTGGCCCATCTCGGCCTCGTCCTTGAGATCCCACAGCGAGGTGAACACCGGATTCTCGGACAACGCCGCCAGCGTCATCGGCGTGACGAAGTGCTGCGCGGCGGCGGTGGGTACGCAGCGCACCGCGATGCCCGCCTTGCGGCACAGCCGGATCAGTTCACACGCCTTGTAGGCGGCGATGCCGCCGCCGATGATGAGCAGGATCTTCACCGCACCACCCGGGTTACCGTGATCCGCCGGCGCGCTGCGGCGACACGCACCAGATCGCGCAGGCCATCGGGCACGAAGGCGAGGCCGACGAGGAGCGTGGGGGCGATCATCAGCCCCCAATAGAAGGTGTCGACGCGCGCGAACAGCGCGATCAGCACCGCGTAAGCGACCAAGGTCACCGTCACGCGCAACCCGAGATCGTTCTCCCACGCCGCCCAGCCCGCCAGCGCGAGCGCGACCAATGGCGCCGCCACCACCAGCGGAAACAGCGTCAGCACGGTCGATACCGCGATCGCCCCGGCGAAGAAGCCGAAGCCGAGCATTCCGGCCCAGCCCGGCGAAGCCGGATCGGTGGCATGTACGACCTGCCCGACGGCATGCGCGTGCAGCGCGACCACCACCGCAAACACACCGAGCGTCGCGCCCCAGCCGATGGCTTCGCGCCGCTGGCCCTGCACCAGCGCGAGCGCCGCCATGATCGCGACGTACAACGCCGCCGTCTCGCGGATCAGCATCGCCATCATCCCGAACGCCACCGCCTCGACCCAGCGACCCGGTTTGCGCAGCGCGAGCGACAAGGCGATCAGCAGCCCGGCCCAGATTTCATGGAACGCGGCGAGATCGCTCTGCACGAAGCCGAGCATCCCGCCGGCGAGCAGCATCAGCGCGGCCACCAGCGGCAGCCGCCGCGCGAAGGCATCGCGCAGCCGAAAGCCCCACGCCACGAACACGCCGAGCGCCAGCACGTCGAGCAACGCCACGATCGCATCATGCGGCAGTGCCGCCTCGATCACCGCCAGAGTCGGCAAGCGGAAGGTGACGAAGGGCTTGAGCGGAAAATCGCCAGCGCGAAGCGACCGTGCCGCGACGCTGTAATAATCGCCGCCGGCGCGAACCCCCTCGACGATCGTCTGGTAGAGATTGAGATCGGTCTGCGCCGGATCGGCCGGCGCATCCACGGACGCTGGCACCGCCAGCGCGAACAGGCTCGCCGCGATCAGCAGCGCCAGCCCGGCGAGCACCAGCCGCGCCTGCGCCCGGCTCAGCCGCGCGAAGCGGCTGGGGGCGGCAAGCCAGAGCGGGGCGAGCGGGCGCGACACCGTGTCAGTGCAGCGCCAGCCAGGCGGCGGCGAAGCTGGCGCTCGCGCTCACCACCGCGACCAGCACGTAGCGTAGCGCGACGTGCCGGCCCGAGCCGAGCACAGCGATCGGCTTCATCGGCGGTTCGGGCGGGGCGCCGCCGGGGGTGGGGAAGTGCCGTTCGATGTTGCGCACGAGTTCGGGGATCCGCGCGAGCGTGCGCAGATCGGTGATGAGCCGGTCCGCGACCGCCGCCTCGGGGCCGAGTTCGGTGCGAATCCATTCGCGCACGAACGGCGCTGCGGTGTCCCACAGGTTGATATCGGGATCGAGGCTGGTCGCGACGCCCTCGACCATCACCATCGTCTTTTGCAACAGCAGCAGATGCGGCTGCGTGCGCATGTCGAAATCGCGGGTGATGTTGAACAGGCTGTCGAGCATCATACCGATCGACATGTCCTTCAC
This sequence comes from Sphingomonas panacis, assembly GCF_001717955.1. Classification (NCBI taxonomy): domain Bacteria; kingdom Pseudomonadati; phylum Pseudomonadota; class Alphaproteobacteria; order Sphingomonadales; family Sphingomonadaceae; genus Sphingomonas; species Sphingomonas panacis. Next base: position 2,556,241 of record NZ_CP014168.1, read on the forward strand.
CGCGAGGCCGCGCATCGGCTCGCCGACCGCGCGCAAGGCCGTCGCGAACTCGGCGACATTATGGTGCGCGGGTACGTAGCCCGCCTCGAAATGAATCTCGGCGACGCGTTTGTAGTTGCCGGTGATGAGCCCGTAGAGGATTTCGGCGAGCCAGACGCGCGCGCGCCGGTCGATCCGGCCCATGATGCCGAAGTCGATCGCCGCGATCCGCCCTTGCCCGTTGGCGCCCGGCAGCGCGAACAGATTGCCCTGGTGCATGTCGGCGTGGAAGAAGCCCTCCGCGATCGCCTGGCGCAAGAAGGCGTGGACGAGCGTGTTGGCGAGCTTGGGCAGATCATAGCCGGCCTCGACCAGCGCGGCGCGGTTCGACAGTTTGATGCCGTCGATCCATTCGAGCGTCAGCACCTTGCCGGTGGTGCGCTGCCAGTCGATCTTGGGAACGACGAAATCGGGTTCGGCCGTCATCGCATCGGCGAGTTCGGACGCCGAGGCGCCTTCGCGGCGGAAATCGAGTTCGCGCGCGGTCCAGCGTTTGAAGGTGGCGATGACGAGGCGCGGGCGCAGCCGGGCGAGTTCGCCGCCCATCGCTTCTATTTGTGCGGCGGCCCATTCATAGGTGTCGATCGCGCGGGCGAAATCGTCCTCGACGCCGGGGCGCAGCACTTTCACCGCGACGTGACGTCCGTCGGTGGTGACGGCGCGGTGGACTTGCGCGATCGAGGCGGCGCCGACCGGCACCGGATCGATCGAGGCGAACAAGGTGGCCGGATCGCGCTGGAACGCCTTCGCCATCGCGGCGTGGATCGTCTCATACGGGAGCGGCGGCAGCGCGTCCTGCAAGCGCAGCAGATCATGCGCGGCGGCGTCACCGACGATGTCGGGCCGGGTCGCGAGCGTCTGGCCGAGCTTGACCGCGGCCGGGCCGATCGCGTGGAAGGCATCGGCATAGCGCGGCGTCGCCGGCACGCGCGCGCCGAGCCGTGCGATCCGCACCAGCCGGCGTACCGGGGTGGGGGTATTGGGATCGCGCTCGATCCCCTGCAACGCGCCGTGCCGGGCGAGGATGCGGCCCCATTTGAGGAGCCGCCAGAGGTGGACGGTGGGGGCGGTCACGACTTTGATCCCCTCCCTGAAAGGGAGGGGCTGGGGGTGGGTTGGCTTGAGGCGGTCGTACCGTTTCCACGCGGGCCGACCCACCCCCGACCCCTCCCTTCGAGGGAGGGGAGACAGCGATGTACCACGCTCAAATCTTCCAGCCGCTGTGGATTGCAACCAGCCCGCCGAGCATCGGCTCGACGTTCGTGTTCACGAAGCCCGCGTCGCGGATCATCGCCTCGAAGGTCGGCATGTCGGGGAAGCGGCGGATCGATTCGATCAGATAGCGGTAGCTGTCGGCATCGCCCGCCAGCAGCTTGCCGAGTTGCGGCACCATCTTGTGCGAATAGGCGTCATACGCCTCGGCGAAACCCGGCCACACCGTCGTCGAGAATTCGAGGCAGAAGAAGCGACCGCCACGCCGCAGCACGCGGTGCGCCTCGCGCAGCGCCTTGGGGATATCGGTCACGTTGCGGATGCCGAACGCGATCGTATAGGCGTCGAAGAAGCGGTCGGGGAATTGCAGCGTCTCGGCGTTGGCTTCGGTCCAGACCAGGCCGTCTATCCCACGCTTGGCGGCGCGTTCCATGCCGACCGCGAGCATCTCGGGATTGATGTCCGCGACCGTGACCGACGCGCCCGACGTTTCCAGCCGGAACGCGATGTCGCCGGTGCCGCCCGCCATGTCGAGGATCTGCTCGCCCTCGCGCGGCTTCACGCGGCGCACGAAGCGATCCTTCCAGAGCCGGTGCATGCCGCCCGACATGGCATCGTTCATCAGATCATATTTCGCGGCGACGTTCGAGAAGACGCCGCCGACGCGGGCGGTCTTCTCGGCGGCGGGGATGTCTTCATAGCCAAAGGATACGGTATCGGTCATCGCGCCGCTCTAGCGGGCGCTTGTGGCGCGGGCAAACGCAACCTAGCTGATGGCGATGCCAGAACTTCCCGAAGTCGAAACCACCGTGCGCGGGCTGACACCTGTGCTGGAGGGCGCGCGGCTGACGCTGGTCGAGATGCGTCGCCCCGATCTGCGCCGTCCGTTCCCCGAGGATCTGCGCCAGCGGCTGACCGGCGCGCGCGTGACGGGCCTTGGCCGGCGCGCCAAATACGGGCTGATCGACACCGATCGCGGCGACACGATGATCTTCCACCTCGGCATGTCGGGGCGATGGCGAGTCGATCCGGGCGAAGTGTTGGCGCACGATCATTTGATTCTCGAAACCGACGCGGGCCGGCGGCTCGCGCTCAACGACGCACGCCGGTTCGGCTCGGTCGATCTGGTGCTGACCGAGTCGCTCGGTGCGTATCCGCCTTTCACCACGATGGGGCCGGAGCCGCTCGGCGAGACTCTCACCGCGGCCTATCTTGCGCGCATGCTCGAAGGGCGAATCGCGCCGATCAAGGCGATGCTGCTCGACCAGCGAATCGTCGCGGGACTCGGCAATATCTATGTGTGCGAGGCGCTGTTCCTCGCGGGCATCAGCCCCAAGCGCGCCGCCGGGCAGATTTCGCGCGCGAAGCTCGCCAAGCTGGTCGTGGCGATTCGCGACGTGTTGCTCGCCGCGATCGCGGCGGGCGGTTCGACGCTGCGCGACTATGCGCGGCCGGATGGAGAGCTTGGCTATTTTTCCAAGCAGTTCGCGGTCTATGGCCGCGAGGGCGAGCCATGTGGCTGTGGCGGCACGGTTTTACGCTATGCCGATGGTGGTCGATCGACCTTCTGGTGCCCGGAGTGTCAGCGGTAAATGGTTGACCGGTTTATCATGACTGGCTAAGGGGCCTGCCTTCCGGCGCGGGGAGTGATCCCTGCGCGTCATCCGAACTTCAGACTTAGAGGGCTTCATGGCCAATACGCCACAGGCGAAAAAGCGAATCCGGCGCAACGCGAACCGCGCCCTTGTGAACGGCAATCGGGTCGGTCGCATCCGTACCTTCGTGAAGCGGGCGGAAGCTGCGCTCGCATCGGGCGACAAGACCGCCGCGAGCGAAGCGATGGCACAGGTTCAGCCCGAGCTGGCGCGTGGCGTCTCCAAGGGCGTGATGCACAAGAACACCGCCTCGCGGAAATTCTCACGGTTGACCAAGCGCCTCGCCGCGCTCGCCTAAGCCGTTTTCCCCGTACCAGAATGCCGATGCCCGCTTGGGGTTTCTCCAAGCGGGCTTTTGCTGTGTCCGCGATAGATGCGGTGCGAAGGTTCGCGCCGTACCGATAGGCGTGAGCAAATCCCGGGCCAGACGGTAAGTGTCGGATTCCCCGCGATTCGCACCCCCCATCGACCCAGCCTCTTCCGAAAATAGACCGCTTTTCAGTCGGTTATAAGATTTTCGACGGGAAACCTAGGCCCGTACCGAGTCAACCGGATTATTTCAGATATCTGACGGCTCCGGCTCTTGATCGACTCGCCGCGATCTTCATAATCGACCCTCGAAGCGCAGACGTTCGTCCGCGCTACCCAATTGATTGAACGTCACCAACGGACGGGGCATTGCGATTCCCGGCTGGGGGAGGGTGTGTCTGAATTTGTGGCCGCGACGCGTTGCGGCCGCCGGAAAGGTGTTGCGTGAACGGGATCGGGGCCAGGGGAGCGTTGCGTGCGGACGACCGGGACGGACGCGGCGAGATCGCGAAAGCCTGGGCAGTGGTGCGCGCGCATCTGCGCGAATCGGCGGGGGTGCGGCTGTTCGACCAGTGGCTCAAGCCGATTGAGCTGATCGAGGACGATACTGTTGAAGCGGTGCGGCTCGCGCTGCCGTCCGCATTCATGAGCAACTGGGTCAGCAACCATTATGCCGACCGGCTGCTTCAGGAATTCCGCGCACAGGTGCCGAGCGTGCGGACCGTGTCGATCGAGACTCGGTCGGCGATGCCGCAGCCTGCGACGCTGCGCGCCGAAGCTTTGCCCGCCGAGGTTGCCGTGTTGCGCCCGGTGGCGGCCGCGCCGGCGCCCGCCGCCGTCGAGCGTCCGCCGCTCGATGCGCGCTTCACCTTCGACCGATTCGTCGTCGATGCCTCGAACCGGGTGGCGTTCAACGCCGCGCGCGCGCTCGCCGAGCCGGGGGTGCCGCGGTTCAGCCCGCTGTTCCTGCATAGCGGCACCGGACAGGGCAAGTCGCACCTGATGCACGCGATCGGCGCGGCGTATCTGGAGGCGGTGCCCGGCGCGCGCGTGATCCTGATGTCGGCCGAACGCTTCATGTTCGAGTTCGTCCAGGCGCTGCGCGCGCGCGACACGCACAGCTTCAAGGCGCGGCTGCGCTCGGCCGATGTGCTGCTGATCGACGACCTCCAGTTCATCGCCGGCAAGGATTCGACTCAGGAGGAATTCTTCCACACGATCAACGAGGTGATGGGCGCGGGCAAACGGCTCGTCATCAGCGCCGATCGCTGCCCGCAGGATCTCGACGGAGTCGAGGCGCGGATCACCTCGCGGCTGTCATGTGGCCTCGTCGCCGATATCAAGGCGCCCGATCTCGCGCTGCGCCGCGCGGTGCTGGCCCGCAAGCTCGCCGATCTGCCGGGCGTGAGGGTGCCGCAGGAGGTGCTCGACCTGCTCGCCACTCGCATCACCGCGAGCATTCGCGATCTGGAAGGCGCGCTCAACCGCGTCATCGCCTATTCGCAACTGACCGGCGACGCGATCGACCTGGAGTTCGCGGTGGCGACCTTGGGCCAAGTGTTGCGCGGCGCCGAGCGGCGCGTGACGATCGACGAGATCCAGAAGGTGGTTTCCGCGCATTTCGATCTCAAGCCGCTCGAACTGATCTCGGCGCGCCGCGCGGTGGTGATCGCCCGCCCGCGCCAGATCGCGATGTACCTCGCCAAGCGGCTGACCACGCGCTCGCTGCCCGAGATCGGCCGCAAGTTCGGCGGCCGCGACCATTCGACGGTGATTCATGCGGTGCGCCGCATCGAGGAACTGCGCGACAAGGATCGCGATGTCGATACCGCCGTCAGGACGCTGCTGCACACGCTGGAGGGGTGAGGGGGGCTTAGCCCCGTCTCTACACACCTCCGCCGTTCGTGCTTGTCGAAGCACGTGTCCCGCACACCGGCGACTGCGCCTTGGAGACGTCCTTCGACAAGCTCAGGACGAACGGTGAGGTGGGGCCAGCGAACCGTCCCCAGATAGCTACGGCATAACCCGCGTCGTCGCCGCGTAGAGCGCGATCGCGGCGGCGTTGGAGACGTTGAGGCTCTCCATGCGCGGCGAGATCGGCAGGCGGCCGAGTTCGTCGCAGTGCGCGGCGGTGTTCTGGCGCATGCCTTCGCCCTCGGCGCCGAGCACCAGCGCCACGCGCTGCTGCCCCATCGCCTGTTCGAGCGTCTGCGGCGCCTCGCCGGTCAATCCGACGCGCCAGAAGCCGGCCTCGGCGACCTCTTCGAGCGCACGCGCGAGATTCACCACGCGCACCCACGGCACCATCTCCAGCGCGCCCGAGGCGGCGCGCGCGATCGTTCCCGATTCGGGCGGCGCGTTGCGGTCCGGCGTGATGATGCCGAGCGCATCGAACGCCGCCGCCGAGCGCAGGATCGCGCCGACATTGTGCGGATCGGTGACCTGATCGAGCACCAGCAGCGGCCGGCGATCGTCCGCACCCTGTTCGAGCAGATCGCCGAGCCAGATATCCTCAAGCGGATCGACTTCCGCCACCAGCCCCTGATGCGGCGCGTCGGACGGCACCAGCCGGGCCAGATCGGTCACCTCGGCGTAGGTGATCGGGATCACCGGCGGGATGTCGAGGCTCGCCAGCGCCTCGCGCGTCGCCCACATCTTGCGCACGACGCGATCGGGGTTGGCGAGCGCTGCGATCACCGCATGGCGGCCCCAGAAGCGCGGCCGGCCGGCGGGTGCCTGCGACGGGCGATGTCCACGCCGCGCCATCAGTTCGGCGCTCCTGCGGCTTCAGGGGCGCTGGCAACGGGAGGGAGATCGGCACAGGTCATCATCAAGAATCGTCCGGATAAGCGCGGGGATCAACGTCCCCGGCGAGGAATCTTCGCCGTTCGGTATGCGCCGCGCTGCCCGCATGCAAGTCTCGGCCGCAATTCGCCGCTGTTGGGCGTTGACAGGGGGCTTCGAGGTCGGCATTGGCACGCCTCGCTTTTTTGGCGGCCCAATCTGGACAGGTGGCCGAGTGGTTAAAGGCAGCAGACTGTAAATCTGCCCGTGCAAGCGTACGCTGGTTCGAATCCAGCCCTGTCCACCACCCCTTCATCCCGGGGTGTCTCCCAACGGCTCAGAAGCCGTTGTTTCCCGAGCGCCATGCAGCACGGCACGGTGCGCTCGAAGCTCATCACCATATGCCAGCGTGAAATCCTGGTTCAGCCGGGGGCAGCCACGCGCGCGCTGCTCGCGTGACGTCGGCAATCGCACGCTGGTCGGTATCCAGAGGTCGATGAGGTCGCGCGCATTCTGGTCCGGGCCGAGCGGCCGGGAAAAGGCCGTCCGCCTCAACATCAGCGCGATGAAGTTCTGTTGCACCGGATCGACCGGATCGCATCGAACCGTTCCGGGTTCCTTGCCGACGCCGCGCGCGCTGTGCGCCACGGCTGAGACGCGCGCGGACGCGCTCTCGGCCCCAACGAAAAAAGGCGGCCCTTGCGAGCCGCCCTTTCCCTACTTCCTGAAGAAGCGTGACGCTTACTTGAAGTGGAAGCCGATGGTGCCCATCACGCGCTGGCGCGAGGTGTGGTCGTTATACTGCGAGAAAACGTACTGCGCGCCGACGAAGAGCGGCATCTTCATGACGTCCTTGCCGAGCGAATATTCGACGCCACCGCCGACCTGATAACCGTCGGTGCTGTAGCGATCGTACACGATGTTCTGGCCGTTCGGCGCGTCGATGCGCTTGCGCTGCTGGTTGTTGACGTAGCCGCCCTTGCCGTAAACGAGGAAGTTCGGGGTGACGAGGTAACCCGCACGCACCGCCGCGCCATATTCCTCAAACGACTTTTCGCAGATCCGGCTGTTGCCGCCGCCGAGCGAGCAGTTCTCGTTCCAGTTGTTCGCGCGCCAGTAGGATGCTTCCGGGCCGACCACGATCTTGTCGCCGATCACGCCGTCGAAGCCGACGGTCGCGCCGTAGCCGAACTTGTCGTGGTGGCGGCCCTGCGACTGGAAGCGATCGCCGCCGGCATTGCCTTCGACGCGGAAGCCGCGGAACGTCGACGCGCCGTTCGGGCTGGTGTCCTGCGTGGAGGTGTCCGTCACGGTCGTGTCCTGGGCGGTTGCGGCCTGTGCGCCGAAGGTGGCGAGGCCGAGGGCGACGGCGGAGAGGAAAGCTTTACGCATACGTAGTTCCTTTGGTGTTTTTATATTCAGCGGGTGCGTAACCATCATCCGACGCGGACGATCCACCCCCATTGCGGAAAGTCGCAAGCTGTTGCTGCGGCGCAACAGATATGACGGAAGCGTTATGAAGCGCGGGTGAACAGGCAGGCAGGGCCGATGCGATCGAGCGTCGGGCAGCCGAGTTGCGCCATCGCCAGTTCGAGATCGGCGCGCAGGATGTGCGCGACATGCGCCACACCCGCCATGCCCGCCACGGCGAGGCCGTGCAGTTGCGGGCGGCCGACCAGCACCGCCGTCGCGCCGAGCGCGCGCGCCTTGACGATATCGGTGCCGGTCCGCACGCCGCCGTCGATCAGCAGCGGCGCCGCGCCGGCGACCGCCTCCGCCATCGCTGGCAGGACATCGATCGCCGAGGGCGCACCGTCGAGCGTGCGGCCGCCGTGGTTCGAGACGATGATCGCCTCGGCGCCGTGGGCGATGGCGATGTGCGCATCCTCGGCGGCGAGCAGGCCCTTGAGGATCACCGGCAACCGCGTGCTCGCGCGCAACCACGCGACATCGTCCCAGCTCGGCGCGTCGTCCGCGAGCCGGGTGCCGAACAGGATGCGGCCGCCCGGCGCGCTGGTCTGGCGGCGATCGGCGCCGCCGGGGAGGTTCGCGGCGGTGACGCCGGCCGGCAGCGCGAAGCCCGAGGTCTTGATCGACGCATCGACCGTCAGCACGATCGCCTCGTATCCGGCGGCTTCCGCGCGCGCGACCAGTTCGGCGGAGACCGCGCGGTCCTCCTGAAGATAGAGCTGGAACCACAAAGGCACCGGCGCGACGCCGAGCGTGCGCGCCGCATCGCGTGCGGCCTCGGCGATCGTCTCCAGCGGCACGCTCGACAGCGTGCTGACGACCATGCCGATCCCCATCGCCGCGCTCGCGCGCACGCATGCCAGTTCGCCCTCGGGGTGGGCGAGGCGGTGATAGGCGACCGGCGCGAACAGGATCGGCGCCTGATGCTCGCGCCCGAACAATGTCAGCCGGGTATGGCCGCCGCGCAGATCGGCGAGCATGCGCGGCAGCAGGGATATCCGCTCGAACGCGGCGCGGTTGCGCGCCAGCGTCGCGGCGCTGCCGGACTGGACGTGCGCCCAGGACGCGGCGGGCATGTGGCGCTCGGCCACGCGCTCATAGTCGGCGAGAGTCTGGAGGTCGGGCGGGATCGCCGTCAGCGGTGGCAGCGGGGTCACGTCTCGGACCATTGCCGCATCAGATTGTGGTAGACCCCGGTCAGCGTGTCGATCGAACCATGCTCGGGATGGTCGCCGCTCAGTGACTGGATCGCGGTGTCGAGATCGAACAGCAGCCGGCGCTGCTCGTCGGCGCGGACCAGGCTCTGAGTCCAGAAGAACGCGGCGAAGCGGGTGCCGCGCGTTACCGGCGTGACATGGTGCAGGCTGGTGCCGGGATAGACGATCATGTCGCCGGCGGCGAGCTTCACGCGGCGATCGCCGAAGGTATCCTCGATGACCAGCTCGCCGCCGTCATACTCTTGCGGGTCGCTGAAGAAGAGTGTGCTGGAAACGTCGCTGCGCACGCGCTCGGCGGAGCCGGGCAGCGGGAAGATCGCGTTGTCGACATGCGGGCCATAGTCGCCGCCGCCCTCGTAGCGGTTGAAGCGCGGCGGCAGCACGCGCAGCGGTAGCGTCGCGGCGATGAACAGCGGCGTCGCGCCGAGCCGATCGAGGATGCGCGCGCCGAGCTGGCGGGTGACGGCATGGTCGAGCGGCAGTTGCAGGTTGCGCTTCACCAGTGCGGCGCGGTGCCCGGCGGTGGCGCGGCCATCCTGCCAATCGGCGGTTTCGAGCAGCGCGCGCGCCTCGCGCACCTCGTCGGTGGAAAACAGCGCGGGAATGTGGAGCAGCATGATCGTGTCTTACGGCGCGGTGCGCAGAAGGGAAGGGCGGCGAACCGGGGCCCGCCGCCCGACACCGGATCAGAGCTTGTAGCTGATCGTCAGCAACGCCGAGCGCGCGTCGCCGGGCGTCGCCCAGCCGTTGTTGGCGCGGATACGCGTGTAGTACAGCTTGTCGCCGATGTTCTTGACATTGACCTGCGCCGACAGCGCCTTGGTGATGTCGTAGCTGATCGTCGCGTTGTGGACGATGTAGCCGTGCGAGTGGTACACCAGCGCCGACGTGGTGGTCGGCGTGTTGAGCGCGAACGGTCCCTGATACGTCGCCCCATAGCCCAGCGTCAGCCCGAACGGCAGCGTGTAGGCGGTGTAGATGCTGCCCGAATCCTTGGGCGTCGCCAACAGTTCCGAGCCGCCGCCCGGATTGGGCGCCGCCACGGTGTTGGTGCAATTGCCCGATCCCGGCGCGGCGAGGCACTTGTCCGAAACCGATTGGAGCAGCTTGCTGTTGAGATGCGTGTAATTGGCGGTGATCGACCATGCCGGAGTGATGTGACCCGAAGCGCCGAGCGCGAGGCCGTTGACGCGCGAACGGCCGTCGGTCTGCTGGTCGGGCACGGTCGGATCGCCCGAGGGCACCCGGTAGCTGTCGCGTTCGTTGCGGAACAGCGCGGCGGTCAACAACAAGCCGCCATCGAACAGCTCGACCTTGCCGCCGATCTCGTAATTCTTGGCGCCTTCCGGGCGCGTGCTGCACGTTGACGACGGCACGGTGGCGGTCGGCGTGAAGGTGCAGCTACCGTTGACGGTGCTCTGCGACGGCGTTTTCGAATTGCCATAGGCGACGTAGAGGCTCGCCGCCTCGATCGGCTTGTAGACGAGGCCGATACGGTACGAGAACAGGCTGTCGCGGTTGTAGAGCGTTGGCCCGGCGGTGGTCAGCGTGCCGAACGTCGATCCGACCGTGGTCGAATAGCTGTTGGTCTGCGACTTGGCGATGTTGCGTTCCCAGCGCACGCCGCCGTTGATCTCGAAATGGTCGGACAGTTTGGCGGCATCGAACAGATAGACCGCGTAATTGTCGACCTGCGATTTGGGCCGCGAGGCGACGACGAAGTTGACCGGGCCGGTATAGACGTTGTTCGCGTCGGGATTGAAGATCGCATACGGCGTGATCGTCGCCGCGGCACCGTTGGCGGCGCGCTGCGAGTTGCCGGTCGCGGCATTGTAATTTTCGCGCGACAGCGAGAAGCCGACGTCGAGCGTGTGTTCGATGAACCCGGTGTTCGCCACCGCCTTCAGGTCGGTCTGCGTATAGGCGAGCTGGTTCTCGGTCGAGCGCGTGTTGCCGCGCGAGCCGCCGCTCGGGGTGAACAGCCCCGGCGCGCTGCAGACCGCGCCCAGCACGGTGCGGCCCGAGGGCAGGCAGAAATTGCCCTCTGGACCATCGGCGCGGGTGAACTGCGTCACGTCCTGATACCGCGTCAGGTTGCGGATCGAGACCTTGTCGCTGAAGTCATGCTCGAAGATCTGCGTCGCCTGATCGAAATTGATGCGCTGCGTATCGAGGTTGCGGAAGCCGTAATAATCGGAGCGATCGACGCCGGGGATCGGCCCGCTGTAGGACGCCCCGGTCGTGCTGCCGACGATCGCGCCGCTGATATAGGGCACGCCGAACTGGGGGATATTGGTATCCTCCTGGTGCATATATTCGAAAGTCAGCCGCGTGGACGTGCCCATTCCGAAGGTGATCGACGGTGCGACGCCCCAGCGCCTGTTCTTCTCGACGTCGCGACCGGGAATGTCATTGCGGTGGTACATCGCGTTGAGCCGCACAGCGATCGTGTCGGTCACATGCTGGCTGATATCGGCGGTGGCGCGGTAGTAATTGTCGGTGCCTACGCCGGCGGTGACGATCGACGTATCGTGATCGAGCGGGCGCTTGGTGACGAGGTTGATGTTACCGCCGACCGAACCCGAGCCGTTGCTGACCGAATTGGCGCCGTTGGTGACTTCGATCTGCTCGACGTTGAACGTATCGGTGCGGCTGTACTGGGCACTGTCGCGGACGTTGTCGATCGTGATGTCGTTGTTCGCCGAATAGCCGCGCAGCGTGATGCTGTCGCCGTATCCGCCACCGCCTTCGCCCGCGCCGAAGGTGATGCCGGGCACGGTGGAGAGCGCGTCTTTCAGCGACAGCAGGTTCTGCTGTTCGAGCACCTCCTTGGTGAGGATGGTGACGGTCTGCGGCGTGTCACGCAGCGGACGCGTCGCCTTTGGGCTGTCCTGCCTGCGACCGGGTGCCTGCGTGATCACCGTATCGGTTACGGTCACGCCGCCGAGCGCGGGCGCATCTTTCCGGCTGGTGTCGTCGGCGGTCTGCGCGAGCGCGGCTGGCGCGATCAGCGCGCCGACGCACGAAAGAGCGAGAAAAGCGTGCTGCCGTGCGGCGCGCGAGCTGGACTGTGTCATTGTTTCCCCGAAACGGTTGTTGTGTGGGGGCCGGATATTGCGAGTCATTCGCAAGGTCAATTCATAATGCGAGGCATTATCGCATTAAACTATTGCGTGTCTTCGATGATTTCTGGTCACGTCCGCAGCACGAACGGGATCGTCACCATGCCGCGCACCATCACAGCTTCGCCGCCACGCATCAGCGGCGACCAGCGCCAGCTTCGCACGGCGGAGAGCGCGGCGTGGTCGAGCCGTTCGAACCCGCTGCTGTGCGCGACCGAAATCTCCTCGACACGCCCGTTGGTGGCCAGCAGCACCGCCAGCACGACCGTTCCTTGCTCGCGCAGGCGACGGGATTCGAGCGGGTAGCTCGGCGGCTTGGCGGAAAGCATCTTGGCCGAGAGATCACCGCCGGCGGCGGGCGCGGGCGCGGGCGGTGCCGGGGGCGCGGCGGGTGCTGGTTCGGCGCTGGCGGCGGCGGGTGCCGGGCGGGGCGGCGCGGTGGTTTCGCTCACGAACACGGCAGGCGCTGGCGTGGGCGTCGTGACCTGCGGCACCGGCGCGACGATTTCGGACACACGCGGCGGGGTCTTGTGGACCGTCTTGGGTGCGGGGGCCAGAGGCGCGGGCGGTGGCTGGCGCGGCATCTCCAGCATGTCGAAGACGAGCCGCTGCCGATGGTGGCGGTGGTGGCGATGATGCCCCGCCATCGTCATCAACACCACGAACAGACCCGCCATGATGAGCAAGGTCGCGGCGAGCGATATCGGGTCGAACCCCCGCGCACCGTCATATGCGGTGCGCTCGGTCGCGGTCGCGAAGGCAGGCCGCAGCGTCCGTGGCGGTATGAACGGCGCATTCATGCTCATGCTTCCCCAAGCAATAATGAGAGTCATTCGCATAAGGAGAAAATCTATGCGCGTCCAGTCGATGTGCTGCTTGTCGAAGCGCGGCGGCTCGGTCACTCTGCGCATCACACCAGGGGGAACGCCTGCCATGAAGCCCATCCGTCGCGCCGCACCCGTCGCGCTCGCCGCTCTGCTCATCAGCGCCGCACCGCTCCACGCCGCGCCCGCCGATCCGCGCGGCGGCGAACCGGCGTTCCGCGCGCTCTACAAGGAACTCGTCGAAACCGATTCGAGCTGGCCCGACGGCAGTTGCACGCTCGCCGCCGAGCGGATGGGCGCGCATCTCACGGCGGCGGGCTATCCGGCCGCCGACGTTCAGGTGATCGTCGATCCCGCGCACCCCAAGGAAGGCAATCTGTCCGCGATCCTGCGCGGCAGCGACGCCAAGCTGCCCGCGCTGCTGCTGCTCGCGCATATCGACGTGGTCGCCGCCAAGCGCAGCGACTGGACTCGCGATCCGTTCACGCTGATCGAGGAAAATGGCTATTTCTACGGGCGCGGCACTTCGGACGACAAGGCGATGGCGGCGTCGTTCACCGATGCGATGGTGCGTTTCCGGCAGGAGGGGTACAAACCCAGGCGCACGATCAAGCTCGCGCTGACCTGCGGCGAGGAGACCGAGAAGGCGCTCAACGGCGTCGAATGGCTGCTCAAGAACCGGCCCGAGACGGTGCAGGCGGGCTGGGCGCTCAACGAAGGCGGCGGCGGGTCGCTCGACGAGGCGGGCAAGCCGGTCAGCCAGGGCGTGCAGGCGGGCGAGAAAGTCTATCAGGACTTCACCTTCACCGCGACCGCGCCGGGCGGGCACAGCTCGCGCCAGGCGCCGCACGTCAACGCGATCGGCTGGATGGCCGAGGCGCTGGCGCGGATCAACGCTTATGATTTCCCGGTCGATCTGACGCCTGCCGCCAAGGCCTATTTCGGCGCGTCGGCGCCGCTCTATCCCAGGACGCAAAGCGCGATGGCGGCGATCGGCGCGGGCAAGGCTACGCCTGCCGATTACGCCGCGGTGTCCGCCGCGAACGCAAGCTGGAACGCGACGCTGCGCACCACCTGCATCCCGACGATGATCTCGGGCGGACACGCCACCAACGCGCAGCCGCAATCGGTGAGCGCCAACGTCAATTGCCGGATCATTCCGGGCGAGAGCGTCGATGCGATCCTCGCCACGCTGACGACGGTATCGGCCAACCCGAAGGTGACGGTGGCGCTCGCCGATCCGCCCCAGCCGAAATCCTCCGCGCCGCCGCTGACGCCGCAGATCATGGCGCCGATCGAAGCGCTGACCAAGGAGATGTGGCCGGGCGTGCCGGTGATCCCGCGCCTGTCGACCGGCGCGACCGACGGCCGCTTCACCAATGCGGCCGGCATCCCGACCTATGGCGTCTCGGGGCTGTTCTCGGACCCGGACGGGCAGGGGGTGCATGGCCTCAACGAACGTATCCGGGTGAAGTCGCTGATGGACGGGCGCGCGTTCATGTACCGGCTGGTGAAGGCGTACACGGGCTGAACGGCTAATCCCGTTCGCCCTGAGCTTGTCGAAGGGCGTGCTAAACACCTCAACGTTTGCGGCACGTGCTTCGACAAGCTCAGCACGAACGGGGGAGTGTTATCCTGCCGCCCACAGCGGCAGCACGTCCCAATTCCCCGCCGACAGCAGGTGCGCGTAGATCGCCGCGAGCGCGCCGCCTTGGCGCAGCCGCGCGAACGCGGGCGGATCGAGCGCGTCGAGCTTGGCGCGTGAAACCGAGTCATACTCCACCACCAGCATGCGCGCGCCGCCAGGGGGGCTGTGATACGCCTGGCGCGGCTCCAGCAGCCCGAGATCGTCGAGCATCGCGACGAAGGCGCGGGTGCGCGTTTCGGCGGCATCGACCGCGTTGCAGACGCCGATCGCCTCGCGCACCACGTCGCTCGGGCGGCCGCGTTCGAACAGCGGCACCGCGCCCGGCGTGCCGAGCGGGACCAGCCGCTCCGATGCTTCGTCGATGCAGATGACGTTGCCATCCTGCCCCTCGCGGCGCGCCAGCGTGAACGGGTGGCGGCGCAGATAGGCGGGCACATAGGCGCCGGGTGCGTAATGCCCGTCGGGCGCGACGAACAGGTTGCGATCGGCGGTCAGCCCGGTGACGATCACCGCTTCGCGCTCCGCCGCGAAGAAGAGGATCGGGTAATCGAGTGCGGCGCGATCGAACTCGTCGATCGTCACCGCGATCAGCGGGGCAGCGCTGGCGAAGCGATAGGGTGCATCGGCGGGGAGCAGCGCGCAGTCGCCGTGGCGCGCGGCGTCGAGGATCGCGACTCGCTCGTACAACGGCAGATTGCCGTGCAAGGTGAACGCATCATCCGCCATCAAATGTTAGAAGCGGAAGCCCTTCGACACCGCATAAGCGAAGGCGATCGCGATGAGCACGCCGATCGCCGCCTTCCACGGCGACGCGCCGAGTTTTGCCGCGACCGCCTCCGCACCGGCCCTGCGACGGCCGTGGATCATCGGCGCGATGAGGTTGTGGCGCAGCCCGATCAGGTAGAACAGCACAGCCAATACGTGCAGCGCGACGAGCGCGAGCAGCACGTTGAAGACGAGGTGATGCACATCCGCCGCCACGCGGCCGGCATCGAAGCTGACGTAATCGGCGAGCGGCCCCGATTCCAGCCCGTCGACATCGACCGAGAACAGCCCCGCCGTCACCATCACCACCAGCGCCGACAGCATCAGAACGACGCTCCACCCGCCGACCGGATTATGCCCGTCCGCCGCCTGATAGGGGCGTTTGCCGAGCGTGCGCAGATAGGCGAACGCGGCGCGCGGCCCGCGCACGAACTGCGTGAAACGCGCGGTGCGGCTGCCGGCGAAGCCCCAGTAGATGCGGAACACCAGCAGCGCCAGGATGGTGTAGCCCGACAGCCGGTGCCAATCCATGTGGTGATTCTCGCCGCTCCACCACGAAAAGCCGAGCAGGGCGACGAGCAGCCAGTGGAACAGCCGGACCGGCAGATCCCACACGCTCGCGGTAACGGTGTCCGTCGTCATGACGCAGGATCAGGTATCGGCGCGGAACTGGCGATGGCAGGCGCCGCAGGTGCCGCCGACCGCTTTCATCTGAGCGCCGATCGCGGCGGCATCGCCGGTGCCGGCGACCGTCACCAGCTTGCCCGATTCGCCGACGAGCTTGGCCATGTCGGCGTCGAAGGTGGCGCGGTCGGTCCAGATACCGGGCAGCGCATCGGTCTTGACGCCGGCGGCGGGGCCGGTGCCGGCCGGGAACAGCTTGCCCTGGCCCTTGGCGGTCGTGGCGATGGTCTGCGCGGCGGCGAGCGTCTTCGCCTTGTCGAGCGCACCGCTCTTGAGCTGATCACCGATCGCCTTCATCGCGCCGCCCATCTTCTTGAAGCCGACGACGCGCGCGTTGACGATGTCCTGCGGCGCGGGGGCGGCGGCCATCACCGGCGACGACAGGATCACGGCGAGCGCCGCGACGCGGAGGGTCTTGAAAGCTGGTGTCACGATCATGAACGGTCTCGCTCCGAATTAACGTGGATCATGGCCGCGCGGCCAATTGCTGTCCTCCCCGATTTGCCGGGTTTGCGCCAGCCCCATCGGGAAAGGTTTCGGCGAAAATCGCCTTCACTTCGTTGAGGCCCTTGCCGGCGATCTCGGCAGCGGTGCCGTATTTGCTCTTGAGATCGGTGCGCGCATGATGCGCGGCGAGCGTGCGCAGCATCGCCGCGAGATCGGGGAAGGGTCGTCCGGCGACGAGGATGTGGAGCGCGGTAAATCCGGTCGCGTTGGCGACATCGACGTTGGGGGCGACCTGCAGCGCAAGCCGGAGCGCGGCGTCGCTGCCACCCTTTGCCGCCGCCAGCACGACATTGGTGCCGTCCGCCGCGACGAAATGCGGGTCGGCGCCGCCGGCGATCAGCGCCGCCATCGCCTCGGCATGGCCGGACTGCGCCGCCCACAGCAGCGGCGGCGTGGGCGGGACCGGCGGCGGCGCGACGCCGAAATTGGCTTCCGTCACCCATTGTATCGTGGAAGGCCCGCTCAGCGCATTGGCGTCGGCGCCGCGCGCCAGCAGCAGCTTGACCAGCGTCGCGTCGCCACCTTCGGCGGCGGCGTCGAGCGGGGTCTTGCCCTCGCGGTCGCGCGCGGCGAGATCGAAGCCATAGGGCACGAGCAGCGCGGCGGCGGCGTAATTGTGCTGGTACAGCGCGAGTTGCAGCGCGCTGGTGTTTTCCGGGCCGCGATAGTCCGCCTTCGCGCCGGCGGCGAGCAGTGCGGCTGTCGCCGCCGGCACGCCGCTTTTGATCGCGAAGAACAGCGGCGTGAAACCGCCCTTGGAGACGCGGTTGGCGTCCGCGCCAGCCTTGAGCAATGCCGCGACCGCGTCGACATGGCCTCCCGAGGCCGCCCACATCAGCGGCGTCTGGCCGCGCGCATCAGGCGTATCGGGCGCGGCACCCGCCGCGAGCATCCGCGCCACGGCCTCGGCTGGCCCGAAGCGCGCGCAGATCGCGAGCGGCGTCGTGCCGTCGGGGGCGGCGTCGCGGACATCGGCATGCGCGTCGAGCAGGTGCGAGACGATCGCGGCATTGCCGAGTTCGCACGCGAGCGCGAGCGGCGTGACGCCGTCCGCGTCGGCGGTATTCGGCCTGGCATGCGCGGCGAGCAGCACCGCCACCAGCGCCGGGTCTTGCGTGTTGACCGCGAGCGCGAGCGGGGTCGCGCCATAGTCGAGCCGGGCATTCGGGTCGGCATGCGCGGCGAGCGCGGCTTGCGTCGCGGCGAGATCGTCGGCGGAGATCGCGCGGACCAGCGCGTCGTTATCCACGGGCTTGCGCGCCTGCGCGCTGCCGCTCCACAGCGCCACCGCCGCCAGCGCCAAAGCGATCCGCGCGCGATCAGGCACGCACCAGCTCCGCGAGCGGGGCATTGCTGTCGCCGAACGATTTGGTCGGCACGTCGAGCACGTTCAGCGCGGCGAGCAGCAGGTTCGACATGGTCGTGCCCTTGGGCACCGAGACACTGCGGTCACCCGGCACCAGCCCGCCCGCGACGATCACCGGCAGGTCCATGTGATCGTGCTGGTTCGAATCGCCGAACGCCGAACCGCGGATCACCATCGTGCGATCGAGCAAGGTGCCGTCGCCGTCCTTCACCGCCTTCATCCGGTCGAGATAATAGGCGAAATATTCCATGTGGTGCCGGTTGATCTTCGCGAGCTTCGCCATCTTCTCCGGGTTGTTGCCGTGGTGGCTGAGCATGTGGTGCGAATCCGGCACGCCGATTTCGGGATAGGTGCGGTTCGAAAGCTCGCGGCCGATCATGAAACTGCCGACGCGGGTGATGTCGGCCTGCATCGCCAGCACCTGCAAATCGATCATCATGCGGACATGCTCGTCGAACGAATCGGGAATGCCCGCCGGGCGCTCCATGTCGGTCTGCTGCCCGCCGGAAACGGCGGCGCGCTGGATTCGCTTCTCGATATCGCGCGTCGCTTCGAGATATTCGTCGAGCTTGCGGCGATCCTCCACGCCGAGCCGGCCCGACAGCCGCTGCGTATCGTCGCGGACGAAATCGAGAATGCTGGTCTGGCGGCGCGCCTGCGCGAGCCGGCTTTGCGCGTCGAGCGCGTCGCCGTCGCCGAACAGCCGCTCGAACACGTCGCGCGGATTGGCGGTGACGGGGAGCGGCACGTTCGGGTTCATCCACGAAATGCCGTTGGTGTAGGCGCAGCTATAGCCGATGTCGCAACTGCCGAGCAGGCTTGCGGGATCGATGCCGAGTTCGAGCGAGCTGAGCATCGTCGCGTCGCCGAGATGCTGCGCATAGACTTGATCGATCGACACCGCGCAGCGGATATCGGTGCCCTCGGTCTGCTTGACGTGCGTGCCGGTGAGGAAGGCGGGGCAGGAGCGGCCGTGCCCCGCGGCGATATCGCCCATCGCCGCCGCCTGCGGATGGCCGAGCCCGCTGAACACGCTGATCTGCGCGCGGTGCGGCGCGAGCGGCTCCAGCGTCGATGGCAGCGCAAAGCCCTTGCCCTGCGCGGTCGGGCGGAAGGCGTCCATCATCATGCCGTTGGGCGAGTAGAACACCTGCAACCGCTTCGGCCGCGACGCGAGATCGGCGGCGCGCGCGTCCGGCATCATCGCTTCGAGGAACGGCAGCGCCAGCATCGTGCCGGCGCCGCGCAACATCGTGCGGCGGCTGATCGCGGGGCGGGGGAGGATCATGGCGTTGGTCCTTGCAGTTCTCCCGCGAAAGCGGGAGCCCAGAGCCACGCAGCGCCGCGCTCGTGGCCCTGGACCCCCGCTTTCGCAGGGGAACGGGTGGGGTTTATGCGCTCCGTCACCCCGGACGTGTTCCGGGGTTCACCGTTCCGCAGGCGCGGCGGGCGGCACAATGCGCGGCACCGTGGCCCCCGGAACACGTCCGGGGTGACGTTGATGGTCGGGACGGCGGCGCGCGTCATTTCGCTGGCGTCTTCCTGAGCGTGAACGGCGCGCTGGTGGCGATGCCCTTGATGATCGTCTGGATGCGATAATCGTCGCCCGCCGCGCTCGCCGCGATCTTGCGCACGGTCGGCATGTCCTGCGCGATCAGCCCGCGCGCGAGCGCATAGGTGAGCAGGCGGCGCGTGAAGGCGCCGGCGAACTCGTCCTTGCGCGCGAGCAGGATCTTTTGAAGCCCGTCGAAACCGGCGAACTTGGTGCCGTCGGGCAGCACCGCCGCCGCGTCGATGATCTGCCCGGCGTCCTGCGTGCGCCAGCCGCCGACCGCGTCGAAATTCTCCAGCGCAAAGCCGATCGGGTCCATCTTGACGTGGCACGAGGCGCAGGCCGGGTTGGCGCGGTGCATCTCCAACTGCTCGCGCGCGGTCAGCTTGCGGCCGTCATGCGTTTCCTGAAGCGCCGGCACGTCGGGCGGCGGCGGGGGCGGCGCGGCGGCGAGGATGTTCTCCAGCACCCATTTGCCGCGCTTCACCACCGACGTGTGGTTGCCATAGGAGGTGACGGTGAGGATGCTCGCCTGCCCGAGCAGGCCGCCGCGATGCCACGCCGGATCGAGCGCCACCTTGCGGAACGCGGTGCCGCTCACCCCGGCGATGCCGTAATGCGCGGCGAGCCGCTGGTTGAGGAAGGTGTAATCCGCCGCGATGAAATCGAGCAGGCTGCGGTTGTTGTGCAGCACGTACCCGAAGAACATCTCGGTCTCTTGCGCCATTGCCGAGCGCAGCCGCGCGTCGAACGCCGGATAGACGCTGATGTCGGGCCGCTGCTGATCGAGGTTGCGCAGATACAGCCACTGGCCGGCGAAGTTCTTCGTCAACGCGTCGGCTCGGCGGTCGGCGAGCATCCGAGTCACCTGCGCCTCGATCGCGCCCGGCGTGGCGAGCTTGCCCTCTTCCGCCGCCTTCAACAGCGTGTCGTCGGGAATGCTGCTCCACAGGAAGAACGACAGCCGCGAGGCGAGGTCGAGATCGCTGACACGGTGGACGCTGCCCGGCGCGCTGCCGGCGGGATCGCTTTCGACGAGGAACAGGAATTGCGGCGCGACCAGCACGCCCTCCACCGCCGCCGCGATGCCGTGATCGAAGTCGGACGCGGCGCGCTCGCTCGCATAAAGCTTCATCAGCGGGGCGACATCAGCCTCGCCGACCGGACGGCGATAGGCGCGATGCGCGAGCGCGGTGATGATTTTCCGCGCGCACGCCGTCTCCGCCGAGGCGGCGCGCGGGCGGCACAGGAAGATGCGCTTGCGGCTCGGCGTGTCGTCCTTAGTGCTGGCGTCATACGGCCCGGCGACGTCGATCTGGAGCACGTCGCGTGGGAAATTCTGCTGCGAATAGCGCGGCGACAGCCGGTACGACGGCACGCTGATCTGCTTCACCCGCACGCCATCGACCAGAACGTCGAGCGGCAGCGGCTTCGGTGCATCGACCGGCAGCGGCACCTTGTCGAGATCGTTGCGCAACGTCTGCACGCTCTCGTCGGGCGCGAGCGTGCGGTGGAAGGTCATGCCGATCGTATGCGCGCCCGCCTTCAGGGGCACGCGCACGCTGACCTTGTCCTCCTTGAGCCGGTCGGTCTCGTTGTTGGTGTTGGCGTTGAGCCAGCCGCTCACCTCGTAGATGCCGGCGTGGCGCGCGTAATATTTGAACGCGCCACCGCCGCGCGAACCGAGCGGCAGCGCGTCGCTGGCGCGTTCGTTATAGGCGGGGCGGCCCGAGTTGAGCACCGATCCGTCCTTGGGCAATTCGTAGCTGGTGACGAACGCACGCGGCGAACTCATCCCCGTCGCCATCCGCGCGACCTTGCCCGCGACGTTGACATAGCGGTCCATCAACGTCGGCGAGACCGTCAGCACATCGGCGATATTGTCGAAGCCATAGCCCGAATTGTCCTGCGGCAGATCGCGGCTGACATCGGTATCGAGCGCAAGCAGATCGCGCACGGCATTGGCATATTCGACTCGGTTGAGCCGGCGGATCGTCGCGCGGCCGGGGTCGGGATGCGCGGCGGCATAGGCGTCGAGCGAGCCCTTGAGCCACTGGATGAACGCCGCGCGCATCGCCGGATCGGGCTGCGGCTTGTTGCGCGGCGGCATCTCGTCGAGGCTGGTGCGGCGGAGGATCTTCTCCCACTCGTCGGCGTGCTTGCCGATCAGCAGATCATTGTCGCGCAGATCGGCGATCGAGAGGTTGGCGACCTTGTCGTCGTCATTGTGGCAGCGCGCGCAATATTGCTCGAGCAGCTCGGGCGGCCCGTTCTCGACATGCGCGACCGCCGGTTGCACGGCCTGCGCGCGCACGCCGTCCGAATGCGTCGCCGCCGCGAGCGCCGCGACGGCGGTGCTGAGCAGCAACAGCGCGCCGCCGAGAGAGGGCCGCGACAGCATCAACGCACGGCTTTCCGAAGAGGGCAGGGAATCTTCAAAGCGCGACCCGATTTTTGGCGATTGCGGACCTAGTAAGCGCGTGGGTGCAAGCGTCCATTGCCGTTAACGGCACGACGGCATCGAAAAATGCGCGCACCCGGCCGCGCGCATTTGTGCAACGGATCGTGCTTTTCATTGCGGTTGGCGAAGCACACCCGATCGCCTAGCGCCGCCTCCGGGGTTATCCGGGGGAAAAGCATGCGTTTGGCCGCACTCATCATCGCGCTGTTGCTGGCGAGCGGCGCGGCCTCGGCGCGCGAGGCCAGACCGCTGTCGGACGAAGCGCGCACCGCCGCGCGGCTCGACGCGATCGCCGACAGCCCGCCCCGGCTGCGCGTGTTCCTCCAGACCATGCCCAAGGGTGGCGACCTCCACAATCACGGCGGTGGCTCGATCTACGCCGAGGACTGGCTGCGCTGGGCGGCGGCGGGCGGGCTGTGCATCGCCACCGACACCGCCAGCATCGTGCCGCCGCCCTGCGACACGCCGAACCGCGTGCCGGCGGCCGGGCTGGAGCAGAATTACCCGCTGTACAGCCGCATGCTCGACGCGCTCTCGACACGCGGGTTCGAGACCGGCGTCAACGCGCCGACGCTGTCGGGGTACGACCGTTTCTTCGCGACGTTCGATGCGTTCGGTACCGCATCGTCCGGCAACGAGGCGAAGGAACTCGCGCTCACTCGCGAGCAGGCGGCGGCGGATCGCGTGTCCTATGTCGAGCTCGGCAGCGGCGCGCGTCAGGCCCGCGCGCTCGTCGCGGCGGTGAAGGACGTGGACCCGACCGACTTCGCGGCGCTGTCCGCGAAACTCGCGCCGCTGTTGCCCGATGCGGTGGCGCGCGCGCGGGCCGATTATGATCGCTTCGAGGCGGAATCGGCCAGGATCGACGCGTGCGATACGGCCAGGCCGAAGCCCGCCTGCGCGGTCGAGATGCGCTATCTCTACACCGCGATCCGCACCATTCCGCCCGCGCAGACCTTCGCGCAGCTCGCGCTCGGCTTCGCGCTGGCCGAGGCCGATCCGCGCTTCGTCGGCGTCAACATCGCAGCACCCGAGCATGATCCGATCGCGGTGCGCGATTATACCCTGCACATGCGGATGATCGCGTTTCTCAAGGCGCGGCACCCCAAGGTCGCTTTGTCGCTCCATGCCGGCGAACTGACGCTCGGGCTGGTGCCGCCGCGCGACCTGGCGTTCCACATCCGCGAGGCGGTCGAGGTGGCTGGCGCGCGGCGGATCGGCCACGGCATCGACATCTCCTATGAGGACGACGCCGCCGGGCTGCTCAGCGAGATGGCGGCGAAGCAGGTCGACGTCGAGATCAACCTGACCAGCAACGCGGTGATCCTCGGCGTGAAGGGCAAGGCGCATCCGCTGTCGCTGTACCGCGAGGCCGGCGTTCCGGTGACGCTCTCGACCGACGACGAAGGCGTATCGCGCAGCGACATGACCAACGAATATGTCCGCGCGGTGGTGGAGCAGGGGCTTCGCTACGCCGATCTCAAGCAGATCGTGCGCGACAGCATCCACTACAGCTTCCTGCCGGGCGCGAGCCTGTGGCGCGCGCGGGCGGGCGGCGTGAAGGCGGCGGCGTGCGTGACGCAGGGGCCGGCGTGCGAGGCGTTTCTGACCGCGAACCCCAAGGCCGCGAAGGAGGCGCAGGTCGAGCGCGATCTGGCGGTGTTCGAGGCAGCTAAACGCTGAAAGGTTCCGCAGACCTCCCCCTCCGTCGCCTTCGGCGCCACCTCTGTCCTTATCCTCCCCCGCCAGGGGGAGGTGGCACGCGCAGCGTGACGGAGGGGGAGGTTCGGGATCCGTTAGCGATGGTGTCCCTACGCGCGACCGCAACCGCGACGATCTGGCGAACGACAGAATCCAATTCGGAAAGCACCTCCCGCGCCGGATAGCGCACCACCGTCACGCCTTGCGCTGCGAGCCAGGCGTCCCGAACGACGTCTCGCGCGGGCCTGTCGCCGCGTCCATGCACTTCGCCATCGACCTCGATCGCCAGCCTCGCCGGGGCGCAGTAGAAATCGAGCACATAATCGCCTGCGGGATGCTGTTTACGGAATCGCAGTCCATCGTCATTCTTCCGCAAGGCGCGCCAAAGCGCGATTTCTGGCGGCGTCATCTCGCGGCGTAGCGTTTTCGCGTTTTGCCGGCTGTTGCTCGTCCCTGTCATCCGCATCGTCGACCGCCCCCTCCGTCGCCTATGGCGACACCTCCCCCTGGCGGGGGAGGATTTCAAGTGCCCCGGCAGGCGAAACGTCGCGCGCGCCCTTATACGCTCACCTCGCTCTCCGCCCGCCCATCGTCACCGAACACCCGCAGATACCGCGCGATTTCCTCCGGCTCGCCGGTCGCTTTCGCCGGATTGTCCGAGAGCTTCACCGCCGGCCGCCCGTTCGCGCGCGTCACCTTGCAGACCAGCGAGATCGGCTCCAGCGCGTGCCCGCCGCGCGGGTCGCAACCGCGGAAATCGTTGGTGAGGTTGGTGCCCCAGCCGTAGCTCATTCGCACGCGGCCGTGGAAATGGCGGTAGGTCTGCTCGATCGTGTCGATGTCCATGCCGTCGGAGAAGATCAGCAGTTTCTCGCGCGGGTCGACGCCCTGTTGCTGCCACCAGCGGATGATCTGTTCGCCGCCTTCGATCGGCGGCGCGCTGTCGGGGCGGAAGCCGGTCCAGTCGGCGAGCCACGCCGGTGCTTGCCTGAGGAAGGCGGTGGTGCCGAACGCGTCGGGCAAGGCGATCAGCAGATTGCCGCCGTAATGCGCGCGCCATTGTTCGAGCACGCGGTAGGGCGCGCCGGCGAGTTCGGCGTCGCTATCCGACAGCGCCGCCTCGACCATCGGCAGTTCGTGCGCGTTGGTGCCGATCGCCTCGAGATCGGCGTCCATCGCCAGCAGCACGTTCGAGGTGCCGATGAAGCGGTGGTCCAGCCCTTCCTTGAGCGCCTCGACGCACCAGCGCTGCCACAGGAAGCCGTGGCGCCGCCGCGTGCCGAAATCGCTGAGGACGAGATCGGGCAGGTCGCGCAGCCGCTCGACCTTCTCCCACAGCCGCGCCTTGGCGCGCGCGTACAATACGTCGAGCGCGAACTTGCCCATGTCGCGCGTCGCGGCGCGCGATTTGAGTTCGTTGATGATCGCGAGCGCGGGGATTTCCCACATCGAGGTGCCGCTCCACGGCCCGTCGAAATGCAGTTCATACTGGCCGTCGACCTTGCGGAGATCGTATTCGGGCAGTTGGAATTCGGCGAGCCAGGCGATGAAGTCCGGCGCGAACATCTGGCGCTTGCCGTAGAAGCTGTTGCCGGCGAGCCAGATCAGCTCCTTGCGGCTGAAGCGCACGGTGCGGGCATGGTCGAGCTGCGCGCGCAACTCGCCCTCGTCGATGATCTCGGCCAGTCGCACGCTCTTCGTCCGGTTGATGAGCGAGAAGGTCGCGGTCACGTCGGGGTGGATGTGGCGGATCATCTGCAACATCAGCAGCTTGTAGAAATCGGTGTCGAGCAAGCTCCGCACGATCGGATCGAGCCGGAAATTGTGGTTGTAGGTGCGGGTTGCGATGTCGGTAACGGCCATGTGTGCGATCCTTACCCGATCACGAGATGAAGGGAATTGGGTGCGGGCGTGATCGTCGCGCGGCGGCCCCAGTCGAAGCCGAGGAAATCCTGCTCGATCCCGTCGGCGAAGATCACCCCGCCGTCGTTCATGCGCGAGGTGACGATCAGCGGATCGTCGGTGAGCTTGCCCGCGCGCATCCGCGTCTCGGTGGCGATGCTCGGGAACGGCTCGCGCACCCAATAGCCCGCCGCGCGTTCATCGGTGCCGAGCGGCAGCGGCAGATGGGTCGCCTCGGCGATCGAACGCGCCCAACCGGTCGCGCCGGTGCCCGAGGCGACGATCAGTCCCGACGACGAATGCTCCTCGCCATCGCCGGCGAGTTCGATCCGGTACCGCGCCGACTGGTGGCTGCGATGCCCGAGGAAGATCTCGTTTAGCGCGATCAGAATTTCCCCATCGTCGAGTGTCGCCTGAACCATCGTGCGCCGCTCGACCGGCGCATCGGGCCGCACCGTACCGGGCAGCAAGCGCGCCAGCCGCTCGACGCGGACGCGCGCCAGCACGCCGTCATACAGATCGGGCGCTGGGTTGACGCCGATCACTGGCTGCTCCGCGACATATTTGGCGACGTTGGCGACAAGGCCGTCCTGCCCGACCGCGATGACGACATCCTCGCGCGCGAACAGGAAACGGTCGAGATCGGCGCGGCGCACCAGCGCTTGCCGCCACTCGGCCGGCACCGAAGCGCGGGCCGCCGCCAGCGCGGCGTGGAACTCATGGTGACGCTGCTCGACCGTCTCGATCCGCTGCCCGCGCGTCTCCAGGAAGAAACGCGCCTGATCGCGCGTGGCGTGCCGGGCGATGAGCCGTTCGAGATCGGTTTCGCGGATGACGAACACCGCGCGGGGCGGGATGCTGGACATGAGGAACTCCTGAAAATCCGTGTGTGCTGAGTAGCGCCTGAGTGGGCTCGAAGAGCCGTACCGAAGGCGCGGATTGAAGCACCGCCCCGCGCGGGGGCCGTCCTTCGATACGCTGCCTCGATACGCCCTTCGGGCTACTCAGCAGCACTCAGGACGAACGGGGTAGGGCTCAACCCGCGACCACCACCGGGCTCTTGCGGAACTCGCCCATCACCGCCGCGAGCAGATCGGGGGTGATGTTGACATGCTCGATCGTGTCGAGCTTGCCCGCGAGTTGTTGTGCGGCGAGGCCGAACAGCACGGCTGGCGGCAGGTCGCGATAGACCGCGATGTGCGCCTGCTCGGCCTCGGCCTTGGCGCCTTCGACGAGGCGGATTCGGTCGGCCTCGGCCTTCGCCTCGACCTGTTGCGCCTCGGCCGCGCCGGTGGCGCGGTTGCGGGCGTTGTCGGTTTCCTCGGCGATCAGCAGTTTCTCGCGCCGCGCCAGTTCGATGCGGGTCGCCAGCTCGTTCTCGGCGATGGCGCGTTCCTTTTCGACCGCGAGCGCGCGGCGTTCGAAGGTCGCCTCGTCGGCCTTTTGCTGGAGCGCCTCGAAGGTCGGGGTCTGGAGCGCGCGTTCGAGTTCACTCGACGGCGCGAGGTTGGTGAGCCGCACCGACACCGCCGCGACGCCGATCTCCGCCAGCGCCGGATCGGCGGCGAGCGCGGCTTCCAGTTGCGCGCGCAGCGGCCCCGGCCCGGCATCGAGCAGCGCGCGCACCGGCGCGGTGCCGAGATATTGCAGCACCGCCTGGTTGGCGATGCCGGTGATCCGCGCCTCGATGCTCGGCACCGGCTCGCCCTGCGGCTTGCCGCTGTACGGGCTGATCGTGAAATCCACGCGCTCGGCGAGCAGCACCGGATCGACGACGTGCCAGCCGACACTGCCCTGCACCGACACCGTCTGGAAATCCTGGCTGCGGCCCTTCACGAACAGCGTCATCTCGCGGTCGTCCATCGGCACTTCGGCGATGCTGGCGGTTTCGGGGCGGAACCAGAAGACGAGGCCGCGCCCGCTCTGGCGGACCTTGCCGTTGCGGTAGCGGATGATGTGGCTGCTCGCCTCGCTGCGAAGCTGCGCGAGGAACAGCAGGTTGCGGATCGTGGCCATTGGTAGGCTCCTTACGAGGATCTGGTAAAACGGTAGAGTTCGGCGGGTCGGAACGAGGTGCCGCCTTCGCGCTCGCCGGTGGGGGCGAGCCAGCCGCGATCGAGCATGCGGCGGCGGAAGGCGGGCTTGTTGAGCGCGACGCCGAGGATCGCTTCATGCACGTCCTGCAACTGGCGCAGCGTGAAGCGCTCGGGCAGCAGCGCGAAGCCAACATCGGAATAGTCGAGCTTGCCGCGCAGGCGCAGCATTGCCAGCGCGACGATGTCGGCATGGTCGAAGGCGAGCGGGACCGCACCCTTCGGCGTCGCGATCTCGACCGCGCCGCCGGTCTCTCCCGGCCACGGCACGGTGATCGTCGCGGCGAGCAGGCCCGGCGTGTCCTCCAGCGCGGCTGCGAAGGCGGCTTCGTCGAGCAGCGCGAGATACGCGACCGAGATGATCCGCATGCGTGGATCACGCGCCACCGCGCCGAACGTATAGAGCTGTTCGAGGTGCGCGTTGGCGATCCCCGCCTTGTCGTGCAGCACGCGCGCGGCGGCGGCGTCGAGCGTCTCGTCGATGCCGACGAACCCGCCGGGCAGCGCGCGGCGGCCGGCAAAGGGCGGCGCGTCGCGTTTCACCAGCAGCACCGCCGGCTCGCCGCCGCGAATCCCGAGCAACACCAGATCGACCGCGACCGAAGGCCGCTGATAGGCGTTGGGATCATAGTCGAGGGCTTCGTCGTCGGTCACGCACCACCTAATATGTAAGATGCACTTTACTTATTATCCCAATGTATATATGTCAACACCGATAGGGAGATCGATCGATGCAGGACTTCGCCGTCGTCGTGGATACGCAATATGACTTCATGGCCGCCGACGGTGCGCTGAGCGTCACCGGTGCCGATGCGCTGGTCGCGCCGATGCGCGCGTGGCTGTCCGGGCTCGAGTCCGAACGCACCGCCGGGGTGCTGTTCACCTTCGACACGCATGTGCCCGACATCTACGCCGCCTCCGAAGAGGCGCGGGAATTTCCCGCGCATTGCGTGAAGGGCACCCCCGGCTGGGCCAACATGCTCGATCCGGCGCTGCTCGATCGCGCGATCCCGGCGTGGCGGATCGAGAAGCATGTGTTCGACATGTGGGCTGAGGACGGGTTGCTGATCGAGGATGCGCGCGGCGATGCGATGCCGCCGGTGCCGCGCGACGTCTTCTTCAACCGGCTCAAGGATGCGGGCGTGCGCCGCGTGACGGTGATCGGCGTTGCGGCGGATTACTGCGTGCGCTGGGCGGTGGCGGGGCTGGTCGAGCGCGGCTTCGAGGTGGTCGTGCCGGCGGCGCTGACGCGCGGCATCGCGCGGCAGATCGAGACGGTGGTGGCGGAGGATTTCGCCGGCGCGCCGGTCGAAACGCTCGCCTGACACGGTGACTTTGCCGTGCGGCTGCTGGTGATGCTGGCCGGAATCCGGCAGATGCGGCGGGACGATTCGATTTCGTGAGGAGTAACCCGATGAGCGACGAACAGGTCACGATCCAGACGCGTGACGGCGCCTGCCCGGCGCATGTGCTGACCCCGGCGGCCGAGGGCGCATGGCCGGCGGTGATCTTCTACATGGACGGCGTGGGAATCCGCCCGACCGTCATCGAGATGGCCCGCCGGCTTGCCGCCAACGGCTATGTCGTGCTCGTGCCCGACATGTTCTACCGCTACGGCCCTTATGCGCCGTTCGATCCCAAGGCGGTGTTCGCCGAGGGCTTCCGCAAGGTGATCGGCCCGCTGATGGCGACCACCGGCAACGACAAGGCCGCGTCCGATACCGAAGGGTTCCTCGCCTATCTCGACACCCGCAAGGATGTCGCCGGTTCCAAGATCGGCACGGTCGGCTTCTGCATGGGCGGCGGCATGGCGATCACCGCGGCGGGGACGTTCCCCGACCGGGTCGCGGCGGCGATCAGCTTCCACGGCGGCTACCTCGCGTCGGATGCGGACACCAGCCCGCATCTGCTCGCGCCGAAGATCAAGGCGGACGTATATGTGGCGGGCGCCGACGACGACGACAGCTACCCGCCCGAAATGGCCGAGCGGCTGACCAAGGCGTTCGACGAGGCTGGCGTGACCTACAAGGCGGAGATCTATCCCGGCGCGCTGCACGGCTGGATGAAGCCCGATTTCCCCGTCTACAACGAAGTCGCCGCCGAGCGCGGCTGGCGCGAGATGCTGGCGCTGTTCAAGCGGACTTTGGGGTAAGCGGCGCGAAGTCTGCCGTTCGCACTGAGCTCGTCGAAGTGCGTACCCCAGCCGCTGCGTGTGGGGCACGTCCTTCGACGGACTCAGGACGAACGGAATCTAGGTGGTCGTCGCTCCAATCCGCGCGATGATGTCCGCATAGACCCCGGCCAGCGCGACGAGATCGTCCACCGCGACCGCCTCGTCGAGCTTGTGCATCGTCGCATTGCACAGCCCGAACTCGACCACCGGGCACAAGGCCGACAGGAAGCGCGCGTCCGAGGTGCCGCCGGTCGTCGACAGGTCTGGCCGAAGCCCGAGCCGCGCCTCGATCGCATCGCTGATCAGCGCCGAGAAGGCGCCCGGCTGGGTGAGGAACGCCTCGCCCGAAATCCGTGCGGTGAGCGTCGCCTCGGGTGCGTGGGCGGTGACGATCGCGCGCATCCGCTCGACCAGATCGGCACCGCGATGGCCGTCGTTGAAGCGGATCGACAGCCGCGCCGAGGCATGGCCGGGGATGATGTTGGT
The DNA here is from genome assembly GCF_001717955.1 of Sphingomonas panacis. NCBI lineage: Bacteria > Pseudomonadati > Pseudomonadota > Alphaproteobacteria > Sphingomonadales > Sphingomonadaceae > Sphingomonas > Sphingomonas panacis. The sequence continues at coordinate 2,586,211 of NZ_CP014168.1, forward strand.
CGCCGGATTGCCGACGGTGATGTCGGTCGGTTCGATGTTCGAAGGCTGGAACCACGCATTGCCGGTATCGAGCACCAACCGGTCGATCTCGGCGAGGATCGCGACCAGCTTTGGGATCGGATTGTCGGCGAGGTGCGGGTAGGCGACATGGCCCTGTTTGCCGGGCACGTCGATCCAGAGATTGACCGAGCCGCGCCGCCCGATCTTGACCGTATCGCCGAGCCGGTTCGCCGAGGTCGGCTCGCCGACCAGGCACAGGTCGGGCGTCACGGCGCGTTCGGCCATGCGCGCCATCAGCGCCTGCGTGCCGTAGGTGGCGGGGCCTTCCTCGTCGCCGGTGAGGATGAGCGTGAGCGGGATGCCCGGTTCGCGCGGAATCGCGGCGACGAACGCGGCGATCGCGCCCTTCATATCGACCGCGCCGCGCCCGTAGAGCAGCCCGTCGCGCTCCTCCGGCACGAACGCGTCCCCGGTCCAGCCGGCACCCGGCGGCACCACGTCGAGATGCCCGGCGAAGGCGAAATGCGTGCCAGTGCCGGGGCGCGTGGCGAGGAGGTTCTCGACTGGCCCGTCCGGTGCCTCGCCTTCGATGAATCGCTCGATCGTGAAGCCCAGCGGCAGCAGTGCGGCTTCGATCACGTCGAACACGCTCCCGCGCGCCGGGGTGACGCTTTCGCAGGCCAGCAGGGTCTTGGTGAGCGCGATCGGATCGGGCAGGGTGGTGGTGTCAGTCATGGGGAGCGGACATTGCCCAAGCTCGATCTCGATACAATCCCGCAGAGCAATCGCACCGATTATCCGCCGCAGTTCGCCGGCGTGGTCGCGGGTCGCTGGAACCGCCGGCTCGCCCCGGCCGGCGGCCTCACGCACATGGGCGTCAGCCAGGTCGTGCTCAAGCCGGGCGCGCAATCCTCGCAACGCCACTGGCACGATGGCGAGGACGAATTCGTCGTGATGCTGTCGGGCGAGGCCGTGTTGATCGAAGATAACGGCGAACATCCGATGCGCGCCGGCGACTGCGCCGCGTTTCCCGGCGGTGAGCGCAACGGGCATGTTCTGGTCAACCGCAGCGATGCCGATTGCGTGTTCATCGCGGTGGGCGCCGGACCGGATGAAGGTGGCGGCTATTCGGACATCGACATGCTGTTCACCGCCGACGGGCGGTATACCACCAAGGACGGGGTGGAGTATCCGTCGGTGCGGCCACGATAGCAGCGTCCTTAACCCCCTCCGTTCGTGCCGAGCGAAGTCGAGGCACCTGCGCACTGTCCCTCGACTTCGCTCGGGACGAACGGAGCGACGCGTCAGCCGACCGGCTGCTCGAACTTTTCGATCACCCATTCCTCTTCCTGTGCGGCGGCGATCCAGTCCTGCATGAAGGGGTGGTTGATGACCGCATCCATATAGCTCGCCGCGAAGCGCGCGATTGGCAGGCTGTAGGTGACGATCCGGGTCACCACCGGCGCATACATGATGTCGGCCGCGCCGAACGCGCCGAACAGGAATTGCCCGTCGCCGCCGAAGCGCGCACGCGCCTGTGCCCACAATTCCATGATCCGCGCGAGATCGGCGAGCACGTCGTCGTCGGGCCGCTGTGGCGGGAACACCTGGCGGATGTTCATGCTGTGCTTCTTGCGAAGCGCGGTGAAGCTCGAATGCATCTCCGCCGACATCGACCGCGCCATCGCGCGCGCGGCGGGATCGGCCGGCCAGAACAGGTCGCGGCTGGTCTGCTCGGCGAGATATTCGATGATGGCGAGGCTGTCCCACACCACAGCGTCGCCGTCCCACAGGATCGGCACCTTGCCCGAGGACGGCGCGAACTCGTCGCCCTCGCGCCGCCGGTCCCACTCGGCATCGTAGAGCGGCACGACGACCTCCTCGAAGACGAGACCGGATTGCCGGGCGGCGAGCCAGCCGCGCAGGCTCCAGGAGGAATAGGCCTTGTTGCCGATGATGAGTTTCATGGGGCGGGGGATAGACGGCTGCACGCCGCGCGGCAACCGCGCGAGGCGGGAACTGACCTTCATTCGTCACCCCAGCGCAAGCTGGGGTCTCCCGGTGACAAGACGGGACAGGCGCCGCGAGAGATGCCAGCTTTCGCTGGCATGACGGCGTAAGGAAATCAGCCGATCGCCTTTTCAATCCTCCCCCGCAAGGGGGAGGTGTCACGCATAGCGTGACGGAGGGGGAGGGCGGCGGAACGCAGGAGAGTGCGCGCGCGCCGCCTCCGTCGCCTTCGGCGCCACCTCCCCCTGGCGGGGGAGGATCAATAGCGCGTCTTTAGCCGATCGCCTCGATCACCGCCGCGCGCAATTCGGGGATGCCGAGGCCGGTTTCCGACGAGGTCGGCAGGATCTCGGGATGCGCGGCGGGGCGCTTGCGCGCTTCGTCGGCGGTCGCGGTCATCACCTCGGCGAGTTCGCTCGGCTTGATCTTGTCGATCTTGGTCATGACGAGGCGGTAGCTCACCGCCGCCTTGTCGAGCATGTCGAGGATCTCGCGATCGACCTCCTTGATGCCGTGACGCGCGTCGATCAGCACCAAAGCGCGCTTGAGCACGTCACGCCCGCGCAGGAAATCGTTGACCAGGAAGCGCCATTTCTTGACGACATCCTTCGGCGCCTTGGCGAAGCCGTAGCCGGGCATATCGACCAGCCGAAACGCGAGCGGCGCGCCGACATCGAAGAAGTTCAGCTCCTGAGTCCGCCCCGGCGTGTTCGACGTGCGCGCCAGCGCGTTGCGCCCGGCAAGCGCGTTGAGCAGCGACGACTTGCCGACGTTCGAGCGCCCCGCGAACGCCACCTCCGGCACGACCGCATCGGGAATGAATTCCAGCGCGGGCGCCGATTTGAGGAAGGCTATCGGGCCGGCGAACATCTTCCGCGCGGCCTCGATCGCTTCTGGTTCGAAGGTGGGATCGGTCATTTCGTCGTTGGCACCTTCAACTCGGGATGGCGCGCGTAGAGCAGCCGCTGCTGAAGGATGGTCAGCGTGTTCGACGTGATCCAGTAGATCTGCAGGCCGACCGCGAACGGCGCCATCACGAACATCAGCACCCACGGCATGATCTTGAAGACCTGCTTCTGCGCTTCGTCCATCGGCGCCGGGTTGAGCTTGAACTGGAAGTACATCGAAATGCCGAGCAGCACCGGCACGATGCCGATCGCGAGCATCGGCGGCAGATGCCACGGCAGATAGCCGAACGCGTTGAGGATCGTCGCGGGGTCCGGCGCGGACAGATCGCGAATCCACAGCACGAACGGCTGGTGACGCATTTCGATCGTCAGCAGCAGCACCTTGTAGAGCGCGTACAGGATCGGGATCTGGAGGAAGGTCGGCAGGCAGCCGGCGAGCGGGTTGACGCCTTCCGACTTGTAGAGCGCCATCACCTCCTGCTGCGCGCGGACCTTGTCGTCCTTATAGCGTTCCTGCAGCGCCTTCATCTTGGGCTGGATCGCCCGCATCTTCGCCATCGAGGCGAACTGACGCTGCGCGATCGGGAACAGCAGGCCACGGATCGTCAGCGTCAGCGCGATGATCGCCACGCCGAAATTGCCGATCACGCGGAACAGGAAGTCGAGATATTTGAAGATCGGCTTCTCGACGACCTCGAACCAGCCCCAGTCGATCGCCTTGCCGAAGTGGCGGACGTTGAGGCGGTCCTCATACCCGTCGAGCGTGTTGGTCTCCTTGGCGCCCGCGAACAGCTTCGCGGTCGTCACCAGCGCCTTGCCGGCGGGAACCACGCGCGGCTGGAGCGCGAAATCGGCCTGGAAATTGTCGCCGACGGCGGCGCGGAAGCCACCGTGCATCTGCGCACCCGAATCGGGGATCAGCGCGGCGAGCCAGTATTTGTCGCCGAAGCCGAACCAGCCGCCGGTCGAATCGAAGTAATTGTCACCCGGCTTGCCGATGTTGCCGAGCAGGTTCTTGCCGATGAAGCTGGCTTCCTTGCCCTGCAGATTGGCGAAGGTGATGTCGTAGGTCGCGCCGTGATCGAACACGCCGATCGGGCCGACGTGATCGGTCCAGGTGTCGGGATCGGGCGACACGCCGGCGCGCGAAACCAGACCATAAGGGCGAATCTTGATCGGTGCGCCGGTCGGGTTGGTGACGGTCTGGCGGACGGTGAACATGTAGCGATCGTCGACCGCGATTCGCATCGCGAAGCGCTGCCCCTGCGGATTGGTCCAGGCGAGCGTGACCGGCTGGGCGGGGGTGAGCACGGGCGCGCTGGCGGTGAACACCGTGTCGGCGCCAGGCGTCGTCACGCCGTCACCCGACCAGCCGAAGCCGGCGAAATAGGCGTGTTCGGTGCCCGAGGGCGAGAACAGCCGGATCGACGGCGAATCCTTGGCGATGGTTTCCTTGTACTTGCTCAGCACAAGGTCATCGATGCGGCCGCCCTTGAGGTTGATCGAGCCTTGCAGGCTGCGCGTCTCGATCTTCACGCGCGGCGTGTCGCGCAGCACCTGCGCGCGGTCGCGAACCTTCTCGGGCGAGGCGGCGGTGGGGCCGGCCGGGCCGGTCGAGGAAGCGACCGCGACGGTCTTGCCCGCTTCGATCTTGGTTGCGGGCGGGTTGGCCGCCGGCAGATATTTGGAGGCGAAGAACTGCCAGCCGAACAGGATCAGCGCCGCGAACACCGCGAACAGGAGGAAATTTCTGCCTTCGTCTTTCACCTGGGAATCCCGTTCGTAGTTTCGTGGCGCCGCGTCACCGGTTCAGGGCACTGGATCGGGGCCGAAGCCGCCGAAGGGATGGCACCGCCCGATCCGTTTCGCCGCCAGCCAGCCGCCTTTCACCGCGCCATAGCGGCGAAGCGCGGTGATTGCATAGGCGGAACAGGACGGCTGGAAGCGGCAGGACGAAGGCAGCACGACCGAAGGGCCGATCTGCCATGCGCGTACCAGCAGGATGAGGAGGCGAGTCAGCATCGATCTTCGCCTAAACTGTTCTCTCGCGAAAGCGGGAGTCCAGGGCAACACGCGCTGCGTGTGCGGCTCTGGCCTGCCGCTTTCGCGGGAGAACGGCGGCGGGGAGACCTCACCGCATCACCTTCGCCAGCGCCTTGGTCAGTTCGCTGCGGAGCTGCGCGAAATCGCGCTCCACGCCGCCGTTTCGCCCGATCAGCACGTGATCGGCACCGCGCACGCCCGATTCGGGCAGCACGTCACGCGCGAGCGCCCGCAGCCGGCGTTTCATCCGGTTGCGGACCACCGCGTTGCCGATCTTCTTGGTGACGGTATAGCCGATCCGCATCGCCGGATCGCCATCATCGCGAGGCCGAACCAGCAGCACGAAGCCGGGCATCGGCGCGCGTTTACCGGCGTTCGCCGCGAGGAAATCCGCGCGGCGCGCCAGAACGTGGATTACGCCGACAGCTTCTTGCGACCGCGCGCCCGACGCGCGCGAATCACGTTGCGGCCGCCCGGAGTCTCCATCCGTGCGCGGAAGCCGTGACGACGTGCCCGCACCAGATTGCTCGGCTGAAAGGTCCGCTTCATGAGTCATTCCCTGATCGTCTGAATAGAAAAGGGCCGCCACAGGGACGGCCTCGTAGCGCGTGCCCTTAGGCGGATGACCATGCGAAGTCAATCGCGGGGATGGCGAAACGGGCAACATCTGCCGGGAAGATGGATGCGGTGTTTTGCAAATGCAAGACACCTTATCCAGCGCCTCACGCCGGGCTTCCCCAAACTTTACGGTGCCGCTAAGCCGTTGTCCAACCGGGGGGGTGATGGATGGTCGCGAGCGTATCGACGGTGGCGTATCTCGGGCTCGAGGCGCGCGCGGTCGAGGTGCAGGTGCAGCTCATCCCCGGTCTGCCCGCGTTCAACGTCGTCGGCCTTGCCGACAAGGCAGTGGCGGAAAGCCGCGAGCGCGTGCGCGGTGCGATCGCCTCGATGGGGCTGGCGCTGCCGCCCAAGCGAATCGTCGTCAACATGTCGCCCGCCGATCTGCCCAAGGAAGGATCGCATTTCGACCTGCCGATCGCGCTGGCGCTGCTCGGCGCGATGGGCGTGATCGACGCCGAGCAGCTCGGCGATTTCGTGGTGGTCGGCGAACTCGGCCTCGACGCGCGGATCGCGCCGTCGCCGGGCGTGCTGCTGGCGGCGCTGCACGCATCGGCCGAGGGCAAGGGGCTGATCTGCCCGGCGTCGCAAGGCGCCGAAGCGGCCTGGGCCGGCTCGGTCGGCGTGCTCGCCGCGCCCGACATCCTTTCGCTGGTGAACCACTTCAAGGGCCACGGGCTGATCGGCGCACCTGAGCCGGGCGAGGCGATCGACGTGGCACACGGCCCCGATCTCAAACAGGTGAAGGGGCAGGAAACCGCCAAGCGCGCGCTCGAAATCGCCGCAGCGGGCGGGCACAATCTGCTGATGGTCGGGCCACCCGGCGCGGGCAAGTCGCTGATGGCGTCGTGCCTGCCTGGCATCCTGCCGCCGCTCGACGCCGCCGAGGCGCTGGAAGTGTCGATGGTGGCGAGCGTCGCCGGCACGCTTGCCGGCGGGCGGCTGACCCGCACGCGGCCCTTCCGCAACCCCCACCATTCCGCGTCGATGGCGGCGCTGACCGGCGGCGGGCTGAAGGTGAAGCCGGGCGAGGTCAGCCTCGCGCATCTCGGCGTGCTGTTCCTCGACGAACTGCCCGAATTCCAGCGCGCGGTGCTCGATTCGCTGCGCCAGCCGCTCGAGACCGGCACGGTCAGCGTCGCGCGCGCCAACGCGCACGTCACCTTCCCCGCGCGCGTGCAGTTGATCGCGGCGATGAACCCGTGCCGCTGCGGGCACCTTGGCGATGCCGCGCTCGCCTGTTCGCGCGCGCCCAAATGCGCGGCGGACTATCAGGCCAAGGTGTCCGGCCCGCTGCTCGACCGAATTGACCTGCACGTCGAGGTGCAGGCGCTCTCCGCCGCCGATCTCGTCCTGCCGCCCCCCGCCGAAGGCTCGGCCGAGGTGCGCGCCCGCGTCGCGGCGGCACGCGTCGTGCAGACCGCGCGCTACGCCGACCATCCGATCCGCACCAACGCCGAAGTCGATGGCGTGCTGCTCGACGCGGTGGCGACGCCCGATGAGGCGGGCAGGGCGCTGCTCGCGCAAGCCTCCGAAGCGATGCGACTATCGGCGCGCGGCTACACCCGCATCCTGCGCGTCGCGCGCACCATCGCCGATCTCGCTGGCAGCGAAGGGGTAGGGCGGCTGCACATTGCCGAGGCGCTCAGCTACCGGCGGCGGGCGCCGGTGTCGTAGCGGCTTACGCCCACCTTTCAGCGTTCTGCTCCCCTCCCTGGAAGCAGGGGAATCGCATTTGGCGATGAGAGGGCTATCCAAGTTTGATAGATTGGATTCTGTAGTCTCTCCTGGGTTGCCGGGGAGATTGGTATGCGCGGGTTCCGTGAGGTGTTCGATGTCGTGCCGGACCCACGACGTTCGAACAGCAGCCATGCTTTGCCGGATATCTTGCTGATCGCGTTCGCCGCGCTGCTGTGTGGGGCCGAGACATGCGTCGATATCGCCGAGTTCGGCGAGGCGAAGCGGGACTGTCTTGGCCAGTTCCTGAAGCTGGATCATGGAACGCCGAGCCACGACACGTTCAGCCGGGTCTTTCGCACGCTCGATCCGCCGTCGTTCGAGCGGGCGTTTCAGCGCTTCGTCAGTGCTTTTGCCGCAACGCTGGAGCGCCAGGGGATCGCCGGGCCAATCATTGCCATCGACGGCAAGTCGTTGCGGGGGGCCGTCGATAGCGCGCGCCGCACCATGCCTTTGCATCTGGTGAGCGCCTGGGCGGCCGATCATCGGCTGGTGCTGAGCCAGTGCCGCGCGCATAATCGCAGCGAAGTCACCGCGGCCCGCGAGATCATCGCCCTGCTCGACCTGACCGGCTGTACGGTTACCGCCGATGCGCTGCATGCCAGCCGCCGGACGGTCTCGGCGATACGGGCGCGCGGTGGCGACTATGCTCTGATCATCAAAGGCAATCGCGGACCGCTGCACGCCGCGATCCGGGATCTGCTCGCCGATCCCGACGCCGCACAGGCTGCCAGCACCAGCGAGACCGCGCATGGCAGATACGAAGAGCGGCGGGCATGGGTCGTCCCCGCGCCCGCCGACTGGGCCGATCGATATGGCTTCGAGGGTCTGGGCGCCATCGTGCGGATCGACAGTCTGCGCCGCGTCAAAGGCGAGGAGCAAACCGACACCCGCTATGCCATCCTCTCCCGCTTCCTGCCGCCGCGCGAGGCGCTTCGGGTGATCAGGGCACACTGGACGATCGAGAATCAGCAACACTGGCTGCTCGATGTCGCCTTCGGCGAAGATCGCATCCACACCCGATCCGATCACTGCGCCGAAAACCTCGCCCTCCTGCGAAGGCTCGCCCTCAACCTTCTCCAGCACGATCCAAGAAAGCTTTCCATCCGCGCCAAAATCAAACGCGCCGGATGGGATGACCACTACCTCGCAACCCTCCTCCGCCAAATGCGATAGCCCTGCCCTGGAAGGGAGGGGCCGGGGGTGGGTTGCTCTCGATAGCGTGGAACGGCATCCTCATGCCATGCCTAGAGTCGCGCCCCACATGACGGCAAACGCTCGCCTGTTGCGCAACGCCGCGACCGCAGAGGAGCGCGCCTTATGGTCACGCCTCTGCCACCTGCGCCCCCGCTTCACGCGGCAGCTTTCGATCGGCAGCTATATCGTCGACTTCGCCTGCCGCTCGATCAAATTGGCAGTCGAACTCGACGGCAGTCAACATCTCGATGCGGCCGCCTATGACGATAGGCGCACGCTATTCCTCGAAAGCGTCGGTTGGCGGGTCTTGCGATACTGGAATAGTGAGGTTCGCGATAATCCCGATGGCGTGGCCGAGGCGATCATGGCCGCTGTCGCCGCACACTCTCGACCGACCCACCCCCAACCCCTCCCTTCCAGGGAGGGGCTTTAACGGCGGTTTCAAGGGCCCGTTGAAGCGCTAGAACCTCATTTAGCCGGCGTAATCTCCACGATCTCGATCGCGTCGGCCTTGCCCCCGAAATCGCACATTTCGCCGTCTTCCGCGCCGATCATCGCGCGGGCGAGCGGGGCGGAGAAGGCGATTCGGCCAGCCGCCGGATCGCTCTCGTCGAAGCCGACGATCTCGATCTCGCGGCTCGCCCCGCCCAGCGTGAACGCCACGCGCGTGCCGATCGCGACCGTTTCGCCGGTTGCAGGCGCGGCCACCTCGGCGGTGGTTTCGCGCGTCGACCAATAGCGCAGGTCGCGCTCGGCAAGCGTTCTCGCATCCTCGTCGGTCGCGGTGGCGACATCGGCGCGCAGTTCGGCGATGCGTGTGCGGATCAGCGCCAGCCCGCGCGGGGTGACGAGATTGGGGCCGGGCGGGATCGGCAGCTCGAACCGGGGTTCCTTATGCTCCTCGTCGCTCTCGCGCCGGAATGCCACACTCACGCACATCTCTCCTGATCGTCAATCGAGTCTTCTCGCGCATGTGTAACGGCGCGGCCAGAGGATTGTTGCGATCCGGGTCAAACCCGCGTCAGCGCGCGCACGCCACCACATCGTCGGCGACAGTGCCGATCGCGACGCGCGCGATGCTCGTCTCGAACCTTTGCGCGGTGCTGAGCTGGAAGGGCGTTTCGATCCGGCTCATGTCGGCGGTCTTCACGAAGCATTTGAGCGGGATGCCGACCGTCCGCCACACCCCGACCGGCAGCTTGGCCGGCGCGATCGGCACTGTGGCGGTGCAGGTCGGCCCGCAGGTGACGCCGATCGTCAGATCGGCCGGGGGTGGGCTTTCGATCCGCATCGTCGCCAGCACCATCAGTTCGCCATTGGTTTCCCGGCTAAGGTCGATCGGCGTCTGGGTGTGGAGCGCGATGACCTGCGGCCCGCCGCCCGCCAGCGCGAAGTGCCGCGCGCCTTCCTGCACCTCATGGTCGATCGCGGTGATCTTGACCCGTCCGCCGAGCGCCTGCGCCGGCACCGTGGTGATCCGCGTCACGCCGACCACGCCGTCGCTCACCTGAAGCGACCAGCCCGGCGTCGCCACGCCGGCGGACATATACACGCCGGTATCGCCATCATCGATCACGCCGGGGTCTTCCGACAAGGGCTTCCACGCCACCTTGGGTTCGCGCCCGCTCAATCCGTAGCCGAACGGGTATAGCACCGGCCCGCCCGGCTTGGCGGTGAGCGGCCAGGCGGCAGGCAGCTTGCCGGTGAACGGCGCGCCGCCCACGCCGAACAGCCGGTCGGCGACGCCAGCGCCCTCGGTGCCCGGCAGCCACGCGACGACGAAGCCGTCGGCGGCGTTGAGTTCAGGGCTGACGAACAGGGGGCGCCCGGTCAGCATCACCGCGACGACGGGAATCCCCGCCGCCTTCAGCCGCCGCATCGTCTCCAGCGGCTTGCGCAGTTCGGGGCGGAGTTGCAGCGTGCGCAGATCGCCCTGGAATTCGGCATACGGCGTTTCACCGAACACCACGATCGCGGCATCGGGCTTGCGGGTGTAATGCCCGTCGGGGGCATATTCGGCGTGACCGCCCGCTGCTTTCACCGCTGCGTCGATGCCGCCCCACAGGGTCGTCGCGCCGGGGAACATGCTGCGATCGAGCCCGGTGCCCTGCCAGCTCAGCGTCCAGCCACCCGATTGCCGCCCGACATCGTCGGCGCCGTCACCAGCGACGAGGATGTTGGCGGCGGCGCGCAGCGGCAGCACGCCGGTGTTCTTGAGCAGCACCAGCGACTTGCCGACCGCTTCGCGCGCGATCGCGCGGTGCGCGGGCGCGCCGAGCACGCTCCAGTCGCCGGCGAGCGCGCGCGACGAGGGTTTGCCCATTTCGAACAGCCCGAGCCGCAGCTTCACGCGCAGGATTCGCGCCACCGCATCGTCGAGCCGCGCGATCGGCACGGTCCCGTCCTTCACCTGTGCGATCAGCGATCCGTACAGCGCCTTCCAGCTATCGGGCGCCATATACATGTCGATGCCGGCGTTGATCGCCTGCGGGCAGCTTTCGTTGGTGCAGCCGGCGATCTGGCCGTGCGCGTTCCAGTCGGTGACGACGAACCCGCCGAAATGCATGCGGCCCTTGAGAACGCCGGTGACCAGACCCTTCTCGCCGGCGATCTTGCGGCCCTGCCAGCTCGAAAAGCTCGTCATGACCGTGCCCACCCCGGCCTCGACCGCGGGGACATACGGCTTGCCGTGGATGTCGCGCAGCACGGTTTCGCTGATCCGGGCGTCGCCCTGATCATGGCCTTCGAAGGTGCCGCCGTCGCCGATGAAATGCTTGGTGCTGGCCAACACGTGCGGCCCGGCGAGGATTCGGCTGCCGTCGGGCGGCCCCTGAAGCCCGAGGATCATGTGCTGGACGTAGCTCGCGACCAGATCGGGATCGGACGAATAACCCTCATAGGCGCGGCCCCAGCGATAATCCTGCGGCACGGTGATGGTCGGCGCGAAGGTCCATTCCTGACCCGTCGTGCGGATCTCGGCGGCGGTGGCGGCGCCGATCCGCTCGATCAGCCCCGGATCGCGCGTCGCGCCGAGGCCGATGTTCTGCGGGAACAGCGTCGCGCCGACGATGTTGCTGTGGCCGTGGACCGCATCGGTGCCCCACAGCATCGGAATGCCGACGCCGCCCTTGGAAGTGTCGACCGACGCGGCCCAGAGCTGGTCGGCCAATTCGAGCCATTTCGGCGCGGGCGCGAAATCGTCGCCGCCCGGCCCCGCGTTGCCGCCGTTGAGCACCGAGCCGATGTGATACTGGCGGACCTCTTCGGGCGTGATGTTGGTGATGTTGGCCTGCAGGATCTGCCCGACCTTCTCCTCCAGAGTCATCCGCTTGAGCAGTCCGGCGATCCGGGCCTCGTCGGCGGGCTTGGCGGCAACCGGCCAAGTCGCAGTCGGCCAGAGTTCCGGGTGGATGGTCGGTGCCGGCGTTACCGGCGCGGTCGAAGGAGTCTGCGCGGGGAGCGCGGCCGCAGTCGCGCAGGCAAGGCCCGCCAGCACAGTTTTCGAGATCATGTCCGCTCCCATCGCCGGCGCTCTCACGGTCGCCGGCATCCCCATTATCGACGTTCCAATCCTGACAACGTTGACATGGCTGTGTCAAGGGGCAAGCGAGCGGGATGTATCCTCGATCGGGGGGTAGAAAAACGCGCACAGCAACGCGAGCAGCGCCGCCACGGCGATGCTGCCGAGGATCGGTATCGCCGGAAACAACAATGTCATCGCAAGCACTTGGGTGGAGAAGGCCTGCGCCAGCTTGCGTGCGATCGTCGCCGCCGCATAGATTCGCGCGGCGTACCCGACGATTGCGGCGTCACGCTCGCAGGCGGCAACGGTCGCGGGAACCAGCGACCAGAACATCACCGACAGCCCTTGCCCGGCGACGATCGCGCCGGTGACGCTGACCAGTGCCATCGCGACTCCGCCGCCCGCGCAGCCGAGCGCGGTCGCGCCGAGCATCAGCACGGCTGCATAGCGCAAGGTCGCGCCCTGCCCGATTCGCGTGGCGAGATGAGTCCACAGCGGCGCGGTGACCAGCAGCGACAAGGCCGGCAGCAGCGCGGCATAATAGCCCCAGCGCTGCGCACCGAGCTGATCGAACACGAACAGCAGCGAGACGTTGAGAAGCGACACCGCCAGCCCGACGGTGAGGATCGTCGTGATCAGCCGCCGCAACGCCGGTGACCTGCCGAGCAAGGCGAACATCGTCACGAGCGCGCGATGTGAGCGGGGCGCGGCTACCGCCGGCATGACTCGCTCGCGCGTGCCGAACGCGGTGAAGAAGAAGGTCGGCACCGCGATCCCGGCAAGGATCGGCGCGCCGATCGAGAAGCCGCCGCCACCGGGGCCGCCCGCCGGCAGCGCCGCATAGACCAAAGCCGCCACCAGACCGCCCAGCGCCGCCGCCTGCATGCGCGCGCCGGTCAGCCGCAGATGATCCCTGGGATCGGCGGAAATCCGTGCGGTCAGCGCACCATAAGGGATGTTGCCGATGCCATAGGCGCAGCGCAGCGCGAGATAGGTGGCGAGCGCGTAATAGGGCACATAGCCGCTCCGCATCGGCGGCAACGCGAAGGCGGCGCACAGGATCAGCACCGACAGCGGCCCGCCGACCGCCACCCACGTGCCGAGCCGCACGCGCGGCGCCAGCCGGTCGGCCGTCACGCCGACGAACACGTCCATCAGCCAGTCCGCCGCCGCGCCCGCCAGGAAGATCAAAGATGCGACTTCGGGTGCGATGCCGAGCTGGCGGACGTAATAGAAGAGCAGATACAGTTCGATCGACTGCCAGACGGTGTTGAACCCGAAATCCCCGGCGGCATAGGACCACACTTCGCGCCGGCGAAGCATCACCCGAGCGATCGGGGCGGGGCGGCCGATTCGCGGATCAGCAGTTCGTGCGGATGCGTGATCCGGGCCATGACATCGCGGTCTTCAAGCTGGGCGATCAGCATTTCGGTCGCGGCGATCGCCATCTCGAACACCGGCTGCCGCACCGTGGTCAGGCGCGGCCAGGTGATGCGCGACACCTCCGAATCGTCGAACCCGACCACGGAAACATCGTCCGGGATCGACAGGCCGAACTCGCGCGCCGCCATCATCGCGCCGACCGCCATGTCGTCATTCTGCGCGAGGATCGCGGTCGGGCGGTCGCCGCGCGCGAAGATGTCGCGCGCCGCCGCGAGACCGCTGTCGAAGGTGAACAGGCCGGGTTCGATCCGTTCGAGCCGCAATTCGATGTCGGCCTTGGAGAAGGCCTGCATATAGCCGAGCATTCGCGCCTCGGTGGAGGCGTGGGTCGGGTCGCCGCGAATGATGGCGATCTCACGATGGCCGAGGCCGATCACATAGTCGGCGATCTCGCGGGCGGCGGCGACGTCGTCGATCAGGTTGCTCGGCGCCGCGTCGAGCAACCGGGTCGGCGCGATCCGCGCGCACAGGATGCGCGCGTCCTTCAACTGGTTGAGAATGATCGGATTATCCGAAGCGGGTGGGGCGAGCACGACACCGTCGAGCGCGGCCGAGCGCAGCATTCCGACGACTTCGCCGGCATGTTCCTGCACCGAGCGGATCGGGATCACCACGAGCTTGTAGCGCTCGCCGGTCAGCCGTTCGAGCACACCGCGTTGCAGCTCGACGACATAGCTCGGGCTGGGGTTTTCGTAGATCAGCCCGATCATGTTCGATTTGCGCCGCACCAGCGCCTGCGCGAACACGTTGGGATGATAATCGAGCGCATCGGCGGCTTCGCGGACGCGCTGTTTGACCGCCGGGCTGACGTGCGGTTCGTCGTTGAGCACGCGCGAGACGGTCTTTGCGGAAACCCCGGCGAGGCGCCCAACATCGACGATCGTCGTTCGCTTCATGCTGCTGTCCTGTTTCGTGGAGGCCGAGACGTAGCGGCATTGGCGGACCGACGCCAGACGGGCTGATAACGTTGACAGTTTTATGGCGGCACCACGACGTGATCGCGCCGACGGCCTGTTACCCTACCCACGATTCCGCACGAGCGCGTCTTGCGGAAGAAGGCCGACGATATCAGTCAGTTGGACCGCTTTCCGGTCGAAAAGGGCATTTCGCGCGCAGCGGGTGCCGGGTGTCGCCGCCAAGCGGAAATGTCGCAGCAACAATCGGCGGTTGACAACGTCGGACAATAGAGTAGCTCTGTCGGTGTCGATCCCGAACAGGGGGAATCGCAAGCGAACGGCGGCCGCAAGGGCCGCACCTTGGGAGAGGGGATTTTATGAAAAGCCTTAGTCACGCGTCGGCACTCGCCTGGTCGGCTTCGATCGTCGCGATCGCGACGGGGCTGGCATTGCCGCAATCGGCAGCCGCGCAGGATTCATCCGTGTCGTCGCAGCAGGGCACGCCGCACGCCGATACCGCGCCCGCCACGCCGGCGCGCGAAACCGGCGCCACCGCCACCAACAGCGTTCCCGACACCGCCGCAGCCACTGCCGACGACATCGTCGTGACCGGCGTGCGCGCCAGCCTCGAACGGTCGATCGCGATCAAGCGCAACTCGACCGGCATCGTCGACGCGATTTCGGCGGAAGACATCGGCAAGTTCCCGGACACCAACCTGGCGGAATCGCTCCAGCGCATCACCGGCGTCTCGATCGATCGCGTCAACGGGCAGGGCGCGCAGGTCACCGTGCGCGGCTTCGGGCCGAGCTTCAACCTCGTCACGCTGAACGGCCGCACGCTTGCCTCGTCCTACGCGCAGACCGTCGGCGGCGACGAAAGCGCCGACGGCACGGTCGGCGTGACGCGATCGTTCGACTTCTCGAACCTCGCCTCGGAAGGCGTCAAGACGCTGGAGGTCTACAAGACCGGCCGCGCGGCGGTGCCCTCGGGCGGCATCGGCGCGACGATCAACGTCGTCACCCGCCGCCCGCTCGATGCGCGCGACGCCGGTTTCAACGGCAGCGTCGGCGCCAAGCTGAACTATGATACCAGCGCGAGCGACTGTGTCGATTGCGGCTCGGTCGTCACCCCCGAATTCACCGGCCTCGCGAGCTGGTCCAACCCCGACCAGACCTTCGGCGTGTCGCTATTCGGCAGCTATCAGGAGCGGCACTTCTCAACCGTGTCGGCCACGTCGAACGGCTGGAACATCCGCACATACAAGGATTTCATTGATCCGGCCAACGGCTTCGTCAACGCCGCCACCAAGATCAACAACGCGCCGACCGACCCTAACAAGCTCGTCTCGGTGCCCAACGACAGCCGCTACCATTTCGCCGACGACAAATACCAGCGGCTGAACGGCCAGGCCATCATCCAGTTCAAGCCGACCGACTCGCTGACAGTGACCGCCGACGCGCTGTACGCACGGACCAAGCAGAAGGAGGAGCGTTCGGACGAGGCGAACTGGTTCAACCGGCCGTTCGATGTCGTCACCTTCGACAACAATCCCGCCGTCGCCACCACGACCTATCTCCACGAGACGGTCGCGGGCGTGAAGGACGAGGATTGGGAGCAGCAATATCGCGCGCAGAAGAACACGCTTGAGGATTACGGCCTCAACCTGAAATGGGATGCTGCCAGCAACTTCACCATTGCGATCGACGGCCATTACGGCAAATCGTCGGTGCTGCCCGATGCGCCCAACGGCACCAGCTCGACTCTGGTCGGCCTCGGCGCCAACGTCGTCACCGCGCACTCGGTCGATTACAGCGGCATGATCCCCGTGCAGGACGAGACCATCAACGATGCGCTCAAGGGCAACGGCAACGGCGTGCTCGACAGCGGTGATGTCGGTTCGCAGATCGGCCGCACCTACACCACCAGCCAGCGCCAGACGGTGAAGGAAGGCCGGATCGATTTCGGCTGGGATCTCGGTGAAGGTAGCCGGTTCGATTTCGGTGGGCTGTACCGCGATAGCAAGACCAACCAGCAGCTCATCTCGACCCAGCAGACGCTCGGTAACTGGAGCGTCGATCACCCCGGCGACGTCAATCAGGTCGCGCCGGGCGCGCTTCAGGATTTCTGCCTGTTGTGCAAGTTCAGCGCCTACGATCCCAAAGCGACGGGCGTGAATCTGATCGCTTTCCGCGGCAACGCGGTGAACCTCTACGACAAGCTGTCCACCTATTACGCGGGTCAGGGCAATGCGATCGGCTTCACCGCGCGCCAGAACAACACCGTCAAGGAAACGATCTACGCCGGCTATGCGCAGGTCACCTGGAAGGGTCAGCTCGCCGGGCATGAAACCAGCCTCGTTGCGGGCGCGCGCTATGAACATACCAAGGAAGAGGCGATCGGGATCCAGTATCTGCCGAGCTCGATAAGCTGGGTTTCGGACAACGACTTCACGATCAATCTCGCCAATACGCCATCGACGCTCACCGGGCGCGGATCTTACGACAACATCCTGCCGTCGTTCGACTTCCAGATGGAGCTGAAGCGCAACCTGATCGGCCGCTTCTCGGCAAGCCGGACGATCGCGCGGCCGAATTACGACAATCTGTTCACATCCTATTCGATCGCCGCGCCACCGCGCCCGACCGCGCTTGGCGGCGTTGCCACCGCATCGACCGGCGATCCCAATCTCGCGCCGCTGATCTCCGACAACATCGATCTGTCGTTCGAATATTATTTCAAGCCGGACACCTATTTCTCGGTCGGCTTCTTCGACAAGCGCGTTCACAACTTCATCGGCACCGGCCAGTCGCAGGCGCCGTTGTTCAGCGTGCGCGATCCGAGTTCGGGTGCGGCGGGAACGCTTTCGGGGCAGGCCAAGGCGGCACTGTCCACGCTCGGCGCCGATATCAGCGACGTCAATCTGTTCACTTATGCGGCGCTGATCCAACGCGACGGCGCGGCCGCAGCGGCGACCGAGTTCGGGCAGCATTACAACACCACCACGAAGTCGATCGATCAGGCGTTCATCAACACCGTGCTGTCGGCGGTCGATCTCAACGGCAATGGGTCGGACCCATATTATGTCTTCACGCTCTCGAAGCCGATCAACAACAAGGACGCCGAAATCTACGGCTTCGAAATCGCCGGGCAATATTTCCTGGGCGAAACCGGCTTCGGCGTGTCGGGCAGCTTCACATACGTGAAGGGCAATATCGGCTTCGACAATGGCGGCAGCCCGAGCTTCGACCAGTTCGCGCTGACCGGCCTCAGCAACACCGCCAACGCCACGCTGATCTACGACAAGCACGGCATATCGGCGCGGCTGAGCTACAATTGGCGTGACAGCTTCCTGACGTCGCTCAACCGCGACAGCTACAAGAACCCGGTCTACACCAAGCCTTATGGTCAGCTCGACGCGAACATCAGCTATGATCTCAACGATCATATCGCGCTCTCGGTCGAGGGCATCAACCTGACCAATTCGAGCCTGCGCACCTACGGCCGGGCGGAGAGCAACCTGTGGTTCGCGCAGGAGCTCAAGCGGCGCTTCCTGTTCGGCGCGCGCTACAAGTTCTGAGATAAGGGGGCGACGTCCGGGGTGTCCGCACCCCGGACGAAGCGCCGCATTGCCGCGTGCGTCGGCAAGGGCATATGAGTGTTCGATGACCACGCCGGTTCTTCTCGATTCCGTCACACATGCCGATCTTCGCGTCGCGATCGGATATGCCGCGCGCTTCGGTGACGCGGTCAACGAATGCGCGGTCTTCCCCAACGAATTCGACGATCTCCAGCGCGAGTATCCGATCCTGTTCCGCAAGGACGCCGCCGGCGCCTTTTACGCGGTGGGGTTGCTCGGGTTCGATCGCGACGAAAATCTGTTCCTCGATTCCGCCGGCTGGCAGGCGCGGCATGTCCCCGCTTTGCGCCAGCGCGGGCCGTTCCTGATCGGAACGGGCGAGCGGGATGGCCGGCAGGAGCCGATGATCTACATCGATCTCGAATCCCCCCGCATCAGCGCGCCGGACGGGCAGGCGGTGTTCCTGCCGCATGGCGGGCGGGCGCCCTATCTCGACCATATTGTGCGGGTGCTGCAGGTGATCCACGACGGCCAGCGCCAGCGCGAGGCGATGTTCGCGGCCTTCGCCGCGGCCGATCTGATCGCGCCGGTCGCGCTCGATATCGCGCTCGACGACACGACCCGCTACACGGTGCCCGGCTGCTACACGATCGCCACCGATCGCCTCGCGCAGCTC
The DNA here is from genome assembly GCF_001717955.1 of Sphingomonas panacis. Lineage (NCBI taxonomy): Bacteria > Pseudomonadati > Pseudomonadota > Alphaproteobacteria > Sphingomonadales > Sphingomonadaceae > Sphingomonas > Sphingomonas panacis. Next base: position 2,604,840 of record NZ_CP014168.1, read on the forward strand.
GACGGCACGGCGCTGGCCACGCTCAACCAGAGCGGCTTCCTGCGCCACGCCTTCCTCGTCGCATCCTCGCTCAGCAACGTTGGCCGGCTGATCGACCTCAAGAACCGCCGCCGCCGTGCCGAGGCTGGCGAAGCGGTGCCCGTCACTCCGGTCGCGGCGTGACGGGCACGGCTCTCGCCGAGGCGGTGCGCGATTTCGATGTCGCCGCGCTGATCGCAGGGCAGCAGCCGGTGGTGCTGCGCGGTCTCGTCCGCGACTGGCCGCTGGTGCGTGCCGGCCTGACCGGCGCGGACGCTGCGGCGGACTATCTCAAGCGCTTCTACCAGGGCGCGCCGGTGGTCGGCTATGCCGGGCCGCCGCAGATCCACGGCCGCTTCTTCTACGATGACAGCGTGACGGCGATGAATTTCACCGCGACGCGGGTGAAGCTCGACGCCTGGCTCGACCGGCTGCTCGGGACACCGCAGGACGAAGCGCTCTATATCGGATCGACCGACCTCGACACCTATCTGCCCGGGCTGCGCGACGCGAACGACCTTCCCGCGACGGCCTTCGCCGGGGCGACGCCGCGTGCGAGCATCTGGATCGGCAACCATACCGTCGCGGCGACGCATTACGACATGTCGAACAACGTCGCCTGCTGCGTCGCCGGGCGGCGGCGCTTCACGTTGTTTCCGCCCGAGCAGGTCGCGAACCTCTATCCCGGCCCGCTCGACCCGACACCGGGCGGGCAGGCGGTCAGCATGGTCGATCCGCGTGCGCCCGATCTCGCGCGCTATCCGCGCTTCGCCGAGGCGCAGCGCGCGGCGCAGGTGTTCGATCTCGAACCCGGCGACGTGCTCGTCTATCCGGCCTTGTGGTGGCACAATGTCGAGGCGCTCGACGGCTTCAACATCCTCATCAACTATTGGTGGAACGACGCGCCCGCCTTCCTCGATTCGCCGATGAACACGCTGCTCCACGGCCTGCTCAGCCTGCGCGACCGCCCCGACAGCGAGAAACAGGCGTGGCGCGCCCTGTTCGACTATTATGTGTTCGGCCCCGCCGAGCGCGCGGGCGAACATCTCCCAGAGGCGGCGCGCGGGCCGCTCGCCCCGCTCGACGCGCCCGGCGCGCGCCGGCTGCGCGCATATCTGCTGCAAAGGCTGAACCGATGAACCCCGCACAGACCATCCGCCGCGTCGTCATCGCCGGCGGCGGCACCGCCGGCTGGGTCGCGGCGGCGGCGCTGTCGAAGCATCTCGGCGCGCTGCTCGATATCATATTGGTCGAATCCGACGAGATCGGCACGGTCGGCGTCGGCGAGGCGACGATCCCGACGATCCGCACCTTCCACCGCTTTCTGGAGATCGACGAGCGCGAGTTCATGCGCGCGACTCAGGCGACCTTCAAACTCGGCATCGCCTTCGAGAACTGGGCGCGGCGCGGCGACCGCTACGTCCATTCGTTCGGCCGCGTCGGCCAGTCGATCTGGATGGGCGACTTCCAGCATATGTGGCTGCGCGGGCGTGAGGCCGGTGTCGCCGACGATCTCGGCGCTTATTGCCTCGAACTCGCCGCCGCCGAGGCGGGCAAGTTCGCCACCTCCGATACCGCCAAGATCAACTACGCCTATCATTTCGACGCCTCGCTCTACGCCGGTTTCCTGCGCCGCTTCAGCGAGGCGAAGGGCGTCACCCGCATCGAGGGCCGTATCGGCGGGGTACGGCAGAATGCCGAAACCGGCGATATCGAAGCGCTCGACCTCGCCGACGGGCGCGTGATCGAGGGCGATCTGTTCGTCGATTGCACCGGCTTTCGCGGGCTGCTGATCGAACAGACGCTCAAGGCCGGCTATGAGGATTGGAGCCACTGGCTGCCGACCAACCGCGCGCTCGCGGTGCAGACCAAGGCGGTCGCTCCGCCGCTGCCGTACACGCGCGCGATCGCGCATGAGGCGGGGTGGCAATGGCAGATCCCGTTGCAGCACCGTGTCGGCAACGGCCTCGTCTATTGCAGCGATTTCCTGTCGGACGATGCCGCGCGCGCCAAGCTGCTCGCGCAGATCGACGGCGAACCGATCACCGAGCCGCGCCTGATCCGCTACGTCACCGGCCGCCGCAAGCGCGTGTGGGATCGCAACTGCGTCGCGCTCGGGCTTGCCAGCGGGTTCGTCGAACCGCTCGAATCGACCAGCATCCACCTCATCATGATCGGCGTGACTCGGCTGATCCAGGCGTTTCCGTTCGGCGGGGTCACGCCGTCGCTGGTCAAACATTACAACGATCTCGCCGAGACCGAACTCGAGCGCGTGCGCGATTTCATCATCCTGCATTATCATCTCACCGAACGCCGCGATGATCCCTTCTGGGAACGCTGCCGGACGATGCCGATCCCCGACACGCTCGCCCAGCGCATCGCCCTGTTCCACGAGGCGGCGCTGACCCCGCAGACCGCCGACGATCTGTTCCAGGCGGATAGCTGGCTGCAGGTGATGCTCGGCCAGCGGCTTGAGCCGACCGGCTATCACCGGATGGGGCATATGCTGAGCGTCGAGCATCTGCGCCGCGCGTTCGCCGATGTGCGGGATGGCATCGCGGGCGCGGTCGCGCGGATGCCGACGCATCAGGCGTTTCTGGAGCACTATTGCGGGGCGGGGGCGTAAGCGCTCGGCGGCTTGGTCTGGCGGCGAGCCTCTTGCCAAATAGGATTTCAGCGTAGAACTGGCACGTCGATGCCGCGACCCTTCACCCGCGCCCAGGCGCTCGAAAACCGTGCCTTCCTCGCCGCGCTACGCCGTACCGGCAACGTGCGCGAGGCGGCGCGGATGGTCGGCGCGCATCGCGCGAAATTCACGCGGCGACGCGCCAAGCACCCCGCCTTCGCCACCGCCTGGGACGCGGCGCTCGTGGTCGCGCACGCTGCGCTGTCCAAACCGTCGCCGGCGCATACCACCGCGAACGCACCGCGCATCATCCGCACCCGCTCGGGCCGGCTGCAAGTGCGCCGCGTGCCCAACGGGCGGCTCACCACCGAGCGCGCGCAGGTCTTCCTCGCCGCGCTCGGCGCGACCGCCAATGTGCGCCTCAGTGCCGCGGCGGCTGGCTTCTCGCATTCGGCGTTTTACGCACGCGCGCACGCCGACCCCGGCTTCGCCCGTGAAATGCGGCTCGCGCTGCGGCAGGGCCACGAACGGCTGCAATGGGCGCTGATCGCAAGCTGGTCGCCGCTGAGCTATGAGGACGATGCCTGGCGCCACAACGACCCGCCCGCGATCCCGCCGATGACCGCCGATCAGGCGCTCATGCTGCTCGCCATCCGCCAGAAGATCGCCTGTGAGGCCGACGAACCCGCCCACATCAAACGCCGCCGTGGCGAAAGCACCGACGCGCACAGTTTCCGCCTGACCGCGATGTACCAACAGCGCCTCGCCCGCGACCGCGAGGCGGCCGACATCGCCGAGGCGGAACGGCAAGCGCGCGGCGCGCGACCGCGCTTCGAGGTTGATGTGGTGGTGCCCGATCTGGCGCAGGTGGCGCGGCGCCCGTGACGAGCGAAGCGCATCATGGGAGGCGGCCCGCCCGACGCGGGATGTACGCGCGCGTCGCGGCAGACAGCCGAAAGCGGGTGGCAAGCGGACATGACAGCTTTTGGTGAGAGAAATAGGCATAGCTGCGGTTGAGCGAGCCCCGGTTCGGGGCACCTCCCGACCACTGCACGAACCCGCTCCGCGGGAGGGTCGCTTGGGATGACGTAGCGTAGTATTTGTGAGGCTTTCGGCGAGGCGGCGTCGCCCGCCGACTGTGGAGTTCCTTCAACGGAGAGGAACTTACCATGGATGCTATCACGACCGCTGCTCCGCCCCATTCGCTGCGTGAGCGGATGTTGCAGGACATGACGATGCGTGGCTTCGGGGCGCACACACAGAAGGACTATATCCGGCATGTTCGGAGCTTCGCCGCGTTCCTGGGCCGTCCGCCGGATACGGCCACAATGGAAGACCTGCGGCGTTATCAGGTCGACCAGCACGAGCGCGCCGTGGGGCCGGCCACGATCAATGGGGGCGTTTCGGCACTGCGGTTCCTGTTCGGGATAACCCTCAAGCGCCCGGAGATGGCGCTGGGGCTCGTCGTTGTTCGCTGCATGCCCAAGCTGCGTGTGGTCTTGAGCGTCGAGGAGACAGCGCGGCTGCTCGAGGCTGCGCCAGGCATCAAATACAAAGCGGCCCTCAGCGTGGCCTATGGCGCGGGCCTGCGGGTCTCGGAGGTTGCCCATCTCAAGGTCGATGACATCGACAGCACCCGGATGATGATCCGCGTCGAGCAGGGCAAGGGACGCAAGGACCGCAACGCCATGCTCTCACCGCATTTGCTGGACTTGCTCCGTCAATGGTGGCGCGAAGGCAAGCGGCGCGGTGTGATGTTACCCCATGGCTGGCTGTTCCCCGGTCGCAATGGCACGGATCCGATCTCGGCCCGCCAGTTGCACCGCGTCGTGCAGGAAGCGGCCGAGCGCGCCGAGATCCACAAGCGGGTAAGCCCGCACACATTGCGGCATTCGTTTGCCACTCACCTGCTCGAGCAGGGTGTCGATATCCGGGTCATCCAAGTCCTGCTGGGACACGTGAACATCAACACGACCGGCATCTACACCCAGGTCTCGAGCAAGACGATGCGGGCGGTGGCCAGCCCGCTCGACCAGATCGTGGCCGTGATGGAAGGCAGGGCCCCTCCCGGTTGAACCGGTGCGCGCCTCAATCGAGGTCGCCGATATCTTCCGCAGCGCCGGGCCCGCCTATCGGGCGGCCCATGCCGGGCATCTCAGCCTCGGCCAGCTCAAGGTCATGACGGCCATCGAGAACTGCCGCACCGCCGCGCTGGGCGGTCACGTCGAGGCCTGCGACGACTGTGGGCACTGGCGTATCGCCTACAACTCCTGCCGCAACCGGCATTGTCCCAAATGTCAGGGCGCCGCCGCGCGCACCTGGCTGGCCGCGCGCGAGGCCGATCTATTACCGGTTGGCTACTTCCATGTCGTCTTCACGCTGCCCGCCGAGATCGCCGACATCGCGTGGCAGAACAAGGCGGTGGTCTATGACCTGCTCTTCCGCGCTGCTGCGGATACGATGCTGACCATCGCCGCCGATCCCAAGCACCTTGGTGCGCGGATCGGCATCACTGCTGTCTTGCACACCTGGGGATCGGCGCTGACTCACCACCCACATGTGCACATGATCGTGCCCGGCGGCGGCATCGCGCTCGATGGCACGCGCTGGATCTCGTCGCGCCCGGCCTTCCTGTTACCAGTGCGCGTGCTGGGTGCGTTGTTCCGCCGGCTGTTCCTCACACGCTTGCTGGCGTTGTTCGACGCCGGCAAGCTGGCCTTCTTCAACGCCTTGGCAGGCCTGGCCTCGCGTAAGACCTTCCTGCGGCATCTGTCGCCCATCCGTAAGAAGCGCTGGGTGGTCTATGCCAAACCACCCTTCGCCGGGCCGCAGGCGGTGCTGGCCTATCTCTCGCGCTACACGCACCGCGTTGCCATCTCGAACCGGCGGCTCATCGGCTTCGACGAGGCCGGCGTGACGTTCCGCTACAAGGACTATCGCCGCCCTGCTGCTGAACGCCAGCAGGTCATGACGCTGGCGAGCGGCGAGTTCGTCCGCCGCTTCCTGATCCACGTTCTGCCGCGCGGCTTCCACCGCATCCGGCATTACGGCCTGCTCGCCAGTTCGACCCACAAGGACACCGTGGCGCTGGCCCGCAGGCTGCTGGGCGTTGCTGTACCGGTCGAGGAGCCCGAACCCGACGAACCTCCCGACCATCGCCCGCCATGCCCATGTTGCGGCGGGCACATGACCATCATCGAGGCCTTCGCCCGCTGGTGCCAGCCCCGCGCGCCGCCATCATCGGCATCGCCAATCCGGGGGAATGCGCCATGATCCGGCATGGCTCAGGCTGCACGACGGTCGCGCCCACGGCGTCCTGGCCGATGACCCAGTGCATGCCCATTCCGCAATCCAGCCCAGCGCAGCACGCACCGACCAGCAAAACCACCACCGTCCGCACTCTGACGCCGCACAAAGTCACGTTGATCCGGCCAGAACCGACACTTCCGGATCGGCATCGCTTACCCGTCAGAACCACCCAAAAGCCGCTTTACCCATAGACCAGCGCGTGGGGCCCGCGGGTTCCTGCACTGGAGGCTTTCGTACGCAAGCGCCCGAAACCCTTCACAAAATGGGCCGTTGGATCGCCAAGCATTAGAAGGCTGCTTCTGCCGAAACCCGCCGTCCGCAGAATCCTTTGCCTGCCGACAGCAAAGCGACGCGACGCGACATCAGTCATTCGGTTCGCTGCAAGAAAGCCTCAAATGCAGCCGTCTGCAAAATGCGCGTTCAATTTACACGCGTTCGTTTAGTAATTTTGGACAACGCCGTTTACGCTGGTTTGAGGCAGAATATCGTCACGAGGGCAAACAGCTGCGGAATTGGGTCTGACGCCAGATATTGCGGGCTGGGCAGGCGCGTTCGTTTTGCGGAGGGGACGCCCCGGGTAGATGGGGCCTGCGCGCCTTATACGATCAGAGGTCCCGCTTCGCACATGTTCATCAGATCTGGGTCGTGCGATGGGTGAGGTACAGTGTTGCGGAGCGATGAGAGGCTGAGCCGACTGATTGAGTTCACTGGTCACGTTATTGATTATAGCCACCTTGCCATCGAGCTTGTCTTTCTCAAATTCATCCTTGGGGTCAGCGAACAACCAATACCATAGCGCTACGATGACGACGAGCGCCGCCAGCACCTTTGTGATGACAAATGTTAACTCGCCTCTCTTTACACGATTCCATTCGTACTTGAGTAGATCTTTAGAGGCGTTAAGGAAGTCAAGTTCAATCGGCCTGATGTTGGCAGGCGTCATATTGCTGTCGTTAGCAGTTAGCTGCTGAAATCGCTTCATGCAGACCAGCACCGCCTTTGACCGGCGCTCATCGGGATTTACCCGCAGCGTTATAGCGAAGCTTGCTTGGTTTAGCTGCGAGTAAAGCGGAGCAAGCGCCTTAACCTTTTCTGCTTGATCCTTGTATGTCACCCCCACGGCGTCGGCGATGGCATTGAAGCTCGTCAGATAAGCCGTGATCTCGGACCTAAGCGCATCCACCCAAGCCTGACGAAACTCGGAAGTTTTCTGCTCCTTGCTGATAATGAGGCCGAGGAGCGACACGACACCAGCGATGAGCGCGGCACCTACGGCCCCAATGCTGATGTCCCCGCCCATTCAGATGTCCACGCCTTAGCCCTTACCCCTTGACCGGCAGTGGTTTAGCACGGAGGCTGTGCGGGGGAAGATAGTAGATGAGTGGGGGCCAATGCCTGCGATCGTACCTTATCGCTTAAAGCTGACCGGTGACCTTGCTGACGATCATCAGTTTGAGGGCTATGATGGTTACATGGCGCTTGCTGGGTTCGCTTGGACCCTGTCGCTGGTCGCCAACTATGCCGACTCCGGCAAGATAAGGCAGCGGGGCGAGTTCGACGGCAGGCACGCCGTTCGAGCCAAGGCGCCAGAGGAAGGCAGCGTCATCGCTGACTTCTTCGTCAAGTTGACAAATAATCCTGCTGACGTGTTTGGCTCCGTGGCTGAAGGGGCGGCCAGCGGTAGCTTCCTCGACGCGCTAGTCCGGCGAGTCATCAATAAAAACCTTGGGCAGACCGCCGATGACGAAGCTCTAGCCCGGCTCCTCGCTAATCGGGCACGGACAGGTGATGTCGAGGCCCTGGTAGCAATAACAGAAGCCCCCATCCGCCAAGCTCACAGCGTTATCGGGTCTGGGGCCGAAGAGATGCTGATCTCGGGTGGTATAAACATAAATCCCATAGCGACCTTCGATGAGTCAACTAAGGAATATGTCAAGCAGAACGTTGAGGATAATCACGAGATAACGAAAGCCTTCAGCGTTTCAGCATTCAATGCCAACTCTGGATATGGAAGTGTTTTTGACCAGGATCATGGTCACGTAATACCATTTAGTATGAAACGCGATAAGCTGCGGCAATTTAGACAGGTATTCTCATGGGGCTTAGACCAATACTCAAACCGAACTGGCGGTAAGATTAGCGCCACGTTTACTCGAATTCTCGCGATGGACGGGCGACCGAAGCGATACGTTATCCACCGTGCCGAACGAGCTACCACTTAGGTTCAGTCACTATTACAGAGGAAAGTGCCCGCGGTGACCTTACGCAGAAAGTTGCCCTTGTTTTAGATGGTGTGAATACCCGATGCGATCACCCTCGGTTCCACCAATTCGCGTGTTTTGCATATTTTGATGAAGATTCTGCGCGAACTTCCAGCATCTGCTTTTGAGACAATGCGTCTGTAACCAGATTGCAGAATTCGGTCCGATCTCTGTTATTTCGCAGTCCCGTGCCGGCGAAGCCACATGTCCGCTTCTGGCCAGACCTGCCGTTCGACGAACCGCGGAGGGATGGCAGGAAAGTCCCAGGCCTCGTCGTTCCAGCCTTCGCGTCGGAGATGAACCAACGGCAGGTTTCACGTCCGACGATTGCGACTCTGAACGACGTGGATTGGGCCTTAACTGCCGCGGACCAGGTAGACGACGCTCACGTCCGAAACGCGCGCGTTCTGCTTGAACAGTCTTGATTTCGCGGCATAGCGGATGAGGAGGTGGTCCGCCGAAAGCCACTTCGTTTCGGCCCATGATCCGTCCCAACTGCCGATGCGGGCGGCACCATGATCGTCATCCGCGATGAAAATCTGTTCCCGGAACCGGAAGGGACGCCGCTGGCGCCCGATACCGAGATTTGCGCGGGAAAAGCCCGTGGTCGCTTCGCAATCGCGCCGGAACAGCACCGCGACGTGTTTGCCATCGGGCGAAAGGCTGCGCGAGGCCACGGTGTTCTCGCAGGCGTCGGGACACCCTGAGCACATCATCAACGCCGCGAGGAGTGCCGCCCGTATCGCTTCGGGGGGTGGCCCTGGCGCGGTGGCCGTCAACGGCGGGTTTGGGGTCGGCGGACGAGGCTGCAAACCCCGACGCGGCAAAGCCGCGTCGTCGGACGGGTTCGGCTGCGCCGACCCGCCGGCCGGGCGGGCGCCGTCTCGCGGATAGCTGCGCTATCCGCGTGCGGCTTCGCCTTACTTGCTTCGCTCGACCTGCTCGAATTCCAGTTCGACCGGGGTGGCGCGGCCGAAGATCGACACCGACACCTTGACGCGGCTGCGGTCGAAATCGAGTTCCTCGACCAGACCGTTGAAGCTCGCGAACGGGCCGTCGAGCACCTTGACCGAATCGCCGATCTCGAAATCGACCTTGACCTTCGCCTTGGGGGCGGCGGCGGCTTCTTCCTTCGAGTTGAGCATGCGCGCGGCCTCGGCCTCGCTGATCGGCTGGGGCTTGCCCATCGAGCCGAGGAAGCCGGTCACCTTGGGGGTGTTCTTGACGAGGTGGTACACGTCGTCGTTCATGTTGAGCTTGGCGAGCACATAGCCCGGCATGAACTTGCGCTCGACCGCGATCTTTTTGCCGCGCCGCGCCTCGGTGATCGTCTCGGTCGGCACTTCGATCTGCTCGACGAGCTGTTCGAGGCCCATGCGGGTCGCCTCGGCCATGATCGAATCGCGGACCTTGCCCTCGAAACCCGAATACGCGTGAATGATGTACCAGCGTGCCATGTATCGTCCCGTAATCAGTTCGCGAGGGTGAGCAGGTATTTCACGATCAGCTCGAAGATCGTGTCCACCCCGAAGAAAAACACCGCCAACAGCGTGGTCATGATCATCACCATGACGCCGGTCATGATCGTCTCGCGCCGGGTCGGCCAAACCACCTTGGCGGTTTCCGCGCGCACCTGCCGGTAGAATTCGATCGGGGTCGTCTTCGCCACTGTCTGTACTCGCTTTGGTTAGCGCCGGAACCGGGGACATGGGTCCGCCGCCCGGTCCCGCCAAGGGACCGACGACGAATGTTCCCGATTTCGGAATGGGGAAAGCGATACTGCCGGCGATCCGGAAAATCAAGCGCGGCGAGAAGGAGAGTGGCAGGGGAGCTCGGACTCGAACCGAGGGCCTTCGGTTTTGGAGACCGACGCTCTAACCAACTGAGCTACACCCCTGTGCGGACGCGGTCCTTAGCGCGCCGCCACGCGGCGGGCAAGCGCTGACGCGCCTGCCCGCGTAAAATCGCTTACGCGGCGAGATCGTAGGGCTTGATCTCGCCGTTGAGGTACAGGTTGCGCGCCTTGGCGCGGCTGAGCTTGCCCGAGGAGGTGCGCGGCAGCGTGCGCGGCGGGATCAGTTCGATCACGCAGTTCATGCCGGTGACGGAGCGGACGCGCTCGCGGATTTCGTCGCGCAACCGCACGCGCTCGGCGTCGTCCGAGCTGCGGCACTGGACGAGCACGGCGGGGGTTTCCTCGCCGCCGGGGGTGGTGATCGCGAAGGCGGCGATGTCACCGGCCTTGAAGCCGGGCAGTTGTTCGACTGCCCATTCGATATCCTGCGGCCAGTGGTTGCGGCCGTTGACGATGATCATGTCCTTGGCGCGGCCGACGATGTAGATGTAGCCGTCCGACAGATAGCCCATGTCGCCGGTGTCGAGCCAGCCATCGACCAGACAGGCGTCGGTCGCCTCTGCATCGCGGAAATAGCCGACCATCACCGATGGGCCGGAACACCATACCTTGCCGATCGCACGCTCGGGCAGGGGGGTGCCGTCTTCTTCGCGAATCTCGACCGCCATGTCGCGCACCGGCTTGCCGCAATTGACGATCGCGCGATAGCGTTGCGGCCGGTCCTGCCCGGCGGCGACGCCGGAGAGCTGAGTCTCCTCGACCAGTTCGACACGGATGCCTTCGCCCGGCGGCATGATCGACACCGCGAGCGTCGCTTCGGCGAGGCCGTAGCTCGGCAGGAACGCGCTCGCCTTGAAGCCGGCATCGGCGAAGGCGTCGACGAAGCTCTGCATCACATCGGGGCGGATCATGTCGGCGCCGTTGCCGGCGAGCCGCCAGCGCGACAGGTCGAACCGGTCGCCCGCGCGGGTCTGGCTGGAGATGCGGCGCGCGCAAATGTCATAGCCGAAGGTCGGCGAATAGCTGATCGTGGAGCCGGGATTGCGCGAGATCATGTCGAGCCACGCGAGCGGACGGCGCGCGAAATCCTCGGTCTTGAGGTAATCGCACGAGACCTGGTTGGCGATCGGCGAGAGGAAGCAGCCGACCAGACCCATGTCGTGATACCAGGGCAGCCACGAGATGCAGCGATCCTGCATCTCAAGCTGCATGCCGTGGGCGTGTGCGGCGAGATTGTTGAGCAGCGCGCGATGGGTGATGACGACGCCGTGCGGGAAGCGAGTCGAGCCGCTCGAATATTGCAGATAGGCGATGTCATCCGGCGCGGCCGGCGGGAGGGCCGCCTCGGGCGCGTCGCGCATCGCGAACTCGCTCCAGTCGATGCCGTCCACATTCACGAGCCGCGCGGCCTCGCCGGCCATTTGCGCCAGTTCGGGCGGATAGATCAGCATCTTGGGGTCACAGCTCGCGAGCTGGACGCGGAGCTGTTCGATATACGATTCGCGTCCGCCGAACGAGGTCGGCAGCGGCAGCGGCACCGGCCACGCGCCGGCATAGACCACGCCGAAGAACAGTGCCGCGAACTCGGGGCCGGTTTCAGCGACCAATGCGATACGGTCCCGCGGTGCGACGCCCGCCGCGATCAGACGTCGTGCCGTCGCCAGTGCATCGGCGCGCAGCTCGGCGAATGTATAGGGGAGTACCAGGTTGCCGCGCGCATCGTGGAAGTTGAGCCCGCGCGCACCGCTCGCCGCGTAGTCGAGCGCATCGCCCAGCGTGGCGAAATCGGCGAAGCGCCGCGTCAGCGCATCTTCGGTCGGGGTGGCGGCCGCCACCGGGGTTTCCAGCGCGTCGCCTGATCCCGCAATTTTCGTCGTCATTATCGTCTGCGCCCTTGGTTGCGGATTTAATCCATCTCCGCCGCGATTTAAGCGAGCACCCCTGCTTACGCCAAGCGTTCAAAATCGGGTTCGACTGTGGCACAATGATGGCGCAATGTCTCGTGCCACCCCCGAGGAGCGTCGTCGCAGCGCGCCGCCGCTCGATGCCGCGGCGCTGGAACGGCTTGCGCTACGCTATGTCGAGCGCTTCGCGACGACACGCGGACGGCTCTCGGCGTATCTCAACCGCAAGATTCGCGAGCGCGGATGGGAGGGCGAGCCGCCTGACCCGGCCGCGCTGGCCGAGCGTCTCGCCGAGCTCGGCTATATCGACGATCGTGCGTTCGGCGAAGCGAAGGCGGGGGCGATGCTGCGCCGCGGCCTTGGGCGGCGGCGCGTCGCGGGTGCGCTGCGGGCGGCCGGGATCGGCCCCGAGGATGCCGCTGCGATCGCGCCGAGCGTGGCGGCGGGGGCGCTCGCGGCGGCGCTCGCCTTCGCCCGGCGCCGGCGGATCGGACCGTTCGCGGCCGACATCGCCGACCGGGCGTTGCGCGAAAAGCAGATCACGGCGATGATCCGTGCTGGCCACGACATGGATATTGCGCGAAAAATCGTAAAAATGGTGCCGGGAGAAGGTCTGGAGGTGCTGGAGTGATCTTTTTTAACGCGCTCTTGCATGCTATTCTCATTCTCCGGGGGATTGTTAGTCATG